>NZ_PYTV01000005.1:0-347119 GCF_003028475.1 Stenotrophomonas sp. Nf1 | reverse complement strand
GCATGGCATTGATGCCTACGGGCTGTTCACGCCCGAGGGCAAGCCGCTTGCCGGCATGCTGAAGTCGCTGCCCGCATATCCAGAACTACGCCTTCAAGCACGGGCTGCGCCCTGCCGATGAATGAGCCTGATGCAGCTTCACATCCAACGGGAACTGTTGAGCTCGCGAGCCCCTCGCTGGCACTCCCCTTTCAGCCGGAGAAGCTGATGAAGCCCCATCAGGGGGGAGGAGCCAAGGCATTGTTGCCTGCACGGGCATCCCCGTTAAGGAGCGGCTCCTACGTGCTTCCACGCCATGAGGCCTTGCGGGTACAGGCACCGCCCATAAAAAAACCCCCTCCCCGCTGGGCAGCCGGGGAAGGGGGTTTCAGGATGCGGCTATCGGGAAGTACTTAGATCAGCGGCGCCGGGGTTGCCGGCAGAGCGACCGGAGCGGCCTTCTTCTTGCGGGCGGCCGGCTTGCGCTTGGCAACCTTCTTCGCTGCCTTCTTCGGAGCAGCCTTCTTGGTGGCCTTCTTCGCCGTCTTCTTCACTGCCTTCTTGGCGGTCTTCTTTACTGCCTTCTTGGCAGTCTTCTTTACCGCCTTCTTGGCGACCTTCTTGGCCGGCTTGCGGGCCGTTGCCTTCTTGGCAGTCTTCTTGGTGGCCTTCTTGGCTACCTTCTTGACGGCCTTCTTCGCGGTCTTCTTGGCAGCGGACTTCTTGGCTACCTTCTTTGCCGCCTTCTTCACTGCCTTCTTCGCAGTGGTCTTCCGGGCGACCTTCTTCGCAGCCTTCTTCACTGCCTTCTTGGCGGTTGCCTTCTTCGCGACCTTCTTCACTGCCTTCTTGGCAGCGGCCTTCTTCGCGACCTTCTTCACCGCTTTCTTGGCGGCGGGCTTCTTCTTCGCAGCTTTCTTGGTTGCCATGGGATGGCTCCTCGTCAGTGATAGGGAGTTGAAACGCCCAGGTGGATCAAACCCGCGGGTGCTGCGTGCGGGGACCGCCGGCGCGTCAGGCGCGCCGTTACGGATGCGGCAATGCCCGCCTCGATCGGCGGAGCAGGCATTGGAACGGGAGTTGCCTTGCGTTTCTCCGGGGGAAGCGGGGCCATGTCCACCGTCATCAGGGTCGCGGTGGTCTTGAAGGGGCTGCTTCGCATCGGACGATTGATTCTGCGCACTCGGTTGGGCAGGCAAGGTCTGCTGAGGCGAAACCTAATCACGGTTTTTTTTACTGTCAACAACCCCCGCGAAAAATTTTCACATCCGCACCATCCCTGGCACCGTCCGCGCCACCGCGCTGCTGCGCCTGCAACGCCCCTTGAAGCGACGCACGCGCGCATCGTGCGCCATGACGTCGATCCAGACATTGAACAAAAAACACTTGAAATAAGCACTCTGCGCAGATAGGCGCAGATGCGGTACGACATCGCGCGTGCGTGCCCGGTGGTCGCCCGCACCGCCGCCAACGCCAGCACAACGGCGCCGCAACGGGGGGCGAAAAGTTTTCACATCCGGACGTGCCGACGCGGGGTGGAAACGCGGATTTGCGCAAAACTGCGCATGCCGATCGGTACCGTTCGTCCGCTCGCTGATACCGCGTCGAGGGTGTGCAGCGAACCGGCCGTCATGAGTCCAACGCGGTCGCCAAAACAAAAACGGCCACCCGAAGGTGGCCGTGTCCGAACCGGAAAGCGACGACTCAGTGGTCGTCGTTCTCCAGGGCTTCGGCGTACGCGTCCGGGTCCAGCAGGTCGTTGACCTCTTCGGCGTTGGTCAGTTCGACCACGAACATCCAGCCTTCGCCGTAGGCATCTTCGTTGATGGTTTCCGGCTTGTCGGACAGGGCCGAGTTGACCTCGACGACCTTGCCGCTGATCGGGCTGTAGACGTCCGAGGCGGCCTTCACCGACTCGACGACGGCGATCTGTTCGCCGGCCTTGGCGTCGGCGCCGACTTCGGGCAGCTCGACATAGACCAGGTCACCCAGCAGGCCCTGGGCGTGGTCGGAAATACCGACGGTGACGCGGCCATTGCCTTCGACACGGGCCCACTCGTGGGACTTGAGGAACTTGAGGTCGCCGGGGATCTCGCTCATGGGACTGCTCCAGAGATATGCAGGGGTGGAAAAAACGGGGCTAGTGTAACCAACCGGCCGCCACTGCTGTCAGTGACGTCCGGCATGTTTGGATCAGGCGTCGGCGAGCACGCCGGGCTGGGCCTGGCCTTCGCGCACGAACGGGAACTTGACCACCCGCACCGGCACCTGCCGGCCACGGATGTCGACGGTGACCTCACCCAGTTCGCCGGCCGGCACGCGGGCGAAGGCGATGCCCTTGGCCAGCGTCGGCGAGAAGGTGCCGGACAGGATCTCGCCCTGGCCGCCGGCGGTGGTCACCGCCTGGCCATGGCGCAACACGCCCTTCTCGTCCATCACCAGGCCGATCATCTGGCGCGCGTTGCCGGCCGCCTTCTGCGCTTCCAGCACATCACGGCCGATGAAGTCGCGGCCTTCGTCCAGCGACACAGTCCAGGCCAGCGCCGCTTCATACGGGCTGATCTCCTCGTCCATGTCCTGGCCGTACAGGTTCATGCCGGCTTCCAGGCGCAGGGTGTCGCGCGCGCCGAGGCCGGCCGGCTTCACGCCCGCCGCCAGCAGACGGTTCCAGAACGCGACCACCGCGTCCTGCGGCAGCAGGATCTCGAAGCCATCCTCACCGGTGTAGCCGGTGCGGGCCACGAACAGTTCAACGCCATCGTCGGACTGTGCCTGCAGGGCGGCGAAACGGCCCAGCTTGGCCAGCGCGTCGCGGTCGGCGTCGCGCGCTAGGCCGATCACGCTCTGCCGTGCCTGCGGGCCCTGCACGGCGAGGATGGCCAGGTCCGGGCGCTGCTCGACGCTGACGCCGAACGGTGCCGCCTGCTCGCGCAGCCAGGCCAGGTCCTTCTCGCGGGTAGAGGCGTTGACGACCATGCGGAAGAAGTCATCGCCCAGGTAGTAGACGATCAGGTCGTCGATGACGCCACCGCGCGGATTCAGCATGCACGAGTACAGCGCCTTGCCCGGCACCTTCAGCTTGTCGATCGAGTTGGCCAGCAGGCGGCGCAGGAACGGCTTGACCTGCTCGCCGCGCAGGTCGACCACGGTCATGTGGCTGACGTCGAACACGCCGGCTTCGCGACGCACCAGATGATGCTCATCAAGCTGCGAACCGTAGTGGATGGGCATGTCCCACCCCCCGAAATCGACCATCTTGGCGCCGAGGGCGCGGTGGGTATCGTTGAGCAGCGTCTTCTGGGTCATGACCGGGTCCGGCAGCAGAGGAAACAAGAATCCCCATTATCCCAGATCGGTCGGCGGCAGGTGTGCCGCAGCGCAGCGGCGGAGCTGTAGCGCCGAGCCCACGCTCGGCTCCCACACGAAGAGCAGCCGAGCATGGGCTCGGCGCTACACGGGGCGGTCTGCCGCCTCGACCACCAGCGTACTGCCCTGCACCGCCACCACCCGCACCAGGCTGCCGGCCTGCAGTTCCGGGCCGCTGACCTGCCAGTACGCGTCATCGATGCTGACCTTGCCCTGCCCGCCGGCAATGCCCTGCTGCAACGGCACCACGCGCCCGACCAGCTGCTCGGCGCGGCGGTTGAGCAGGGGCTGGTCGCTGGGCCGCGCCCGTGATCTGCCCCAGCGCCGGTAACACTGGATCGACACCACGCTCAGCACCACGAAGGCCACCACCTGCCACAACAACGGAATGCCGCTGAACACGGCCACCAGAACGAACACGGCGGCCGCGCCGATGCCGATCCACAGCATGAACGCGCCCGGCGCCAGCGCCTCGGCGGCGAACAGCAGCAAGGCCAATGCGCCCCAGCCCACAACGTCCCAGCGCATGTCAGCCTCCGATCGGCGGCGGTCGCTTGCCCGCGGCCTTGTTGTTCTGGTCGCCCAGTGCCTGCTTGGCCAGTTCGGCCACGCCGGCGATCGAGCCGATCACACCGCTGGCTTCCATCGGCATCAGCACCAGCTTCTGGTTCGGCGAGCTGGCCAGCTCCTTGAACGCTTCCACGTACTTCTGCGCGATGAAGTAATTGATCGCCTGCACGTCGCCCTCGGCAATCGCCGCCGAGACCACCTGGGTGGCCTTGGCTTCTGCTTCGGCCAGCCGCTCGCGCGCCTCGGCGTCGCGGAATGCAGCCTCGCGGCGGCCTTCGGCTTCCAGCACGGTGGCCTGCTTCTCGCCATCGGCGCGCAGGATTTCCGACTGTCGCGAACCCTCGGCTTCCAGGATCTGTGCGCGCTTCTCGCGCTCGGCCTTCATCTGCCGCGCCATCGCGTCGAGCAGATCGCGCGGCGGCTGGATGTCGCGGATCTCGATGCGGTTGACCTTCACGCCCCACGGATTGGTGGCATGGTCGACCACGCTCAGCAGCTGGGCATTGATCACCTCGCGCTGGCTGAGCGATTCATCCAGGTCCATCGAACCGATCACGGTACGGATGTTGGTCTG
The DNA here is from genome assembly GCF_003028475.1 of Stenotrophomonas sp. Nf1. NCBI lineage: Bacteria > Pseudomonadati > Pseudomonadota > Gammaproteobacteria > Lysobacterales > Lysobacteraceae > Stenotrophomonas > Stenotrophomonas sp. Nf1. The sequence goes on along the minus strand of NZ_PYTV01000005.1, from coordinate 342,630 downwards.
CACCAGGGCGATCATCGCCACTTCCAGGTTGGCCACCTCGTAGGCCGCCTTGGCCGCGTCCAGCACCTGGAAGAACACCACCCCGTCCACGCGCACGGCGGCGTTGTCCTTGGTGATCACTTCCTGGCTCGGCACGTCCAGCACCTGTTCCATCATGTTCACCTTGCGGCCGACGCCGTAGACGATCGGGATCAGGAAGTGCAGGCCGGGGGTCATGGTGTGGGTGTAACGGCCGAACCGCTCGACGGTCCATTCGTAGCCCTGCGGCACCATCCGCACCGCCTTGAACAGGATCACCACGGCCACGAAGGCCAGTACCACGGTAAAGAACATGGTCGGGAACATCGCGCTTTCCTTATCTATGACGTCCAGGCCCCAGCATAGCGCGTGAATGCGGTGTGCACACAGCGCTACCAGCGCACCCGGCCGCGCAGGATGTCGGCGAACATCACCCAGTCACCGATGAATGAGTACAGCGGGTGCCGGAAGGTGGCCGGGCGGTTCTTCTCGAAGAAGAAATGGCCGACCCAGGCAAAGCCGTAGCCGCACAGCAGGGCGAGCAGCAGCAGCATCGGCTGACCGCGCAGGAGGGCGGCGGCGACCAGCAGCAGCACCATGCAGCTGCCGATGAAATGCAACCGGCGCGAGACCGGATGGCGGTGCTCACTGAGGTAGAACGGATAGAACTCGCGGAAGCTGGCGAAGCGCGACATCGGCATGCTCCGGGGCCATGGTCAGGCCCATCATGCGCCTTTCGCGGGCCCTGCGCTGCCGGTGTACATGGAACCGTCGAGCAAGCTCGACGCTACCGGGGGACTGGTCAACCTGCTCTTGTAGAGCCGAGCTTGCTCGGCTGCGGCAGGAACCGTCGAGCAAGCTCGACGCTACGGTGCGGCGGCGCGCGGGCCGAACATGATCACCGCCATGCCGGCCAGGCACAGCGCGGCGCCGACCAGATCCCAGCGGCTGGGGCGAATGCCATCGACCAGCCACAACCAGAACAGCGCGGTGCCGATGTACACGCCACCGTAGGCGGCATACACGCGGCCACTGGCGGTCGGGTGCAGGGTCAGCAGCCAGGCGAACAGGGCCAGGCTGGCCGCCGCCGGCAGCAGCAGCCAGGCGCTGCCGCCCTTGCGCAGCCACAGCCACGGCAGATAGCAGCCGACGATCTCGGCCAGCGCGGTCAGCAGGAACAGGCCGAGCGTCTTCACGCCTTTTCCGCTGCCTTGGCGTGCTGCCACAGCGCTTCCTGCGCATCCAGATCCAGTGCGGCCAACGTTCCGCCCTGCACTGCCGCCTGCGCTTCCATCGCGCGGAAGCGGCGCTCGAACTTGTGGTTGGCCCCGCGCAACGCGGCGCCCAGATCGAGGTCGGCATGCCGGGCCAGGTTGGCACAGACGAACAGCAGGTCACCCAGCTCTTCCTGCAACCGTGCCTTGTTGCCGGCAATGTCGCCGCGTTCGAATTCCTCGCGCAGTTCCTGCAGCTCCTCGGCGGCCTTGTCCAGCACCGGCAGCGGGCCCGGCCAGTCGAAGCCGACCTTGGCCGCGCGCGACTGCAGCTTCACCGCCCGCTGCCATTCCGGCAGGCCGCGCGAGATGCCGGCCAGCGCGGAGCGGTCCTGCTCGCCCTTGGCCGCACGCTCGGCACGCTTGATCGCCTCCCAGTTGCGCATCACCCCGTCGGCGTCGTCGACGCTGACATCGGCGAACACGTGCGGGTGGCGGCGCTGCATCTTGTCGCTGATCGCGCGCGCGACCTCGGCAAAGGCGAAGGCGCCCTGCTCTTCGGCCATGCGCGCATGGAACACCACCTGCAGCAGCAGGTCGCCCAGTTCGTCGCAGAGATCGTCAAGGTCGCCACGGTCGATCGCATCGGCCACCTCGTAGGCTTCCTCGATGGTGTACGGGGCGATGGTCGCGAAGGTCTGTTCCAGGTCCCACGGGCAGCCGCCCTGTGGGTCACGCAGGCGCGCCATGATCGCCAGCAGGCGTTCCAGTTCCTGGGCAGCGCTGCCGGGGGTGGGGGTGTCGTGCGCGCTCATGCGGCCTCCAGGGTCAGTCGGACAACCAGTCGCGCCAGGGCAGGCTGGTGTCACCAAGGGCAATGAAATCGCCGTTCAACAGGGTTTCGCGGCGGTTGTAGCGGAATGGCTTGCCGGTTGCCGCCGACAGTACCGCGCCACCGGCGGCATGCAGCACGCACTGGCCGGCGGCGGTATCCCATTCGGAGGTCGGGCCCAGCCGCGGATAGACGTCCAGGCCGCCTTCGGCGATCCGGCAGAACTTCAGCGACGAGCCCTGGGCGATGGTTTCGATGCGCCCCATGCGCGCCAGCAGCGCCTCGGTCTGCGGCGAGCGGTGCGAGCGGCTGGCGGCAACCCGCAGCGGAGCGGTGGCCGGTGTGCGGGTGCGCAGCACGGTGTCGTGCAGGCCCTGGCGGCGATAGGCCAGCTCGCCGCGCAGGGCGTGCCAGACGATGCCGGTGACCGGCGCCAGCACCACGCCGAACGCCGGTGCGCCCTGGTAGATCAGTGCGATGTTGACGCTGAATTCGCCGTTGCGCTTGACGAACTCGCGGGTGCCGTCGAGCGGGTCGACCAGCCAGTACGCGCCCCAGTGGCGGCGCTGCTCCCAGCCCACCTGCAGCGACTCCTCGGACAGGATCGGCAGGTCCGGGGTCAACTGGCGCAGGCCCTGCTCGATGACCTGGTTGGCGGCCAGGTCGGCGGCGGTGACCGGGCTGTCGTCGGCCTTGACCTGTACCTCGAAACCCTCGGCATACACCTGCATGATGGCCTGCCCGGCCTGCTGGGCGATGGCGATGGCGGTCTCGCGCAGGTCCGTGGTCAGCTTGATCATCGGCTTCCCTGCAGCCACTGCCGGGCGATGAACAGCGCCGCCAGCGAGCGTCCCTCGGAGAAGTCCTCGCGCAGCATCAGCTGGTCCAGCTCGGCCAGCTTCCACGGCACCACTTCCAGTTCCTCCGGCTCGTCGCCGGCCAGCTTCTCCGGATACAGATCGCGGGCCACCACCAGCCACGACTGGTGGCTCATGTAGGTCGGGGCCAGGGTCATCGCGCGCAGCACGTCGACCCGGCGCGCACCGTAACCGGCCTCTTCCTTCAGTTCGCGATCGGCGGCCTGCTCGGGGCTCTCGCCGGCGTCGATCCGGCCCTTGACCAGGCCCAGCTCGTAGCGGTGCATGCCCGCTGCGTATTCACGCACCAGCAGCACGGTCTGGTCGTCGAGCATCGGCACCACCACCACCGCGCCATGGCCGCGGCTGACCAGGCGCTCGAAGCGCCGGCGTTCGCCATTGGAGAACTCCAGGTCCAGGTGCTGGCGCTGGAAGGGGCCGTTCTCCTCGTCGGTGATCCGATGGATGATCGGCAAGCGACGGCCGCCACGGTCATCGTTCATGCGGAATCTCCGCGGCGGCCGGCGCACGCGCCGGGGCCGATAGAATGTGCAGGCAGCAACATGTTCATGAGCCCGAAATGCTAGCAGACCCAACCCCCTCCCCGCTGGCCCAGCACTGGCGGCAACGCGACCTGCAGGTGCTGTGGCACCCGTGCACGCAGATGCGCGAGCACCCGCACACCCTGCCGCTGGTGCCGATCGCCCGTGGCGAAGGCGCATGGCTGATCGATCACGATGGCAACCGCTACCTGGACGCGGTCAGCAGCTGGTGGACCAACCTGTTCGGCCATGCGGAACCGCGCATCGGCGGCGCCATCGCCGCCCAGGCCGGGCAGCTGGAACAGGTGATGCTGGCCGGCTTCGGCCACGAGCCGGCGATCACCCTGGCCGAGCGCCTGCTGGCGCTTGCGCCGCGCCAGCCCGGCCGCGCGCCGCTGGCCAAGGTGTTCTACGCCGACAACGGTTCGGCCGGCGTGGAAGTGGCATTGAAGATGGCCTTCCAGTATTTCCAGAACCGTGGCGAGTCACGGCGCACCCGCTTCGTCGCGCTGGAGAACGGCTACCACGGCGAGACCCTCGGCGCACTGGCGATGGCCGACATCCCGCTGTACCGGCGCGTGTATGCCCCGCTGCTGGCCGAAGGCCTGTTCGCCCCCTCACCCGACGCTTACCTGGCCGAGCCGGGCCAGAGTGCCGCCGACCGTGCGCGGCAGGCCGCCGATGGCCTGGCCACGCTGTTCGACCAGCATCCGGGTGAGATCTGCGCGGTGATCCTGGAGCCGCGCCTGCAATGTGCCGGTGGCATGCGCATGCACGACCCGGTGTACCTGCAGCGGGTGCGCGAGCTGTGCGATGCCCATGGCGCGTTCATGATCGCCGATGAGATCGCCACCGGTTTCGGCCGCACCGGCACCCTGTTCGCCTGCGAGCAGGCCGGGGTGATGCCGGACCTGATGTGCCTGTCCAAGGGCCTGACCGGCGGCTTCCTGCCGCTGGCCGCGGTGCTGGCCACGCAGGCGCTGTACGACGCCTTCCTTGACGATTCACGCGAGCGCGCCTTCCTGCATTCGCACAGCTACACCGGCAACCCGCTGGCCTGCGCCGCTGCGCTGGCGACGCTGGACATCTTCCGCGACGACGATGTGATTACCCGCAACCGTGGCATCGCTTCGGTGATGGGCACGCTGGCCGCGCCGTTCAATGACCACCCGCACGTGGCCGACGTGCGCCAGGCCGGGATGGTGGTGGCCTTCGAACTGTCGCGCGACGGCAACAGGCGCACGCCGTTCGACCCGGCGCTGCGGCTGGGCCTGCACGCCTACAAGGCGGCGTTGAAGCGCGGCGTGGTGCTGCGCCCGCTGGGCGACGTGCTGTACTGGATGCCACCTTACTGTGTGGATGATCAACAACTGGAGCTGCTGGCACATACCACGCTGGCCGCCATTGACGAGGCCATTGCATGCGCGTGACCCGCTGCCCCATCGACCTGCCGCTGCACAGCGGCCAGACCGTGACCCTGCCCGAAGAAGCCGCCAACCACCTGGTCCGCGTGATGCGCCTGCGCGAAGGTGACAGCTGCGTGCTGTTCAACGGCGACGGCCACGACTACAGCGCGACGCTGACCGTGGCCGGCAAGCGCGAGGTGCAGGTGCGCATCGACGCGGTGCAGGCGGTGGACAACGAATCGCCGCTGGCGATCACCCTGCTGCAGGGCATTGCCCGTGGCGAGAAGATGGACCTGATCCTGCAGAAGGCGACCGAACTGGGTGTGGCCGCGATCATTCCGGTCAATGCCGAACGCACCGAGGTGAAGCTCGACGCCGCCCGCGCAGAGAAGCGGGTTGCGCACTGGAACAACGTGGTGACCTCGGCCTGTGGCCAGTCCGGGCGCGCACGCATCCCGCAGGTCGGTTCGCCGCTGTCGCTGGCGCAGGCGGCTGCAGCGCTGCCGGCCCAGACCCTGCGGCTGACCCTGGACCCGCAGGGCGCGCATCGCCTGTCGACGCTGGATGCGGCGCCGGCCGGTGGCATCGTGATTGCGATTGGCCCGGAGGGCGGCTGGTCACCGCGCGACCGTGACCAGTTGGCGGCGGCGGGATTCCAGGGGCTGCAGCTGGGCCCGCGCATCCTGCGCACGGAAACCGCAGGCTTGGCCGCGATCGCAGCGCTGCAGGCGCGGCTGGGGGATCTGGGGTAAGGCTGATTCGTGGTGGTGCCGGCCGCTGGCCGGCATCCACGGGAATACGGGGTTGCCGGCCAGCGGCCGGCACTACCGGGAATCCGCAACGCCTGCGGTAGCGCCGGGCCATGCCCGGCGGAATTGCGATTGGCCCGGAGGGCGGCTGGTCACCGCGCGACCGTGACCAGTTGGCGGCGGCCGGGTTCCAGGGGCTGCAGCTGGGCCCGCGCATCCTGCGCACGGAAACGGCAGGCTTGGCCGCGATCGCGGCGCTGCAGGCGCGTCTGGGGGATCTGGGGTAACGCGGATTCGTGGTAGTGCCGGCCGCTGGCCGGCATCCGCGGGATCATGAGGTTGCCGGCCAGCGGCCGGCACTACCGTCTGTTGATCAGGCGGCCAGCGAATCCAGCGCCGCTTCCAGTGCGTCCAGGTTCGGCAGCAGCGCACTCTGCTCGCCCAGCAGCACGCGCATATGCACGATCTGCGGCAGGGTCTCCTCGGAGGCGTCGGCCAGCAGGCCGTCGCGCGGCACCGAGATCAGCTGCGGAAAATTCTGTGTCAGCAGTGCGTAGTACGGGCGCTGGGCGTTGCCGCTCAGGGCCTTGAGCACCACCACCTTGTTATGACCGACCACCGCCTCCTCGCCCAGCCCGGACAGGCGCGCGAACGACACCAGTGGCACCTGCCAGCCATGCCAGCCGATCTCGCCAACCAGCCAGCGCGGCGCATCGGCCACTGGCTGCACCGGCACGCGCGACATCATTTCCGCCACCGTGGCATTGGGCAGCAACACGCGTTCGTTGCCGGCCTGGATCAGGACGCCGCGGATTTCATCATTGCTGGCATAGCTCACGGTGCTTCTCCGTTGTCGTCTTCCCCGCCCCAGCGCGCAGCAATCGCCTGCGCCAGCGCCTGTGGCTCGCCGGCCACGCTGCCGGCGGCAACCACGGCCGTGGCTGCAGCCGGGTCATAGCAGCCTTCACCCACCTGCCCAGCCACCCACGCACCGGCAGCGGCCAGATCCAGCGCCGGGCCGACATGGCCCAGGTCGGCACCGCTGAGCAGCACCAGCGCGGTGTGCTCGGCCGGCAGCGCCGCGATCGCGATGCCTTCGGCATCGGTCCGGAAATGCAGGCCATCGCTGGCCACGTGTACGCCGATGTCATCGGCCAGAACGTGCACCTCGCCGGGCACGGCGCGCTGGCCGGCTTCTGCCAGCTGCACCGGCAGCGGCGACACCCGCGCCATCTGCTTGACCAGGTTGCCGTAACGGCCCCCATCAAGGCGCATATGCACCAGCACCGGCACGCTGAGCGTGGCCGGCAGCGCGCCGAGCAGGCGACGCAGCGCATCGGGGCCACCGATGCCGGCCAGCACCAGCAGCGATGCAGCGCGGGCGCCCACCGGCCCCGCCGCGTCCAGATCGACCAGGCTCAGGTGATCGGTATCGAATGCGGGCGATGCTTGTTCATCCGCCGTGTTGCGCGAGCCGTCGGCAGATGCGTGGTCGCCGGAGCTGTCCTCGACCAGCGACCACGCGGTGTGGTCGAAGGAAATCGGCGGCGCCACCGGGAGCGCGGGCGTGACCTCCGGCGGCACCGGCAGCGGCGGTGCTTCAGGCAGTTCGGGCAGCACCGGCTGCAGTGCGGACAACGCCTGCTCCAGCGCGATCGGCTCGCGCAGCTGTGCCGGTGGCGAGTACAGGCTGTCCGCGGGCACCTCGTCGGCCCAGCTTACGGCCTGGTCCAGGTGCGGCTGCAGGGCTTCTTCGCGCGGAGCCGGTGCTGGCGCCGGGTGACCCGGTTCCAGCTGCAGGCTCGGTTCTTCCTCTGCACCGGGCGGCAGCACCTGCTGGTGGCCGTGCAACTTGGCGGCCAGATGACGACCCCAGCGCTGCGCTTCCCAGCCGTCCCGGCGCGCGGCCAGTTCGGCTTCATCGAACACCAGCGTGAGGTCCGGCGCCGACAGCACCGGCTCCAGGCGCTCCAGCGCATCCTCGATGGCGGCCTCCAGGGCGATCACCACGAACTGCGGATGCGCGGCCTGCAGTGCCTGCGGTTCCAGGCCGTTCGGATCGTCTTCCAGCACCAGCTGCACATCGGCGTGCGCCAGCGCCTCACGCAGGCGCTCGCGCGCCGCGCCAGGGCGGGCCAGCAGGGCAACGGCCGGAGCCGGATGGGCTTCACTCACGGACACGGGCGATCCCCAGCAGGTCGTACACGTTACGCATCAGGTCCAACTCCTGGTACGGCTTGCCCAGGTAGCGCTGGACACCAATCTCGAAGGCGCGCTGGCGGTGCTTGTCGCCGCTGCGCGAGGTGATCATCACGATCGGCACGTCCTTGTAGCGCGGATCGGCGCGCATGGCAGTGGCCAGCTCGTAGCCGTCCATGCGCGGCATTTCGATGTCCAGCAGCATCAGGTCCGGCACGCGTTCTTCCAGCCGTTCCAGTGCTTCCACGCCATCGCGGGCGACGCTGACCTCGAAGTTGTGGCGTTCGAGGATGCGCCCGGTGACCTTGCGCATGGTCAGCGAGTCGTCCACCACCATCACCAGCGGCACCTGGCGCTCCTGGCGCGGCGCGTTGGCCAGCACCGGCAGCGTCGGGTTGGCCAGGAAACGGCGCACCAGCGGCGCCACGTCCAGGATCACCACCACACGGCCATCGCCGGTGATGGTGGCGCCGTAGATGCCCGGTACCGAGGCGATCTGCAGGCCGACCGGCTTGACCACGATTTCGCGGTTGCCGAGCACCTGGTCGATCGCCACCGCAGCGCGCAGGTCGCCGGCGCGGACCAGCAGCAGCGGCACCTGGTCCTGGCCATCGGCACGCGCCGGGGCCTGCCCGACCAGGCTGCCGAGGTCGTACAGCGGGTAGTCTTCGCCGCTGTAGCGGTAGCTGCTGTCGGCGGCTTCGAAACGCTCGCGCGACAGGCGGCCGATACCACTGACCGAGGCCACCGGCACGGCGAAGGTGGTTTCACCGATCTGCACGAACACCGCCTGGGTGACCGCCAGCGTCTGCGGCAGGCGCAGGGTGAAGCGCACGCCCTGGCCACGCACCGATTGGATGTCGACCGAGCCGCCGAGCTGGCGCACTTCGTTGCGCACCACGTCCATGCCCACGCCGCGGCCGGCCAGCTGGCTGACCTGGTCGGCGGTGCTGAAGCCGGAGGCGAAGATCAGGTTGTCCAGTTCCTGTTCGTTGGGCTGCGCGTCGGCGCCCAGCAGGCCACGGTCGATGGCACGGCGGCGGATCGCTTCGCGGTCCAGGCCGGCGCCGTCATCGGCCACTTCCAGCACGATTTCCGAGCCTTCGCGATGCAGGCGGATGGCGATCTCGCCTTCCTCCGGCTTGCCGGCGGCACGACGCTGTTCCGGCGCTTCCAGACCGTGCGCCACCGAGTTGCGCAGCATGTGTTCCAGCGGCGCGACCATGCGGTCGAGCACATTGCGGTCCAGTTCGCCGTGGGTGCCTTCCAGGGTCAGGTGCACCTGCTTGCCGGTATCCATGCCCGACTGGCGGACCACGCGGCGCAGGCGCGGCACCAGGCCATCGAACGGCACCATGCGCGCACGCATCAGGCCGTCCTGCAGTTCCGAGCTGACCCGCGACTGCTGTTGCAGCAGCGAATCGTACTGCCGCGACAGATCGTCCAGCACACCCTGCAGGCCGCCAAGGTCGGCCGCCGATTCGTTCAGCGCGCGGCTGAGCTGCTGCAGGGTGGAGAAGCGGTCCAGCTCCAGCGGATCGAACTTCTGGTCGGCCTGGTCCTGCTCGCGCTGGTAGCGGGCGACGATCTGCGCCTCGGTTTCCAGGTCGAGGCGGCGCAGCTGGTCGCGCAGTCGCGCATTGGTGCGTTCCAGCTCGCCCATCGCGCCACGGAAGGCACCCAGCTGCTGTTCCAGGCGCGAGCGGTAGATCGCCACTTCACCGGCATGGTTGACCAGGCGATCAAGCAGGTCGGCGCGCACGCGGACCTGTTCCTGCTGCGGACGCGCGAGCGGATCTTCATCGACCGTGCCCTCGACCGGCAGCGGTGCCGACAACGGCGCATCCAGCAGTGCCGGCACCGAACCTGCGACCGGTGCCGATGCGGTTTCCTCGACGCCGGTCACGATGGCTGCGCTGGCAGCCGCCACGGCTGCGGCGATATCGGTAGTGGTGCGGACCTCAAACGCCTCCACCAGGTCCTGCGCCGGCTCCACCACGCGATGGGCGCCGGTACGGGTCAACATCTGGTGCAGACGGTCGAAACCACGCTCGAGCAGCTGCACGTCGCGGCGCTCGATCTCGGTACGGCCGGCGGCCACTGCTTCCAGCAGCGATTCGATGCTGTGGCCCAGATCGCCGATGGCGTTGATGCCGGCCATGCGCGCGCCACCCTTCAGGGTGTGCAGGTCGCGCTGCAGCCCTGCCAGCGCCTCCCGGTCCTGCGGTGCGTCGCGCAGCTCGCTGATCAGGCCATCGCAGTGGTCAAGCAGATCCTTGCCTTCCTCGACGAAGATGTCGACCAGTTCGCGGTCGTACACGCTGAAGTCGAGTGCATCGGCGCTGTCGTCCAGCGCCGGGGCGGCCGTGGCGGCGATGGCCGCTGCGTCGATCTCGGCGGCGTCAGCAGACGGCAGGACCGGCACCACGGCCTCAGCGGCGGGTGCATCAGCCGTCGGATGCGGCTGGCCTGGCGCCTCTTCCAGTTCGAAGAAGCGCACCGGCGCGAGGGTGTCCTGCGGTGCGTCTGCGGCGCTGTCTTCATCCACCGTCGCCGGGGACGGCTGGTCGGCGCTCTCTCCTTCACCGACCGCCGCCTCCCCGCCGACGTCCGCATCCTCGGCAAAGGCATCTGCCTCGCCCGGCGCGAGTTCGCTGGCCTGCAGGCCGAGCACGGGCCATTGCCCGTCGTCGGCCAGGGGCTGTTCTTCGTCGATCACGTGCAGGCCGGCCTCGAGCGCGGCTTCCAGCGAGACCGGTTCGGCAAACCCCGGCGCAGCCATTTCATCCTGCAGGCTCGACAGCTCGCTGTCGAGTGGCAGTGCAGCAGCGTCGTCGTGGGCTTCGTCGTCGGCAACCTCAAGGTCGCCGGGCGAACGCCTATTCAGGCCAATTGCGTCAACTTCGTCGACCGCGACAGGCTCCTCCACATCGCGGTCATCCACCGGCAGCGCGCTGGCATCGAGATACGGCGAGAGGTCATCGATCACGGTCAGGTCGGCCGCGTCGACCAGCGGCGCCGCGGGCGCTGCTTCCAGCACGTCTTCGGCGATGCCGGCATCGCTGCCCTGCACCTGCAGTGAATCGATCTCAATCGATTCATCGACGGCCGCCGAAGGCTCACCCTCGGCAGGCACCGACGGCCATCCAGCGTCGAAGTAGCGCGAGAGATCATCGCTGCCGGTCAGTTCGACCACCTGCAGATCGCTCTCCTCGACCGGCGCGGTGGTCTGCTCCGACGAAGCATCGGCTGCAACCGGCTCCAGTTCCGGCGCGGCCTGCGCATCGACGTCGGCGTCCGCGTCCAGCGCCAGATCGCCCTCGTCCTCTTCCAAGCCGGCCATCGGCCAACGCGCTTCGGGCAGCTCGCCGGCCAGCGCCAGCAGGCGCTGCACCAGCGCCGGCTGCGGCGCGATGCGCGGCTGCTCGGCCTGCAGCGCCTCCATGGTGGCGGTGATCGCCTGCGCGGTGGCGTCCAGCGCGGACACGCCCTCGTCTCCGGGCACCACGTCTGCGGCCAAGGCACGCTTGATGTACGACTCGGCACCGCCGGTAACCGCGGTGATTTCCGGCACCTCGGTCATCGCGAAGGCGCCGTTCATGGTGTGCACCGCACGCAGCAGTGCATCGCTGACCGGCTGCGGCGCGTGCTGGGCCGAGCGCAACCAGTTCAGCAGCGTCGTCTGGTGCACTTCGACTTCGGCTTCGAGGATCTCGCGCAGCACGCTGTCGATATTGGCCGGGGTCCCCGCCGCTTCCAGCGCCGGGTCCGCCTCCGATCCGGGCTGCGTCGAAGCGATGGCTTCGGCCTCGAGCAGGCGGCTGATCTCGTCCTCGCCCTCTACCTCGGCCTCGACCTTCGGTGCGAGCGGCGCGGCCGCAACCGGCAGCGGCACGTAGAAGGTTTCCTCACCGGCGCCCACGCGGTCGGCAATGGCCTGCATCGCCTGCAGGTCGACGCTGATGCGCTGGCCATGGCGCAACGCGGCGTTCAGCTGCGGCAGCGCGGCATGGGCATGATCGACCATCGCCAGCACCGCCGGCGAGGCCGGGCGCGTACCCTCGAGCACGCGGTTGAGCATGCTCTCGATCTTCCAGGCGAACTCGCCCAGGGTGCGTGCGCCCACCAGGCGGCCACTGCCCTTGAGGGTGTGGAAGATGCGCCGGATCGGCCGCAGCCGGTCGGTGTTGTCCGGCTGCATGCGCCACGCCGGCAACAGTGCGCCGAGGTTGGCCAGCTCATCATCGAACTCTTCAAGGAACACCTCGCGGATGTCCTCGTCGATGTTTTCGGCATCGTCATCAAAACCGGCCTCGAAGCCGGCTTCGGGGGCGGCGCCGGCTCCGGCATCGGCCGGTACAGCCGCCGCCTGCGGGTCGAAGTCGGCCGCAGCCGCGCTCAGTTCGGCGAAGAACTGGGCGTCGGCTTCGCTGAAATCAATCGGGGCGATGGTGTCGATGTCGATCACCGACACCGCCGGCGCCGGCACCTCGTCGGCAGCGGCATCGGCTACCGCCGCCAGCGGCACGTCTTCGACCGGCAAGGCGGCTTCGGCATCGACCTGCTGCAGCGGCGCGTGCAGATCGGTGTCGTCCTCCAGCGCCAGCGTCTCCATCGCATGCAGCGACAGCACGTCGTCGGCATTGTCCAGCGCCTCGGCGTCGAAGCGGAACACCACCTCATCGGTCGCGGCAGCCGCGTCGTGCTCGGCCATCACCGGATCGAACACCGGTGCGGCATCGATCGCGGCGACGCTGACTGCCGGTGCGGCAACTGCGTCGTCGGCCTCCGGCATGGAGACCTCGTCCTGCACCGGCAGCGGCGCTTCGGACAGCGTCCACTGCGGCGTGGCGTCCTGCCCGGCGTCGGCCAGCTCGAAGCTGACCGGATCAAAGCTGGCGAAGGTCGGGCTGCGTTCGTCGGAAGACGGCGCGAGCGGTTCGGCATCCGGATAGAACGGCGCCAGGTCCCATTGCGGCACCTCCGGTGCGGGCGCGCTGGAGGCGGCAAACACCAGTGGCGACTCGGCATCGGTGGTGGACGCCGTCGCCATGGCCGCGGCAACGGAATGGCCGGCAGCATCGAACATCAGCGGGTTGTCCGCCACCACCGGCGGCGGATCGAAGGTGAAGTCCGGCAGCGGCAGCGGCACCGCGCCCGGGGAGGGAGCGGCCTGCTGCACGGGGATATCAACGTGCTCCGGCTGCAACGGGCTGCCGTGCAGGTCGATCGGCTCGCGCTCGACCGCCTGCAGCGCGGCGGCCGCCGGTGCGCCGTCTGTGCGCTCGGGCAGTGGCCAGTAGCGCAGTGCTTCCAGGCTGCTGCGGGTGATTTCAAGAATGTCCTCGCGGCCCGGCCGACGGTCACGCAGGGCTTCGAGGTAGTACTCCAGGCTGGCCATGGCATCGGCCAGCGTGTCCAGCTGGCGGCCACTGGGCACGCGCTGGCGGCCGATCAGCTCGGCCTCGATGTACTGCTGCACGCCGCGCAGGTAGTCGGCGGCGGTGCCCAGGTCGAGCATGCGCAGCGCACCGGCGACATCGCCGAGCAGGCGCGGCACGTCCTGCAGTTCGGCATGGTTCCAGCTGGTTTCGATGAAGGCGACGAAGTGCTCGCGCGCCGCGGCGAAATTGGCGATGGCTTCGTGCGCCAGCACCTCCACCGTACGCCGGTTTTCCACTGCGCTCGGGTCGTCCTCACCACTGCCACCGGCGCCCAGGTGGGCAACCTGGTCATCCAGAGAGGCATCAACGTAGAGCAGCGCGCCGGCGATATCCAGCAGCAGGTTTTCGTCGATCTGCTGGCGGCCCTCGACCACGCCGCGCAGCGCGTCGCGCTGCTGCACGACCACGCCACGGGCCACGCCCAGGCCCATCATGCCCAGCGTATCGGCCACCGCGCCCAGCTCGTTGGCCTGGGTCTGCAGCTGTTCCGGCGCACCACCGGTGCGCAGGTGCAGGTCCAGCGCATCCTTGATGCGCAGCAGTTCTTCCTTCACCGCGCTGCCTACGGTATCGAGCAGCTCGCGGTTGCGGCCACTCAGGCTGCCACGGGCATGGTCCAGCTCGGCTTCGGTGGCGGTGATGCTGTCCGGCGCGAAGGCCAGCAGCACGCTGTCATGCACGCCCTCTTCGCCGCGCGCGGCGCGGATCTCGTTGAGCAGCGGCATCAGCACGATCGGAATGTCGCGGTGACCGTTCTGCAGGCGCTCCAGATAGTCGGGCAGCAGCACGCTGCCGCGCATCAGGGTCGCGCACGCTTCATCGCGATCGGACACGTGACCGCCACCGATGGCGTTGGCCAGCTGTTCCAGCTCCTCGGCCACCATCGCCGGGGCGTACAGCTCGACCATGCGCAGGGTGCCCTGCACCTGGTGCAGATAGCCGGCGCAGATGCGCATGCGGCTGGCATCGGTCGGATCTTCCGCGTAGTACTCGACCTCGTTGCGCACCTGGCGCAGGGTCTCGTCCAGCTCGGGCTTGACCCAGCCCAGCGCTGCGTGGCTCATCGCATCGCGCAGACTGCTCATGGACGCGCTCCGTTCGCCGCCGCGCGGAGGCCGCGCGAGTTCTGGCGTGGGGAATGGAAATGCTTCATCGACTGGTTCCTTGCTCGCCGCCCTGCCCGCGTCACGCCGGCAGCTTGAAGTCGGCGACCGAACGACGCAGGTCCGCCGCCAGCTGCGCGAGGTGGCCGATCGATTCGGCGGTCTGCCCGGCACCCTGCGAGGTCTGGCCGGTGATCTGCCGGATCACGCCCATGGTGCGGGTGATGTCCGAGGCCGCGGCGGACTGCTGCTGGGCGGCGATGGAGATGTTCTTGATGAGGGTGTTCAGGGCGTTGGACACGCGCTCGATCTCGGTCAGCGCGGTGCCGGCGTCCTCGGCCAGGCGCGCACCGGACACCACTTCGGCGGTGGTCTGTTCCATCGACGTCACCGCTTCATTGGTATCGGCCTGAATGGCCTGCACCAGGTTCTCGATGCGTCGGGTCGCACCCGAGGTACGTTCTGCCAGGCGCTGCACTTCGTCGGCCACGACCGCGAAACCGCGGCCGGCTTCACCTGCCGAGGCCGCCTGCACGGCGGCGTTCAACGCCAGGATGTTGGTCTGCTCGGAAATGTCGTTGATCAGTTCCACGATCGAGCCGATTTCCTGCGACGACTCGCCCAGGCGCTTGATGCGCTTGGAGGTTTCCTGGATCTGGTCGCGGATCTGGTCCATGCCTTGGATGGTCTCGCGCACCACGCCGGCACCCTCGGCGGCGATCACCACCGAACGCTGTGCCACGTCGGCCGACTCGGCCGAGTTGCGCGATACCTGTTCGATGCTCGCCGCGATTTCGCCGATGCGGTCCGAGGCCGAGGTGATCTGGTTGGCCTGGTGGCCGGCGGCCTCTGCCAGCTGCATGGCCGTGGCCTGGGTTTCCTGGGTGGACACGGCGACCTTGGCCGAGGTGTCGTTGATGGTGGTCACCAGGTGACGCAGTTCATCGACAGCGTAGTTGATCGCGTCGGCAATGGCGCCGGTCATGTCCTCGGTCACCGAGGCCTTGACGGTCAGGTCGCCCTCACCCAGCGAGGAGATTTCGTCCAGCAGCCGCATGATCGCCTGCTGGTTGCGGCTGTTGAACTCCACCTGGGTCTGGTAGCGCAGTTCCTGCTCGCGTGAGCGGCTGCGCACGTTGGTGGAGACGAAGCCGATGATCGCGATCAGCGACAGCGCACCGGACACCACGCCGATCCAGAAGTTCGGGAACAGGCGGGTGTCGGACACCGAGCCGAACGAGGAGAAGGCGTCGAACAGCTTGCGGCTGTCATCGAGCATATGCGCCGAGCCCTGGCCCAGCGCGGTGGCCGCCGACTGCGCCGCAAACAGCTGGCGCGAGCTGGCCAGGATCGCATCGGCGTCCTGCTTCATCGCTTCCCACTTCTGCTGCGACTGCTCCAGCGCGGCCACGGCGGCGGCACCGCGCACAGCGGTGATGCCCAGTTCTTCGTTGCCGTTGCGCAGGCCATCGAGCACCTGCGAGAACACGGTGATATCACGCGCCAGTGCATCACCGGAGGTCGCCGCGGCGCTGCCGCCGGCACGCATTTCGGTCACGCGGCGGGCCATCGAACCGGCCACCACCACCTGCTGCAGTGCGCTGTACACCTGCGCCGACGGCGCACCGGAGGCGGACATCGCGCGCACCAGCTCGTTCAGCTGGGCCTGCAGGCCCGGCACCGCGCCGGTGAAGTTGTTGGCGTTGCCGGCCAGGGCCAGCACCGCCGGCTCGCTGGCCACCAGCTGGCCGGCCTGCTTGCCCAGCGGCGCCCAGGTTTCGCCCAGCTTGGCGATGGCCCCGGACACGCCCGGTTCCTTGCCGTAACGGCCCTGCAGCGTCGACACATTCTGTTCGATCGCGTTGCGGGTGGCCTTGAAGGCGGTAAAGGCCTGGGCGTTGCCGCCGACGGCATCACGGCCCTGGTTGGCCAGCTGTTGCGACAGCACCTGCAGATCGGCGGCCTTGGAGCCGGCGTCGGCCAGGCGGCTGCCCTGCCAGGTGGCGACGCCGGTATTGACGCCGAACAGGATCATCGATGCCAGCAGCAGGAACAACCAGAGGTTGCTGCCGCCCAGCCGCAGCTTGCCGGTCTTGGTGGCGTCCGAAGCAGTACTCATCGTTCAACCTCGATCTTCAATGCAGGGGGCGATGCCCGGCCTCAGGCCGCGGCTTGCCGGAATTCAGGGGTGCGCGACAGCAGCGAGAGCGAGAACACGCCCCAGTCATGGCCGTCGGCATGGAAGGCACGATCGACGAAGTGGCCATAACGCCCTTCGGCCAGCGTGCCGGCCGCAATCTGCTGGTCCTGTTCGAAGCTGCGCTGGCCGAACAGTTCGTCGATGGTCAGTGCAACGTCGCCACCGGCCTGGCGCATGATCAGCACGCGCTGGCCTTCCTGCTGCACGGTGCGCGTGCCTTCCAGGAAGTACTTCAGGTCCACCACCGGAAACAGGTTGCCGCGCAGGTTGCCCACGCCCAGCAGCCAGGGCTGGGCACAGGGCACCGCGGTGACCGGCGGCATCGGCACGATTTCCACCACTTCGCGGAAATCGGACACCAGCCGGCGCTGGCCGACGCGGTAGCCCACGCCACGCCACAGGTCCTGGGCGAACTGGCGTTCGGGCAGCTGCACCGCATGGGCCAGGCTGCGCCGTTCGTAGGCTTCCAGGATGTCGAAGGGCGAGCGCATCAGGTCACCAGTTCGTTGATCCGCGCGATCAGTTCATCCTCGCGCGGCGGCTTGACGATGTAATCGGCCGCGCCCTGGCGCAGCCCCCAGGCCTTGTCGGTTTCCATCGCCTTGGTGCTGACGATGATCACCGGGATGTGCTTGATCGCCGCGTCACGGGCCATCGCCCGCGTCGCCTGGAAACCACTCATGCCGGGCAGCACCACGTCCATCAGCACCAGCTGCGGCACCTGGTCACGCACCAGCTGCAGGCCGTCCTCGGCGTTGTCCGCTTCCAGCACTTCGTGGCCGGCACGGCGCAGCCACTGGCTGAACACCGCGCGGTCGGTCGGTGAATCCTCGATCAGGACGATACGAGCCATTGTGCCTTTCCCCCCTGGTCAGGCGTTGACGTATGTGCGGATGGCACCCAGCAGTTCTTCGCGCGTGAAAGGCTTGGTCAGGTACTGCTCCGAGCCGACGATGCGTCCCCGCGCCTTGTCGAACAGACCATCCTTGGACGACAGCATGATCACCGGGGTCGCCTTGAACAGCTGGTTGCCCTTGATCAGCGCGCAGGTCTGATACCCGTCCAGGCGCGGCATCATGATGTCGACGAAGATGATCTGCGGTTGCTGGTCTGCGATCTTCGCAAGCGCCTCGAAGCCGTCGGTGGCGGTGACCACCTCGCAGCCTTCGCGCTTGAGCAGCGTTTCCGCAGTCCTGCGGATGGTCTTCGAATCATCGATGACCATCACCCGGAGTCCTGCGAGTTCCCCGCCCGCAGTCGTGTTTTCAGTCATTGCCTATCCCCAAGCGAACGGCCCGATCTTTGGCGGGGGCCGCTACGAAAGCGTATCTATATCGCACTTTCCGCGCCCGCTTCAAGGCCGCCCCACCACGCGGGGCGTGGCGCCCTGCTGAACGTGACCGGGTTCGCAATGACTGCGCTGCCGCCAGGCGGACGCTGCGTTGCGGTGCGGCAGGCAGGCACGCGGGCGGCGTTGCCGCTACCATCAACGCCTTGCCTGACAGGTGCGCCCATGCCGTTGAACGTCATCGTGGTGATGGACCCCATCGCCCACATCAAGATCGCCAAGGACACCACCTTCGCCATGCTGCTGGAAGCCCAGCGCCGCGGCCATGCCCTGCACTACGTGCGGCCGGGCGGACTGGCCCTGGAAGGCGGCGTGGCGGTGGCCCAGACCGCGCCGTTGCAGGTGCGCGACGACCCGGCCGGCTGGTATGAGCTGGGCGCATTCAGCCGTACCGAATTCGGCCCGGGCCAGATCGTGCTGATGCGCAAGGATCCGCCGGTCGACGCCGAGTACGTCTACGACACCCAGGTGCTGGACGTGGCCGCCGCCGCCGGCGCCTGCGTGGTCAACAACCCGCAGGGCCTGCGCGACTACAACGAGAAGCTGGCCGCCCTGCTGTTCCCGCAATGCTGCCCGCCGACCCTGGTCAGCCGCGACGCCAAGGCGCTGAAGGCCTTCGCCCTGGAACACGGCCAGGCCGTGCTGAAGCCGCTGGACGGGATGGGCGGGCGCTCGATCTTCCGCAGCGGCCAGGGCGATCCGAACCTGAACGTGATCCTGGAAACGCTGACCGACGGCGGCCGCAAGCTGGCGCTGGCGCAGAAGTTCATTCCCGATATCAGCGCCGGCGACAAGCGCATCCTGCTGGTCGATGGCGAACCGGTGGACTACTGCCTGGCGCGCATCCCGCAGGGTGACGAGTTCCGCGGCAACCTGGCCGCCGGCGGTCGCGGCGAAGGCCGCCCGCTGAGCGAGCGCGACCGCTGGATCGCCGCCCAGGTCGGCCCGGAAATGAAGCGCCGTGGCATGCGCTTCGTCGGCCTGGACGTGATCGGCGATTACCTGACCGAGGTCAACGTGACCAGCCCGACCTGCGTGCGCGAGCTGGATGCACAGTACGGCCTGAACATTGCCGGCACCCTGTTCGACGCACTCGAGGCCGGCCTGCGCTGATGCACGCCGCGTCTGCCGTCCTGCCCCCGCCGCCACGCGAAGCGCAGCGGCTGGGGGCGACCATCGCGCTGTCGGTGCTGGTCCACGCGCTGCTGATCCTGGGCGTGGGATTTGCAGTGAAGGGCGATGCGCCGCTGGTGCCGACGCTGGAGGTGATCTTCAGCCAGACCCGCACCGCGCTGACCCCGAAGCAGGCCGATTTCCTGGCCGCGGCCAACCAGGAGGGCGGTGGCGAGCACGACCGCGCGCAGCGACCGCGTGACAACCAGGCCGGCATCGTGCCGCAGGCGCAGGCGGGTCTGAGCCCGGTACCGCAGCAGCAACAGGCGGCCGCGCCCGTCCCGCCGCCGCAGGCGCGCGTGGTCAGCAGCCGCAATGGCGAGGAAACGGTGGCCCAGGCCCAGGCCCGGCCGACACCTGACCAGCCCGAACCGGATGCGCCGCTGACCGCGCGCGAGCAACGCGATGCGGAGATGGCACGGCTGGCGGCCGAGGTGCATCTGCGCTCGGCACAGTACGCCAAGCGCCCGAACCGCAAGTTCGTGTCGGCCAGCACGCGCGAATATGCGTATGCCAACTACCTGCGGGCGTGGGTGGACCGTGCCGAGCGGGTGGGCAACCTGAACTATCCGGACGAGGCGCGGCAACGCCGGCTGGGCGGCCAGGTGGTGATCAGCGTGGGCGTGCGCCGGGATGGCAGCGTGGAGAGCAGCCGCATCCTGCGTTCAAGCGGGACGCCACTGCTGGATGAAGCGGCGCTGCGGGTGGTGAAGCTGGCCCAGCCGTTCCCGCCGTTGCCGAAGACCGACGATGCGATCGACATCCTGCAGGTCACGCGTACCTGGGTATTCCTGCCCGGCGGCGAACTGCGCGACGATCGGTAGGGGTTTGTTGCCCGGGCCTGCGGCCCGGGACCCGCTGCGGAGCCAGAGCAACGGCAAAAGCGGCGGTCGGGATGTTGGGCTTGGCGGGGCGGTGCGGGCTTGCAGGACACGCCGTAAACCCATCCATGGGGGCTCGATGGCGCCATCCATGGCGCCAACGGTCCTGCAAGCCCACACCGCCCCACCTCCGACAGTTCGCGGCGCCTCATTGCTGTTGGTGGGTGTCGACCTTGGTCGACACATCCACGCCATGCGTGGATGCGAGCGAAGCGATCGGCGTTTGACTTTGACTTTCTTCTTGATTTTCCGTGGTGGACGCACACGGAAACTGTCCGTGGCCGGGCGGGTGGGCTGCGCAGGGGCGTGAGCGCCATGGATGGCGCGACCGAGCCTACAGGGACGTACTTGCGGCGTCCCCTGCGCAGCCCACCCGCCCGGCCAAACCACGGCATTTGATTTACGCGACGAACCGCCCGCCACGAGGGGCTCAGCCGTTGGCCTTCGCCTTGGCCTCGCGCGCCGCCTGCTGCTCGATCAGGGTCAGCGCCACGTTGTCGCGCAGATAGGCCGGCTCGACCCTCTCCGGTGCAATGGCCTCGCCACGCGCGAATGCCGGCACCGCCAGCGCCAGCACATCCGATGCCCGCGGCAACGCCGTAGCGTCGAAACCGCGCAGGCCATCACCCAACTGCGCCACCAGCGCGCCGTCGCCCGCGCCAAAGCCGGTGCCGACGCCATAGGCCGAAAGGCCATCGGGCAGCGCCACCGCCGCCGGTGCACACACGCGCTCGGCATCGCGCGCCACCGGCAGGCCCGCCACGCGCTCGAAGCGCGCCACGTACAGTTCGCCCATCCGCGCGTCGATCGCCGACAGGATCTGTGTCTGCTCGGCCGGCGCGCGCAAGGCCAGCACCTGTAGCGTCGAGACCGGCAGCAGCGGTCGGTCCAGCGCCAGTGCGATGCCCTGCGCAATGGCGATGGCCAGGCGCACACCGGTGAAGGCGCCCGGACCACGACTGAGCGCGATGCCGTCAAGCTGGCGGCGGCTGATACCGGCCTCGGCCAGCAGCGCCTCAGCCCACGGCAGGCTCAGCTCGGCGTGCCGGCGCGGCGCGATCTCGAAACGTTCCAGGACCTGCCCATCGACATGCAGGGCAACGGAACAGGCTTCGGTGGCGGTTTCAAAGGCGAGCAGTTTCATCGGATCAGGTCAGAACAGGGGGAACGTGGCACCGGGCGCCGGGTCCGCCGCAGGGGCGGCCGGTACGGCATCATCGGCCACGGGGGCCCATTGTGGCGCAAAGAAGGCCTGCACATCGGCCAGCGCACGGGTGCGGCGGAACGGTGGCAGCGAATCGAGGAAAACCCGGCCGTAGCCGCGGTTGAGCAGGCGCGGGTCGCACAACACCAGCACGCCGCGGTCGCTCTCGCTGCGGATCAGGCGACCGACGCCCTGTTTCAGCGCGATCACCGCCTGCGGCAGCTGTTCGTCGCGGAAGGGATTGCCACCCTGGCCGCGGATCGCCTCCAGCCGCGCCTCGTACACCGGGTCGTCCGGTGCGGCGAAGGGCAGCTTGTCGATCATCACCACACTCAGCGCCTCGCCGACCACATCCACGCCCTCGCGGAAGCTGGCCGAGCCCAGCAGCACGCCATTGCCCGATTCGCGGAAGCGCTGCAGCAGGGTGGCGCGCGGCGCCTCGCCCTGCACGAACAGCGGCCAGGGTCCGTCACGCAACGCTTCGGCCGCTTCGCGCAGCGCACGGTGCGAGGCGAACAGCAGGAACGCCCTGCCCTGCGAGGCCTGCAGGACCGGCCGCAGGGTCTGGATCAGCGCGGTGCCGAAGCCGCGCGCCGCCGGATCGGGCAGGCCTTCGGGCAGGTAGCACAATGCCTGCTCGGGCCAATTGAACGGACTCGGCTGCACCAGCGTATGCGGATCGTCCAGGCCCAGGCGGGTGGCGATATGGTCGAAGCCACCGCCCACGGTCAGCGTCGCCGAGGTGAAGATCCATGCCGCGCGGCTGCGCTGGCGATGCTCGCGCAACGGGCCGGACACATCCATCGGCGTGCGCTGGCAGCGGAAACCACGCGGCGTCAGCTCGTACCAGAGCACATCGGCCGCACCTGACACTTCGCTGGGATCGGTGTCGAAATCCAGTGTGGGCTCGTCATCGCCCAGCCATCGGCTCAATCGCGAAACCGCCTCGCGTGCCCGTGCATGGCAGGCATCGAGGCCCGCCGCCGCTTCGCGCAGTGGCTGCAGCGCCTGCTCCAGTGCCACCAGGCCGGCCATCACGGTATCGAAGCCCTCGCGCACCTGCGGCATCGCCAGCGCACGCCATTGCGTGCCGCGCGGCGGCAGGCCTTCCATCGCCGAACGCAATGCAAGCAGCGCCTGCTGCAGCTGATCGACCGGCGCCTGCAGGGCCGACTGCGCGCCGCCCACGCCACGTGCCTCGGCCAGGCAGTCGCGACCCAGTTCCTGCCAGGGCCGCATGCCGAAGCCCTCGCCGAAGAACTGCGCGGCCAGTTCCGGCAATTGGTGCGCCTCGTCGATGACGAAGGCCTGCGCGCCCGGCAGCAGCTCGCCGAAACCGTCCTGCTTCAGTGCCAGGTCGGCCAGCAGCAGGTGATGGTTGACCACCACCACGTCGGCGGCCTGCGCACGTTGGCGGGCGCGCACCACGAAGCAGTCGTCCCAGAACGGGCAGTCGGTGCCCAGGCAGTTGTCGACGGTGGAGGTGACCATCGGCAGCAGCGGCGAATCATCGGCCAGCCCGTCCAGCTCGGCGATGTCGCCAAACTCCGAACGCCCGGACCAGGCCAGGATGCGCTGGAACTGCGCGGCCTGTTCGGGGCTGGAAAAGCGCGGTTCGCCGCGCGCCTGCTGCAGGCGATAGCGGCACAGGTAGTTCGCGCGCCCCTTCAGCAGCGCACTGCGCAGGCCGACCCCCAGTGCCTGCCGCACACGCGGCAGATCGCGGTGGTAGAGCTGGTCCTGCAGCGCCCGGGTGCCGGTGGAGATGATGGTGCGCAGGCCGGACAACAGCACCGGCACCAGATAGGCGAAGGTCTTGCCGGTGCCGGTACCGGCCTCGGCCAAAAGCAGATCGCGCTGCTGCAGCGCATCGGCGATGGCTTCGGTGAGGCGCAGCTGGGCCGGGCGCGGAACGAACGCGTCCAGGTGCGAGGCGAGCGCGCCGCCGTCGCTGAGGGCTTCGCGGCTGGCATGGACAAGGTCGGACATCAGGCGGAAAGGATACCGGGCCGGGCGTTGCCCGGCACCCGTTTCAAGACAGGGCACCAGCAAAAGCAACGGCAACAGCGTGGTTCATGGCTCTGGGTTTCTACGTGCTGGGCGAGTCGGGAGGGGCAGGCAGGACACGCCGTAAACCCATCCATGGGGGCTCGATGGCGCCATCCATGGCGCCAACGGTCCTGCCTGCCCCTCCCGACCCGCCTTCGACAGTTTCCCGGTGACGGAGGGACGCGCTTCGTAGCGTCGAGCCTGCTCTACTGAAACAGAAAGGGTCAGAGCCGTTTTCCTGCGGAAAACGGATCCGACCCTGTGGCGAGCGCGCGACCCGCTCTTGATCTTCTTTTTCTTTTCCGTGGCTGGCAGCACACGGAAACTGTCAGAGGCCGGGCGGGGTGGGTTCGCGGGGGTGTCCGCGGCATGGATGCCGCGGCCAAGCCCCCATGGACGGGTTCACGGCGTCCCCCGCGAACCCACCCCGCCCGGCCAAGCGCAGCTTTTGCTTTCGCCGGCCAAGCAGCCAGCCACGAGGGGCTGCGCCGTTGGCTGGAAATTCAGTACCGCTTGATCCCCGGCACCGTGCAACCTTCAATCTGCGCATGCGCCGACACCGCGTTCTCCTTCTCGCCGCGCGCCAGGCGCGACTGCTCGATCGTCGCCCAGTGCCGGCGGCACAACGGACCGGTCTTCGAACCCAGATCGACCGCCTTGCGCGCGAATGTCTCCGCCTGCGCCCACTGGCCCTGCAGCAGCGCCAGCTCGGCCCGTTCCTGCAGCACTGCCGGGTCGTCGGCCACGATCTGCAACGCGTGGTCCAGGCTGCTGGCCGCGCCGGCCAGATCGCTCGCCTGACGCTGCGCCTGTGCGGTCAAGCGCAGATCCTCCACCTGCGAATCACGCAGTGGTTGCACCGACAACTCCTTGTCATCCGGACCCGCCGCCGCCTCGACCGCCGCCAGTCGCTGCGCCGGGGTGGTGGTGGCGACCGGCTTGACCACCGGAGGCGCGCTGCTCACGCAGGCGGCCAGGGCCAGGCTGAGTCCAGCCACGGACAGCGGGTGCAGCAGGTTTCGGATGTTCATCGGTTTCATCGGCTCGGAGGGGGAGTGGCCGCAGCCGGGGCTGCGGCAGGTTCTGCGGGCGGGTCCGGCTTGCGATCCAGGCCGAACCAGCTGCGCCAGCCCCCGCCCTCACCTTCGGCACCCTCCTGGGCCTCGGGCGAAACGGCGGGCGCACACGGCGCATAGGCGGGCGCATAGCCCACCACGAACGGGAAGCGGCGTGCGCCGGGGCAGCCGTCGTCGGTGCTGTTGATGCCCGTGGCCGCCACCGGCTGCCAGTCCAGCCCCTTGTTGCTGACCCGCAACGGCGCGCTCGGCAGGCGCTGGAAGATGCCCGACCACACCCGCATCGCGCCGGTGGCGCCATACAGCCCGGCCTGCTCGTTCTGGTCGTTGCCGATCCAGATCACCGCCAGATGATCGCCGGTGTAGCCGGCATACCAGCTGTCGCGGCCATCGTTGGTGGTACCGGTCTTGCCGGCCGGTTGCAGCCGGCCCAGCCCGTCGGCATTCAGGCGCTGCGCGGTACCGCTGGACACCACCTGCTGCAGGCCGACGCTGATCAGGTTGGCGGCGATCGAGTCGCCTTCCTGCGCCGGCGCCGGGGTCTTGTCATAACGCTTGAGCAGCTTGCCCTGCGGATCGAGCACGCCACGCACCGCATGCAGCGGCTGGATCTCGCCGCCGGACGCCAGGAACTGGTACAGCTGCGCCATCGCGTACGGGCTCTGGTCGGTCGAGCCGAGGATCACCGCGGGGTTCGCCTCGGCCTTGATGCCGGCCAGCACGTGGATCAGCTGGGTCACGCGCTCGGGGCCGACCTGCATGCCCACCCGTACCGTGGCCTGGTTGTAGGAATGGGCCAGCGCATCGATCAGGCGCACGGTGCCATGGCTGCGGTTGTCCGCGTTGCCCGGGCTCCAGTTACGGCCACGGCCGAGCTGCACCGTCACCGGCGAATCGTCGACCCAGCTGGCCAGCGAGTAGCGGTCCGGCTGTGCCAGCGCCAGCAGGTACACGAACGGCTTGAGCAGCGAACCCACCGGACGCTGCGCTTCGATCGCGCGGTTGAAGCCGACCTCGGAGACCTCACGGCTGCCGATCACCGCCAGCACATCACCGTTGTGCACGTCGGTCAGTACCATGCCGGCCTGCAGTTCGGGCCGACGCTTGCTCTCCAGCGATTTGACGGTACGGGTCACCGCACCTTCGGCATAGGCCTGGGCAGACGGTGACATGCCGCTCATCACGCTCAGGCCGGCGCCCTGCAGCGCCGATTCCGGATAGTCATGACCCAGCTGGCGGCGGACCAGATCCACGTAGGCCGGGAAGCGGTTGGCCGCCACCAGGCCCGGTGTCTTGGGCACGCCCAGCGGCGCCTTCAGGGCGCGCTGGTACTCGGCATCGTCAATCAGCGTCGCCTCGTGCAGCTTGCCCAGCACGAAATTGCGGCGGTCCAGCGCACGTTCGGGGTTGCGTCGCGGATCGTAGAACGACGGCCCCTTCACCAGACCGATCAGCAGTGCGATCTGTTCGGTTTCCAGTGACTGCAGGTCACGACCGAACCAGAACTCGGCGCCGGAGGACATGCCGTGGATGGCTTGGCTGCCGCGCTGGCCCAGGTACACCTGGTTGAGATAGGCCTCGAAAATGGTGCGCTTGTCGTAGCGCGCTTCCATGATCAGCGCGTACAGCACTTCATTGAACTTGCGGGTGACGGTCTGTTCCTTGCCGATGCCGAGCAGGCCGCTGCGGGCCAGCTGCTGGGTCAGCGTGGACGCGCCCTGGCGGCTCTGGCCGCCGGAGCGCACGGTCACCCACACCGCGCGCGCGATGCCGGACAGGTCGATGCCGTGGTGGCGGTTGAAGTCCTTGTCTTCCACTGCCTGCAGGCCGGTCACCAGCAGGTCCGGCGCCTCGTCCATGCGGATCAGGCGGCGTTCTTCCTGCTTCTGGCCATACAGCGTGGCAATGCGCGCCGGGTCCAGCCGCGCGGCCTTCAGGGCCTTGCGGCTGTCGGCATCGCGCAGCGAGGCCA
The DNA here is from genome assembly GCF_003028475.1 of Stenotrophomonas sp. Nf1. Lineage (NCBI taxonomy): Bacteria > Pseudomonadati > Pseudomonadota > Gammaproteobacteria > Lysobacterales > Lysobacteraceae > Stenotrophomonas > Stenotrophomonas sp. Nf1. The sequence continues at coordinate 316,363 of NZ_PYTV01000005.1, read as the reverse complement.
CGCCACCGTCGGCCAGCGACAGTTCCACCCGGCGCGGGGCCACCCGGCCATCGACATCGTTGTAGCCGCGGCTGGAGATGACGAAGCGCCCGCCGTTCACCGCATAGGTGGCCGGCTCCTTGCCCTGCCCGTCATCGCGGTAGGCCGAGGCCGCCAGTTCGGTCTTCAGCGTGGCCGCATCCATCGCCTTGCCGGGCGTGAGGACCAGCGGGCGCGCGTAGACCCGTGTCGGGATCTGCCAGCGCAGCTCGCCGAAGCGCTGTGTCACCTGTTGGTTCAGGTACAGCGTGTATGGAATCAGGAAGCCCAATCCCAGCGCGACCGCCGCCATGCTCCAGGTGATCAGCCGGCGCCGCCACAGCGGGCCACCGTCCTGCGGGTCGTCGTCGAAATCGTCGATGTCGTCGGAATCGTAGCGTCGGGGCACGGGAATGCGAGAATGTAAGGTCTGGCGAGTCTACCCCAGCCACTGCGGCTGGCGGATTCCCGCCGATTCCCCTGCTTAAGCTGGAGTTGCAACCGGATGGCGATGTCCCTGGCCGAGATCCGATACCTGATCAACCGCCTGAGCGGCCTGGCCCGGCGCAGTCTGGCCAGCCTGCGCACCCGTGGCTGGCGGGCGACCTGGCAACGCATCCGCGTCCATACCCAGCGCGCCGTCCCCGCCCCGCGCACGCCGCTGTACCTGCCACCGGCCCAGGCGTTCGCGCCGTTCGCGGTGCCGTTCAGCGAAACACCGGTGGTGAGCATCATCATCCCGGTCTACAACCACGTCGAGCACACCCTGGCCTGCCTGCGCGCGCTGGCGGCGCATCCGCCGGCCGCCGCGTGCGAGATCCTGGTCGTGGATGACGGCAGCAGCGATGCCACCACGCACTGGATGCCGCAGGTGACCGGGCTGCGCTACGAGGTGCGCGCACACAACGGCGGCTTCATCGACGCCTGCAACGACGGTGTGTCGCGCGCACGCGGCCGCTACGTGGTGCTGCTCAACAACGATACGGTGCCGCAGCCGGGCTGGCTGGATGCCCTGCTGGACACCTTCGGCAGCGTGCCCGACGCCGGCCTGGTCGGCAGCCAACTGCTGTACCCGGACGGCCGCCTGCAGGAGTCGGGCGGGGTGATCTTCGCAGACGGCAGCGGCTGGAGCTACGGGCGCTTCGAGGCCGCCGACGACCCGCGCTTTGCCAGCCTGCGCGACGTCGATTACTGCTCCGGTGCCGCCGTGATGCTGCCGCGTGCGCTCTGGCAACAGCTGGGCGGCCTCGATACCCGCTACCGGCCGGCCTACTATGAAGACACCGATCTGGCCTTCAGCGTGCGCGCACAGGGCCTGCGGGTGCTGGTGCAGCCGGCCAGCCGGGTGATCCACGACGAAGGCACCAGCAATGGCACCGACACCGGCAGCGGGGTAAAGGCCTACCAGGTGCGCAACCAGGCCATCTTCGCGGCCAAGTGGGCGGCCGAACTGGCCCGCCATCCGGCGGTCGGTGAAGTGCCCTCGCCGGCACTGCTGCTGCGTGGCCGCCGCCAGGTACTGATCCTGGATGAAGAAATCCCGCAGCCGGACCGCGATTCCGGCTCGCTGCGCCAGGTCAATCTGATCCGCCTGCTGCTGCAGGGCGGTGCCCATGTGGTGTTCGTGCCGACCCGGCGCGAGCATGCCGGTGCCGCCACCGAAGCGCTGCAGCGGATGGGCGTGGAGGTGTGGTACGCCCCCTTCCTGGACGGTGTGGCCGGCTGGCTGCGCAACCACGGCGCGCGCTTTGATGTGGCCCTGCTGGTGCGCCATCACGTGGCCCACGAGTGCCTGCCGCTGCTCAAGCGATACGCCCCGCAGGCACGCACCGTGTTCGATACCGTCGACCTGCATTACCTGCGCGAACGCCGCGGCGCTGAAGTCGCTGGCGATGCAACCCTGCTGCGTGCGGCCGAGCGCACGCGCAGCAGCGAGCTTGCGGTCATGGAACAGTGCGACATCACCGTACTGGTCAGCGCCGCCGAGCGTGAGCAGCTGCAGGCCGATGCACCCGGCGTGCGCGTGGAACTGATCTCCAACCTGCACGAAGTGGCCGGCGCTGGCGCACCTTACAACCAGCGCCATGACCTGGTCTTTGTCGGCGGTTTCCGCCACCCGCCGAACCTGGACGGCATGACCTGGTTCATCGGCGAGGTGTTCGGGCGCATCCGCGAGCGCCTGCCGGAGGTACGCCTGCACTGCATCGGCGCAGCCGCACCGGAGGCATTGCGGGCGCTGGCCGAGCGCCAGCCGGGCGTGCAGATGCACGGGTTCGTCGAGGACATCACGCCCTACATGGACGGCGCGCGCATCGCCATCGCGCCGCTGCGTTTCGGTGCCGGCGTAAAGGGCAAGATCAATCTGAGCATGGCCCACGGCCAACCGGTGGTGGGCACCACCTGCGCGGTCGAAGGCATGCACCTGCATCCCGGCCAGGATGTTCTGGTGGCCGACGATGCCGCCGGCTTCGCCGAGGCGGTGGTGCGCCTGTACCAGGACCCGCAGCTGTGGCAGCAGCTGTCCGATGCCGGCCTGGCCAACGTGGCCGAGCATTTCTCGCTCGATGCGGCCCGGGCGACCGTACAGCGGGTGTTCTTGGCCTAATCGGCGCGTGCGCCGGCACGGCGCAGGCGGTCTTCGAACGCGGGCAGCTCGGCCAGGTCCGGTTGCAGCTGGCGGGCCTGTTCGGCGGCGTGGCTCGCGAACGCCACATCACCGCTGCCCAGCCGCTCGCTGCCGATTGCCAGCCAGCGCTGGGCCAGCCGCAGGCGCGCGGACGGCAGACCGGAGGCGGTCGGCGACAAGGTCTGCCAGGCCTGCAGGCAGGCCCCGGCGGCCTGCACGCGGTTCTGCCGCAGGTTGTCGTCATAGCAGCGGCGGCTGGCGGGCAGCAGCCGCGCGGCGGCGGCCTTCACCCGTGCGTCCCGCGGTGCCAGCGACTGCGCCTCGCGCAGCGCATCGAATGCACTGTGGCCGGGAGGACTGATCCACTGACCGGCGGCCTCGGCGCGCTCGATCCTGCGCAGGTGGTCGCGCAGCTGGCGCTCGCGCTGCGCAGTGCCCAGGCGCGGCTGCTGCAATGCGTGCTGGGCCTGCTGCGCGCGCGACAGCCGCTGCGCCAGCTGCTGCTGTGCCGCCGAGGACGCACCCAGTGCCGCCGCCAGCGCCGCATCGCGCTGCGCGGCCTCGAACTGGAAGTCATTGGCCAGCGTCTGGCTGCGCGCCAGCACCGCCTGCAGCGTCTGCTCGCGGCCGCGCTGGGCGTTGGCATCGTCCGGTGCCGCCGCCAGCACGGCCAGGAACCCCTCGCCCGCCGCGTCCAGCTGCTGCCGCCGCAGTGCGCGATGTGCCTGCTGCAGCCGCTGGTCCACGGCCCGTGCCAGCGCTTCCTGGCTGGCCGGCAGATCGGCATGCCCGGCATCGAACTGGCGTGCGCGCAGCAGCATCGCCGCCGACTCGGCCAGCGCGCCACGCGCAGCGCGCGCGCGCGCCTGCTGCAGCAGATCGCTCAGTGCGTCCTCGCGCCCTTCCAGCGCCGGCAGGTTGTCCGGTTGCAGGGCCAGGATGCGCTGGAACAAGGGCAGCGCACTGCTGTCGCCGTCATCCAGCCGGCCCGCCGCGAAGGCGTTGCGTGCCTGCGCCAGCAATGCGCCGATACCAACGCCTGCACTGCGCCGCGCCTGCAGCTGGCGCGCCACGTCGTCGCCCTCTGCCTGCGGAACCTGCAGTTCGCGGGCCAACGCCAGTGCCTGCGCGCTGCCTTCCAGGTCGTCGCGCAGCAGGCGGTCACGCGCCTGCTGCAGCGCCGCCGCACCGGTACGCGCCAGGCCCTGGCGTGCCTGCAGGCGGTCACCATCAAGCGCCAGTGCGGCCTGGTAACGCTCGCGTGCACCACTGCCATCAGCCTCGCTCAGGCGCCCTGCGGCCAGCGCACGGTCGGCCTCGGCCAGCAGTTGTTCAATCTGCGGCTCATCCCAGAACCAGTCGGCCAGCGGTCCACGCAGCAGCACCAGCAACACGAACACCGCCAGCGCCGCGACCAGCGCCCAGCGCCAGACCCGGCGCGCATGGCGTGCCTGCAGCCACCACCAACGGCCTTCGCGGCGGACGCGGTCCAGCGCCGGATGTTCAGCGCCATGCGGGCGATGCGGAGGCTCGCGTTCCATGCGTGCAGGGTAGCCGGGGCAGCGTGAAGCTCAGCCGAGGCGACGCGCCTCGCTCACGCCCGGCAGCGCATCCAGCTTGCCCAGCAGGGTCGACAACTGGCCGTAGTCGCTCACCTTCAGGCGCAGCCGAAGATGGGCCCGGCCGCTGTTGCGCACGTTGTCGCTGTGGATATCGAGCACGTAGGCGTCTTCCTGGGCGATCAGGTTGGTGATGTCCTTCAGCAGCCAGCGGCGGTCGACCGCATCGACCACCACGTCCACCTCGTAGCCACCGCCGGCCTGGCCCCACTCCACCGGCAGGATGCGCTGCGGGCTGGTGGCCGCCAGGCGGGCCAGCGCGGCACAGTCTGCACGGTGCACGGTGACACCCCGGCTACGGGTCAGGTAGCCGACGATCGGTTCGCCGGCCACCGGCTGGCAGCAGCGCGCCAGCTGCACCAGCAGATTGCCCACGCCCTGCACGGTGAACTTGGACTTGCCCAGGTTCTCGCGGCGCGCGGTCGGGCGCGGCAGGGTCGGTGCGGGCGCCGGTTGGCTGGCCGCACGCTCTGCTTCCAGCAGCGCCCGGCTGACCTGGTTGGGGCCGGTATCGCCCAGCGCCACCTGGATGTACAGATCATCGACGCTGTCGGCATGGAATTTCTTCGCCGCCAACGCCAGGTCCGAGTGCTGCAGCCCCAACCGCTTGAGTTCGCGTTCCAGCAGCTCGCGTCCGGCCTGCACGTTGCGCGCGCGGTCCAGCTTGTGGAACCAGCTGCGTACCTTCTCGCGCGAGCGGTTGCTGGCCAGAAAGCCCAGCGCCGGCATCAGCCAGTCGCGGCGCGGGTCGGCCTCCTTGCCGGTCAGGATCTCCACGCGGTCACCGCTGCGCAGGCGATAGGTCAGCGGCACGATGCGGCCATTGACCTTGGCCCCGCGGCAACGATGGCCGACCATGGTGTGCACCTGGTAGGCGAAATCGAGCGGGGTGGCGCCCTGCGGCAGATCCAGCACCTCATCCTTCGGGCTCAGCGCATAGACGCGGTCTTCGGTCAGCTCGGCATCGAGCGCCCCGGCCAGTTCGTTGCCCTGCCCGTCCTGGGCCTGCTCCAGCAGCTGGCGCATCCAGGTGATCTTGCGATCGAAGGACTTCTCCGCGCCCTTGCCGCCTTCCTTGTACTTCCAGTGCGCGGCCACGCCCAGCTCGGCCTGCGAGTGCATCTCGTGGGTGCGGATCTGCACTTCGATGGTGCGCCCTTCCGGGCCGACCACGGCGGTATGCAGCGAACGGTAGTCATTGGCCTTGGGCCGCGCGATGTAGTCGTCGAACTCGCTCGGCACCGGCGCCCACAGCGCATGCACCACGCCCAGCGCGGCATAGCAGGACGCAACGTCGTCCACCATCACCCGCACCGCGCGGATGTCATACAGCTGGTCGAAGGCCAGCCGCTTCTTCTGCATCTTCCGCCAGATGCTGTAGATGTGCTTCGGGCGGCCACTGACTTCGGCCTTGATGCCCTGTGCGACCAGCTCGCGCGACAGCACCTTCTTGACGTTCTCGACGTAGCGCTCGCGGGCGATTCGGGTTTCGTCCACCTCGCGCGCGATGCGCCGGTAGGTCTCCGGCTCCAGATGGCGGAAGGCCAGGTCTTCCAGTTCCCACTTCAGCTGCCAGATGCCCAGCCGGTTGGCCAGTGGCGCGTGGATGTCGCGGGTGAGCTGGGCCAGCGCCCGGCGCTGTTCCTCGTCCAGCTTGTCGGCCGCACGCATGCGCGCCAGCTGCCGGGCCAGCAGAATCGGCACCACGCGCAGGTCGCGGATGATCGCCAGCAACAGCCGGCGCAGGCCTTCGCTGTTGCGTCCCGCTTCGCGCCCGGCGTGCAGCGCCCACACCGGATCGGCCGCATCCTGGCCATCGAGCAGGCCCACCACGGCGGCCTTGTGTGCGCCCAGCGGCAACTGCTCCAGGCTGGCGCGCAGGCCGGGCAGATCGAACAGCAGTGCGGCCACCACCGCGCCTTCGTCGGCCGACAACATCGCCAGCGCATCGAGGGTGTCACCCAGCACCGACCAGCTGGCACGCATCTGCGGGTCGCATTCCGGTGCTTCCCAGTGCTCGCGCAGGGCCTGGCGCAGCGGAGCAGGCAGCACCGCTGCCGAGGGACGGTTCAACAAGGCATCCAGGCCGGGGACGGAAGCGCGGTTCACAGCATCGAGCAGGTAAGACAGAGACCCCTACACTAGCGCCGGCGCCGTTCAGGGACAATCACCGCGGCCACCATCACCCGGCATGAAGACATGCCGCTACACTCGCCCACACACCCAGGAGAGACCCGCCATGCCTTCGATTGCCCCGCGCGTCCGCCCACGGCTGCTGGCCTGTGCCGCCGTGTTGCTGTCCCTGTCCGCACCGGCACTGGCCCAGCGCACGGTGGATGGCGACCTGCAGCAGCAGATGTCGCCGGCCGAGTTCCAGGCCGCCGGCCTGGACAAGCTCAGTGCCGCCGAACTGGCCTCGCTCAACCGCTGGCTGCAGGGCAAGGTGCAGGCCGCCACGACCCAGGCCGTCGCCACCGCACGTGAGGAAGGCCGCCAGGAAGTGATCAAGAAGAACCGCGGCTTCTTCGACTTCGGCAGCGACGAGCCGATCGAAAGCACGCTGCAGGGCGAGTTCCGCGGCTTCGCCAAGGGCCGCCGCTACGTGCTGCAGAACGGGCAGGAATGGGAGCAGGTGGACGCCACCCAGTTCTCCGGCAGCGCCAGGCAGACGCCGAAGGTGAGCATGCGCCCGGGCCTGATCGGCGTGTGGTACATGAAAGTGGACGGGGTGAACGTGCAGCCGAAGGTGCGCCGCGCCAAGTAACGCCGTCGCTTTCCGGTAGCGCCGGGCATGGGCCCGGCGCTACCCCCCCGGAATCACGCCTGGCGCAGTGCCGCCACCCGCTGCGCCAGTTTCTTCGCCGAGATGCCGGTACGCGCACCCAGCTCCTGGGCGAACAGCGAAACGCGCAGTTCTTCCAGGTCCCAGCGCAGCGCCTGCCACTGCGGCCGCTCGCGCAACCCCTGCTGTTCGCCTGCCTGCAGCGCCTCCAGGAACGGATGCAGTTCCAGCATGCGCGCCTGGTCGCGCGGCGGATCGCGCTTGGCGCGTTCGGTGCGCAGGATCATCGCCTTCAGATAGCGCGGGTACTGCGCCAACGCGTCGGCCGGGGTGTCACGCAGGAAGCCTGGGTGGATCAACCCGGCTAGCTGCGCTTCCATGTCGTCCAGGTTGCCTCGCGCCCAGCCCATCAACGGCGCTTCCAGCATCGGCTTGAGTTCGGCCACCAGTGCCAGGATGCTCTCGGCCAGCTTCAGCCGCGACATCGCTTCGCCGAACAGGGCCTTGGCGGCATGCTCGCGACGCTGCTCGAAGGCGGCCGCCTCGCGGATGTCTTCCAGCCCCTCGGCCAGCACGGCGTTCATGGCCGCATCGACCAGGTCACCGCGCAGGCGTTCCTGCGATTCGATCGCCGCGTACAACAGGCCGGTCTTGGCGCCGACCGGCAACTGCTTGCGCGCCTGCTTGACCTTCTCGGCCAGGGCGATTTCCAGCAGGCGGCGCACGCCCAATGGATGAGCCTCCTGCGCCTGCTGGCGGTCGGCGAAGATGCGCAGCGCCACGCTGTCGCCCTCGTCCAGCAAGGCCGGATAGGCCGGCACGCCCGCTTCGCCAGGTACCTGCAACGGAATCGGCGTGGCCGGGAAGCTGCGCAGCCCATCGGCCGCCATCTCGCGCCCGGCACGTGCGGCGAAGGCATCGCCGGCACGGCCACCGAACTTCGCGCGCAGGGCGTCGAGGTCGCGCGAGGTCGCCAGCACCTTGCCCTGTTCGTCGCGCAGGCGCAGGTTCATGTGCAGGTGCGGTTCGATCGACTCCGGCTCGAAGTCGGTGGCCGCCACAGTGGCGCCGGTGGCCCGTGACAGGAAGCGCGCCAGTTCGCCGGTGATGGCATCGGCGCTGGGCTGCGGGAACGCTTCGAAGAAGGCTCGCGCGAAGTCCGGCGCCGGCACGTAGTTGCGGCGCATCGCCTTGGGCAGGCTGCGGATCAGGGCCGAGGCCTTGTCGGCCACGAAGCCCGGCGCCAGCCAGCCCAGCTGCACCGGGTCCAACGCGTTGAGCAGGTGCAGCGGCACATCCAGGGTCACGCCATCGTCGTCGGCGCCCGGCTCGAAACGGTAGTGCAGCGGCAACCGCGCCTGGCCCAGCGCCAGGTACTTCGGGTAGCGCTCCTGCTCGCTGCCCTCGCCGGGCAGCAGATCGGCCAGGCTCCAGTGCAGGGCCTTGCGCTGTTCCGGTGCCAGTGCCTTCCACCACGTATCCAGGCCTGCGGCCGAATGGATCTGCGGCGGCACCCGGTCCAGGTACCAGCGGGCCTGCCAGTTGTCATCGGCGACGATACCGGCCCGGCGCAGCTTGGCTTCTTCCTCGCGTGCGACCTCCAGCACCTTCTGGTTGTCGACCACGAAGCTGGCGCGGGTATTGATCTCGCCGGTTACCAGGGCCTGGCGCACGAAGATGTCGTGGGCCTCCACCGGCTCGATGCGGCCGTAGTGCACCGGCTTCTTCGGCGCCAGTACCAGCCCGAACAGGCTGATCTGCTCCGACGCCAGCACCTGGCCCTGCGCGCGCGACCAGTGCGGATCGAAGTGCTTGCGCAGCAGCAGGTGCGGCAGTTCGGCAATCACCCAGTCCGGCTCGATCGCGGCCAGGGTCATGCCCCACACCTTCTGCGTATCCAGCAGATTGGCCGCCAGCAGCCACGGCGGCGGCCGCTTGGACAGCGCCGAACCCGGGAACGGCAGGAAGCGACGCTGGCGTGGCGCCTGGAAATCGCCCTTTTCGGTGCGGTGACCAATCTGCGTCGGCAGGCCCGCCACCAGCGCCCGGTGCAGGGTCTGGTAGGCGGCAGCGCGCACGCGCTCGCTGAAACCGCCGCCGGCAGGCGCCTGTTCCTTCTGTGCACGCACGGCCAGCGGGGCCGGTGCGGCCTCGGCCTTGCCTTCGCGGGCCAGGCGTGCCGCGCGATGCAACTGGCCACGAGTGGCCTTCACTGCGGCCGCATCATCACGCGCCACGGCCGGCGCACTGCTGCCGGCCAGCAACGGCGCCATCGACGCCTCGTTGGCCTCTTCCTTCCAGCCCAGTTCCTCGCACAGCAGGCGCAGCTGGCGATGCAGCTCGCGCCACTCGCGCATGCGCAGGAAACCGAGGAAATGGCGGCCGCACCAGTCACGCAGCTTGGACTGGGTCAGCTCTTCATGGGCCTGCCGATAGGCATCCCACAGGCGCAGCACGCCGACGAACTCGGAGCGGCCATCGGCGAACTGCGCATGCGCGCTGTCGGCTGCACCGCGTGCTTCGGGCGGGCGTTCGCGCGGGTCCTGGATGCCCAGGAACGAGGCGATCACCAGCATCGGCCGCAGGCAGCCGGCGGCCTGCGCGGCCACCAGCATGCGCGCCAGCTTCACGTCCACCGGCAGGCGTGCCATCTGCTTGCCGATGGTGGTCATGCGCCGCTCGGCGTCGATCGCGCCCAGCTCGGTCAGCTGCTGCCAGCCATCGGCCACGGCACGTTCGTCCGGTGCTTCCAGGAACGGGAACTCTTCGATGCGGCCCAGGCCCAGCTGCAGCATGCGCAGGATCACCCCGGCCAGGCTGGAGCGGCGGATTTCCGGATCGGTGAACTCCGGCCGCGCCTGGAAATCGGCCTCGGCGTACAGGCGGTAGCAGATGCCCTCGGCGATACGGCCGCAGCGGCCCTTGCGCTGGTTGGCGCTGGCCTGCGAGATCGGCTCGATGTGCAGGCGGTCCAGCTTGTTGCGCGGGCTGTAGCGCTTGACGCGGGCGAAACCCGGATCGACCACATAGCGGATGCGCGGCACCGTCAGCGAGGTTTCGGCCACGTTGGTGGCCAGCACGATGCGCCGGTTCGGGCCCGGATTGAACACCCGGTCCTGGTCCTGGTTGGACAACCGCGCGTACAGCGGCAGCACCTCGGTGTTGCGGTACTTGCGCCGTTCCAGCGACTGGTGCGCATCGCGGATCTCGCGCTCGCCGGGCAGGAAGATCAGCACGTCGCCGCGCGAATCCAGGCGGGTGATCTCGTCGATGGCCGACACGATGGCATCGTTCACCGTGCGCTCGCCCTCCTGCTCACCCTCGCCTTCCAGCGCGCGGTAACGCACCTCCACCGGGAAGGTGCGGCCTTCGACGCTGATCACCGGTGCATTGTCGAAATGCTGGGCAAAGCGTTCGGTGTCGATGGTGGCCGAGGTGACGATCAGCTTCAGGTCTGGGCGCTTGCGCAGCAGCTGCTTCAGGTAGCCCAGCAGGAAGTCGATGTTGAGGCTGCGTTCGTGCGCCTCGTCAACGATGATCGTGTCGTAGTTCGACAGCCAGCGGTCACTGGCGATCTCCGCCAGCAGGATGCCGTCGGTCATGAACTTGATGCGGCTGTCGTCGCTGACCTTGTCGTTGAAGCGCACCTGGTAGCCCACCAGCTGGCCCAGTTCGCTGTGCAGTTCCTGCGCGACGCGGCTGGCCACGGCGCGTGCGGCAATCCGTCGCGGCTGGGTGCAGCCGATCATGCCGGCCTGGCCACGGCCGGCGGCCAGGCACAGTTTCGGCAGCTGGGTGGTCTTGCCCGAGCCGGTCTCACCGGCAATCACCACCACCTGGTGGTCGCGGATCAGCTCGATGATGGCGTCGGCTTCACGCGCAATCGGCAGCTGCGGGTCCAGAGTAATGGACGGCTGTTGCTGCGCCCGCGCCTGCCGGCGCTGCACCGACGCCTGCAAGGCCTGCTCGAAGGTGGCGGCCAGCGCCGCATCCTGTGGCTTGGCCTGGCACCGCGAGAGCATTCCCAGCAAACGGCCCCGGTCGCGGCTCATGGCGCCGTCGATGGCGGCGCGCTGTTGGCGCAGGCGGGGCGATGGATTTTTATCGATAGAGTTCATCAATCGGTTCGTTCAAAACTTTGAAAGCGACCAGTCATCACGACCGGTTTATTGTGAAGGCCAACGATTCCACAAGGAGGAACCCCATGGCGAAGACCAAGAGCACGACCAAGGCCAAGACCGGCAAGCAGAAGCTTGCAGCGGCGGCACCGTCGGCGCCGAACATCGATATCGGGATCACCCAGGGCGACCGCAAGAAGATCGCCGACGGTCTGTCGCGCTTCCAGGCCGATGCGTTCACGCTCTACCTGAAGACGCACAACTTCCACTGGAACGTGACCGGGTCGATGTTCAACTCGCTGCACACCATGTTCGAAACGCAGTACACCGAGCAGTGGGCGGCACTGGACGACGTGGCCGAGCGCATCCGCGCGCTGGGCTTCAATGCCCCGGGCTCCTACCGGGAATTCGCTGCGCTGACCTCGATCGCCGAGGAACCGGGCCTGACCGACAGTGCGGACTGGCGGGAAATGGTACGCCAGTTGGTGGTCGCCAACGAAGCGGTCTGCCGTACGGCCCGTGAAGTGCTGGACGTGGCCGCCAAGGGCGACGACGCCCCGACCGAGGATCTGATGACCCAGCGCCTGCAGACCCACGAGAAGTACGCCTGGATGCTGCGTTCCCTGCTGCAGTAAGGGCTGGGAGTGGTTCGGCAGGGCTGCGCCCTGCACCCGCCGAATCAACGGCAACGGCAACGGCAACGACCGGAGCAAAAGCGGGTTTCCTGAGGGTTGGCGGGGTGGGTCCGGTTGCGGGGGACGCCGTAAATACGTCCTTGTAGGCTCGGTCGCGCCATCCATGGCGCTCACGCCCCCGCAACCGGACCCACCCCGCCTTCGACAGTTTTCCGCGATCTGCCGGCAAAGCCTGGGGTCAGATCCGTTTTCCGCAGGAAAACGGATCTGACCCCATCTTGTTCATTCGATATCTGACAGAGGTGTCGACCAAGGTCGACACCTACCCACAGCCGCGTGAACCTGTCAGAGGCGGGGCGGTGTCGGATTGCGGGGTGTCCGCGGCATGGATGCCGCGGCCAAGCCTACACGGACGTACTTGCGGCGTCCCCGCAATTCGACACCGCCCCGCCAACCCACGGATAGCCCGCTTTTGACGTTGACGTTGCTCCAAGCAGGTGCAGGGCGCAGCCCTGCCGAACCCCTGCCCCCCCCCCCCCCCCGGGGTAAACTAGCGCGATGGCTTCCCGTCCCGCGCACGACCTGCTCCAACGCGTCTTTGGTTACGACGATTTCCGTGGTCCCCAGCAGGACATCGTGGAGCATGTGGCTGCCGGTCACGATGCCCTGGTGCTGATGCCCACCGGCGGCGGCAAGTCGCTTTGCTACCAGGTGCCGGCCCTGCTGCGTGACGGTTGCGGCATTGTCATCTCGCCACTGATCGCCTTGATGCAGGACCAGGTCGAGGCCCTGCGCCAGCTCGGCGTGCGTGCCGAGTACCTGAACTCGACGCTGGATGCCGAGACCGCCGGCCGCGTCGAGCGCGAACTGCTCGCCGGCGAGCTGGACATGCTCTATGTCGCGCCCGAGCGGCTGCTGACCGGTCGCTTCCTGTCGCTGCTGTCGCGCAGCCACATCGCCCTGTTCGCCATCGACGAAGCGCACTGCGTGTCGCAATGGGGCCACGATTTCCGCCCCGAGTACCGCCAGCTGACCGTGCTGCACGAGCGCTGGCCGGATATTCCGCGCATCGCCCTGACCGCCACCGCCGACCCGCCGACCCAGCGCGAGATCGCCGAGCGGCTGGACCTGCAGGACGCGCGTCACTTCGTCAGTTCCTTCGACCGCCCCAACATCCGCTACACCGTGGTGCAGAAAGACAACGCGCGCAAGCAGCTGACCGACTTCCTGCGCGGCCATCGTGGCGAGGCCGGCATCGTCTACTGCATGTCGCGGCGCAAGGTGGAGGAGACCGCCGAGTTCCTGTGCGGCCAGGGCTTCAACGCCCTGCCCTACCACGCCGGCCTGCCACCGGAAGTGCGCGCCAACAACCAGCGCCGCTTCCTGCGCGAAGACGGCATCGTGATGTGCGCCACCATCGCCTTCGGCATGGGCATCGACAAGCCGGACGTGCGCTTCGTTGCGCATACCGACCTGCCCAAGTCGATGGAAGGCTACTACCAGGAGACCGGCCGCGCCGGCCGTGATGGCGAAGCCGCCGAAGCCTGGCTGTGCTACGGTCTGGGCGATGTGGTGCTGCTCAAGCAGATGATCGAGCAGTCCGAGGCCGGCGAAGAACGCAAGCAGCTGGAGCGGGCCAAGCTCGACCACCTGCTGGGCTACTGCGAATCCATGCAGTGCCGTCGCCAGGTGTTGCTGGCCGGCTTCGGCGAGACCTATCCCCAGCCCTGCGGCAACTGCGACAACTGCCTGACCCCGCCAGCTTCGTGGGATGCCACCATTGCGGCGCAGAAGGCGCTGAGCTGCGTCTACCGCAGTGGCCAGCGCTTCGGCGTCGGCCACCTGATCGACATCCTGCGCGGCAGCGAGAACGAGAAGATCAAGCAGCAGGGCCACGACAAGCTGAGCACCTATGCCATCGGCCGCGACCTGGATGCACGCACCTGGCGCAGCGTGTTCCGCCAGCTGGTGGCCGCCAGCCTGCTGGAAGTGGACAGCGAGGGCCACGGTGGCCTGCGTCTGACCGATGCCAGCCGCGCCGTGCTCACCGGCCGCCGCCAGATCAGCATGCGCCGCGATCCGGCCAGCAGCAGCACCGGGCGCGAGCGCAGTGCGCAGCGCACCGGCCTGTCGGTGCTGCCGCAGGACCTGGCCTTGTTCAACGCCCTGCGCGGCCTGCGCGCCGAGCTGGCACGCGAGCAGAACGTCCCGGCGTTCGTGATCTTCCACGACAGCACCCTGCGCAACATCGCCGAACAGCGCCCGACCAGCCTGGACGAACTGGCCCGGGTCGGTGGCATCGGCGGCACCAAGCTGAGCCGCTACGGCCCGCGCCTGGTGGAGATTGTGCGCGAAGAGGGGTAGCCCCGGGCCAACCTGGCGATGCCCGCCGGCCCGCTGACCGGCCGCGCTGCGCGCTCGTGGCGATGCTCTTCGTAGAGTCGAGCTTGCTCGACTGCTTCGCGCATCCAGTCGAGCAAGCTCGACTCTACAGACCCCACCCTGGTGCCGCTCCAACCTTGAACACGCCATTCAGCAAGAAGTGCATCCGCGCCCACTTGCGGCTAAATTGACGCCATGTCCCTCGCCTCGACCCTGCTCCGCGTCGTGCTCATGCTCAGCCTGTTGCTCAACGGGCTGAACGCGGCCATGGCTAGTGGTCATGAGGAAATGGGGCGCATGGCCCATGCCATGGCCGCCACGGCTGAAGGCAGCGACGCCGACTGCCACCACCACGCCGGCATGCAGGCCGAGGAAGCGCCGCAGGCCAAGGCCCCGGCCCACGACGCCCACTGCCAGATCAAGGACTGCGTGCGTAGTTGCGCCCAGCACCCGCTGCTGGTGGTGCAGCCGTTGCCGTACCTGGCCGGTCCCGGCCTGTCGCTGGCACCGCAGCCGATGCCGGCCAATGGCCGCCCGGCGCCGCCGCTGCCGCCGATCTCGCGCCCTCCCATCGGCTGATTCCCCACGCAGCGTGCGCGCTGCGCACCGGAGCCGGCGGCCTGCCGGCGTCTTTCCGTGTCTGGAGTCATCCTCATGAATACCCGTAATCCCCCCGGCCCGGGCGCCCTGCCCATGCCGTCGCGCCGCCTGTTCGTGCAGGGCCTGGCCGCCGGTGGCGTGGTCGCCGGCATCGCCGCCGTCGGCGTGCCGCAGCGCGCGCTTGCCGCGGCCAGCGCCACCCCACGCTTGGCCGGCGCCCCGGCCGTACTCAGCGATACCCGCATCGAACTGGCCATCGGCGAATCGCTGGCCAACTTCACCGGCCGCACCCGTCCGGCGATCACCGTCAACGGCTCGCTGCCCGCACCGATCCTGCGCTGGCGCGAAGGCCAGACGGTGGATCTGTTCGTGCGCAACACGCTGGACCGCCACCCGACCTCGATCCACTGGCACGGCATCCTGCTGCCGGCCAACATGGACGGCGTGCCTGGCCTGAGTTTCAACGGCATCGGCCCCGGCGAGACCTACCACTACCACTTCGACCTCAAGCAGTCGGGTACCTACTGGTACCACAGCCACTCGATGTTCCAGGAGCAGGCCGGCCTGTACGGCGCGCTGATCATCGACCCGGCCGAACCGGCGCCGTACCACCACGACCGCGAGCACGTGATCATGCTGTCCGACTGGACCGACATGGACCCGGGCGCGCTGTTCCGGCGCATGAAGAAGCTCGCCGAGCACGACAACTACTACAAGCGCACCCTGCCCGACTTCCTGCGTGACGTGAGGCGCGACGGCTGGTCGGCCGCGCTGTCCGACCGTGGCATGTGGGGCCGGATGCGGATGACGCCGACCGATATCTCCGACATCAACGCGCACACCTACACCTACCTGATGAACGGCACCGCCCCGGCCGGCAACTGGACCGGGCTGTTCCGCAGCGGCGAGAAGGTGCTGCTGCGCTTCATCAACGGCGCCTCGATGACCTACTTCGACGTGCGCATCCCTGGTCTGAAGATGACCGTGGTGGCCGCCGACGGCCAGTACATCCATCCGGTCAGCATCGACGAATTCCGCATCGCCCCGGCCGAAACCTACGACGTGCTGGTCGAACCCAGCGGCCAGGACGCGTTCACCATTTTCTGCCAGGACATGGGCCGCACCGGCTTTGCCGCCGGCACGCTGGCGGTACGCCACGGGCTGCAGGCTCCGATTCCTGCGCGCGACCCGCGCCCGCTGCTGACGATGAGCGACATGGGCCACGACATGGGGGGCGGCGGTCATGGCGGCCACGACATGGCCGCGATGAAAGGCATGGAAGGCGGCTGCGGCGCCAGCATGGGCCACGGTGCGCACGGTGGTGGCGATGCCGCCAGCAAGGCACCAAAGCATCCGGCCAGCGAGCGCAACAACCCGCTGGTGGACATGCAGAGCTCGGCCACCGAACCGAAGCTGGACGACCCCGGCATCGGCCTGCGCGACAACGGCCGCCAGGTGCTGACCTACGGCGCGATGCGCAGCCTGTTCGAAGACCCGGATGGTCGTGAGCCCAGCCGCGAAGTCGAGCTGCACCTGACCGGGCACATGGAGAAATTCTCCTGGTCGTTCGACGGCATTCCGTTTGCCAGCGCCGAACCACTACGGCTGAACTACGGCGAGCGCATGCGCATCGTGCTGGTCAACGACACCATGATGCAGCACCCGATCCACCTGCACGGCGTGTGGAGCGATCTGGAAAACGCACAGGAGCAATTCCAGGTCCGCAAGCACACCATCGACATGCCGCCCGGCACTCGCCGCAGCTACCGCGTGCGCGCCGATGCACTCGGCCGTTGGGCTTACCACTGCCATCTGCTGTACCACATGGAAGCGGGCATGATGCGCGAAGTGAGGATCGAAGAATGAGCCGCTCACTGCTTTCCCCCAGCCTGCTGGCGCTGGGCCTGGCCACCGCACTGCCGGTGTTCGCGCAATCGCATGCCGGGCATGACATGGGCACGATGGACGCGCCGGCGAAGACCGCTACGACGCCGGCCGAACCGGTCGATCATTCGAAGATGGATCATTCGAAGATGGACCACTCGACCATGGATCATTCGACCATGGACCACTCGAAGATGGACCATGGCGCGATGCAGCCGGCGAAGATGGACCATTCCACGATGGACAACGCCGCCATGGGACACGGCGCGCCCGCGCCGACCGAACCGCGCGAGCCGATCCCGGTGCCCACCGATGCCGACCGCGCCGCCGCCTTCCCGCCTATCGCCCACGGTGCGATGGAGCACGCGCCGGAGATCAACAGCCTGTTGCTGATCGACCGCCTCGAACACTGGGATGGCAAGAGCAGCAACGGCCAGGCCTGGGAAGCCACCGGCTGGATCGGCGGCAACATCAACCGCCTGTGGCTGCGCACCGATGGCGAACGCAGCAAGGGCCGCACCGAGTCATCGGCGGTTGAAGCCCTGTATGGCCGCAGTGTGTCGCCATGGTGGGACGTGCTGGTCGGTGTACGCCAGGACTTCCGCCCCGCCGACTCACGCACCTGGGCGGCGGTCGGCATCCAGGGCCTGGCGCCGTACAAGTTCGAAAGCTCGGCCACGCTGTACCTGGGCTCCGGTGGCCAGGTGCTGGCCAAGGCCGAGGTCGAGTACGACGTACTGCTGACCAACCGGCTGATCCTGCAACCGTTGCTGGAAGCGACGGTGGCGGCCAAGGATGAACCGGAGTACGGCATCGGCCGCGGCCTGAACAAGGTCGAAGCCGGGCTGCGCCTGCGCTATGAGTTCAGCCGCCGCTTCGCGCCGTACATCGGCATCAGCCACGAACGCAGTTTCGGCGACACCGCCGACTATGCCGGTGACCACGCCCGCGACACGCGCTGGGTGGCCGGCGTGCGGATGTGGTTCTGAGCAGCGGATCGTGAGCAACCGCCAGCCCCGGCAAACGCCGGGGCCGGCTACACTGCGCCTCGTTCCATTGCAGGCCCCGCCATGTCGCTGCAGATCCGCCGCGCCACCCTTGCCGACGTCGACGCGTTGTCGGCCACCGCCATCGCCACCTACAACGAAACCTGGGGCGACTCGTATCCGCCGCAGGAACTGCACGATTTCCTGCAGGCGCACTACAGCCGCGAACCGCAGCGCGCGGAACTGTCCGACCCGCGCAGTGCGATCTGGCTGCTGATGGACGGCGACAACGTGGTCGGCTACCTGGCCGCCGGCGCCAACACCCTGCCGCATGCCGAGGCACGCGAGGGCGACATCGAACTGAAGCGTTTCTACATCCTGGCCGACTACCAGAACGGCGGCCACGGCGCGCGCTTGATGCAGGCGTTCATGGACTGGCTGGACCAACCGCAGCGCCGCACCCTGTGGGTGGGCGTGTGGGAAGAAAACTTCGGCGCGCAGCGCTTCTACGCGCGCTATGGCTGCAGCAAGGTGGGCGAGTACGACTTCATCGTCGGCGACACCCACGATCGTGAGTTCATCCTGCGCCGCCCGTAATCGCGCCGTAGAGTCGAGCTTGCTCGACTTGCTTTCCCGCCCTTGTAGAGTCGAGCCATGCTCGACTGTGGGCAACAGCCAGTCGAGCAAGCTCGACTCTACAAAAGCGACGCGCCTAGAAATCAAACAGCTCGGACAGGAAGCTGTCCTTCTTCTTTTTCTTGTACCCATGGCCGTACTGCTGGCCACGGTTGTCCTCGTAGCGCTGGCCCAGGTGGCGGGTATCGCGATGCATCACCGGCGGCGGCGCAGCGGCCGGCTGTGCCTGCACAGGGGCAGGCGGCGGCACCGCAGCACCGGCGCCGGCGCGTTCGATGATCTTGTCCAGCTCGCCACGGTCCAGCCACACGCCACGGCAGCCGGGGCAGTAATCGATCTCGATGCCATGGCGCTCGGCCATCTGCAGGGTCTGGGTCTTGCACACGGGGCACAGCATGGGCATGGCTCCTGAAGGTCTGGCAACGACTCTACCTGCCCACGGATGACTGTGCGGCAACACATGACCGATGGCACAGGGACTTCCGGCGCGTGCCAGCGTCCCCGGCGCCTTCCACACTGCACGCTGGTTCCGCAGGGAGTGCGTGCATGACCGTCCTGTCCCGCCTGCCCAACGCCGCGCGCCTGCTGCTGGTGCTGCTCGGCGTCGGCCTGGGCCTGAATCTGCGCGATGTCGCTGCGGCCGCCGGCGCGCCGATTCCCGCCTTGCCCATGCCCTACGGCGGCAGCCTGCTGGACAACGCACTGGCCGTGCTGCTGGCGCTGCTGCTGGCCGCACTGCTGCGCCCCCGTGGGATGGGCCTGATGGCCAGCCTGGGGCTGCGCGGAAACGGCTGGCGCGGCCCGATGTGGGTGCTGCTGGCCAGCCTGCCCTGCTGGCTGGGCCTGGCGCTGCTGGGCACGCCCAACACCGCACTGACCACCCTGGATGCAACGATGCTCGCCGTGCTGTTCCCGCTGGCCGAGGAAGTGCTGTTCCGCGGCCTCGGCTTCGTGCTGCTGGTGAAGCTCATGCGTGGCCCGTGGCCGCTGCTGGCGCTGCCGCAGGCGCTGCTGTTCGGTTGGGTGCACTGGCTGGGATTCGGCGGCTTCGACGGCGGCGGTACCGCGCTGTTCGTCGGCGCGGTGATCGCACTGGGGGGATTCATCTTCGCCTGGCTCGACCACCTGGACGACGACACCCTGTGGTGCGGCCTGGTGCTGCACGTATCGATGAACCTGGCGTGGAATGTATTCAGCCTCGATGATGCCGTCGCGCTCGGTTGGCAGGCCACCAGCCTGCGTATCGGCACCGCCCTGCTGGCAGTGGCGGTGCTGGCCTGGCAGGTGCGCCGCCGGCGCCTGCGTCGGCTGTAACGCCCACTTAGCCTGGCGTGCACGCCGGGATCACCCCCGGCTTGCGCATACTTGCGCGCCTTTTCATTGCTGCTTTCCGGAGCTGTAGCGTCATGTTGCTGTCCAAGCGCCACGTTGAACCCCGCGTCCTGCTGATCGAGGATGCCGAGGAAACCCGCGAGCTGAGCCGTCTTGCGCTGGAAAGCCAGGCCTGCCACGTGGTGGGCGTGAGCTCGGCCGAAGCGGCACTGGGCCTGCTGGCAGCCGGTGAGCGTTTCGACCTGCTGTTCACCGACGTCAATCTGGGCGCGATCAGTGGCATTGAAGCTGCCAACCAGGTGCGCGGGCTGTACCCGCACCTGCCGATCCTGGTCACCTCGGGCATGGACCAGCACCAGGTGCTGCCGCAGCTGCGCGATGGCATCCATTTCCTGCCCAAACCGTACAACATGAGCGAGCTGCTCGACGCCATCCGGCTGTGCTTCCGGCACGCCGATGTGGGCGTGTTGACCGGGCCGGACGCACAGGCGGCCTGAGGCAGTCATCCACGCATGGCGTGGATCTACCGATTCCGCCTCTCGTCGGCGTGGATGCAGCCGACGATGACCCGCCTGCATCACGCCATAGGTGAATTGAAGCAGTAGATCCACGCCATGCGTGGATGCAACCGCCCATCACCCGCCGGTATCAGGCCATACGTGAACTGAAGCAGTAGATCCACGCCATGCGTGGATGCAACCGCCATCACCCGCCGGTATCAGGCCATACGTGAACTGAAGCAGTAGATCCACGCCATGCGTGGATGCAACCGCCATCACCCGCCGGTATACGGCCCCTCACCGGGCATTACGTCCAGCAGCGCACGGGTGATCACTCTCGGGTAGACGGTCAAGTGGTCCTCACCGTCGATCACCACGTTGTCCACCTTCAGCCTGCGGCCACTGCGCTCAAGCTGGGCGGTAAAGTCGGCGGTCTGCCGCAGCATGTCGTTGCCGGTTGAATAGCGCGGCCCCGGCTTGTCCGTTTCATAGCTGCCCACCGACAGCAGCACGCGGGTCGGCTGCGCCGGAATGACGGCGGCGTCCTGCATGCGCGGCAGCAGCAGCTGGTCGAACCACAGCGACGGACTGGACAGGATGTAGGTGCTGAACATGTCCGGCTGGGTGGTCAGCACATAGGCGCCGAACAAAGCACCATAGGAATGGCCGGCGAACATGCGGCGGGTGGGATCAGTGCGGTAGCGCGCGTCGATCATCGGCAGCACCTGCTCGGCGAGGAAATCGCGGTAGTGCGCCGCGCCGCCGTAGGTGACGTCATCACTGTAGTAGCCATCGGCCGTACGCGCCGGGTTGCTCGGCGTGTAGTCGCGCGAGCGGCTCTGCTTGGAGGTCAGCCCTTCCTGCGGCGGCAGGCCGACCAGGATGAAGCTCTCGATGTTGACGCCTTGCTGCCCCACCAGGTTGCGCACGCTGCGCACCAACGGGAAGCTGTACAACGCATCGGTGACGTACAGCACCGGGTAGCGCTTTTCCGGATGTGCGGCGTAGTCGGCCGGCAGTGCCACCCAGATCGGGTAATTGCGCCCTGCCGGGTCATGCACGCGCAGCGCTTCGGTATCTGGCAGCACCACGCCCGACACAGCGGCAGCCGGGCTCGCCTTCGCTTCACTCTGCGCTGCCGGCGGCGCCACCGACATCGCACAGCCGCTCACGGCCAGGCAGGCCGCCACACTCCATCCACGCACACGCTGCATCCACACTCTCCCGTTGCGGGCGGCGCACCGGATGGCGCCGCTGCCGCATCCTTGCATGGTGTGCAGCCGGGTACCAGTGCGGTCAGGGCGAGGTCGGCGGCGGCGCCGGGAACAGCGTGCGCAGCGCCTGCAATGCGGCCGGGTGATAGATCGTGGCGTGGGTTTCCTCCGGCAGCGGCAGGTACTTCACCAGCGGCGACGGCGACGCCTGTTGCAGCACGGCCGCCAACTGCGCGGCAGCAGCAGCCAGCTGAGGCTGCCCGCTGCTGGCCAGGAACACGCGCGGCTGCGCACGCGTCACCGCCGGCAGTTGCTTGGCCGCAGCGCCCAGCATCGTGCCCCGGTTCCACCACAGGCTCGGGTCCAGCGCGATGTAGCTGTTGAACAGCGTCGGCTCCTGCAGCAGCGTTTCCACCACGAACAGGCCGGCCAGCGATTCACCGATCAGCGCGCGCTCGTCGGTGGTCGGGTAGCGCTGGCGCACCTGTGGCATCAGTTCATCGCGCAGGAAGGTGCGGTAGGCCGCCGAGCCGCCGATGCGCGGCGCGACCTTCTGGTCCTGCGGGTCCTTGCTGGGGCCGGTCATGTCGCGGCGGCGCTCGGTGTTCTCGATGCCGACCAGCAGGAACGGGCGCATGCTGCCATTGCCACTCAGCACCTGCACCAGCCCGGCCACGTGCAGGAAGTCCTCGCCGATGCCGCCGTCGGGCATGTAGAGCACCGGCAGCGGCGCCTTCGGGTCCAGGCCCCACGGCTGCGGGCGGTAGACATTGATGCGGCGGGTCTCGCCCAGCGCCTTCGACTGCACGGTGAAGGTCTCGCCGATGACCAGCGGCGTGGCCGGCGTTGTCTGCGCGGACGGCGCCGGTTCGGCGGCCATCAACGGCGAAGCGGAGACGGCGGACAACAACAGCGACAGCATGATCAAGCGCATGGGATGGCCCCTCCCGGGAAAGAGGCCGAGCATAGCGCCCTGCCCCGGGTGTTGGCGGCTTCGGCACGCTCAACATCCCTGCCAGATGCGTAGATCCACGCCATGCGTGGATGGATCACGGTAGAGCCGAGCCCACGCTCGGCTCGGCCGACCGCGCAAACCGCAGCCGAGCATGGCTCGGCTCTACAACACCTCGGCTGTCGCAGATGCGTGGACGGATCACTGTAGAGCCGAGCCCACGCTCGGCTCGGCCGACCGCGCAAACCGCAGCCGAGCATGGCTCGGCTCTACAACACCCCGGCCGTCGCAGATGCGTGGACGGATCACTGTAGAGCCGAGCCCACGCTCGGCTTGGCCGACCGCGCAAACCGCAGCCGAGCATGGCTCGGCTCTACAGCACCTTGGCCGTCGCAGATGCACCGATTCTTGAAGGCATGACCCGCTGTTCCGTGCCACCACGGCTGGTGAACGTGGCGCCCACTTTCCACGTACCACATCACGACAAACTCACCGCTACCGGCAGTTACCGACATTCTCCAACGCGATTAGCCAAGCGCCTGAGCACATGCGTCGCGCCCTGTCGCTTGCTGCGTCGGCGTGGCCTGCGCCACCATCGCCACGCGCCTGGATTCCGCATCGTTCTTCGGAAAATCCTCATTGAGCTCCAGGCGCAGGCGTAAACACCATGCAGCGCCACCGACAACGGGTGGCACCGGGCCTGCAAGCCCGTGATGATTCTTGAGCCGTTGTTTACGCTTGCCTTCCGGCACCGTCAGTCGATGGTGCCGGAGGGCAATCCGTCGGCCTCCATGGCGGGCGGTGCGTGGGGGTCTTCTGGCCCGCCGGTAAATGGCTCTAATCATCCCGGCTTGCAGCCACGCATCGCCCGCCACCCGTCCTGCGCGGTGGCACGCCCACTCCAGAGCCGAGGAAGCCGAGATGACCGACCGTCCGCCCTATGCTTCATACGCCGCCAGCATCAACGATGACGACGACAACCCTTCGCCCGAACTGAGCACCTTTCTGGGCTGCCTCAAGCGCATCCGCGTGGGCGAAGGCGCCGATGGCCTGCCCTGGCCTGAAACCAGCCTATCTGCAGGGCGCGGCGTTGCCCTGTCGCGGGTGGAACGGGCTGCCATCGGCATGCTGACCGTGGCGGAAATGCTGCACGCCGCCGACCGCTGCCGGGCCATGGCCACGCCGGACCGGCATCTGGATGCCGGCGTGGTTGAAGGGCTGTTCTTCGCCTGCCGCAGCCTGGCCGAGCTGGTGTGCCGGGATGTGCGGCCGGAGTAAGTGCACCGGCAGTGGCGCCAGCCCCAGTGGATTGCCCGGGATATGTACAAATTTATGTACACATTGGTACACTCATTCCGTTGCTGCCAAGCCAGCAACGCGAGGTGAGCAGGTATGCGCATGGAAGCGATCCTGAATGTGAAGTTCTACCGCTCATCCGCGGCCGATGAGCCGGTCCGGGCCTGGCTGAAGGAGGAGGTTTCCGCCGACGCTCGCAAAGCTATCGGCGGAGACATCAAGACCGTTCAGCTGGGTTGGCCCTTGGGTATGCCACTGGTGCGAAAGATGGATGACCGGTTGTGGGAGATTCGAAGTTCGATCCCTGAGGGCATCGCACGCGTCATGTTCACTACCGTACAGCGGGACATGGTGCTGTTGCACGGGTTCGTGAAGAAGTCACAGAAGACGCCCACGTCAGACCTGGAACTGGCCAGGAAGCGCCGGAATGAGGTAATCAGATGAGCAAGAACAAACACGTTGGATCAAGCTTTGATGACTTCCTTGAGTCTGAAGGCCTGCTGCAGGAGTCGGCATCATTGGCGGTCAAGCGCGTGATTGCCTGGCAGGTTGCCGAAGCGATGAAGGCCGTCAACATCAGCAAGGCAACATTGGCCAAGCGCATGCATACCAGTCGCTCGCAGCTGGATCGAGTATTGGATGAAGCCGATACCGGTCTCACGCTCGATACGCTCAGCCGGACGGCTACGGCGTTGGGTTATCGAATCAAAGTGGATCTGGTGGCGCCCAAGGCCGCAGGGCCCTCGACGCGAAAGAAGAAGAGCGCCGGGCCAAAGAACCACGAGGCGTGAATGCTGCGCCCCTGCGCTTCACCCGGTTGCGTTGCATTGCGCAGCAACCGGTGGTCTGCGGAGCAAAAAAAAGCGCCCAATGGGCGCTGGTGTCATTGAGTGCAATGGTGGGCCGTGAAGGATTCGAACCTTCGACCAAAAGATTAAAAGTCTTCTGCTCTACCGACTGAGCTAACGGCCCATTGCACTGCCCCAGCCTTTCGGCGGGGTGGGCATTCTACCCTACTTTGGCCGGTCGCGCGAAACCCCGGTGCGTCGAGGTTGCCGGCCAGCGGCCGGCACGACCAGTGGGGGCTTAAACCTTTCGCGCCACTGGCGCATCCCATCTGTGATCCTTCCCCGGAGCCATGGATGCGTCTGATCGTCAGCCTGCTTGCCGCCCTACTACCCTGCGCCGCCCTGGCCGCCCCGTCCCAGGTCGTCACCGACGACATCACCCGATTCTGGGCCACCTACGATGCGGTGCGCGCCGAACCCGATGCCGAGCGCCGGGTGGCGCTGGTCCAGCAGCGCTACATCGATCCGGGCAGCCCCGGCCTGCATGCACTGATGCAGGTGCGCCGCTACACCGCCCGCGAATACGCCGAAGCCATGCAGTCCTGGCCGCGCTTCTGGACCTCGGTGCGGCCGCTGACGGCCAACGCGCAGCAGGCCAGTGCCACGCTGGAGCGCGATCTGGTCGCGTTCCGTGCGCTCTACCCTGCCCTGCGCCCGGCCACCATCACCTATGCGGTGGGCGTGCTGCGCACCGGTGGCACTACGCTGGGCGACAAAGTGCTGATCGGCGCGGAGATGGCGCTGGGCGATGAGCGCGTGGACGTGAGCGAGCTGCCGGAGAAGATGCGCGATCGCCTGCGGATCTTCTACGACAGCCGCCCGGGCGCGAACAACGCGCAGAACAATCTGCATGAGTACGTGCACACGCAGCAGCGCGAGACCACCGGCAGCCTGGCGCAGTACGTGGTACGCGAGGGTGTGGCCGAGTACGTGGCCGAACGGCTGAGCGGGCGTCGGCCAGCGCTGCCGCTGTACGCCTACGGGCCGGCGCACGAGGCGGAAATCCGCGCGCGCTTCATTGCCGAGAGGGACGGGGACAACCTCGACAACTGGCTGTACAACAGCGCCCGCAATGCGTTCGGGGTGAGTGATGTGGGGTACTACGCCGGGTATCGCATCGCGCAGGAATACATGCGGCAGCAGAAGGATGAGAAGGCTGGGATCGCGCGGATGATCGAGCTGGATTACACCGATCCGGCCGCAGTGCGGGCGTTTATCGAGGTGTCGGGGTGGTTGCCTGATGAGGCTGCCGACCAGCGGCCGGCACTACCAGACTCCAGCCGCCGGTAGCGGCGGGACAGAGAGTGCGAACCAACGGTTCGCACCCACCATTAGGGGCATCAGCCCCATCACCTCAGGCGTACAGCGTGGGGTCGGCCACGCCGGCTTCGGTGAAGCCCTGCGCACGCAGGCGGCAGGCGTCGCAGTGGCCGCAGGCGGCACCGTTGGCGTCGGCGTTGTAGCAGGACACGGTCAGGCCAAAGTCCACGCCCAGGCGCACGCCTTCGCTGACGATCTGGCCCTTGCTGAGGAACTGCAGCGGGGCATGCACCTTGATGCCCGCCCCTTCCACGCCCGACTTGGTGGCCAGGTTGGCCAGCGCCTGGAACGCGGCCACGAACTCGGGGCGGCAGTCCGGGTAGCCGGAGTAGTCCACGGCGTTGACGCCGCAGAAGATGTCGTTGGCGCCGAGCACTTCGGCCCAGCCCAGCGCCAGCGACAGCATGATGGTGTTGCGCGCCGGCACGTAGGTGACCGGGATGCCGGCACCGCCGGCCTCGGGCACGTCGATGTCGTCGGTCAGCGCCGAGCCGCCGATGCTGCGCAGGTCCACGTCCACGGTCTTGTGCGCGACCACGCCCTGGGCCTTGGCCACGCGGGCGGCGGCATCCAGTTCGGAGGTGTGGCGCTGGCCATAGCGCACGCTCAGGGCATGCACGGCGAAGCCCTGTTCCTGGGCCATGGCAATGACGGCGGCTGAATCCATGCCGCCGGAGAGAAGCACGACTGCCTTCTTCATGGGTAAAACATCCGGTTGGGAGGGGAAAGCCAGCACGCTGTCCCGCGCCGGAACTACATCAGGGAACGCTGCGCCGGCTCATCGGCCGGGCTCGTCGTTCCACAGGATTTTATGCAACTGCATCTGGAAGCGCACCGGCACCCGGTCTTCGACGATCCAGTCGGCCAGCTGGCGCGCGGTGATCTCGCCCTTGCTGGGCGAGAAGAACACGGTGCAGCGCTTGACCAGATCGTGCTCGGCCAGCAGGGCCTTGGCCCAGTCGTAGTCTTCGCGGCTGCAGATGACGAACTTGATCTGGTCGCGGGCGGTCAGCAGCGGCAGGTTGTCCCAGCGGTTGCGCGCCACTTCGGCCGAACCCGGGGTCTTGATGTCGACCACGCGAGATACGCGCGGATCGACCGCGCTGACGTCCAGTGCACCGGAAGTCTCCAGCGAGACGTCCATGCCGGCATCGCACAGCTTCTGCAGCAGCACCAGGCAGCGCTTCTGCGCCAGTGGCTCGCCACCGGTCACGCAGACGTGGCGTACGCCCTGGGCCAGCACCTCGGCCACGATGTCGTCGATATCCCACCAGGTGCCGCCGTGGAAGGCATAGGCGGTGTCGCAGTACTGGCAGCGCAGCGGGCAGCCAGTCAGGCGCACGAACACGGTCGGCCAGCCGGCGGTATCGGCTTCGCCCTGCAGCGAGGTGAAGATCTCGGTGATCTTCAGGCGCGGCAGCGGCGATTGCACGATGTCGCTGGGGGTGGCGACGGCGTTGGACGGGGTAACGGCGGTCATGGCGGGCACTTCTTGGTGGGACACGTGGCGGGTGGGCTACCGTGGCCGGTAACGAACGCAGCCGAGCATGGCTCGGCTCTACAACAGCAACCGGACGGGCATGGCCCGGCGCTACCGGATCCGGGCGGGTTTGCCGTTCCGGAAACGAAAGCAGCCGAGCGTGGGCTCGGCTCTACAGGACACGTATTGTACGCCGGGTCAGGGGATCAGCGGATCTGCTTGCCCAGCCGGATCGACTGCAGGCGGTCCTGGGCGGTGCGCGCGGCGTCCGAGCCCGGGTACTGCGCCACGACGGTCTCCAGCGTCTGCTGGGCCTGGTCGACCTTGCCCTCGCCATACTGCGACAGGCCGATCTTGAGCAGGCCGCCAGCGGCCTTGTCGTGGGTTGGATAGCGCGAGAGCAGTTCACGGAACTGGGTCTCGGCCATCGGGAAATTGCGGGTGGCGTAGTAGCTCTCGCCCAGCCAGTACAGCGCGTTCGGCGCGTAGACGCCGTTCGGGTACAGCTGCAGGAAGCTCAGGAACAGCTGCGCCGAGTCATCGTACTTGCCGGCCTTCAGCGAATCGAAGGCGACGTTGTAGGAGGTGCGCTCGTCGCCGGTGGCGGCCAGGCTGCCGGCATCACCATGGACCGAAGGCGGCCGCTCGGAAGTGGCCGCCGCTGCGGGTTTGGCCGGGGCCGGGGCGGCCTTCGGCGCGCTCGCCGGAACGGGCGGCAGGGCCGGGGCGGCATTGCCCCCTTCCAACCGGTTCAGGCGGCTGTCCAGATCCAGGTACTGGTCCTGGGCGGACTGCTTGAGCTGGGCGTTGTCGTGCTGCAACTGCTCGATCGAGGCCTGCAGGCTGGTGACCTGCTGCCGCAGCTGGTTGATCTGGTTCAACAGGTCCTGGTTGGCACTGTTGTTGTACATCTGCTGCTCGAGCGCGCCGACACGATCGGCCAGGCTCTGTCGCTGTGCATGCGCCGGTGCGGCAGCCACGAGGGCTGCCGCAACGACCAGCATCAATGTGATGCCAATGCGCATGGATTACTGCGCGGTGTAGACGATTTCGACGCGACGGTTCTGCGACCAGCAGGACTCGTTCGACTCGGTGCAGACCGGACGCTCTTCACCGTAGGACACGACGGTCAGCTGCGAAGCCGAGCCACCGTTGGCCTGCAGGGCCGAGTTGACGCCGTTGCCACGACGCTCACCCAGGGCCTGGTTGTACGCGCGCGAACCGCGCTCGTCGGTGTGGCCCTGCAGGGTGATGCGCGAGGACGGACGGTCACGCAGGTACTTGGCGTGGCAAGCCATGATGGCCTGGAATTCCGGCTTCACGTCTTCCTTGTCCAGGTCGAAGTAGACAACGCGCTGACGCAGGCAGGCGTCGGTGTCCAGGTCGCCCGGGCCGTACAGGCCGGAGGTCGACGGACCGGTCGGGGTGGTGGTCGAGGTGCCGGTGTCGACCGGAGCCTGCGGCTCTTCCTTCACCTTCTTCGAGCAACCGGCCAGGACGGCCACAGACAGCAGGGAAACAAGCAGAACGCGGGTGGACTTGTTCATGGCGATACCTTTGTGGCTCCTAGGCCGATGAGGGGTTCAAGACAGCGAAAATGTTAACACTCTTTTAGCGCTGAGTACGGTATGGGGACCATGCCGGCTCGCGCACATCACCATCGGCCAGGACCAGGCGCTGGCGAACCCGCGCATCGGCCGAAACGGCATACAACACACCACGGCCACCTTCGCGGGCGGCGTACAGCACCATGCTTGCGTTGGGCGCAAAGCTGGGCGATTCATCCAGCGAACCCGGGGACAGCGTGCTCCAGCGCGGCGAGCCCAGCGAGCTGTCCATCATCGCGATCTTGTAGCTGTTGCCCGAGCCCTGCGCCACGGCAATCTTCTTGCCGTCGTAGGACACCGAGGGCTTGGCGTTGTAGTTGCCCTGGAAGGTCACGCGCTCGGCGCTGCCGCCGCCGGCACCGACCTTGTAGACCTGCGGACGGCCGCCGCGGTCGGAGGTGAAGTACACCGCGCTGCCGTCCGGCGCCCAGGTCGGCTCGGTATCGATGGCGAAGTGGTTGGTCAGCTGGGTCAGCTGCTTGCTGCCCAGGTCCATCACGTAGATTTCCGGGTTGCCCGAACGCGACAGGGTCAGGGCCAGCTTGCGGCCATCGGGCGAGAACGCCGGGGCGCTGTTGATGCCACGGAAGCTGGTGACCAGCTCACGCGCGCCGGTGGCGATGTTCTGGATGTAGATGGCCGAATTGCCACGCTCGAAGCT
The DNA here is from genome assembly GCF_003028475.1 of Stenotrophomonas sp. Nf1. Lineage (NCBI taxonomy): Bacteria > Pseudomonadati > Pseudomonadota > Gammaproteobacteria > Lysobacterales > Lysobacteraceae > Stenotrophomonas > Stenotrophomonas sp. Nf1. The sequence goes on along the minus strand of NZ_PYTV01000005.1, from coordinate 286,867 downwards.
GACATAGGCCAGCTTGCCGCCATCCGGGCTCCACGACGGCGACAGCAGCGGTTCGGCCGAACGCACGATGGTCTGCGGGTTGTAGCCATCGGAGTCGGCCACCATCAGCGCATAGCGCATGGCGTCGCCCTTGCCGCTGGCGGTCACGTAGGCGATGCGGGTCCAGAAGGCGCCGCGGATGCCGGTGATCTTCTCGTAGATGGCGTCGGCCATCTGGTGGGCGACATCGCGCATGGCATTGCCACGGGCGGTCATCGCCAGGCCCAGCAGGCGCTCGCCCTTGGGCACGTCGAACAGTTCGTACTCGACGCGGTAAGCGCCGGCACCGGCGTCGAGCACGCGGCCGACCACGATGTAGTTCTGCTTCAGCGCGCGCCAGGTGGCGAACTGGATGTCGCCGCCGCGCACCGGCTTCTCGACGATCTGCGCTTCGGGCAGCGTGCGGAACTGGCCCGAACGCTCCAGGTCGGCGCGGACCACGCCGGCGACGTCGGTCTGCGGTGCAGCCGCCGAACCCTGGTAGGGCATCGGCACGATGGTGATCGGCAGCGCGGAGGCATTGCCGCCGATGATGTCGATATCCAGCCCCTTCTGCTGCGCGACGGCAGCAAAGGGCAGCAACAGGGCCGCAAACACGGCAAGCCAGCGAGGCATCTTTTTCATGGAGCGCTCAATAGGGGGAAACCGGAACGAGGGATAGCAAAGCGGAAGTGAACCGCTTCGCAATCATGAACCAAGGGTACGTGAATTCCGGGTCAGTTCCAGCCCGGGCTCTCACGCACCGTTAACGTCGCGGCCACCTTGCCGGTGGCCTGGGCGGCGGGCGACCGGATGGCCACCCTGCCCTGCCCGATCAATCCTGCGCAGTGAAGGTCAGGTTGAGCGTGCGATTGAACACCGACTCGAAGCCGCGGTACGGCAACGGCTGGGCATTGAGCACCGCCGCCTCGATCGAGCGCTTGCCGGCCTCGTCATACGGGCAGTTGGCGCCGACCTTGGCCTGCAGCACCTGCCCACCCGGGATCTGGGTGATGGTCACCTGGCACTTCTGGCCCAGCGGCACACTGTCCGGCCGGGTCCAGGCGTCTCGCACCTTGGCCTGGATTGCCGCAGCGTACTTGGACGAAAGATCATCGCTGTTGCCACCGCCGCCGGCGGCCGGCTGTGAGGCACCACTGGAACCTGCGGCGGCGGTACCGGCGGCATTACGCGCGGCAGCCACCTGGCGCAGCTTCTGCTCGGCCTGCTTGGCTTCCTTCTCGGCCTGCTCGCGGCGGGCACGGATCTCGGCGATCTTCTTCTGCTTTTCCGCCTCGGCCTTGTCCGCGGCCTGGCGGGCCTGGTCGGCCAGCTTCTTCTTGGCGTCCTCTTCCTGCTGCTTGGCCAGGCGCAGCTTCTGCTCCGCTTCTTCCTGGCGCTTGCGTTCGGTCAGGTCGATCTGCTCCTGGCGGCGCTTGGCTTCCTGCTCCTGCTTGGCCTTCTCCTGCGAGATGGCCAGTGCGTTGGCCGCTTCCTGGTCCTTGGTATCCGGCTGCGCGACACGCTCCTGCGCCTGTTGCTGCTGCGGCGTGGGGGCGTCCTGCGGGCGCGGTTCGGGAATCGGCTGCGGCGGCGGCACGGTGTCTTCCGGCACCGGGATCGGCTCGGCCACCGGCGGCGGCAGGTCTTCCAGTTTTTCCGACTGGCGCAGGGCCTGGCGCGCGGCCGACGCCTCGGACGCGGACAGCGCCAGGCTGGCCTCGACCGAGGGATCGCCGGCGGCGGCATCGGTGTTGCGTTCGGGCGACCACAGCCAGGCGCCGATGAAGATCAGCGCGACCAGCAGATGCACCAGCACTGCCAGCGCCAGGGGCAGGCCCCAGCCGGGTTCGCGCTGCTGCGGGGGTGGCAGGGCGTCAGCGTGCATCGGTGGCCAGGCCTACCTTGTCTACCTTGGCGCGCTTGATCACATCCATCGCGGCGATGACCTTTTCATAGGCCACGGCACGGTCGGCGGCGACGATCACGCGCACGCCCTTGTCCTGGGCGGCGATGCCGGCCAGACGGCCTTCCAGCTCCTCGGCCGACACCGCGGCCGGTTCCTTGGCGTCGGGCAGCTTCAGGCTCAGCTGACCGTCCTGGCGCACCGAGACGATTACCGGGTCCTGCTTGCTTTCCAGCGCCTTGGCGTTGGACTGCGGCAGATCGACGTCGAAACTCAGGGTGAGCAGCGGCGCGGTGACCATGAAGATGATCAGCAGCACCAGCATGACGTCGATGTAGGGAACGACGTTGATTTCCGATTTCAGCTTGCGGCGCTTGCGGCGACCGATGGCAGCGGACATGGCTTGGACTCCCGGGTCAGGCGCTTACTCGTCGCCAGCGCTCTGGCGCTGCAGGATGGAGCTGAACTCTTCGGCGAAGGTCTCGAAGCGGACCGACATGCGCTCCACGCGGGTGGTGAAGCGGTTGTAGGCCCACACCGCCGGAATGGCCACGAACAGGCCGATGGCGGTGGCGAACAGCGCTTCGGAGATACCCGGCGCGACGGCGGCAATACCGGCCTGCGCACCGCTGCTGATCATGTCGTGCATGGTCACCATGATGCCGAACACGGTACCGACCAGGCCCACGTAAGGCGCGGTCGAGCCGATGTTGGCCAGCAGTTCCAGGTTGCGTTCCAGCTGGTCCACTTCGCGGGTGTAGGTGGTGCGCATGGCGCGCTGCGCGCCTTCCAGCTGCGCGCGGCCGTCCAGACGACGCTTGTCGCGCAGGCGGGTGTATTCGCGGAAGCCGGCTTCGAAGATGGCTTCCAGGCCGCCGACATTGCGGCTGCGGTCGGTGGCCGAGCTGTACAGCTTGCCCAGGTCGGCGCCGGACCAGAAGCGGTTCTCGAACTCGTCGGCCTCTCGGGTGGCCTGCTTGAACACGCGGGCCTTGCGGAAAATGATCACCCAGCTGACGAACGAGCCGACCAGCAGCAGCAGCACGATGATCTTCACCGGCAGGCTGGCCTTGGCCATCAGTTCGAGGTAGTTGATGCCGCCGCCGGTGGTGGCCTGGGCAAGGGTCTGGGTCGCGGCGTTGCTGACATCGGCCGGCAGTGCCTCGGTGACCGTGGCCTGCAGGGCCAGGAGCGTTGCGATCATCCGTTGTTCCTCAAAGTTCGGATTCGGGGTGGAGGTGGGGTTGCAGCACGGCAAGGACAGCGTCGTCCATGCCACGCGGGCGGAAACTGGCCGCTTCCAGTGCGGCGATGCGGACCTGCGCGGACAGCAGCAGCTCGCCGTCGCGCAGGATCTGCTGGTGGAAGACCATGCTGGCCTTCTTCAGCTGGACCAGGGTGGCGCTCACCTGCAGGGTGTCATCCAGCCGTGCCGGCCTGATGAAATCCATCTGCATCGAGCGCACCGCGAACACCATGCCGTGCTCGCTGCGCATGCGCTCCTGGCCGTAGCCCAGCGCGCGCATCCATTCGGTCCGGGCCCGTTCCATGAAGGCCACGTAGCGGGCGTGGTACACCACCCCGCCTGCGTCCGTATCTTCCCAGTAAATGCGTGTCGGCCAACTGAATCGCGGCTCAACCGACATCGGGAACCTCCGCGAACAGGTCCTGCGGCGGGTTCTTCGGCTTCAGGCCCATGTGCCGGTAGGCCTTGTGGGTGGCCATGCGGCCGCGCGCGGTGCGCACCAGGAAGCCCTGCTGGATCAGGTAGGGTTCGACCACGTCTTCGAGCGTGCCGCGCTCTTCGGACAGCGCGGCGGCCAGCGATTCGATGCCGACCGGGCCACCATCGAAGTAGTCCACCATCGTTTTCAGCAGGCGCCGGTCGAGCTCGTCGAAGCCTTCCGGGTCGACCTTGAGCATCTTCATGGCCGCCTGGGCCACCGGCTCGTCGATATGGCCACCGGCCTTGACCTGGGCGTAGTCACGCACGCGGCGCAGCAGGCGATTGGCGATACGCGGGGTACCCCGCGCGCGGCGCGCGATCTCGCCGGCGCCATCGGCGGTGCAGTCGATGCCGAGGATGGCGGCCGAGCGGCGCACGATCCGGGTCAGCTCCTCGACGCTGTAGAACTCCAAGCGCTGGACGATGCCGAAGCGGTCGCGCAGCGGCGCGGTCAGCAGGCCGGCACGGGTGGTGGCGCCGATCAGGGTGAACGGCGGCAGGTCGATCTTGATCGAGCGCGCCGCGGGGCCCTCGCCGATCATGATGTCGATCTGGAAGTCTTCCATCGCCGGGTACAGCACTTCTTCCACCACCGGCGACAGGCGATGGATCTCGTCGATGAACAGCACATCGTGCGGCTGCAGGTTGGTCAGCAGCGCGGCCAGATCGCCGGCCTTCTCGATCACCGGGCCGGAGGTGACCCGCAGCGCCACGCCCAGCTCGTTGGCGATGACGTGGCTGAGGGTGGTCTTGCCCAGGCCCGGCGGGCCGAAGATCAGCACATGGTCGAGCGCATCGCTGCGGGCCTTGGCCGCTTCGATGTAGATCTCCAGCTGCTCGCGCACCGGGGCCTGGCCAAGGTAATCGGCAAGGCGCTTGGGGCGGATGCTGGCGTCGGCGGCGTCATCCTCGCGGGTGGCGCCGGCGCCGATGATGCGGTCGTCGGTCATGTGCTGATTATGCGGCAAAAGCGTATGGGGTCGGATCCGTTTTCCGCCGGAAAACGGCTCTGACCCCGAACCGGGACACCGGCAACATGGGGTCAGAGCCCTTTTCCTGTGGAAAAGGGATCCGACCCCGCGCACGTCAGATCTCGACCTGCGCGCCCAGCTCGACCAGCCGGTTGCCGGGAATGCGGAAGAACCCGGTCGCCGGGGCGGCGTTGCGGTGCATCAGCGCGAACAGCTTGTCGCGCCAGATCGGCATGCCGCGGTTGGCGGTGGCCACGATGGTCTCGCGGCTGGCGAAGAAGGTGGTGTCCATCGGGTCGAAGTAGATGCCGCCGTGGTCACAGGAGCGCATCAGCGCCAGCGGCACGTCCGGGGTTTCCATGAAGCCGAAGCGCACGTAGACCCGGTAGAACTCATCGCCCACCGATTCTATCTTCAGCCGCTGCCCTTCCGGCGCATACGGCACCGGCAGCGTGACCACGTGCAGGAACACGTTGCGCTCGTGCAGCACCTTGTTGTGCTTGAGGTTGTGCATCAGCGCGTGCGGGGCCACGGTCGGGTCGGCGGTGAGGAACACCGCGGTGCCCGGCACGCGCACTGGCGGTGCCAGCATCAGGCCCGGCAGGAAGGTATCCAGGCGGATGCCGTCCTTGCGGATCTCATCACGCAGCAGCTCGCGGCCACGGCGCCAGGTGCGCATCATGGTGAACAGGAAGATGCCCAGCACCACCGGGAACCAGGCGCCCTGCAGCAGCTTGGCGCCGTTGGCGATGACAAAGCCCAGATCGATGATGAAGAACACCACGCACAGCGGCAGCAGCCAGGCGCGGGCCTTCGGCCACAGCGAGCGGGCGACCAGGGCCAGCAGCAGGGTATCGATCAGCATCGTGGCCGACACCGAGATGCCGTAGGCCACGGCCAGGTTGGACGAGCTGCGGAAGGCCAGCACCAGCCCGATCACCATCACCGCGATACCCCAGTTGATGCCCGGGATGTAGATCTGGCCGATGGTGTCGTGCGAGGTGTGCTTGATGCGCATGCGCGGGATGTAGCCCAGCTGCATGGCCTGGCGCGAGACCGAGAACGCGCCGGTGATGACCGATTGCGAGGCGATCACCGCCGCCATCGTGGCCAGGATGATCATCGGGTACAGCGCCCACGACGGCACCGCTTCGAAGAACGGGTTCTTCAGCGCCTCGGGGTGGTTGAGCACCAGTGCGCCCTGCCCCAGGTAGTTCAGCACCAGGCACGGCAGCACGAAGAAGTACCAGGCGTGGCGGATGGGCTTGGCGCCGAAATGGCCCATGTCGGCGTACAGCGCTTCGCCGCCGGTAACCGCCAGCACCACCGCACCCAGGATGAAGATGCCGTGCCAGCTGTGCTCCATGAAGAAGCGGATCGCCCACCACGGGTTGAAGGCCTTGAGCACTTCCGGCGCGTCGACGATGTTGTAGATGCCGATCGCCGCCAGCGAGATGAACCAGACCGAGGTGATCGGGCCGAACGCCTTGCCGATCTTCTCGGTGCCGAAGCGCTGCGCGGCGAACACCATCAGCAGCACCACCACGGTGATCGGCACGATGAACGCATGCAGGCCGGGGGCGGCCACCTCCAGGCCTTCGACCGCGCCCAGCACCGAAATGGCCGGGGTGATCACGCCGTCACCGAAGAACAGCGAGGCGCCGAAGATGCCGAGGATGCCCACCACATACGCCGAGCGCGAGCCGTTGCGCAGGGTGCGCTGGGTCAGCGCCATCAGCGCCATGATGCCGCCCTCGCCATCGTTGTCGGCGCGCATGATGATGGTCACGTACTTCAGGGTGACCACGATGTTCAGCGCCCAGAACGCCAGCGACAGCACGCCCAGCACGGTGTCATGGTCGCTGTTGAGCCCGTAGTGCGGCGAGAACGCTTCCTTCAGGGTGTACAGCGGGCTGGTACCGATATCGCCGAAGACCACGCCGATCGCACCGATGATCAGCGCCATGCCTCCGGCCGGAGGGGCGTGACCGTGGCCGCCGGGGGCGGTTGCGTGCGGGGTTTGACTGCTGGACATGGGACTCCTGGCGAAGCTCAGGCGGTTCGTTGAAGGGAGGGAAAGCGGCTCAGCGCAGCGCCGACTGCAGCGCCTTGCGGATCACGGTGGCCACTTCGTCGCCTTCATTGAAGGCGTCACGGGCCATGCGCGCCGCTTCGGCCGGCTTGTAGCCCAGCTGCTGCAGCGCCACGGTGGCGTCGGACAACGGGTCGGCCGGGGCCGGACCGCTGCCGGTGGGCAGTGCGCCGCCGGCACCGAACTGGGCCGCGCGGTCGCGCAGCTCCAGCACCATGCGCTCGGCGGTCTTCTTGCCGATGCCCGGGATGCGGGTCAGCGCGGTGATGTCACCGGCCTGGACCATGCGCGCGAACTCTTCAACGGTGACGCCGGACAGCACGGCCAGCGCGATCTTCGCGCCGATGCCGCTGACCTTCTGCACATCGCGGAACAGGCGGCGCTCGCCCTCGCGCAGGAAGCCGTACAGCGAGACGCTGTCTTCCTTCTGCGCGTAATGGGTGTACAGGGTGACCTCGCGGCCGAGTTCAGGCAGGTCGTAGAAGGTGCTCATCGGCGCCTCCAGTTCGTAGCCCACGCCATTCACATCCACCACCAGCCACGGCGGCGCCTTGTAGGCGACGATGCCGCGCAGTCGACCGATCATTGCGTGCAGCTCCTCATTTGCGGCCCCACGCCTGGCGGGCACTGAGCCCCAGGCGGTTGGCCGTTGCCCTTACGTGGGCATGGGTGATCGCCACGGCCAACGCGTCGGCCGCGTCGGCCTGCAGCTTGGTTTTCAGGTTGAGCATGAGCCCAACCATGTGTTGAACCTGTTGCTTTTCGGCGCCACCGCGGCCGACCACCGCCAGCTTGATCTCGCTGGCGGCGTATTCGTGCACCGGCAGGTCGCGCAGCACCACCGCCGAGATCGCCGCGCCACGGGCCTGGCCCAGCTTCAGTGCCGAATCGGGGTTGCGCGCCATGAAGACCCTTTCGATGGCCACTTCCTGCGGCTGGTACTGCTGGCACAGGTCGGCCAGGCCCAGCACCAGCAGTTTCATGCGCTGCGGGAAATCGTCCGCCCCCAGCAGCACCAGCGGCTGGTGGTGCACGTGGCTGACGCGGCCGGCGGCATCGACATCGATGATGCCGACCCCGGTCCGCTGCGAACCGGGATCGATGCCGAGGATGCGGGTCATGCCGCACTCCTGGCGGGGCGGAACGGGAGGCGCTGGCAGGCGTATGGGCTCATGACTGTCCGCGATGACCGTTCAACGGCCCGCGCCCAGGCCGTCGGTGACGGCTCAGGCGTAGGCGTCGGCGCCGAGTTCGGCGTTGGAATACACGTCCTGCACGTCGTCCAGGTCTTCGAGCATGTCCAGCAGCTTCTTCACCTGCTGGGCAACCTCGCCTTCGACCTTGATGTCGTTGTCCGCGCGGAAGGTGATCTCGGCGTGGTCGGCAACGTGCCCGGCGGCGGTCATCGCGTCCTTGACCGTGTTGAACGCGTCAGGACTGGTGACCACATCGATCGAGCCGTCGTCCGGATAGACCACGATGTCGTCGGCGCCGGCCTCGATGGCCGCCTCGGTGATGGCATCTTCGTCGGCACCCGGGGCGAAGCTGAGCACGCCCAGGCGCTTGAACATGAAAGCCACCGAACCTTCGGTGCCCATGTTGCCGCCGCACTTGCTGAACGCGTGGCGGACATCGGCCACGGTGCGCACGCGGTTGTCGGTGAGGCAGTCGACGATCACGGCCACGCCACCGGGGGCGTAGCCCTCGTAGCGGATTTCCTCGTAATCGACGCCTTCCAGTTCACCGGTGGCCTTCTTGATGGCGCGCTCGATCACGTCCTTGGACATGTTCACGGCCAGGCCCTTGTCCATCGCTACGCGCAGGCGCGGGTTGTTGTTGGGGTCGCCTCCACCGCCGCGCGCGGCCACGCCGATCTCGCGGATGATCTTGGTGAAAATCTTGCCACGCTTCGCGTCGGACGCGTTCTTGCGGGCTTCGATGGAGGGGCCTCTACCCATGGGTGCTACCGTCTGGCTGCTTCAGGATCAAGGCGCGGATTCTACCTGATCGGGCGCTGCAACCGTGTCTAGGGCGAGGTGATGCCGCAGGACCGTGGCCGGTGACTGGCGTGCGAACCAACGGTTCGCACCCACCAGGGCAGACCGGCCGCACCCACCAAGGCAGGTCGTTCTCACCCGTCAACCTACGCGGCGGCGGCGTCGCGGCTGTGGTCGAACTGGCCGTGGCGCAGGAAATGCGCGGTCTGTCGCGCGGCATCGGGTGATACCACCAGGCCGCTGTGGCTGGTACGCACCACGCAATGGTCGGCCAGCCCCGGCAGGCGGGTCTCGGCCAGCGCCACGGTGCCATCGGAGGCATCATCGATCGCGCCCAGCAGGCTGCCCAGCCCATGCGGCACCGAGCCGGCGATCAGCCCGACCTCGGCCCTGCCCTTCCAGTCCGGCAGGCCATCGAGCAGCAGTTCGCTGCTGCGCCCCAGCGCCAGGCCCCAGCCGTGCTCGGACAGCGAGCGTGCGGTGCCACTGCCACGCAGCGGCGAGCCCAGGCAGACCACGCGCTGCACCGGCAGCTGCGGGGTGCGGCGCAGGGCTTCCAGCGCCAGCAGACCGCCCAGGCTGTGTCCCACCAGCGACAACGGGCCGGCGTCGGCCAGCCGCTCCAGCAACTGCGGCACGGCCACCTCCGGCCCTCCGAACACCGAGGAATAACCGAAGGTGTGCACCTGGAAACCGCGCGCGCGCAGGCGCCAGGCCAGCGGCCCGACCCACGCGCGGGCGTTCCAGATGCCATGCAGCAGCAGTACGGGGGGAGTCATGCAGACAGCCTGGCAGTCAGCGGGGCAGGAACGTAGGACGATTGGACACGCGTGCGTGGCAAGCGGCGGTGAACGTCAGGACGCGCGCGGTGCGCGGCGCAGGATGAACTCGAGATCGTGGGTGTCACCGACCGGGAACAGGTATTCGCCGGCCTTCTCGAAACCATAGCGGGCATAGAAGCGCTGCGCGCCGAAGTTCTCCGACCACACGCCCAGCCACAGCGTGCGCGAGCCTTCGCGCTCCAGCCAGGCCAGCGCGGTTTCCAGCAGCCGGCTGCCCCAGCCACAGCTCTGCTGGGTCTTGATCAGGTACAGGCGCTTGAGCTCGCCATCACCGGGTTTCACTTCCGGATGCGGCAGCCCGCAGGGGCCGGCGGCGGCATGGCCGACCGCCTCCCCGTCCAGTTCCAGCAGCCACACCGCGTAATCGGGGTGGGCCAGGATCGTACGCTGGCGCTCGACCGTGTAGGCCTCCTCGAGGAAGGCCTGCAGGTCCTGCGGCGGATACAGATGGCCGAAGGTTTCAGTGAACGTGCGCGCAGCCAGCGCCGACAGGGTCGGCGCGTCGTCCACGGTGGCGCGGCGGATCGAATACATGCAGGAAGTTGACGTCAGCGCGAAGGGCCGGTCAAGCCTTTTCCGGGGCTTCGGCGGCTTCGTCTTCCTCTTCCTCGTATTCCTCTTCGTCCTCGTCCTCTTCCTCTTCTTCGCCGTCCTCGTCCTCGTCGTACTCTTCTTCCTCTTCGTCGTCCTCGTAATCCTCGACGCCGAAGTCTTCACCGTCCCAACGGCCTTCGCCGTCGGCGACGAAGGTCAGGGCCATCGCCGCCGGGTTGGTACCGACGCGGACCAGCCAACCACCGAACACACGTGCACGCTCGGTGACCAGGGTGGCCTCGGAGCCTTCATTGCCCAGCTTTTCCCATTCCAGCGAAAACGCAAACTCGGTCATTGCCTGGATCTCCTGATCAGTTGGTCTTGGGGCGAACCTGGATGTGCACTTCGGCCAGCTGCGTGTCGACGATCGGCGACGGCGCGTCGGTCATCAGATCCTGTGCACCGGTGGTCTTCGGGAACGGGATGACGTCGCGGATGGACTCGGTGCCGGCCATCAGCGCGGCGATGCGGTCGATGCCGAAGGCGATGCCACCGTGCGGCGGCGCGCCGTAGTTCAGCGCGTCGAGCAGGAAGCCGAACTTGGCGCGGGCTTCTTCGGCGCCGATGCCGAGCAGTTCGAACACCGCGCTCTGCATGTCCGGGCGGTGGATACGGATCGAGCCGCCGCCGATTTCATTGCCGTTGAGCACCATGTCGTAACCGCGCGAGACGGCGGTACGGGCGTTGACGCGCAGGTCGGCGATATCGTCCACGGCCGGCGCGGTGAAGGGGTGATGCAGGGCGACGTAGCGCTGTTCTTCCTCGTCCCACTCGAACATCGGGAAGTCGGTGACCCACAGCGGCGCCCAGCCGTCGGCGACCAGGCCGAAGTCCTTGCCGGCCTTCAGGCGCAGCGCGCCCATGAAGTCGGAGACCTTGTTGTAGCCACCGGCACCGAAGAACACGATGTCACCGTTGCCGGCGCCGACGTGGGCCACCAGCGCAGCGAAACGCTCTTCGCTGAAGAACTTCTGGATCGGCGAGCTGACTTCGCCATTGTCAGCGATCTTGATGTAGGCCAGGCCCTTGGCGCCGTACTTGGCGGCGTGCGCGGCGTACTCGTCGATCTGCTTGCGCGACAGGGTGGCGCCGCCCGGAATGCGCAGCGCGGCCACACGGCCCTCGGCATCATTGGCCGGGCCGGTGAACACCGGGAACTCGCTGTCCTTGACCAGCTCGGCCACGTCCACCAGTTCCAGCGCGATGCGCAGGTCCGGCTTGTCCGAACCATAGCGGCGCATGGCCTCGGCCCAGGTCATGCGCGGGAAGCTGGCCGCCAGCGACACGTCCACCACTTCCTTGAAGATGGCGCGGATCATGTCCTCGACGAAATCCTGCACGTCGCGCTCGCGCACGAAGGCGAATTCCATGTCCAGCTGGGTGAATTCCAGCTGGCGGTCGGCACGCAGGGCTTCGTCGCGGAAGCAGCGCGCGATCTGGTAGTAGCGGTCGAAGCCGGCCACCATCAGGATCTGCTTGAACAGCTGCGGGCTCTGCGGCAGTGCGTAGAACTCACCCGGGTGCATGCGCGCCGGCACCAGGAAGTCGCGGGCGCCTTCCGGAGTGGCCTTGGTCAGGATCGGGGTTTCGATGTCCTGGAAGCCGCGCGCATCGAGGTGGCGGCGCAGGGCCTGCACCAGCTTGATGCGGGTGCGCTGCATGCGCTGCATTTCCGGGCGGCGCAGGTCCAGGTAGCGGTACTTCAGGCGGGTGTCTTCGCCCGGGTTCTCATGGGCGTGGAACGGCAGCGGCGCGGCCTTGTTCAGCACGGTAATGGCGGTGGCGATCACTTCCACCTTGCCGGTGGCGATCTTGTCGTTCACCGCGTGGCGCGCGCGCACCACGCCTTCCACCTGCAGCACATCCTCATAGCCCAGCGAGGCCGCCACGGCGAACACCTCGGCATTGTCCACCTCCACCGTCACCTGCACGATGCCTTCATGATCGCGAAGATCGATGAAGCAGACGCCGCCCTGGTTACGGGCCACGTCGGTCCAGCCGGCGAGGGTGACAGTCTGGCCAATCAGGGTCTCGTTGACCAGGCCGCAGAAGTGGGTACGCATGGGGGGAAAGCTCCGCTGGAGAACGCCGGCACCGAAGGGGACCGGAAAGCCCCGTATTCTGCGGCCGAGGCCCCGGCCGGGGCAAATGTGCGCAGTCACACCGGCTTTATCCGTCTGGTCCTTATAGTCGCGCACCACCCACCGTATGGGGATTTGCCATGAACCTGCCGTCCCTGGCCAGCCTGGCCGTGACCCTCAGCCTGGGCTGCCTTGCCAGCGTCGCCCTGCCCGCGCCCGCCGCACACGCGCAGAACGGCGTGGTCCGCTGCGAGAGCCAGAGCAACCGCGAACGGGTCTGCAGCACCGGCTGGCGCAATGCGCAGCTGGTCCGCCAACTGTCCGGCTCGGCCTGCGAGGAAGGCCGCACCTGGGGCAGCCGCAACGGCAGCATCTGGGTCACCAATGGCTGCCGGGCCGAGTTCGTCGAGGCCCGTGGCGGCAACGGCGGCGGCTGGGGTGGCAACAACGGCGGCTCGGGCCAGACGATCCGCTGCGAGAGCCAGAACAACCGCGAGCGCAGCTGCCCGGTCGGCTGGCGCAACGCCCGCCTGGTCCGCCAGCTGTCGGGAAGCCCGTGTACCGAAGGCCGTACCTGGGGCGTGCGCAACGGCGCGGTCTGGGTCAGCAATGGTTGCCGCGCCGAGTTCACCGAAGCCCGCGGCTGGGGCGGCGGCGGTGGCGGCTGGGGCGGTGGCAACAGCAACTACTCGATCACCTGCAGCAGCAACAACAACCGCACGCAGAACTGCGACTGGGATGAGCGCCAGGGCCGCCCGGTGCTGCAGCAGCAGCTGTCCGGCAGCGCCTGCCAGGAAGGCCGCAGCTGGGGCTATTCACGCGGCCAGGTGTGGGTGAGCAACGGTTGCCGCGCGCGCTTCGGCGTGCGCTGAGGTGCGGGGTCGGATCCCTGGCCAGCGGCCAGGGCTCTGACCCTGATCAGGCATCCCGCATCCACGCATGGCGTCGATCTACTGGAGGTCACTCCGGGGTCGGAGCCCTCCGCAGGAGGGATCCGACCCCGGAGTCAGCGTGCCGGTGAGGCTTCGTCGCCCCAGGGCGGGGGCGGCAGGTCGACCGGCTTGGCCAGGTCGAACTGCACACGGAAACGGCGGCCGTCCGGACGGGTCAGCTCGTAGACGAAGGTCTGGTCAGGATCGATCTCCATCGCCCAGGTGTTGTGGGTCGAGGCCAGCATGTCGGCCCTGCGGAACATCGCCACCGAATCGGCATCGGCCGGGAACTGCTGGCGCCCGGCGGTTCCCGGTGGCGTGCTGTCGCCGCCATACAGGGTGATCGCATCGGCACTGCCATCCTGATGGCGATGGTCGTGCTTCAGCCGCAGCCCGGTCGGGGTGCGGGTCAGCACCCAGGTCCGCGAGTGGTCATCGCCCACATGGAAGGGGATGCGCAGCTCATGGGCAGGGTCTGCGCAGCCGCGCACGTGCATGACCAGGCGCTGGCCGGCGAAAGGATCCTTGCCGGTCGGCGCGGGCGTGTCCTGCACCACCTTGCCTTCATAGGCCTGCCCGCAGTGCGCGGCGATCGCCGCCAGGAAGGCATCGGCCGGCGCGGTGGCCAGATCATGGGTGACCGTCTCGGCGGGCTGCGAACAGGCCGCAAGGCCGAGCAGGAGGGCGGAAGCAACGGCAGGCACTTTCATGCCTGCAACCCTAACGGCCCCAGCCGGTGGGCGCAAACCGTGCGGATCGGCCGCAGCGCATCAGCGCCGCAGCCAGACCTCGCAGCCCGCCACATCCTGCTTCTCGCCCCCGGCGGCGTAGCGCGCTGTGATCACCGCCTGCCACTGCAGGCGTTGCGCGGTGCTGCCCACGTGGTTGGGGCAGTTGACCAGCGCAGCCAGCGGCAACCCACCCAGGGCGGCATCGTCGGCCGCCAGCGATGCAAGCACCTCGTCGGATGTCCAATCCGGAATCATCAAGGCGCGGCGGCCGGAGAAGTAGGCCAGTTCGGAGGACCAGTCCTGGCCGAATGCCACCACCACGCCCTGCTCCATCGTGCCGTTGCGGACGACCTCGGCAATCTGCGACACCGGCGTAGGCGCGCGCGCTTCCTTGATGTCCTTCAGCGACTTCACCAGGCCCAGCCCCAGCGACAGCACGCACAGGATGATCGCCAGCACGACGCCGCGGCGCGGCTTGCCCGCCGCCTCCGCCGCCAGCACCGTCGACCACAGCACCAGGCCGATGATCGAGGTGGCGAACACGATGTTGGCCGCCTGGTAGTACGGATGGGCGATGTGCAGGTTGGTGAAGACCAGGAACGGCGCCAGGTAGGCCAGCAGCAGCACCGCCACCGCCGTGCGCGTGCGTGCCTGCCACAGCCCGGCGATGACGAAGATGAGGAAGATCCAGTTGGAGCCGATGGCACCGGCGAAGCGCTTCTTGAACACGGTGCCCCACCAGGTGGCCGGATCCAGACGCTGCTGCAGCGTGCCGTAGTTCCAGGTGGACAGCGCGTCGGAGGTGATCTGCCGCCCCAGCGCCGACTGTGCCTTCAGGGCATCGGCATGCTGCAGCCACAGGCTGAGCGTGGCCAGCACGGCAAGCGCGGACAGGCCACCCCAGAACATCAGCCGCCAGTGCTGCTGCAGCCACTGCGGGCGCCAGCCATGCTCACGCACGGCCAGCCACACGAACGCCAGCGCAACGAACACGGCAAAACCGAAGAATGAGGTGACCTTGATCGCCGCCGACAGCACCGCCGCGACAACGGCGACCACCCCCACCCACACGCGCGGCTGGCTGCGCAGGCGTGCCATCGCCCAGACAAAGAGCAGGCCGAAGAACACCGCGCTGGATTCCATCATCACCGAGCGCCCCCAGAACAGAGCATACGGTGATACAGCGAACCCACCGGCGACACACACCGCCAGCGTGCGATCAGGACGCCACGCCAGCAGCGCGCGGTAGACCAGCCAGATGCAGCCGGCGTGGAAGAGCGTGGAGACCAGCCGCCCGCTGTTGTCCGCGCTCATGCCGGTGAGACTGGAAAGCAGTGCTGCCAGCCACTGGTAGAACGGGAATTCAAAGGGAATCGACCAGGGCGCGCCCAGCACCGGGGTCATGTAGTCCAGCCAGGGGCCACCGCGCAGCAGCCAGTCGATCGACAGCGCGGTCTGCGTCTGCCGGAAGCCAGAGGCATCGACCGGCGGCATCGACCAGCTGCAGGCCAGCAGGATCAACAGCGCGAACGCCGAGAACCACAACAGGATCCTGCCCGGCAACAGGCGGCGGTCTGGATGGGTTTCCTGGGTCACGCCTGTTGCTCCTGACAGTGGCCGCCCCTCACAGGGCGCGCTTCACGGGCGCGCAGTGTCTGTGTTGGCGCAGGCAAGCGCAAGCCGCTGCACGTGGCGGCGGCTCACGCCTGCGGTGGCAGCGGTGCCTTCAGCGGCTCGGCGTGGATGACCTCGGTGGCCGCTACCGGCGCAGTCTCGCCCTTGCCCGCCGGTTCCTGTTCCACCGGATCGACATCGAACGGAGTGCGGAACACCAGCGACGGCAGCAGGGTGGTCAGCGCGGCATACAGCAGCAGCGCGCCGAACAGCACCGCCGGGATCTGGAAGCGCTCACGCATGATCGCCGCCAGCACCAGGGTGAAGATCAGCGTCGGCGCCAGCGCCAACGACACCCGCAGGCTGCTGCGGAAGCTTTCGCCGAACATCACCCGGCGCTGCAGCCAGACCACGCCGATGCGCAGCGGCAGCACCACCAGGGTGATCACGATGCCCAGCCCCAGCGCCTCGAAGCTGAGCGCTTCGCTGGGCACCTTGGTGCCGGCGTTGAAGAAGTAGAACGGCACGAAGAACGAGGCGAACAGGCGCAGCGCGTGCAGGTTCTCGTGCGAGGCCAGCAGCGGCATGCGCTGGTGCAGCAGACGCGCGACCAGCCCGGCGATGAACGCGCCGACCAGGTAGTACACGCCCAGCAGGTAGGTGATGTAGGCCGCCACCATGCCCACCATCACCAGCAGCGAGAACTCCGAACCGGGCGCGTGCGGCGCCACCCAGCGGCCCAACGCGATGAACAGCAGCGGCAGGCCGATCATCATCGCCAGCAGGGCCAGGCTGGACAGCGCCATGTGGCCCGGATCGCCGGCCTGCAGCACGATGAACAACGCCGCCAGCGCCAGCAGCTCGCCGGCGATGGCCTTGCTGGTGACCCAGAACCGCTCGTCCTCGCTCAGGCCCAGCCGCGACAGCGAATCCATGATGAAACCGGTGGACGGGGTCAACAGCGCCAGGGCCAGCAGACCGGCGGCCTGCCAGGGCAACCCGGCATAGCGCCAGGCCAGCCAGCCCACCCCGAACAGGGTGCCGGTGCGGATCACCAGATGCGCCAGCAGTGGCCACATGCCCCGGCGCAGCGCCTGCAGGTCCACTTCCAGGCCGGCGAACAGGAACAGCGAGGAAATGCCCAGCGTGGCCAGCAGTCCGATCACCGCATCATGGGCCTGATCACCCAGCCAGAGCATGCCGATGATGCCGAACAACAGGCAGGTCAACGGCGCAGGCAGGCTGAAACGCTGCAGCGCGCGTGGGATCACCAGCAACGCGAAGATCAGCAGCAGGTAGATCAGTTCATGGCTCATGGGGTCTTCCGTGGGGTTGGAACGCGCGCAGGATGCGCGTCCAAGACCGATCCGGCAAGCCGCCGATGAATGGCTCCCGGTTACCTCACCCGATCAGCCGATCGGCGATCCGCCCCACCTGCGCCAGTACCGCGGCCTGCTGCTCGTAGCTGATCTGTCCGGCGCGCAGATACGCGGTCAGCACCCAGGGCGCACCACCGGCACGCGGCCACAGCACGGCGATGTCGTTGCGCGCGTCTTCGCCATTGCTGCCGGTCTTGTCACCCACCCGCCAGCGCTTGCCCAGGCCGGCGCGTAGGCACGCATCGCCGGTTTCATTGTCGATCAGCCAGTCGGCCAGCTGTTGCCGCGATGCCGGTTGCAGCACCTGCCCCAACACCACACGCTGCAGCGAACCGGCCATCGCCGCCGGCGTGGTGGTGTCGCGCGGATCGCCTTCGGCAAAGCGGTTCATTTCCGGCTCCAGCCGATCGCTGCGGCTGACCGTATCGCCGCTGGCACGCAGGAACGCAGTGACCGCCGGCGGGCCGCCGACCACGCCGAACAGCAGATTAGCGGCGGTGTTGTCGCTGGTGATGATCGTGGCCCGGCACAGATCGCGCACGGTCATGTCCTTGCCGGCGTGGCGCCGGGTGACCGGCGCGTGCGAGAGCAGGTCGGCCTCGCGCACCGGCACGCGCCGGTCGAGCAGCGCGGGGGCGCGCTCGGCCTGGCTGAGCACGGTGGCCGCCAGCATGCTCTTGAAGGTGCTGCACATCGGGAAACGCTCGTCCTGGCGATGGCCGACGCGGCGGCCGCTGGCGGTATCGAGCAGGGTCACGCCCAGACGGCCGGCGCAGGCCCTTTCCAGCGCGGCGAAATCGCTTGCGGCACCGATGGCGGCATCGACAGGGGCGGCGGCGGGGGTCGTCTCGCCCGCCGCGCGTGCCAGCAACGGCAGGGCGAGCGAGGAAGCAACGGCGGCACCACTGAACTGCAGGAATCGGCGACGGGCGAGCATAGGGGTTCTCCTGGAGACCGATCGATTATTGGCGCCCCCCTCCAGGAACGACCAGCGCAAAAAATCAGCGCCAGCCATTAGCTGAATTCATACCTGTCGCATTCAACCCCTTAATTTTCCGGAATTGCCCGTTGTCGCGTTACGATCAGCCATCATTCCAGCTCACGACTGCGCCATGCTGCACCCTACCCTGCCGCTGAACGCCCTGCGCGCCTTCGAGGCCGCCGCGCGCCACCAGAATTTCACCCGTGCCGCGCTGGAACTGTGCGTCAGCCAGGCGGCACTGAGCCATCAGATCCGTGGCCTGGAGGATCGTCTCGGCATCCGCCTGTTCCATCGCCTGCCGCGCGGTGTCGCCCTCACCGATGAAGGCGCGGCGCTGTATCCGGTGCTCAACGAATCGTTCGAGCGCATCTCGGCCAGCATCGCGCGCTACACCGGCGGCCCGGCGCGTGAGGTGCTGACCCTTGGCGTGGTCGGCACCTTCGCCACCGGCTGGCTGCTGCCGCGGCTGGCCGCGTTCGAGGCCGCGCACCCGGACATCGAGCTGCGCCTGCAGACCCACAACAACCGCATCGATCTGGCCGGCGAGGGCCTGGACCTGGCGATCCGCTTCGGCGACGGCGACTGGCAGGGCCAGGCCTGCAGCGCGATCCTCGATGCGCCGTTCGCGCCACTGTGTGCGCCGGCGCTGGCGCGACGGCTGAAGCAGCCACGCGATCTGGGCGCGCTGCCGTTGCTGCGTTCCTACCGCAGCGACGAATGGCCGCGCTGGTTGCAGGCGGCCGGTGTCAGCGGCGTCGAAGCGCGCGGGCCGGTGTTCGATTCCTCGTTGACGGTGGCGATGGCCGCCGCCGGTGGTGCCGGCGTAGCGCTGCTGCCGTTGCGCATGTTCGAGCAGGAACTGGCCGAAGGCCGTCTGCTGCAGCCGTTCAGCACCACGCTGGAGCTGGGCCGCTACTGGTTGACGCGGCTGCGCTCGCGCGCCGAGCGCGAGCCGGCCAAGCGCTTCCGCGAATGGCTGCAGGCGCAGGGCGCGTAGGTAGTGCCGGCCGCTGGCCGGCAACCCCTGGATCGCTGTGAGCGCATCGCGCTGCCGGCCAGCGGCCGGCACTACCGGTCAGGATTCCAGCAGTTCCATCCACGCCGCTTCGGCTTTTTCCAGCTGCGCAGCGGCGGTTTCGCGGTCGCGACCGATCACCGCCATGCGGGTGGCATCGGCGTAATTGGCCGGGTCGGCCAACTGCCGGTCCAGTTCGGCCAGGGCGCCTTCCAGCTCGGCCACCTTGGCTTCGGCGGCGGCCAGCTTGTGCGGGTTCACCGGCTTTTTCTGCACCACCTGCGCCACCGGCGCGGTCTTGACCACCACCGGTTCTTCCACCTGCTCCATGCGCGCCTTGGTGCCCTGCGCCTGCGGACGGGTGCGCAGCCACGCGGCGTACGCATCCAGGTCACCGTCGAACGGCTCGACCACGCCATCGGCCACGCGCCAATAGGTATCGCAGACCAGGCCGATCAGATGACGGTCATGCGAGACCATCACGATCGCGCCCTCGAAGGTGGCCAGTGCTTCGGCCAGCGCTTCGCGCATTTCCAGGTCAAGGTGGTTGGTCGGTTCGTCCAGCAGCAGCACGTTCGGCTGCTGCCAGGCGATCAGCGCCAGCGCCAGGCGCGCGCGCTCGCCACCGGAGAAACCATCGACCGGTTCGAACGCGCGGTCACCCGGGAAATTCCACTTGCCGAGGAAATCGCGGAACGACTGGTTCGGCGCGTCCGGGGCGATCTCGCGGAAGTGCTCCATCGGCGACTGGCCTTCGTGCAGCGACTCCACCGTGTGCTGGGCGAAGTAGCCGATCTTCAGGTCCGGGTGCGCCATGCGCTCGCCGACGATCGGCGCCAGCTCGCCCACCAGGGTCTTCACCAGGGTGGTCTTACCGGCGCCGTTCGGGCCGAGCAGGCCGATGCGCTGGCCCGCTTCCAGGCCAAAGCCGACGTTGTGCAGGATCACCGCGTCCTTGCCGTAGCCAGCCTCGACGTGGTTCAGGCGGATCAGCGAGAACGGCAGCTTGGCCGGCGGCGCGAACTCGATGCGGAACTCGCGCTCGGCGCGCACCGCTTCGGTGCCGGCCAGCTTGGCCAGGCGCTTCATGCGGCTCTGCGCCTGCGCGGCCTTGCTGGCCTGCGCCTTGAAGCGGTCGATGAAGCTCTGCAGGTGGGCGCGCTCGGCCTGTTCCTTCTCGTGCGCGATCTGCTGCTGGCGCAGCTGTTCGGCGCGCTGGCGCTCGAAATCGGTGTAGCCACCCGGGTAGAGCTTGGCGCCACCACCGTGCAGGTGCAGGGTGTGGGTGGCAACGTTGTCGAGGAACTCGCGGTCATGCGAGATCAGCAGCAGCGTACCCGGGTACTTCAGCAGCCACTGTTCCAGCCAGTACACCGCGTCCAGATCCAGGTGGTTGGTCGGTTCGTCCAGCAGCAACAGGTCGCTGGGCATCATCAGCGCGCGGGCCAGGTTCAGGCGCACGCGCCAACCGCCGGAGAACGAGGACACCGCGCGGTGGTGGGTCTCGGCCGGGAAGCCGAGGCCGTGCAGCAGCTTGCCGGCGCGCGCTTCGGCATCGTAGGCGTTCAGCTCGGCCATCTTCGTGTGCGCTTCGGCCACCGCTTCCCAGTCCTCGCGGGCGGTCGCGTCGGCCTCGGCGGCCAGCACCGCGGCCACTTCGATGTCACCGCCCAGCACGAAGCTCAGCGCCGGGTCGGGCAGCGACGGGGTTTCCTGGGCAACGCTGGCGATACGGACCTTGCCGGGCAGATCGACATCGCCCTTGTCCGCCTCCAGCTCGCCCTTCACCGCCGCGAACAGGCTGGACTTGCCAGCACCGTTGCGGCCGACCACACCCACCCGGTAACCGGCGTGCAGGGTCAGGTCGACATTGGACAACAGCAGCCGCTCGCCGCGGCGCAAGGCGAAATTACGAAGGGAGATCATCGGGGGTGGGGTCCATATAACCGGATGGAATGTGCTGGTGAGCACTGTTCCTGCGACGCAATTCTAGCGTTAACGAATACTTGACGCGCCCCGGGATGCGCGGCGGCCGGCGTTCCTCTCTCCCACGTCCTCGCCGCGCGCGTCCCGGGCCCCCTCCCCGGTCAGTGCCGGTCACGGCTAAATGGTTGCTGCTGCAACGTTTTTCCCGATGACCGGCATTTGACAGGCACTGAATATCCCGTTAATTCCTGCTTTGCGCACCGCAACAACCGCCGTCCGCCTCACCCCCGTGATGTCGATTCCGGTGCCACCCCCGCCAACCGGAGCCCCATCCCGATGACCCGCAAGACCAGCCTGATCGCCGCCGCCGTCGCTGTCGCACTCGGTGGCTCTCCGTTCGTTGCCGCTGCCCAGCAGGCCGGCACCGCCGCCAACACCCTGGACACGGTGATCGTCACCGGTACCCGCGTGGCCGACCGCACGGTCGCCGAATCGCAGTCGCCGATCGACATCATCACCCCCGAAGCGCTGCAGTCCACCGGCACCAGCGAGCTGGCCACCGCGCTGTCACGCGCCCTGCCCTCGCTGAACTTCCCGCGCCCTGCCCTGACCGACGGCACCAGTGGCGTGCGCCCGGCACAGCTGCGCGGCCTGTCGCCGGACCAGGTGCTGGTGCTGGTCAACGGCAAGCGCCGGCACACCTCGGCGATGATCAACGTCAACGGCAGCATCGGCCGTGGTTCGTCGGCGGTGGACATCAACGCGATCCCGATTGCCGCCATCGAGCGCGTGGAAGTGCTGCGCGACGGCGCCTCGGCGCAGTACGGCTCGGACGCCATCGCCGGCGTCATCAACATCGTGCTCAAGGGCAGCGGCAGCGGTGGCAGCCTGGCGGTGGATTACGGCCAGTACTCGGCCGGTGACGGCAACAAGTACCAGCTCTCCGGCGATACCGGCGTCGAGTTCGGCAACGGCCGCGGCCGCGTACACGTGGCCGGCCAGATCAGCCAGCAGGACGAGAGCAACCGCGCAGGCCCGTACCGCGGCACCACCCCGAACACCGGCAATTTCCCCAGCATCGGCCAGACCACCTTCATCGTCGGCGATCCGCGCGTGGATGCCACGGCGGCGTCGGCCAATGCCAGCTTCGATTTCAGCGACCACGTGACTGGCTATGCCAGCGCGCTGCTGAGCAACCGCGACATCACCTCGTTCGCGTTCTATCGCTCGCGCAACCACAACGGCCAGAGCGCACTGCTGGCGCAGACCTACCCGGACGGCTTCGTGCCGGAGATCAACCAGTACTCCAAGGACCGCTCGCTGGTGGCCGGGGTCAAGGGCAACACCGACAACGGCTGGACCTGGGACCTGAGCCTGAACCACGGCGAGAACACCCTGGACTTCCACACCCGCAACAGCATCAACTACAGCCTGGGCGCGACCAGCCCGCGTTCGTTCTACGACGGCACGCTGAAGTACCGGCAGGACATCTTCAACGCCGACCTCACCAAGTCGCTGGACTGGGGCCTGGCCTATCCGGTCACGCTGTCCTTCGGTGGTGAGTACCGCAAGGAAAAGTGGGACCAGAACCCGGGCGAACTGAACTCGTACACCGGCAGTGGCGCGCAGGGCTTCGGTGGCTTCACCCCCACCAATGAAGTGCATGCCGACCGCCACAACTACGCGGTCTATGCGGGCCTGGAAGCGGACCTGACCGAGAAGTTCTCGGCCGGCATCACCGGCCGCTACGAGGACTATTCGGACTTCGGCGACCGCTTCTCGGGCAAGCTGTCGGCGCGCTATGCGTTCACCGACAAGGTTGCACTGCGCGCCACCGCCTCCAGCGGCTTCCGCGCGCCGTCGCTGGCGCAGCAGGGCTACCAGGCGGTCACCAGCCAGTTCACCAACGGCGTGTTCGTCGAGCGCGGCACCTTCCCCACCACCAGCCAGGCCGCGCAGGCACTGGGCGCTTCACCGCTGAAGGCCGAGACCTCCACGTCCTACAGCGTCGGCCTGGTGCTGCAGCCGGTGGACCGCCTGTACATCACCGTCGACGCCTACCAGATCGACATCGATGACCGCATCGCGCTGTCGTCGAGCATCACCACAAACGCCGCCACCAGCGCGCTGCTGGGCACCCTGGGCCTGCCGCAGGTCACCGCGTTCTCGTACTTCACCAACGGCCTGGACACGCGTACCCGGGGCGTCGACTTCGTCTCCAGCTACACGGTGCCGTTCAGCGCCAGCAGCCTGGAACTGACCGCCGCCTACAGCTACAACGACACCGAAGTGCGCCGCGTCGGCGGCACCCCGGCGGTGTTCGGCACGCTGGGCCTGAACCAGTCGCTGATCGGCCGCGATGAAATCGGCCGCATCGAGGACAGCTACCCGCGCGACAAGGCGATCCTGAGCGGCACCTGGCGTTCGGATCACTGGGAGCTGGGTCTGGCCGCAACCCGCTACGGCAAGTTCACCGTGCGCAACTCGGCCACCGCGCTGCGCGACCAGACCTACGGCGACGCCTGGGTGGTGGATGCCTCGGCCAGCTACAAGCCGAGCAGCAACTGGACCCTGACCGTGGGCGCCGACAACCTGCTGGACAAGTACCCGGACCGCACCGAGGACCTGCAGAACTCCACCTTCGGCATGCTGCCGTACAGCAACTACTCGCCGTTCGGCTTCAACGGCGCCTATGTGTACGGCCGCATCAAGTACACCTGGTAAGCGGTAGTGCCGGCCGCTGGCCGGCATTCCGTGGCCCGGGTGGGGTCAGATCCCTTTTCCTGCGGGAAAAGGGATCTGACCCCATTCGCATTTAAGGTTTGCCGTATCTGGCCTCATCGGTGAAAATCGGGACACCCCCGATTTCCTGCGAGTGCCGATGCACCATGACACCGACCTGATCAACATCGTGGCCGTTGGCCTGGGGCTCGCCTTCATCTTCGGCGCGCTGGCCAACAAGCTGCGTTTGTCTCCTCTGGTCGGGTATCTGGTTGCTGGCATCTGCGTCGGCCCGTTCACCCCCGGCTTCGTCGCCGACCAGGCGCTGGCCAATCAGCTGGCCGAACTGGGCGTGATGCTGCTGATGTTCGGTGTCGGCCTGCACTTCTCGCTGAAGGACCTGATGGCGGTCAAGGCCATCGCCATTCCCGGAGCCATCGGCCAGATCGCCGTGGCCACCCTGCTCGGCTGGGGCGTGGCCTCGCTGATGGGCTGGCCGGCCCTGCATGGCGTGATCTTCGGTTTCTCGCTGGCCACCGCCAGTACCGTGGTGCTGCTGCGGGCGATGGAAGAACGACGCCTGCTGGAAACCATGCGCGGCAAGATCGCCGTCGGCTGGCTGATCGTGGAAGACCTGGCCTGTGTGCTGGCGCTGGTGATGATGCCGGTGCTGGCCGGTGTGTTCGGCCCCGATGCGGCCAAGGAATCGCATTCGCTGGGCAGCGTGCTGGCCGACATCGGCTGGACGTTCGTGCAGCTGGGCCTGTTCGTGGCGGTGATGCTGGTGGTCGGCCGCCGGGTCATTCCGTGGATCCTGGAGCGTATCGCCGGCACCGGCTCGCGCGAGCTGTTCACCCTGTCGGTGCTTGCGATCGCGCTGGGCGTGGCGTTCGGTTCGGCCATGCTGTTCGGTGTGTCCTTCGCACTGGGCGCGTTCTTCGCCGGCATGCTGCTCAACGAATCGGAGCTGAGCCACAAGGCCGCGCACGATTCGCTGCCGTTGCGTGATGCGTTCGCGGTGCTGTTCTTCGTCTCGGTCGGCATGCTGTTCGACCCCAACATCCTCGTCCAGCATCCCTGGCAGGTGCTGGCCACGGTGCTGATCATCATGTTCGGCAAGTCGGCGGCCGCGTACTTCATCGTGCGTGCGTTCGGCCACCCCACCAGCACCGCGCTGACCATCTCGGCCAGCCTGGCGCAGATCGGCGAGTTCGCCTTCATCATCGCCGGCCTTGGCGTGGCGCTGCAGATCCTGCCGAAGGAAGGGCAATCGCTGGTGCTCGCTGGCGCGCTGGTCTCGATCATGCTCAACCCGCTGGTGTTCGGCCTGCTCGACCGTTGGCAGGCCAGGCAGGAGCAGTCGCCCCAGGCCGCCGAACCCGAAGAGGCCACCGGCCCCTCGCGCGACCTGCATGACCATGCCATCGTGATCGGTTACGGTCGCGTCGGCAGCGAGCTGGCGCAGGTGCTGCGTGATCGCGGCGTGCCGGTGCTGGTGATCGATGACAACAAGGAACACGTTGAGCAGGCGCACGCCAGAGGCCTGGCGGCGATCCGCGGCAGCGCCGCCGCCGACCGGGTGCTGGCCGAGGCGCATCCGGAGCGCGCCAAGATCGCGGTGCTGGCCATTCCACAGCCGCTGGAGGCCGGTGAGGCGCTGGCCAAGCTGCGTGCGATCAATCCGGACCTGACCCTGCTGGCGCGCGCGCACAGCGATGCCGAAGTGAAGCATCTGCTGGAACACGGCGCCGATGGCACGGTGATGGCCGAGCGCGAGCTGGCCTATTCGCTGGCGGAGATGATCATGTCCACACCGCCGTACCGGAATCTGGGGCAGCACAGCATCCCGGTGGTGTGACTGCTGTTGGTAGGTGTCGACCTTGGTCGACACGGTAGATCCACGCCATGCGTGGATGCCGTTCGATGAACCGTCGGCGCATGGGGTCAGATCCGTTTTCCTGCGGAAAACGGATCTGACCCCGGAAACATGAAAATCCCCGGTCGACCCGCATCGACCGGGGATGGGTAACGCCACGTTGCCACGCCTTGGAGAGGCAGTTCCACCGTAACGCATCGCGACGACGACGGTGATCGCCGGTGGCGATGACGACCAAGCGCGCGGCTATCAGGCGCCGGCCAGCGCCTGCTCCAGGTCTGCGCGCAGGTCACCGATGTGCTCGATGCCGATCGACAGCCGCACGGTGTCCTCGCTGACGCCGGCCTTCGCCAGCTCGGCCGCGTCCAGCTGGCGATGGGTGGTGGACGCCGGGTGGGTGGCCAGCGACTTGGCATCGCCCAGGTTCACCAGCCGGGTGAACAGCTTCAGCGCATCCAGGAAACGTGCGCCGGCCTCGCGCCCACCCGGCAGGCCGAAGGTCAGTACGCCCGAACCGTGACCACCGAGATAGCGCTGCGCGGCGGCATGCTCGGGGTCATCGGCCAACCCGGCGTAACGCACCCACGCCACCTTGGCGTGCGCCTTCAGGAACTGCGCCACCGCCAGCGCATTGGCGTTGATCCGCTCCATGCGCAGCGCCAGCGTCTCGATACCCTGCAGGATGAGAAACGCATTGAACGGCGACAGCGCCGCACCGGTATTGCGCAGCGGCACCACCCGCGCGCGACCGATGTAGGCCGCCGGCCCCAGCGCTTCGGTGTAGACCACGCCGTGGTAGCTGGGGTCGGGCTGGTTGAGGCGGGCGAAGCGCTGGGGCTGCGCCGCCCAGTCGAAACGGCCCGAATCGATGATCGCGCCGCCCAGGCTGGTGCCATGGCCGCCCAGGTACTTGGTCAACGAATGCACCACGATGTCGGCGCCGTGCTCGAACGGGCGCAGCAGGAACGGCGTGGCCACCGTGTTGTCGACGATCAGCGGCACGCCCGCAGCATGCGCGACCTCGGCGATCGCGGCGATGTCGGTGACGTTGCCGCGCGGGTTGCCGATCGATTCGACAAACACCGCCTTGGTGCGCGCGTCGATCAGCGCGGCGAACGCGGACGGATCGGACGGATCAGCGAAGCGCGCCTGGATGCCGTACTGCGGCAGCGTGTGCGCCAGCAGGTTGAGGCTGCCCCCATACAACGCACTGGAGGCGACGATGTTGTCACCGGCTTCGGCGATGGTCTGGATCGCGTAGGTGATCGCCGCCTGTCCCGAGGCCAGCGCCAACGCGCCGATGCCGCCTTCCAGCGCAGCCAGGCGCTGCTCCAGCACGTCGGTGGTGGGGTTCATGATGCGCGTGTAGATGTTGCCCGGCACCTTCAGGTCGAACAGGTCGGCGCCGTGCTGGGTGTCATCGAACGCATACGCCACGGTCTGGTAGATCGGCACCGCCACCGCGCGGGTGGTCGGGTCGGGACGGTAGCCGCCGTGCACGGCCAGGGTTTCCAGTTGCCACTGCGGGTCGCTCATTGCACCAGGCTCCATCCGGGGAAACCGCCACCATAGGCCAGCCACGGCCTGGCACTGAGAGCCACTGGCGATGACGTGCGTACCGCCGGTTATCAGGTTGGCCGCGATTCAGGCAGCCGTCATGGGCCGTTGCTAGGCTTCGCCGCCGGGTGCTCCTGCCCGGGCACGGAAGCCCTACTCATGCAGCCATCGCCCTGGACCACCCCCACCCACAGCTCGCCAACCTCGGTGCTGCTTGTCGAGGACGACCGTCGCCTGGCCGAGCTGGTCAGCGACTATCTCCACGAACATGGCTTTGCGGTGCAGCACGTGGCCCGCGGTGACCTGGCTGGCGCGGCCTGCCGCCAGCAGGCGCCGGAGCTGGTGGTGCTGGACCTGATGCTGCCCGGCCTCGGTGGCATCGACGTATGCCGGCAGATCCGCAGTTTCTCCGATGTGCCGATCCTGATGCTGACCGCCTGCGAGGACGATATCGAGCAGGTGCTGGGCCTGGAATCGGGCGCCGATGACTACGTGCACAAGCCGATCGAGCCGCGCCTGCTGCTGGCCCGCCTGCGCGCCCTGCTGCGCCGCCGCCACGGCAGCAGCAACACCGGCACGCCGTGCCGGCTGATGCATGGGCAACTGCTGATCGACCGCATGCAGCGCGAAGTACAGCTGCATGGCCAACCGATCGAGCTGGGCACCACCGAATTCGAGATCCTGTGGCTGCTGGCGAGCCAGCCCGGCCAGATCCTGTCGCGCGACCAGATCCTGCAGGCGGTGCGCGGCATCGGCTTCGATGGCCTGGACCGCAGCGTCGACGTCTGCATCGGCAAATTGCGCCGCAAGCTCGGTGACGACGCACGCGAACCACGGCGGATCAAGACCGTGTGGGGCCGTGGCTACCAGTTCAATCCTTCGGCCTGGTCGGCGTGAAGCGGCTGTTCCTGCGCCTGTGGCTGCTGGTCGGCGCCAGCTTCCTGATCACCCTGCTGCTGATCAACCTGATCTTCGACCGCATCTATCTGCCCACCCAGCAACGGATCTTCGCCGAACAGGTGCGCGGCCAGCTGTACGCCCTGCGTCAGGGCCTGCAGGGCAAGGATGAAGCCGCACAACAGCAGCAGTTGGCACAGTGGCAGCCGCACTACGGTATCGCGCTGGCGTTGTTGCCGGCACCGCCACCGATCTCTGCGGAAGAACAGCAACAGCTGCAACGCAACGGGATGATCGCCCGGCAGAAATTCGAGATCGTCTGGGCACCGTTGGAGCCAGCACAGCCCGACGGTCGCTGGCTGCAGCTGCATCTGCCCGGTGAACCGCCCACCTCGCTGTACCTGACGCTGGTCGCATATTCGCTGATGCTGGCGCTGTTCGGGCTGTGCCTGTACGCGTGGTCGCGCGTGCTCTGGCGCGACCTGGACGCGCTGCGGGTGCATGCCGACCGCATCGGCGCCGGCGATCTGCAGGCACGCGCGCAGGTGTCGCCGCGCTCGCAGATCCGGGTCATCGTCGAACACTCCAACCGCATGGCGGCGCGCGTGGCCGAACTGGTGCAGCGTCAGCGTGACCTGACCCATGCGATCTCGCACGAACTGCGCACACCGATCGCGCGCGTGGCCTTCGGCCTGGACCTGTTGCAGGACAGCGATGACCGCAAACGCCGTGAACGACTGGCACAGGGCCTGCACGGCGACCTGGCCGAACTCAACCGGCTGGTCAGCGAGTTGTTGGCCTACGAGCGGCTGGAACACCCCAGCGAAGGTGAGCCACTGCAGCGCATCGAAGCCAACGACTGGCTGCAGGCCTGCCTGGCCGACGCACGCCGCGACGCCGAGCGCGCGGGTCTGGTGCTGCGCGTGCAGCCCAGCGCCCTGCCACGGGTGGACGCCGAACCACGTCTGCTGCAGCTGGCATTGAGCAACCTGGTCGGCAACGCGTTGCGCCATGCACGTTCGCAGGTCGAGGTTTCGCTGGTCGGCGTCGATGGCCGCGCCTGCCTGCGCGTGGACGATGACGGCCCGGGTATCGCCGAGGCCGATCGCGAGAAGGTGGTACGGCCCTTCACCCGCCTCGATGACAGCCGCAGCCGCGATACCGGCGGCTTCGGCCTGGGCCTGGCCATCGTCAGCCGCATCGCACTGCGGCATCACGGCGAGCTGCGCATCGGCCGCGCCACGCTCGGCGGTGCACGCCTGGAAATGCACTGGCCGCTGGCTGCCAGCTGAACGCCCCAGGGCGCGATTACAGTTGCTTACAACTCCCGCACAACTGCGGACGGATCGGTCGCCAGCGTATCGCCACGCTGGCGACCCTGCAGCACACGCCGGATGCGCGTGCTGCTTTCCTCCCATTGTCGAGAGTTTCCATGTCCCAGCGCCACCGTTCCCCCAACCTGCTCTGCCTGGCCCTGCTGCCGCTGTTCGCCGCACCGATCGCCCACGCCAAGGATGACCACTGGACCTTCGAAGTCGCCGCCGGCGGTGGCGTGACACCGCGCTACAGCGGCAGCAAGGAGTACCGCGCGGCGCCGTCGCTGTCCTTCGATGTCACCTCGCCGGGCGGATGGTTTCTGGGCACCAGTGGCATCGGCTGGGGCACGTCCATCGGCGAACACACCCGCGTGCGCGCCTATGTCGGCGCCAGCGGCATCCGCAAGGACAAGGACTCCCTGCTCGGCGGTTCGTACTTCCTGCGCGGCATGGGCGATATCGATACCCGTCCCCTGGTCGGTATCTCGGCTGGTTATACGCTGGGCGAAGCCGTGCTGAGCGGTTCCTGGCAGTTCACCCGCAAGGATGAGGACAAGGCCGAGAACGGCCTGGCCACCCAGCAGGTGCACCTGAACCTGACGATGCCGCTGTTCGACCTCGCCGGTGGCGTGGTCAGCGGCAGCGTCTCCACCGACTACGGCAACCGCGGGTATGTGCAGACCTGGTACGGGGTCAGCCCGGAACAGGCGGCGCGCACCGGCTTTGCCGAACATAAACCGAAGGCCGGCCTGGTCAGCGCCGGTGTCGGCCTGAAGTGGAGCCACCGCGTGGGGCGCAACGGCAACTGGTACATCGCGGCCGAGGGCACGCGCCTGCTCGGTGACGCCGCCGACAGCCCGATCGTGCAGAAGCCGAACCAGTTCGGATTGATGAGCGGCTACACGCACCGCTTCTGAGGGGACGCCGGGCATGGCCCGGCGCTACCGGCAACGCCATCGATCAGGGCCGGATCCCTTTCGCCCAGCGAAAGGGCTCCGGCCCACCACACCTCACGCCTTGGCGAACACCAGATGGCCGCCATCGTTGCCGACTTCGATCACGTCGCCGTTGACGAAGGCGCCGGACAGGATCTTCTGTGCCAGCGGGTTTTCCAGCTGCGCCTGGATCGCCCGCTTCAACGGGCGCGCGCCATACACCGGATCGAAGCCGACGTTGCCAAGCAGGTCGAACGCTGCATCGGACACCGCCAGTTTCAGCCCGCGCTCGGCCAGGCGCTTCTCCAGACCACGCATCTGGATGCGGGCGATCTGCTTGATCTGCTGCTTGTCCAGCGGGTGGAACACCACGATGTCGTCCAGGCGGTTGATGAACTCCGGACGGAAGTGCGCCTGCACCACGCCCATCACCGCCGCCTTCATCTGCGTGTAGGCCTCCGGGCTGTCATCGGCACTCATGTCCTGGATCTGGTGCGAGCCCAGGTTCGAGGTCATCACGATGACAGTGTTGCGGAAGTCCACGGTGCGGCCCTGGCCATCGGTCAGGCGGCCATCGTCCAGTACCTGCAGCAGGATGTTGAACACATCCGGATGCGCCTTCTCCACTTCGTCGAGTAGGATCAGCGAATAAGGGCGGCGGCGTACCGCCTCGGTCAGGTAGCCCCCTTCCTCGTAGCCGACGTAGCCCGGAGGTGCACCGATCAGGCGGGCGACGCTGTGCTTCTCCATGAATTCGCTCATGTCGATGCGGATCATCGCGTCGGCACTGTCGAACAGGAATTCGGCCAGCGACTTGCACAGCTCGGTCTTGCCGACACCGGTCGGGCCGAGGAACAGGAACGAGCCGGCCGGGCGATTCGGGTCGGACAGGCCGGCGCGCGAGCGGCGTACCGCATCGGAGACGACCTTGATCGCTTCCTCCTGGCCGACCACACGGTTGTGCAGCACCTCTTCCATGCGCAGCAGCTTGTCACGCTCGCCCTCAAGCATCTTGTTGACCGGAATGCCGGTCCAGCGCGAGACGACCTCGGCGATCTCTTCGTCGGTCACCCGGTCCTGCACCAGCTTGAAGTCCTTGTGCTCGGCTTCCTGGGCGGCAGCCAGCTGCTTTTCCAGCTGCGGCAGCAGGCCGTACTGGATCTCGCTCATGCGCGCGAAATCCTGGCGGCGCTGCGCGGCTTCCAGTTCCAGCTTGGCCTGCTCGACCTGTTCCTTGATCTTGGTGGCGCCTTGCAGCGCGGCCTTCTCCGACTTCCAGATTTCATTGAGATCGGAGAACTCGCGCTCCAGCGCTTCGATCTCGTTCTCCAGGTCGGCCAGGCGCTGGCGCGAGGCTTCGTCCTTTTCCTTCTTCAGCATCTCGCGCTGGATCTTGAGCTGGATCACCCGACGCTCCAGGCGGTCCAGCTCCTCCGGCTTGGAGTCGATCTCCATGCGCAGGCGCGAAGCGGCCTCGTCCATCAGGTCGATGGCCTTGTCCGGCAGCTGGCGGTCGGTGATGTAACGGTTGGACAGCGTGGCGGCGGCGACGATCGCCGGGTCGGTGATCTCCACGCCGTGATGCACCGCGTACTTTTCCTTCAGGCCACGCAGGATCGCGATGGTGTCCTCCACCGACGGCTCCCCCACGAACACCTTCTGGAAGCGGCGCTCCAGCGCGGCATCCTTCTCGATGTACTTGCGGTACTCGTCCAAGGTGGTGGCGCCCACGCAGTGCAGTTCGCCACGTGCCAGCGCCGGCTTCAGCATGTTGCCGGCGTCCATCGCGCCATCGGCCTTGCCGGCGCCGACCATGGTGTGCAGCTCGTCGATGAACAGGATGATCTGCCCTTCGCTCTTGGCCAGGTCGTTGAGCACGCCCTTCAGGCGCTCCTCGAATTCACCACGGAACTTGGCACCGGCGATCAACGCGCCCATGTCCAGTGACAGCACGCGCTTGCCGCGCAGGCCTTCAGGCACTTCGTCGTTGATGATGCGCTGGGCCAGCCCTTCGACGATCGCGGTCTTGCCCACGCCAGGCTCGCCGATCAGCACCGGGTTGTTCTTGGTCCGGCGCTGCAGCACCTGGATGGTGCGACGGATCTCCTCATCGCGGCCGATCACCGGATCGAGCTTGCCGCTCTCGGCGCGCGCGGTCAGGTCGATGGTGTACTTCTCCAGCGCCTGCCGCTGCTCTTCGGCATTCTCCGACTGCACGTTCTCGCCGCCACGCAGCTTGTCGATGGCCGCCTGCAGGCGGGTCTTGTCGGCACCGGCGGCGCGCAGCGCCATGCCCAGCGTGCCGCCATCGTCCAGCGCCGCCAGCACGAACCACTCGCTGGCAATGAAGGCATCGCCATGCTGCTGGGCCAGCTTGTCGGTCTGGTTCAGCAGGCGGCCGAGGTCGTTGCCCATCGAGACGTTGCCTGCCTGGCCGGACACCTTGGGCAATGCGTCCAACGCTTCGGTCAGGCGCTCGCGCAGCACTGGCACGTTCACGCCGGCCTGGGCCAGCAACGGACGCGTGCTGCCGCCCTGCTGATCGAGCAGCGCGCTGAACAGGTGAACCGGTTCGATGATGCTGTTGTCGCGGCCCACGGCCAGCGACTGTGCGTCTGCCAGCGCCTGCTGGAAACGCGAGGTGAGCTTGTCCATCCGCATTGCGAAACCTCATCGGTCATCAGGGCCGGCCCGCGCCGGCGATGCTGGAAAGATGCGGTTGCCCCACCCCGTTTCAAGGGTGGCTGCGACTGCACCCCGAGGCCAGTCAGCCTGCGGCCAGCATGCCGCAACCAGTGTGGTCGGCGCGTTGATCCCGATCAGATCGGCCGGGCGACGGGGCTCAACGGCTGATCGCGCTGCGGATCGCCCGCAGCTGCTGCTTGACCGCACGGGCCTGCGCCGGGTCCATGCGCAGCAGGGCCTTCTGGCCGATGGAACGCGACTGCAGGGCGGCATCGACGAAGCGGTAGCGGCCACGTTCATCGCGCTGCACCGCCGGCGCCTGGGCCAGGTCCGGGGTGTCCAGCAGATGGTCGATCACTGCAACAAGACGATCATTGAAATAGCCCTCGGGCCGGCCGAGCTCGACGTAGGCCTGCTGGATCAGCGGATAGAAGCGCTTGTACGCAGTGGCCGTAGCCGCCGGGTCGAGCGTAGTGAAGGCCCGCACGTAGGGCGCATAGCGCGCCGCGTTGCTGGCGGCGATGCGTTCGCCGCCCTCGCCGGGCTCGACCTGCAGGTTGCCCGGCAACGGCCGCGCGGCCAGCGCGGTCGGCGCCACGCTGGGCTTGTCCAGGTTGTCGATCTGGGTGACCAGGCGCTGGATCAGGTGGTCGCGCAGCAGCAGGGTCAGCGGACCCTCGCCCTGGAACAGCTGGCTCAGTGCGACCCAGGCAGCGCCATCGCTGTCTGCCAGCTTCGGCAGCGCCGGGTCGGCGGCGGCCTCGGTATCCAGCGGATGCCGGATCGGCGGTGGTGCTGGCGGGGTTTCCGCGGCCGCTGTCGGTTGCGACGGTGCGCTGGTAGAGGCAGGCGTCGATTGCACCGGCACCGGGACACCGTCTGCCAGGCTTTTCAGCTGATCGCGGAACAGCCAGCCACCCGCGCCACCGATCACCACCACGCCCAGCACCCAGGGCCAGATCGCCTTTCCACTCTGCATGATGCAGTCCCTCGTTTTTCACCTGCATGGACAGGGTGTGACCCTGCCGATGGCAGCCGGTTCCCCGCGTGTTCCGCTGGCGTTCGGATTCAGCCCGCGCACTCACGCCTGCTTTGCACCGGCTGCGCGAGGCTGTGGATCTCATCGTGTGGAGACGCAGCCATGCAGTACGCGCTGTATTACTGGACCGGCATCCAGGGCCGTGGCGAGTTCGTGCGCCTGGCATTGGAAGACGCAGGCGCCGACTACGTGGACATGGCGCGGGTCCACGGCGATGCGGTCATGCAGCCGTTCCTGGACGGTGGCAGCGAAGGCGCGCAGCCGTTCGCGCCGCCATTCCTCAAGGCGGGACGACAGGTGATCGCGCAGGTCGCGGCCATCCTCGATTTCCTCGGCCCGACGCTGGATCTGGTACCGCAGGCAGCCTCGCGGCGGATGCAGGCGTTGCAGTTGCAGCTGACCATCGCCGACCTGGTGGCCGAGGTGCACGACACCCATCATCCGATCGCCGCCTCGAAGTACTACGAGGATCAGAAGAGCGAGGCGCTGGCGCGGGCCGCATCGCTGCGCAGCGAACGGCTTCCGAAGTATCTGGGCTATTTCGAGCAGGTGCTGGCAGCCAATGGCGGCCGCCATGCACTGCGCGAGCATTCCTACGTGGATCTGTCGCTGTTCCAGCTGTTGAGCGGGCTGGACTACATGTTCCCGCGCCGCATGCAGGCGTTGGCACCCACCCTGCCCCTGCTGCGAGCCGTGCAGGAGCGGGTGGCGAAACGACCGAACATCGCCGCCTACCTGGGCTCGAAACGGCGCCTGGCGTTCAACACCCATGGCATTTTCCGCCACTACCCGGAGCTGGACGCCGAACGCTGATACCGCCGCCTACAACGACTGATGCCCATGAAGATGCCGGCCAGCGGCCGGCACTACCTGGACTCAACGGGTTGCATCATTCAGCGGCTTCACTGGCTGCTCAGGCAGAGCGCGGTGTGAGCATTCGCCGTCTACAACGTCCCTATGTAGAGCCGAGCCATGCTCGGCTCAGGGCAGCAGAAGCCGAAAGAGAGCGGCAGCGCCGGGCCATGCCCGGCGTCCCCGGTCAATGATCGGCGCGATCACCCAGCGGCTTCACCGGCTGCTTCTGCAACGACAGCAGCCCCAGCAGCACCGCCAGTGCCACATAGGCGCCGGCAAACTGCCAGCTGATGATGCGTGCCAGCCCCTCCAGGTCCCAAGGCAGGTAGATGCCGCCGCGCGGGTCCACCGAATGGATCAGACCGAACAGGGTCAGCAGCGCCGCCACCAGCAGGAAGCCGCAGGCCCGGCGCAGGCGCCCGTCCACCATCGCCGCCACCGCCGAGATCCACAGCATCGAGGTGATGATGAAGCCGTTGCCGAGAGTGAAGATCACCGCCAGCTCCGGCAGGCCATGCCCATCGAGCTTGGTCAGCAGCTGCGGCAACTGGTCCGGTGCGATCCAGCCCGGTGCCTTGATCGCCAGCAGGTAGGCCACCGACGGCAGGAAACCAAACACCATCGCACCGGCGTGCTGGCGCGGCGTGGCCTGGAAGGCCTGGGTGGTGATGTCGATGGCCACGTACACGATGATCGGCGCCAGTACCGCCAGCGGCAGCCACTGCACCAGCCCGGAGATGATGCCGAGCATGCCGCCGATGCCGACGAACAGGCCGGTCAGCAGCGTATAGCCGCTACGTGCGCCCATGTGCTTGTACGCCGGCTGGCCGATGTAGGGCGTGGTCTGCGCAACGCCGCCGCAAACACCGGCCACCAGCGTGGCCACCGCTTCCACCAGCAGGATGTCACGGGTGCGGTAGTCATCGCCGGCCGCGCGCGCGCTTTCGGACACGTTGATGCCGCCCACCACCATCAGCAGGCCGAACGGCAGCAGCAGCGGCAGGTAGGTCATTGCCGTGGGCAGGCCCTCGAGGAAGCCCAGCGTCGGCAGCGGCAGCACCACCTGCGGCGGCACCCACGCAGGCACATGGAAGCCCGGTGCCCCCAGCCCGGCCAGGCCGAGGCCGTAATACAGCACGGTGCCGAACACGAAGGCCAGCAGCACGCCCGGGCCACGCACCGGCAGCCGGCCCTTGGCGATCAGCACGTACAGCAGCAGGCCCAGCGTGGTGAAGCCGACCAGCGGCGAGCGCAGTGTTTCCAGCAGCGGCAGCAGGCCCATCAGCACCAGCGCGATACCGGCGATCGAGCCCAGCAACGCCGCACGCGGCAGCGCGCGGGTGACCGCTTCACCGAAGAACGACAGCACCAGCTTGAGCAGACCCATGATGACCAGCGCGGCCATGCCCAGCTGCCAGGTGGCGATACCGGCCGCGTGCGGGTCCATGCCCTGCTGTTTGAAGGCGATGAAGGCCGGGCCGAGCACCAGCAAGGCCATGCCGATGCTGGTCGGCGCGTCCAGGCCCAGCGGCATGGCGGTGACGTCGTCGCGGCCGGTGCGTGCGGCCAGGCGCCGCGCCATCAGGGTGTACAGCAGGTTACCGACCAGCACGCCGAAGGCGGTGCCGGGGAACATGCGGCCGAACA
Source organism: Stenotrophomonas sp. Nf1 (assembly GCF_003028475.1). Lineage (NCBI taxonomy): Bacteria > Pseudomonadati > Pseudomonadota > Gammaproteobacteria > Lysobacterales > Lysobacteraceae > Stenotrophomonas > Stenotrophomonas sp. Nf1. Next base: position 250,533 of record NZ_PYTV01000005.1, on the reverse strand, counting down.
CCACGTCGGCCGGGAACTGGAAGATCCCGACCAGGGCCATGGCGATGAAGCCGAGGATGGACAGGTTGTCGACAACCAGGCCGAAGAAGCCATTGAAGTCGCCGGCGACGAACCAGCGACGCGATGCGGCGGAAGCGGGAGCGGACATGGAAGGGGCGGTGGGGGTGGGGACCGCCGATGGTAGGCCCAGCGGGGCCCGGGCGCCAATTCCACGCTGGAATGATGGGTTCCAGCCAACGACTGGGCCCCTGGTGGCGGCCGACCGATGGGGTCAGATCCGTTTTCCGCAGGAAAACGGATCTGACCCCGGCGTTGCCGGCCAGCGGCCGGCACTACTTCTTCAGGAAGTTGTCCACCAGCAGATGCTTCACGTCGTCGAAGCGGCCGTTCAACACCGCCTTGGCCGCGTACAACGCGGTGCCCGCCACCTGCTTGGCCTCGATCTGCGGCGGCATCACCAGCTCGGCGCGGCTGGTGTGCACATCCAGCAATGCCGGGCCGCGTTGCGCGAGGAAATCCTGCACCGCGTCCTCCAGATCCTCGCTGCGGGTCACGGTACGGCCTTGGAAACCGATCACCTCGGCCAGGCGTCCGAAATCCGGGTTCTTCAGATCGGTGTAGTTGTCCAGCAGGCCTTCCACCTTCTGCTCCAGCTCGACGAAGTTGAGCGAGCCGTTGTTGAACACCACCACCTTGATCGGCAGGTTCTCCTGCACCGCGGTCAGCAGATCACCGAGCAGCATCGCCAGGCCACCATCGCCGGACAGCGAGATCACCTGCCTGCCCGGAAAGGCCTTCTGCAGACCCAGCGCCTGCGGCATCGCGTTGGCCATCGTGCCATGCAGCAGGCTGGTCAGCGTGCGGCGGCGGCCGTTGACGCGGATATGCCGCAGCACCCACACCATCGGCGAGCCGCCGTCGGCGGTGAACAGCGCATCGTCTGCGGCGTACTTCGACAGCAGCGCAGTCAGGTGCTGCGGGTGGATCAGCTCGCCTTCGCCCGGCTGCTCTTCCTGCTCGCGCTTTTTCAGCGCCTTGTCGCGACGTTCGATGCATTCGTCCAGGAATGTGCTGTCCTCGCGCGGCGGCAACATCGGCAGTAGGGCATCAAGCGTCGGTGCGATATCACCGACCACGCCCAGGTTCACCGGATGGCGGCGGCCGAGGTGGCTGCCATCGCGGTCCACCTGGATGATCGTGGCCTTGTCCGGGTAGAACTGGCCCCAGGCGAAATCGGCACCGAGCAGCAGCAGCGTGTCGCATTCCATCAGCGTGTGGAAGCCGGACTCGATGCCGAAGATGCCGGTCATGCCCATGTTGTACGGGTTGTCCGGCTCGACGAAATCCTTTGCGCGCGAGGTGTGCGCGACCGGTGCCTGCAGGCGCCGGGCCAGCTCCAGCAGCTGCGCATGCGCGCCCTGGCAGCCGGCACCGGCATAGATACCGATGCGCTTGCCCTGCCCCAGCAGCTCGGCGATGCGCTGCAGCTCAGCGTCGGCCGGGCGCAGCACTGGCTGGGTGTAGTGCACCGAGAACGGCACATCATGCTTCACCTCGGCCTGGCTGATGTCGGCCGGCAGGATCACCACCGCCACGCCGCGGCGGCTGATCGCCGCCTGGCAGGCGAGGGTGACCACGCGTCGCGCCTGTTCGGCGCTGTGTACCTGCTCGCAGAACACCGTGCAACTGGCGTACACCGCCTTGAAGTCCACTTCCTGCGGGAATTCCATGCCCAGCTCGCTGGTCACCACCTGGCTGGCGATCAGCACCATCGGCGCGCGGTTGCGGTTGCTTTCGAACACGCCATTGATGAAGTGCAGGCTGCCGGGCCCGCAGGAGCCGGCGCAGGCGGTCAGTTCGCCGCTGACCAGCGAATCGGCACCGGCGGCGAAGGCAGCCACTTCTTCGTGGCGGACGTGCACCCAGGCGATGTCACTCCCATGCATCGCATCGGTCACATGGTTGAGCGTATCGCCCACGATGCCGTAGCAACGGCGGACACCGGCCTGCTGCAGGGCGTCCACCACGATTTCGGCCACGCGCTTGCTCATCGGATACATCCTCGAACGGGGGAACATCCGAGGCTAGACCCGACGAAGTGATGCCTCCGCAAAAAAGGGACGGAGGTAATTAAGTCGCTTGTGGCACAAACGACTTAATTACCTCCGTCCCCTTTATCAATCGTTGACGTTGATCCAACCCACCACCACGCCCTGCTTCGGGTTGCGGTAGCGCAGCTTCATCCAACCGTCCTGTTCATCCAGCATCTCTACGCGGTCGCCCTGCACCAGGTAGCGCTTGGTGCTGGATGCACCGGGGCGATCGAACAGGAACAGGCGCGCCGCCAGCACGGAGGCCTGCTGGCCACGCAGCGGTCCCTCGGATGGCGCGCCCAGGCCATCGGCAATCGCGCTCTCCAGCACGCGTCCGTCGGCAGCATAGGTCCGCCAGACGGCCAACGGCCCCTGATCGTCGGTCTGCACCCAATGCAGGGCCGCGTTCAGCGTGTCGCCCAGCCTCAGAAGGCGCTCGCCGCGGTACAGATAGAGCTTTGCGCCCGCAAACCGATACTGGTCGGTGTACCACATCGGGCCGCTGCGGCAGCTGCTGGTCAGGGTGCGGGTCTTTGCGTCGACGCTCAGCCCCATCAGGTCACCGCAGCTGTCGTTGCCGTGCGTTTCGGCCTGCAGCGCGTGATACGAGGCACTGGCCGGATCGAACCGGTACACCGCCACCGCTTCGTTGACCATGCCCACCGAAGCGCGTGCGACCAGTTCCGGGTAGCCATCGAAATCGACGTCTTCCAGCGACCACTGCGAATTACCGTCGGCATCCGCCGCGCCAGCCAGCGTCTGGCGCTTTCCCGACGGTGACAACTGCACGACGATGCTGCCATCGCGCTGCGGATCGGCGTGCGCCTGCACGTGCGCGGCTACCTGGAACCGTAGCGTTTCGCCGTCGCCGCCACTGGCCTGCGCCCACGGTGCCAGCACTCCTGCCAGCACCACGCCCAACACGCATTCCCTGTGTTTCATCATCGCTCCCTGCAGCGCCACGGCGGCACCTTCAACTCAGAACGATACCTCGACCGGCTGCCGCGACCACAGCACCGACTGATGCTGGGTCTGCTGCTTCCACGCCAGACGGATCGCTTCGATATCAGCGCGACGCTGCGGGGTGTCCTCGTGCAGCACCACCAGCACCTTGGTGCGCAGGCGGTTGGGCGAGGCATCGCCACGGAACAGCCACTGGCCATAGGCATCGAACACAGTCAGGCCATCCGGGAAGCGGGGAGTCACCTGCTTGTCCAGGAACGCGCGCCACTGCGCCTCGCTGATGGTGTCGGCCTGCGCACGGTTGCCCGCGCCCTGCTCGTCGCCCACGCCGAAGTACAGCTCGCTGCGCACCCAGCCGTGGCCATCGGACGGGCGCGCTGCATCGCCCTTCAGTTCGGCGGTGGTGGCCGTGGCATAGGCGCTGGGCGCCTGCGAGGACAGGCTGGCGCAGCCGCTGGTGGCCAGCAGCACGGCGAAGACGAGGCCAAGGTGTTTCATCGGTACAGCTCCGGGGAAGGGGGACAGGGCGAGCCGGCAGCGTACAGCGCCGCCGGCCCGGCGTGGTGATGCCTGCAGGGCATCAGCTCATGCCGGACCGGCAGGGGCTTGCATCGGCACCGGTCATCACGCGAAGATAATATATCGCTTCATCCGGATGGATGTAAGTGAAACTATCTCCCCCCTTCCCCCGCCGTCGTTGTTGCTGGAGCCCCCATGTCCGTCCGCCTGCCCGCGTCGCCGCTCGGCCTCGCCATCGCCCTCGCGCTTTCCTCCGCCGCCGCCCCGGCCCTGGCCCAGGACGCCACCAACCTGGACACGGTGATCGTGACCGGCACCCGCGCCGCCGACCGCACCGTGCTCGAATCCACCTCGCCGGTGGACGTGCTCACCGCCGAGGACATCCGCAAGGCCGGCGTGGTCAACGGTGAACTGGGCAGCGCGCTGCAGGCGCTGCTGCCGTCGTTCAACTTCCCGCGCCAGTCCAACTCCGGCGGCGCCGACCACGTGCGCGCCGCGCAGCTGCGCGGCCTGTCGCCGGACCAGGTGCTGGTACTGGTGAACGGCAAGCGCCGCCACCACACCGCGCTGGTCAACACCGACAGCAAGATCGGCAAGGGCACCACCCCGGTCGACTTCAACTCGATTCCGGTCAGCGCGATCAAACGCATCGAAGTGCTGCGCGATGGCGCCGGCGCGCTGTACGGCTCCGATGCAGTGGCCGGTGTGATCAACGTGATCCTCGACAACGGCGGCGATGGCGGCGAGATCGAAGCCAGCTACGGCGCCAACCACACCGACCTCAAGCCGATCGGGCGTACCCTTACCGACGGCCAGACCGGCAACATCAGCGCCAAGGTCGGCACCTCGCTGGGCGAGGACGGTGGCTTCCTGCGTGTCGGCCTGGAATACAAGCACCGCAACGGCACCAACCGCGCCGGCTTCGACCAGATTCCGCCGTGGGACCAGACCCCGGACAACCTGGCGCTGCAAGGCAAGCGCAACTACGTGCTGGGCGATGGCAAGAGCAAGGACATCAACCTGTGGCTGAACACCGAGATCCCGGTCGGCCAGACCTCCACCTTCTATGCCTTCGGCACCTTCAACCAGCGTGACACCGAAGGCGCGAACTATTTCCGCTATCCCGATGGCGATGCGAACTGGAAGCAGGTCTATCCGAACGGCTACCGGCCGATCTCCGAAGGCGAGAACCGCGATGTGCAGGCCGTGGCCGGCGTGCGTGGCCAGTGGGGTGAATGGAGCTACGACGGCAGCGTCGATTACGGTCAGAACGACTTCACCTACCGCCTGCGCGATTCGCTCAATGCCTCGCTGGGCCCGACCAGCCCGACCCGCTTCAAGACCGCCGATTACGAGTACGCACAGACCGTGGGCAACCTCGACCTGAGCCGCGTGTTCACCCAGAGCGACAGCATCAGCCACACGCTCGGCCTGGGCGTGGAAGCGCGCCACGAGCGTTACCAGACCCGCCCGGGTGACCCGGCCAGCTACGCCGCCGGCCCGTACACCGATCGCCCGACCGGCTCGCAGGCCGGCGGCGGCCTGACCCCGCAGGATGCGGCGCGCCTGTCGCGCGATGTCGCCAGTGCCTATGCCAGCCTGTCCAGCCAGTTCGGCGAGAAGTTCTCCACCGATCTGGCTGCACGCTACGAGCACAACGACGATTTCGGCGGCGAGCTGACCGGCAAGCTTGGCCTGCGCTACGAGTTCACCCCAGCCTTCGCACTGCGCGGTGCCATCTCCAACAACTTCCGCGCGCCATCGCTGGCGCAGATCGGTTACGAATCCACCTCCACCGGTTACAACGCCGGCGGCCAGCTGGTGCAGGGCCGCCTGCTCTCGGTCAACAATCCGATCGCGCGTGGCCTCGGCGCACGCGACCTGAAGCCGGAGAAGTCGCTCAACACCTCGCTGGGCTTCACCAGCCGCATCGGCGAGCACTTCGACCTGTCGCTGGATTTCTTCCAGATCGACATCGACGACCGCATCGCGCTCTCGGAAAGCATCACCGGCGATGCACTGACCGATTACGTGGCCGCCAACTACGGTGTCACCGGCCTGCAGAGCGCCAGCTTCTTCGTCAATGCCGCCGACACCCGCACCCGCGGTGCCGAGCTGGTGAGCAACTGGCGCCAGTCGCTGGGCGATGGCCAGCTGCTGCTGACCGGCACCTACGCCTACACCAAGACCACGCTGAAGAACGTGCTGGCGACGCCGGCGCAGCTGCAGGCGCTGAACCCGGACTATGTGCTGTTCGGCATCGAAGAGACCAACACGCTGACCGACGCTACACCGCGCACGCGTGGCAGCTTCTCGGCCGCATGGAGCAACGACCGCTGGTCGCTGAGCACGCGGGTGAACCGCTATGGCAGCGTCACCCGCGTGTTCAACTTCGGTGACGGCTACATCCCGCGCCAGACCTACCAGGCCGAATGGCAGCTGGACGCGGAAGTGGAGTACCGCATCACCCCGCGCTGGAGCGTGGCCATCGGCGGGCAGAACCTTACCGACAACTACCCGGATCGATCCAACAGCGATATCCACTACTTCGGCAACCTGCCGTATGACGTGCTGTCGCCGATCGGCAGCAACGGCGCGTACTACTACGGCCGCGTCCGCTATACCTTCTGATTGCTCGGGGTGTGATTGCCGTGGGTAGGTGCGGACCGTTGGTCCGCACTGCCTGGGCTCGATGCAGGCTGACCCTTCGTGCCGACCAACGGTCGGCACCCACCGAAGCAGGGCCGTAGCCCGCCCTCGACCCCACGTACACGCCCACGCTGGCAAGCTGGGCACCATGGCTGAACCGCTCCCCCTGCGTCCGCCACCGCCCTTGCTGGATGACGCCTGCGCGTTGTTCCTCGATGTCGATGGCACCCTGATCGAATTCGCTGCACGCCCGGATGCCGTGCAGCTGCTGCCCGATGTGCGTGAGGCCATCGGCCGCATCAGCGACCGCCTGGAGGGTGCCGTGGCACTGGTCAGTGGGCGGCCGCTGGAACAGCTGGACCGGCTGTTCGCCCCGCTGCAACTGCCCGCCGCCGGCCTGCATGGCCACGAGCTGCGCGGCCAGGATGGGCACGTACTGCGCGATGACCACGACGAAGATACCGCCGAATGGCTGCACGCCCTGCACCAGCAGGCAATGCGTTTCGCGCATGGCCATCCCGGCGTGCTGGTGGAGGACAAGGGCGTCGGCCTTGCCCTGCATTGGCGCGGCGCACCCGATGCGGCCAATGAAGTCCGCGCCTTCGCCGATCGCCATGCGCGCGGCCGCGCCGGCTATCGCCTGCAACCGGGCGACCACGTGGTCGAGTTCGTACCGGTGGGCACCGACAAGGGCCGGGCGGTGCGCCGGATGATGCAGTACCTGCCTTTCCGTGGACGCCTGCCGGTGTTCCTCGGCGATGACCTCACCGACGAATTCGGCTTCGCCGCCGCCAACGGCCAGCATGGCTGGAGCGTGCTGGTGGGTGAACGCGAATCCAGCGCGGCGGTGTTCGCGCTGCCTGACATACGCAGCGTGCACGCCTGGCTGCGTGAGAATGCCTATTGACCCGACCATCCCCCACGGCCGCAACCGAGATGTACCGCGTGATGACCCAACCCGATCTTGATCTGGGCGTGGTCGGCAACGGCAGCTTCGGCGCCCTGGTCGACAAACATGCCCGCGTTGTCTGGAGCTGCCTGCCCACCTTCGACGGCGACCCGACGTTCTGTGCCCTGCTCGGCCCCAACCAGCAGAGCGGTGGCGACTTCGCCATCGAGCTGGAGGACTTCGCCGACAGCGAACAGGAATACCTCACCAATACCGCGATCCTGCGCACGGTGCTGCGCGACCAGCATGGCGACGCACTGGAGATCCTCGACTTCGCCCCGCGCTGGCGGCAGAACGACCGCTTCTATCGCCCGGTCAGCCTGATCCGCCAGGTACGTCCGCTGGCCGGCAGCCCACGCATCACGGTGCGCGCGCGTCCGCTGGCCGACTGGGGTGCGCGCGTGCCCGAGTCCACCTGGGGCAGCAACCACGTGCGCTGGATCCTGCCCGAGCACGTGCTGCGGCTGACCACCGACGTGCCGGTGCGCATGGTGCGCGACGGCCTGCCGTTCGTGCTCAACCATCCCGTGCACCTGATCCTGGGTGTGGACGAATCGCTGGACCGCTCGATCAGCGGTTACGTGCAGGAGGCCTTCCAGCGCACCCGCGACTACTGGCGCGAATGGGTGCGTTACCTGTCCATTCCACTGGAATGGCAGGACGCGGTGATCCGCAGTGCGATCACCCTGAAGCTGTGCCAGTACGAAGACAGCGGCGCGATCATCGCGGCAATGACCACCTCCATACCCGAGGCACCCGGCAGCGTGCGCAACTGGGATTACCGCTACTGCTGGTTGCGCGATGCAGCGTTCGTGGTGCGCGCGCTGAACCGGCTGGGCGCCACCCGCACCATGGAACAGTTCCTCGGCTACATCTTCAACCTGGCCACCACCGACGGCACGCTGCAGCCGCTGTACGGCATCGGCTTCGAGGCCAAGCTGGATGAGGACGAAGTGCCGACCCTGTCCGGTTACCGCGGCATGGGCCCGGTGCGTCGCGGCAACCTGGCCTGGGTACAGCGCCAGCACGACGTCTACGGCAGCGTGGTACTGGCCTCCACCCAGCTGTTCTTCGACCGTCGCCTGCAGGACCCGGGCGACGCGCACACCTTCGCCCGCCTCGAACCGCTCGGCGAGCAGGCCTTCGCCCTGCACGATGTACCCGATGCCGGGTTGTGGGAGTTCCGCGGCCGCACCGAGGTGCACACCTACACCAGTGCGATGTGCTGGGCCGCCTGCGATCGGCTGTGCAAGATCGCCGTACGCCTCAAGCGCGACGACCGCGCACGCTACTGGCGCGAGCGTGCCGATACCATCCACGCGCGGATCATGGCCGAAGCCTGGAGCGACGAGCTCGGTCACTTCACCGATACCTTCGGCGGCCACCGCCTGGATGCCTCGTTGCTGCTGCTGGCCGACATCGGCTTCATCGATGCCATGGACGCACGCTTCATCGCCACCGTCGAGGCCATCGGCCGCGACCTCAAGCATGGCAACTCGCTGTACCGCTATGTGGCGCCGGATGATTTCGGTGAACCGGAAACCAGCTTCACCATCTGCACCTTCTGGTACATCGATGCGCTGGCGGCGATCGGGCGCATGGACGAAGCGCGCGCGATGTTCGAAACGCTGCTGCGGCAGCGCAACCACCTGGGCCTGCTGTCGGAGGATCTGGCCTTCGACAGCGGCGAGGCCTGGGGCAATTTCCCGCAGACCTATTCGCACGTCGGCCTGATCACCGCCGCCATGCGCCTGTCGCGGTCCTGGCAGGAGGCCTCGTGAGTCGCCTGGTGGTGGTTTCAAACCGCGTGGCCGTGCCCGGCGAGAACCGTGCCGGCGGCCTGGCCGTCGGCCTGCTGGCTGCACTGAAGGAACGCGGCGGGATGTGGTTCGGCTGGAGCGGCAAGAGCGTGCGCGATGGCAGCGGCACGCTGCACCGGCAGACCGACGGCGACATCGAGTTCGTCACTCTGGACCTGAGCAAGCGCGAGGTGGACGGCTACTACAACGGCTTTGCCAACCGCACGCTGTGGCCGCTGCTGCACTTCCGCCTGGATCTGGTCGACTACGACCGCGGCACCCGCGAGACCTACCACAAGGTCAACGCGCTGTTTGCCGACAAGCTCGCGCCGCTGCTGCGCGAGGACGACATCGTCTGGATCCACGATTACCACCTGATTCCGCTCGGCGCGCTGCTGCGCGAACGTGGCATCGGCTGCCGCATCGGCTTCTTCCTGCACATTCCGATGCCCTCGGCCGACCTGCTGCAGGCCATGCCCGACCATCTGCGCCTGTTCTCCGCGTTGTACGCCTACGATCTGGTCGGCTTCCAGACCCAGCGCGACGCTGACCGCTTCCAGACCTACCTGCGCCTGTTCGGTGGCGGCCGCGTGCTCGACAACGGCGAACTGGAGGCCCCCGGCGGACGCCGTTTCCGTGCGGCCGCGTTCCCGATCGGCATCGACACCGACCTGATCGCACGCCAGGCCGGTACCGCAGCGACCAAGGCTGCAGTGAAGAAGCTGCGTGGCAGCCTGCGTGACCGCCAGCTGGCGATCGGCGTGGACCGGCTGGATTATTCCAAGGGCCTTCCGGAACGTTTCCGCGGGTTCGAACGCTACCTGCAGCGCCACCCCGACCAGCGCGGCTCGCTCACCTACCTGCAGATCGCCCCGGTCTCGCGCGGCGACGTCAGCGAGTACCGGCAGCTGCGCAGCACGCTGGAGCAGATTGCCGGCCACATCAACGGCGGCCATGCCGAGCCGGACTGGACACCGCTGCGCTACGTCAACCAGAACTTCACCCATGCCACGCTGACCGGCTTCTACCGGGCCGCGGCGGTCGGGCTGGTGACGCCGTTGCGCGATGGCATGAACCTGGTGGCCAAGGAATACGTGGCTTCGCAGGATCCAGACGATCCCGGTGTACTGGTGCTGTCGCTGCTGGCTGGCGCCGCCGACGAGCTGAAGCAGGCGCTGCTGGTCAATCCCTACGATCTGGACGGCATGGCCGATGCCATTGCCACCGCCGCCACGATGTCGCTGCGCAGGCGCAAGGAGCGCTGGCACGCGATGATGGAGCACCTGCGGACCTACGACATCAACCACTGGCGACGCAGTTATCTGGAGGCGCTGGAGGGCTGAGGCACCACCGCCACTGACCGTTCGGATGCGACGCCACCACGTCGATGACGACCGCAAATTGACGCTTTCGGCCCGAAAGCAATTGCGACTGAAACCATCAGAAAGGGCGCATGCGCATCCGCGCGATCTCGCTACCGGTGCACTCAGCCCCCGGTGAAAGCCTTTGCGCACAAGGTTTCGGTAGGCGTGGACAGCCTGCAGGCAGGCCACCGAGCGGCGTGCGGCACCGACGATTTCATTCGGCATTGACAGCCGTTGCCCAGAGTGACGCCCCCTGAGCCACGCGTGCCGCCTCCACGGCCGCCGCGTGGCGTTGCACATCACCTGCCGGGGAGTCACCGCATGTCCGCCTACGACCGTTTCATCGAAGATGCCGCAATACGCCTGGAGCTGGGCCATCGCACCCGTTGGGTGGTGGATGTGATCAGTGCCTGGGTGGACTCGCATCCCGACGGATTGGCAGGCCTGCAGCGGCGTTTCGAACAGGCTGGCCTGGCCGCCCGTTTCCATTCCTGGCGACAGCCCGCATCGCTGCGGCTGCCGATCGTGGCCAGTGAACTGGAGCGCGCACTGGGCGCGCACACGCTGGCGATGATCGCCCACCGCAGCGGCATGTCTCCAGGATCGTTCCGCGTGGTGGCCTGCCATCTGCTGCCCGGCGTGGTCACCCTGCGCTCGGCACCGGAAGGCGCCGGCCACCCGGCCCTGGCCCGGCGCGCACACGGCACCCGCTCGCCCAGGCGCATGGCCGGCAGCGTGCCCTCGCGCGCGATGTACGGCATGGCGATCCGCAGCGTGCTGTGGACGCTGGCGGTCGCCACCGTGCTGGGCCTGACCACCTGGTTGCTGCTGAAGGCACGCACGCCGCTGTGGACCGTGCAGGACGTTCCGCGTGAGCACAGCGCGCGGCTGTCCCTGCATCAACACGGCACACAGGTGCAGGTCAGCGGCAGCCTGCCCAGCGAAGGCGAGCGACGCCGCGCCTGGAACGCGTTGCGCGCCGTGCACGGTGCCGCGAACCTGCACGGGGGCATAGCACTGGACCCGCGCGCGCAGTCACCCCGCTGGCTGGACCGCCTGATTGCCGATCTCCCCCATCTGCAGGGCGACGGCCTGCGCCTGGAGTTCGCCGGCATGCAGCTGGCCATCGATACCACCGCCATGGAAGACGCGCAGCGGCAGGCCATCTCGCGGCGCCTGCGCCAGGACTTTCCGACGCTGGAGATGAGTGGCCTGTGGGGCCCGGGCCTGGCCGCGCTGGCGCAGCTGCCCGCCGGCGTCGACACCGCGCAACGGGTTGCCGCACTGAACCACACCACGTTGAAGTTCCATGCCGGTTCGTCCGAGTTGACCGGTGACTCGCGGCAGACCGTGCAGGCGGTCGCCGATGCGCTGCGCGGTACACCGGCCGGCCTGCGCGTTGAGATCGGCGCGCACACCGACAGCGTGGGTCACGCCGAGGCCAACCTGCAGCTCAGCCAGCAGCGCGCCGAGGCGGTATCACAGGCGTTGCAGGCGCTGGGCATCCCCGCCACCACGCTGGTCGCGGTCGGCTACGGACAGGATCGGCCAATCGCCGACAATCGCAGCGACAGCGGCCGCGCACAGAACCGTCGCATCAACTACCGGCTGCTCGACTGAGAAAAGGACGGTGGCCCCTGTAGTGCCGAGCCATGCTCGGCTGCTCCCGCCGACGCTACAGGAGACAGAAGGTCAATCCAGGAACCGCGCGATGTGCTCCGGCGCCGGCAGATGGCACGCGTCGTGGCGTCCGAACCAACGATAGCGATTGCGCGCCAGCATCCGATACGCCGCGTCACGCCAGGCCCGCGGCAGCACACGCAGCGCGCCGCTCAGGCGCCACACACCGCCCAGCCCGGCCAGTACACGCAGGATCGCATCGGTATCGGTCCACGCTCCGTGTGCATCCAGCAGCAGGAAGGACGCCGGGTCCTGCGGGTCCAGTCCATGCTGGCGCAGCAGCGCACTGCCCTGCGCGCCCTGCATGGCCGCGAACCGGTAGCGCCGCTGCCGGTCGAACCGCAGCAGGAAGCGCACCCAGCGGTTGCACAGCGCACAGACGCCATCGAAGACAATCACCGCACTGCCGGCATCTGCGGCGGTGTCACTGCGGTTCGAGCCAGCCTTCATAACGGATCAGGGCTCCTGCCCAGGGCAAGGTCACATCGACCAGGAAAGTGTAGCGCTGCTCGTCCCAGGCTTCGCGGCAGCGCACACCGCCAAACCAACGCGTCGGCAGCGGCACGCAACCGAAGGCCCAGACCCGCCGCACCGACCAGTCGATGCCGCCCTCGCGGGCCTGCAGATTGAACTCGAAGCACACCGCGCCGAGCTGTTCGCGCAGATATCCCTGGTGCGCCCACAGCCGCGACACCATCGGCCAGCGACCGAAGCGCCGCGCCCAACGTTCGCCCTGCCCGTGTGCGCTGAACAGGACTTCGGTAGGCAGCGCGGCGCCGTTGTGCGGCAGGCGTGCCAGCGCAGCCAGCAGCGGTACCAGCCAATGCCGGCCACGCTCGATCCGCGCCTGTCCCAGGTAGCGGCAGGGCAATGGCGTGGCGTGCAGCGCGCGCACCGGGGCGGCCAGGGTGGCGAACGCCGGCCCCAGCACGCGTGCGAACAACGGCGGGGTCAGGGTGCGATCCAGGCCAGCGTCGCCATGCGCCCGGTGCGAAGATCGCGCCGGTGCGAGTACAGATCCGGGTCGGCCATCGTCGACAGCGTGCCGCCGTACACCTGCGCCGGGTCCATCCCCGCCGCCTGCAGGCGCTGCCGCGCCAGTGCGAACAGATCCACCTTCCAGTGCCCGGCCCGGGTCGCCACGAACGCCGATGCGGCGGCCGCATCATGGCCGACGAACGCGTGATAGACCTCCTCACCAATCTCGTAATCGGCCGGTCCGGCAGCCGGGCCCAGCCACGCGCGCAGCTGCGCCGGCGGCGTCTGCATGGCGGCCACCGTGGCCTCCAGCATGCCGTCGGCCAGCCCGCGCCAGCCGGCATGCGCCGCGCCCACCTCGCTGCCATCGACGGCGGCAAACACCACCGGCAGGCAATCCGCGGTCAGGATCGCCAGCACCACGCCCGGCACCGAGGTCACCGCGGCATCGGCCACCGGTTCGCTGGCGCCTTCCACCGGCGGCGCGTTGAAGCGCAGCACGGTGCTGCTGTGCACCTGGCGCAGCCAGTGCGGTGCCGACGGCAACGCCAGCCCCTGCTGCAGCAGCTGGCGGTTGTGCTCGACGTTGGCCGGGGCATCGCCATCGGCCGCGTGCCGGTTGCCCAGGTTGAACTGCGCGAACGGCGCCGGCGAGATGCCCGCGCCATGCCGCCGCGTGGTCAACGCATGAACGCCCGGAGGCGCCGGCCAGTCAGCCTGCAGCAGGGGCAGCGCGGCGGTCATTACCAGCGGTCCCGCTCGCGTGCGGCGAAGGCTTCGCTGTCCTCGCGCAGCACCTTCATCAGGTGCAGCATGTCCTCCGGCACCGGCGCGGTGTTGCGCACCGGTTCACCGGTGATCGGGTGGGTGAACTCCAGGGTCTCGGCGTGCAGCGCCTGGCGCTTGAAGCCGCGCAGCGCGGCCACCAGCTCGTCGCTGGCGCCCTTGGGCAGCTTCAGCGCACCGCCGTACAGCGGGTCGCCGATGATCGGATGGCGCACATGCGCCATGTGCACGCGGATCTGATGGGTGCGGCCGGTTTCCAGGCGGCACTCCAGCGCGGTGTGCGCACGGAAGCGCTCGCGCAGGCGGTAATGGGTGATCGCTTCCTTGCCGTCTTCGCGCACCGCCATCTTCAGGCGGTCACGCGGGTGGCGGTCGATCGGGGCGTCGGCGGTACCGCCGGCCACCAGTGCGCCCATCACGATGGCCAGGTACTGGCGGTGCACATCGCGCGCGGCCAGCTGCTCGACCAGCGCGGTCTGCGCCTCCAGGGTCTTGGCCACCACCATCACGCCGCTGGTGTCCTTGTCCAGGCGGTGCACGATGCCGGCACGCGGCAGCACCGCCACCGACGGGTCACGGAACAGCAGGGCGTTGACCAGGGTGCCGCTGTGGTTGCCCGCACCCGGGTGGACCACCAGGCCGACCGGCTTGTTGATCACCAGCAGGTGCTCGTCCTCGAACAGCACGTCCAGCGGGATGTCCTCCGGCTGCGCATCGGTCTGGGTTTCCAGCACCACGTTGAGGGTCACAACCTCGCCACCGCGCAGCGGGTCGCGTGGGCGCACCTGTGCGCCGTCGAGCAGGACATCGCCGGCCTTGATCCACTCGGTCAGGCGCGAGCGCGAGTATTCGGGGAACAGTTCGGCCACGACGGCGTCGAAACGGCGGCCGGCGGCGGTGTCGGGGACGATGGCCTGGCGGGCCGATTCGGAGGGTTGTTCAGACATGGCAGGGGGCATTCTTTGAAATTTTGGGGTCCCGGCGGCCGGTTTCAGTCGCTGGACAGGACACTAGGCTATCATCGACCCTTCGTATTCCAGCCGCGTCCCGCCTCGACCCCATGATCCGACGCTCCGTCATGCTCTCCGCGCCCGTCCGCCTCACCGCCCTGCTGCTGGTGCTGGTCATCGCCGCCACCGGTTGCCACCGCGGCGCCAAGAAGGGTGATCGCCCCGACGAGGGCGTGCCGGTCGAACAGCTGTACGAGAAGAGCCACAAGCTGATGCAGGGTGGCAACTGGAGCGGCGCCGAAGCCAGCTTCCGCCGCCTGGTGGCCCAGTACCCCTATGGCCCGTACACCGAACAGGCGATGATCGAGACCGCCTACGCCCAGTACAAGGCCGGCAAGCACGATGACGCGGTGTCCAGCATCGACCGCTTCATCCGTACCTACCCGACCCATCGCAACATCGCCTACCTGTACTACCTGCGCGGCCTGGCCAACTCCAACCGCAGTACGGTTTTCCTGCGTCGCGTATGGTCGCTGGACGCCAGCCGTCGCGACCTGTCCACGCCGCACCAGGCCTATTCGGACTTCAACATTGTTGTCGACCGCTACCCGAACAGCCGCTACGCCGCCGATGCCCGCCAGCGCATGGTGGAGCTGCGTGACGTGTTCGCCCAGCACGAACTGGACAACGCCCTGTACTACATGCGCCGCGGCGCCTGGGTCTCGGCTGTGGGCCGCGCCAACTACCTGCTGGAAACCTACCCGCAGAGCGCCTTCCAGTACGACGCGGTGGCCGTGCTGGCCGACTCCTACACCCACCTGGGCAACAAGACGCTGGCCGACGATGCCCGTCGCGTGCTGCAGCTGAACCAGCCGGACCACCCGTGGCTGGAAGGCAAGTGGCCGAAGTACCCGTGGATGATCCGCAAGCTGAACCCGTTTGCCGGCGAGAAATCCGCCAGTACCGGCCAGCGCAACGCGCGACTGGAAAAGAAGTAAGAAAGCAAAGGGCCCCGCAAGGGGCCCTTTCTTTTTGTAGCGTCGAGCCATGCTCGACGGATCTCCCCCGCCGCTTGCCCCGCCCCACTCGGCCCGGCATTAGGAATTCTACGAATCGGCCGCCGTTGCGATGCCGTTCCCAAACCGGACCCGCGCGGCCCTCCACACTCCAGCGCACGGCCATTCCCGCCTGCCTGGAGTCCGCATGACCTCAACCGTTTCCCGCACCCGGCCCCTGCTGGCCACCCTCGCCGCCACCCTGCTGGCCCTGCCCGTTGCGGCCGCGGCTGCCGAGCCCGGCGATCTGCTCACGGCAGCCCCCTATCGCGCCGACTGGGTGCCGTCGAAGGCGGCCCAGGCGTACCTGCTGAGCTATCACACCCCCGATCACAGCGGGCGGCTGGCCCAGGGCACCGGGCTGCTCTATCTGCCTGCCGGCACCGCGCCGGCGGGCGGCTGGCCGGTGGTCTCCTGGGCGCATGGCACCCAGGGCATTGCCAACCACTGCGCGCCGTCGGTGTCCGGCCCCACCCACCCCGAGCGCGACGGGCGCTTCCTGGACCACTTCCTCGGCCAGGGCTATGCCGTGGTCGCCGCCGACTACCAGGGGCTCGGCAGCCCGGGCCAGCACACCTACCTGCACGTGCGCACCGCCGCGCGCAACAGCATCGACATGGTCAAGGCCAGCCACCAGTTCCTGGACGGCGGTCGCCTGTCGCCACGCTGGGTGTCGGTGGGCTATTCGCAGGGGGCCTCTGCGGCGCTGAGCGCCGGCCACCTGGCGGCCGACTATGCCGGCCCCGCCCTGCAGTTCAAGGGCAGTTTCACTGCCGGCACGCCCACGGCCGTGGAAATCACCGCACTGGTGATGCGACCCGACAGCCGTACCGCCAATCCGGGGGCGCTCAATGCCTACCACGCCTACCTGCTCGATGGCCTGCTGCAGGTGGCACCGCAGATCGACCGCGTGCTGAGCGCGCAAGGCCGGGCCCGTATCGCGCTGGCCCGCCAGCACTGCCTGACCGATCTGGCCGCGCAGCTGGAGGGCGCCAGCACCGGCGAAATGTTCAGCGCGCCGTTGACCTCGGTACCGGGGATCTGGACGCTGCTGCACGACTATCTGGGCGTGCCACGGCACGGGTTCACCCAGCCGCTGATGCTGGCCCACGGCACCCGCGACCAGGATGTGCCCTACCTGACCACCCTGCTGTACGCCGCCGGCCTGGCCCTGCGTGGCGAGCCGGTGGCCTTCCGGCAGTATCCGGTCGACCACCGCGCCACGCTGGATGCAGCAGCGGCCGATGGGCTGGCGTTCGTGCGCGCACGGCTGGAAGACGGCCGCTTCGACCAAGCAGCCGAATTGGCGGGTGTGGAACAACAGCTCGACGCCGCGCGATGATGGGTTTGTAGATCTACGCCATGCGTGGATGATGGTCGAACACCGTGCGGACCAAGGTCCGCACCTACCGGAGAGGGGGTGGGCCGGCCCGCCCTTATCCCTTGAACCCGTTGCTGATCGGGTAGCGGCGCTCGCGGCCGAACGCGCGGCGCGAGACCTTCGGCCCCGGCGCGGCCTGGTGCCGCTTCCATTCACTGATGCGCACCAGGCGCAGCACACGGTCGACCACGGCCGCGTCATAGCCTGCGGCAACGATCTCGGTCCGCGACTGCTCCTGGTCGATGTAGCGGTACAGGATGCCGTCCAGCACGTCATAGGCCGGCAGCGAGTCCTGATCCAGCTGGTTCTCGCGCAGTTCGGCCGACGGCGGGCGGCTGATCACCGCCGGTGGAATCACCGGCGCGCCGCCCACCGTGTTGCGCCACTTGGACAGGCCGAACACTTCGGTCTTGTACAGGTCCTTCAGCGGCGCATAGCCACCGCACATGTCGCCGTAGATGGTGGCGTAGCCCACCGCATACTCGCTCTTGTTGCCGGTGGTCAGCAGCAGGCCACCGAACTTGTTGGCCAGTGCCATCAGGATCACGCCACGACTGCGCGACTGCAGGTTCTCTTCGGTCACATCCGGCGTGGTGCCCTCGAACATCGGCGCCAGCGATTCCATCAGGCCCTTGAATGCCGGCTCGATCGAGACCGCTTCCAGCTTCACGCCCAGTGCCTGGCACTGCTCGGCGGCCAGATCGTTGGACAGGCCGGCGGTATAGCGCGACGGCAGGCGCACGGCGGTCACGTTGTCCGCGCCCATTGCGTCCACCGCCATGGCCAGCACCAGTGCCGAGTCGATACCACCGGACAGCCCCAGCCAGACCTTCTTGAAGCCGTTCTTGCGGCAGTAGTCCTGGATACCACGGGTCACTGCACGCCAGGCCAGCGCATCCATGCTCTCGTCGCCGTCGTCCATCCACACGTGCGGCAGGAAGCGGCGGCTGGCGCCGTCGTACTCCACCACCAGCCACTGGTCGACGAAGGCGGCAGCGGCCGGGTGCACCGTGCCGTCACCGTCGGCCACCACCGAGGCGCCATCGAACACCAGCGCGTCCTGGCCACCGACCACGTTGAGGTAGGCAATCGCCGCCCCGCTCTCGCGCGTGCGTGCGGCCAGCACCGCATCGCGCTGGGCATGCTTGCCGCGCTCATAGGGCGACGCATTGGGCACCACCACCAGCTGCGCACCGGCGCGCACGGTATCGGCCAACGGCTCGGCGAACCACAGGTCCTCGCAGATCAGCAGGCCCACCGGAATGCCGTTGACCTCGAACACGCAGCTGCCACCGTCGGGATCGACATCGAAGTAGCGGCGTTCGTCGAACACGGCGTAGTTGGGCAGCTCGCGCTTGCGGTAGGTCTGCTCGACCAGGCCATCACGCAGCACGCTGGCGGCGTTGTAGACCACCGCGCCGGCGGCCTGCGGCCAGCCGACCACAGCGGTGATGCCACGGCAGGCCGCAGCGATGCGCGTCATCGCCTGCTCGCACTCGTACAGGAAGCCCGGGCGCAGCAGCAGGTCTTCCGGCGGGTAGCCGCTGACCGCCAGCTCGGGGAACATCACCAGCTCGGCGCCGTACTCGTCGCGCGCCTGGCCGATCATCTCGATGATGCGCTCGGTGTTGCCGGCAACATCGCCGACCGGGAAGTCGAACTGCGCCATCGCGATGCGGATCGAAGCCATGGGAATCCAGCCTGTGGTTGCAATGCGCCCATTGTAGCGCCGGGGTCAGATCCCGTTTGCGCCGCAAATGGGATCTGACCCCACGCCAGACGCACAAAGGCCGCCCGGAGGCGGCCTTTGTGTTCAAAGCAGCCGGCCAGCGGCCGGCTCTACCGATCATGCCGGCCGGGGCCGGCAACAATCTTATTTCACCAGCTTGGCGATGGCAGCGCCCAGGTCGCCCGGCGAGCGGACGGTGACAACACCGGCAGCTTCCATGGCGGCGAACTTGCCTTCCGCAGTGCCCTTGCCGCCCGAGGCGATCGCACCGGCGTGGCCCATGCGCTTGCCGGCCGGAGCCGACGCACCGGCGATGAAACCGACGACCGGCTTCTTCACGTGGTTCTTGATGTACTCGGCGCCGGCTTCTTCAGCGTCACCGCCGATTTCGCCGACCATGATGATGCCTTCGGTCTGCGGGTCTTCGTTGAACAGCTTCAGGCAGTCGACGAAGTTCAGGCCGTTGATCGGGTCACCACCGATGCCGATGCAGGTGGACTGGCCCAGGCCGACTTCGGTGGTCTGCTTGACCGCTTCATAGGTCAGGGTGCCCGAACGCGACACGATGCCGATCTTGCCCGGCTGGTGGATGTGGCCCGGCATGATGCCGATCTTGCACTCACCCGGGGTGATGACGCCCGGGCAGTTCGGCCCGATCAGCACGGTGTCCGGATGCGAACGGGTCAGCACGTTCTTCACGCGCAGCATGTCCAGCACCGGGATGCCTTCGGTGATGCAGACGATGACCTTGATGCCGGCAGCAGCGGCTTCCAGGATCGCGTCAGCCGCGTACGGCGGCGGCACGTAGATCACCGACGCGTTGGCGCCGGTGCTCTGCACGGCGTCGGCCACGGTGTTGAAGACCGGCAGGTCGATATGGGTGGTGCCACCCTTGCCCGGGGTCACGCCGCCGACAACCTGGGTGCCGTACTCGATCATCTGAGTGGCGTGGAAGGTGCCCTGCTGGCCGGTGAAGCCCTGCACGATCACCTTGGTGTTCTTGTTGATCAAAACAGACATTGGAATTCCTTGGTGTCGGTATCAGGCGGCGTTCTTGACAGCTTCAACGATCTTCTTGGCGCCATCGTTGATGTTGTCAGCCGGGATGATGGCCATGCCGCTGTCACGCAGCAGCTGCTTGCCTTCTTCCACGTTGGTGCCTTCCAGGCGCACCACCACCGGAACCTTGACGCCCACTTCCTTCACGGCGGCGATGATGCCTTCGGCAATCATGTCGCAGCGGACGATGCCGCCGAAGATGTTGACGAAGATGCCTTCGACCTTGTCCGAGGACAGGATCAGCTTGAAGGCTTCAATGACGCGCTGCTTGTTGGCACCGCCGCCCACGTCCAGGAAGTTCGCCGGCTCGCCGCCGTTGAGCTTGATGACGTCCATGGTGGCCATGGCCAGGCCGGCGCCGTTGACCATGCAGCCGATGTTGCCGTCCATGGTGACGTAGTTGATGTCCAGTTCCGAAGCGATCACTTCGGTCGGATCTTCCTGGGTCTTGTCGCGCATGGCGACCAGGGCCTTCTGGCGGAACGCGGCGTTGTCGTCGCTGTCGAACTTGCCGTCCAGCGCATACAGGTTGCCGTCGTCCAGGATGGCCAGCGGGTTGATTTCAACCAGCGCCAGGTCCTTTTCGTTGAACAGGCGGTACAGGTTCACCATGATGCTGGCGAACTGGCCGGCCTGCTTGGCGGTCAGGCCCAGCTTGAAGCCGAAATCACGGCCGTGGTAACCCTGCACGCCTTCGACGAAGTCGACGTTCAGCGAGTGGATCAGCTCCGGGGTTTCAGCGGCGACCTGCTCGATCTCCACGCCGCCTTCCGAAGAAGCGATGTAGGTGATGGTCTTGGTGCCACGGTCAACCAGCACCGACAGGTACAGTTCCTTGACGATCTCGCCGGCGGTGGTCACCAGCACCAGGTTGACCGGCAGTTCAACGCCAGCGGTCTGGTAGGTGGCCATCTTGGTGCCGAGCATCTTGGCCGCAGCGGCCTTCACGTCGTCGGTGGTCTTGCAGAACTTGACGCCGCCAGCCTTGCCGCGGCCGCCAGCGTGGATCTGCGCCTTGACCATCCAGGGGCCCTGGCCCAGGGAGTTGGCAGCGGCAACCGCTTCGTCCGGGGTCGCAGCGACCTTGCCGGCCGGGACCGGGATGCCGTACTCGGCAAGCAGTTGTTTTGACTGGTATTCGTGGAAATTCATGCGTCACCGTGGGAATAGGAACGACCGCACGCAATTCCTCAGGGCCCCGGCGGGGCGCCGGCATGGACCGCGGCGGGCCCACTATTGTGGCCGAGCCGGCGCCGGGGCGCAAAGAAGTCTGTACAAGACGCCAGACCCGGCCAGTTTTCCGCCGTCATTCAGGCGGTTGCGGGCGCAGGGCGGGCCCGGCCAGGCACCCGCCCGGGGTCGATTGCGCAGGAAATCGCTTCCACAAGCCTATACTTGGGGCGGCGATGTCGGGGTAGAGTCGCGCTTGCTCGACTGCCCGGTCTGTAGAGTCGAGCTTGCTCGACTGCTTTGGTTTCCAGAGCAGAGGCAGTCGAGCAAGCTCGACGCTACGCAGCGCGGTTCCGATGATCGGGGGAACATCGGCTACGCTGTCGGCCACCGCCGTCAAAACCCAGTTCCAGGCAGCCAGAAGGGGAGTTCCGGCGTGTCACCCAGTGCTTCATTGATTGACCGCATCGAATCGATCCCTCGGCGCGAGCTGTACTTCTTCGCGCTGTACCGGGTGCTGATCGCCGCCGTCATCGCCGGCCTGCTGTACAGCCCGCTGTCGGCCATGGTCGGCGAAGCCCACCACCCGCGCCTGGCCGATACCGTCGCGGTGATCTACCTGCTGCTGTCGTTGCTGGCCCTGGCGATCGGCCGCAATGAACGCTGGCTGCGTCCGATCGTGGTCAGTGGCGTGCTGGTGGACATCGTCGCCGCCACCCTGCTTTCGCATGCCCTGCCCGGTGCCAGCGCCGGCATCTCGATGTCGCTGCTGTTCAACATCGCCGCCGCCGCTACCCTGCTACCGCTCAGCCTGGGCCTGGGCCTGGCGCTGGCCGCCAGCCTGGCCACCGGCGTGGAGTACACCTGGAAACTGCTGGAGGGCGGTGACCCCACCCGCACCCTGGCCGAACTGGCGATGTTCGCCACCAGCTACCTGGCCCTGGCCTTCATCAGCTACCAGGTGGGCAACCGCGCCCGTCGCAACCAGCAGCTGGCCAACCAGCGCGGCGACGAAGTGGCCAACCTGTTCCAGATCAATGAACTGATCATCCGCCGCATGCGTACCGGCGTGCTGGTGGTGGACGCCGACAACCGCATCACCCTGGCCAACGAAGCGGCCTCGATGCTGCTGGGCGACAATGACGGCAACGGCGAAAGCGGCCGCCTGGATCTGGCCAGCGCCGCGCCGGAACTGGCCCGCCGCCTGCAGCGCTGGCGCAATGGCTGGGCGCAGGAAGAACTGCCGTTGCAGCTCAACCCCGACCAACCGGAAGTGCAGCCGCGTTTCGCCCGCCTGCTGGCCGGCAGCGATCTGGCGCTGGTGTTCCTGGACGATTCCAGCGTGGTCTCGCGCCGCGCCGAATCGCTCACCCTGTCGGCCATGGGGCGCTTCTCGGCCAGTCTGGCGCATGAGATCCGCAACCCGCTGGCGGCCATCAACTACGCCGTGCAGCTGCTGGAGGAAGGCACCGGTTTCAACGAGAGCGACCGCCGCCTGCTGCAGATCATCCGCCAGCAGTGCCAGCGCACCAACGGCATCGTCGAAAGCGTGCTGGGCCTGGCCCGGCGCGAACGCGCCACGCCGGAGAACGTCGACCTGGCCGCCTTCGTCCGGCGCTTCGTGCTGGAGTACAAACAGGGCCAGACACTGGAGACGGACAGCATCGAGCCGATCATCAACGACACCTCGGTGATGGCCCAGGTCGACAGCAAGCACCTGTACCAGGTGCTGACCGTGCTGGTGCACAACGCGCTCAAGTACGGGCGCATCGGCCAGCAACCGGCACGCGTGCGCCTGCGCGTGGCCCAGCACGAACGCAGCGCGGTGATCGACGTGATGGACCGTGGCCCCGGTATTCCCGAAAGCGTGGCCGCGCAGCTGTTCCGGCCGTTCTTCACCACCTCCGAGCACGGCACCGGCCTGGGGCTGTATATCGCCCGCGAACTGTGCCGCGCCAACCAGGCGCGCCTGGACTACATCCCGGTGCCTGCCGGTGGTTCCTGCTTCCGCCTGGTGCTGCCCGGCCCGCACACCCTGCTGCCCACCTGATTCCGATTCTGTGCGTCAAACATTTGTCGCTTCCAGCCCCCTCGTTTATCTTCTCCGCCCATGAACGAAACCCGCAGCGCCCTCGTCGTCGACGATGAACGCGACATCCGCGAACTGCTGGTCCTGACGCTTGGCCGAATGGGGCTGCGCATCAGTACCGCGGCCAACCTTGCCGAGGCGCGCGAGCTGCTGGCCAGCAATCCGTACGACCTGTGCATCACCGACATGCGCTTGCCCGACGGCAACGGCATCGAGCTGGTGAGTGAGATTGCCCAGCACTACCCACGCACGCCGGTGGCGATGATCACCGCCTTCGGCAGCATGGACCTGGCCGTGGAAGCGCTGAAGGCCGGTGCCTTCGACTTCGTCAGCAAGCCGGTGGACATCGCCGTGCTGCGCGGGCTGGTCAAGCACGCGCTGGAACTCAACAACGCCGACCGCCCCGCACCCGGCCCCAGTGCCGAACAGGGCGCGCGGCTGCTGGGCGCCTCGCCGGCGATGGACGTGCTGCGCACCACCATCGGCAAGGTCGCGCGCAGCCAGGCGCCGGTCTACATCCTGGGCGAATCCGGGGTCGGCAAGGAGCTGGTGGCACGCACCATCCACGCCCAGGGCGCACGCGCGGCCGGCCCGTTCGTGCCGGTCAACTGCGGCGCCATCCCGGGCGAACTGATGGAAAGCGAGTTCTTCGGCCATCGCAAGGGCAGCTTCAGCGGCGCCCATGCCGACAAGCCCGGCCTGTTCCAGGCGGCGCATGGCGGCACCCTGTTCCTGGACGAAGTGGCCGAGCTGCCGCTGCAGATGCAGGTGAAGCTGCTGCGCGCGATCCAGGAAAAATCGGTGCGCGCGGTCGGCGCCGCCAACGAAGAACCGGTGGACGTGCGCATCCTCTCGGCCACCCACAAGGACCTGGCCGAGCTGGTCGAGGATGGCCGCTTCCGCCACGACCTGTATTACCGCATCAATGTGATCGAGCTGAAGGTGCCGCCGCTGCGCGAGCGCCGCCAGGATCTGCCGGAGCTGGCCGCAGCGGTATTGGCGCGCCTGGCACGAAGCCATGGACGCGGCACGCCGTTGCTGGCGCCTTCAGCCCTGGAGGCGCTGGCCCAGTACAGCTTCCCCGGCAACGTACGCGAACTGGAGAACATCCTCGAACGCGCACTGGCGCTGGCCGAAGAAGACTGCATCGGTGCTGATGACCTGCGCCTGCCCCAGCATGCACCGCGCGCACCGGGCAGCGCCGCGCCGGCTGAAGCCGTGGCCGACCTGCAACCCGGCAGCGCCGCCCTGCCCTCGTACATCGAGCAGCTCGAGCGCAGCGCCATCCAGCGCGCGCTGGAAGAGAACCGCTGGAACAAGACCCGCACCGCCGCGCAGCTGGGCATCACTTTCCGCGCGTTGCGCTACAAGCTGAAAAAGCTGGGCATGGAGTAAACCCAGGCTCGGAGCCCTTTCCAAGGGAAAGGGCTCTGACCCGACGGCGGACCGTGCCATCTACGCATGGCGTGGATCTACCCACCACCGTGGTAGTGCCGGCCGCTGGCCGGCAACCCCATGCATCCCGCATCCACGCATGGCGTGGATCTACCGCATCAATCCTTGGTCACGCGATTGATCTCGGCCAGGCTGGTGATGCCGGCCGCAGCCTTCTTCAACGCCGACTGGCGCAGATCATTCACTCCAATCTGCTGCGCCGCCTCGGCAATCTGCAGTGCGTTGCCACCGGCCAGCACAATGGTGGCGATCTCATCGGTCATCGGCATGACCTGGTAGACGCCGGTACGCCCCTTGTAGCCTTCGGTGCACTCATCGCAGCCCACCGCCTCATACAGCTCGATGCCGGCATCCAGCTGTGCCTGGCTGAAGCCTTCGGCCAACAGCGCGTGTTCGGGCAACTGCGCCGGGCGCTTGCAGTTCGGGCACAGGCGGCGCGCCAGGCGCTGGGCGATCACCAGCGTCACCGAACTGGTGATGTTGTACGGCGCGATGCCCATGTTCATCAGTCGCGCGATGGTCTGCGGCGCATCGTTGGTATGCAGCGTGGACAGCACCATGTGGCCGGTCTGCGCGGCCTTGATGGCAATCTCGGCCGTCTCCAGGTCGCGGATTTCGCCGACCATGATGATGTCCGGATCCTGGCGCAGGAACGAGCGCAGTGCGGCGGCGAAGGTCATGCCGCGCTTGTTGTTCTGCTGCACCTGGTTGACGCCGGGCAGGCGGATTTCCACCGGGTCCTCGGCGGTGGAGATGTTGCGGGTCTCGTCGTTGAGGATGCCCAGCGCGGTGTACAGCGACACCGTCTTGCCCGAGCCGGTCGGGCCGGTCACCAGCACCATGCCGTAGGGCTTGTGGATGGCATCCATGAACAGCTTCTGCTGGTCCGGCTCGTAACCCAGCTTGTCGATGCCCAGCTTGGCCGCGCTGCCATCCAGGATACGCAGCACCACCTTTTCACCGAACAGGGTCGGCAGCGTGCTGACGCGGAAGTCGATCTGCTTGGTCTTGGACAGGTTCAGCTTGATGCGCCCGTCCTGCGGCACGCGCTTTTCGGCGATATCCAGCTGCGCCATCACCTTCAGGCGCGCGGCGATGCGCTGGTTCAGCTTCACCGGCGCACGCGCCACCATCTTCAGCAGACCGTCGATGCGCAGGCGCACGCGATAGTCGTCTTCGTACGGCTCGAAGTGGATGTCCGAGGCGCCCTTGCGGATGGCATCGACCAGCACCTTGTTGACGAACTTCACCACCGGCGTGTCGTCGCCCTTGGCGTCGATGCCCGAGTCGCCACCGGCATTGTCTTCGTCGCCGAGGCCGACATCGAGGTTGGCCATCCCCTCGTCGTCGCCGCCGAGCGTATCGCCCAACGTGTCATGGCTGGCGTGCCACTGCTCCAGGGTGCGGCGGATCTGATCCTCGTCGACCAGGATGGTCTCTACCACCAGATTGGTGTGGAACTTGATCTCGTCCAGCGCGTGGGTCGGGTTGCTGGTGCCCACGAACAGCTTGCCGCCGCGTTTGAACAGCGGCAGCACGTTGTGCTTGCGCAGCAGCTCTTCGCTGACCAGGCTCATCGCGTTCTGGCTGGCGTCGAAGGTGGACACGTCGAACAGCGGCATGCCGAACTCGACCGCATTGGCCGCCGCCAGCTGCGAGGCGCTGACCAGCTTGTTCTGCGCAAACCAGGTGGGCAGTGGCTGGCGGGCCGCCGTGGCCTTGGCCATGGCATCGCGCGCGGTGGCCTCGTCCAGGGCACCGTCCTGGACCAGGCGCCGGGCCAGGCCGGTGATGCCGACCAGATTGGGGGGGGAAACAACGCTCATGGTCTTCCTCGTATCACTCTTGCCCTGACGGCTGGGAATCAGCGGTTGCAGCCGGCACCGGGCCGGTGGAGGCCAGGTAGCTCAGCAGGCGCAGCGGCCCGCTCCGTTGGGCATCAGGCGCGAGCGCCTTCCAGTACTGGTCCGTCAGTTGACGCGAGGCTGCGCTGTCGCCCAGCTGCCGCGCCGCATGTTGCATTGCACCGAACAGATAATAGCCGGAGCCGGCATCGGCCAGCAGCGCCGCTCCATGCTCGCCCTGCAACAATCGTCGCCCTTCCGTGAGTACGGTGTGGTGATCATCGGTGGCCACTGCGGCCACCAGCGCCAGGCTGGCCGAAACGGTCGGGGTCTGCGGCGGACACGCCAGCCACGCCGGCTGCGCCCACAGGGCCACGCGTTGTGCGGCCGGCAGGAACGGCGTGGTGTCACCCGACAGCGCAAACACCAGCTGGGCGCTCTGCAGCGGCGCCTTGTCCAGTTCACAGCGGCTGGCCAGGCCGCGAAGTGCCTGCGCGCGCAACCAGTCGGCGGCGCGAACGTCCTGCGCCGACGACGGAGTGCCCTGCAGGAAGGCAGCCAATGCGCGAGCAGCGGGACGCGGGTCGTCGCGGCTCGAATCGGGCTGGGCCCGCTTCTTCACGCTGTCGCCGGCATGCACGTCTTCCGGTCGTGCCACGATGGCCCAGGGCGCCACCATCACTTCCTGGAAGTCGCGGGTGAACGCGCTCTGGAAACGTGCCACCGGCGCTTTCAGCTTCAGCGTCGGGAAGTAGTCGGAGTTGCGCGCGGCCGGGTACAGCGGTACGAACGCCCTCAGCGCTGCATCGTCCATCGACAGCGTGTCCTGCAGATCGGCCAGCGAGTGCACACCGATCCGTGCCAGCTCTTCGCGCAGCGCCGGTTGCTGGAACAGGCGGTCGTTCATCGGCGGCAGCTTGCCCTTCGGCGTAGCTACCAGGATCAGGTCGCCGCGGTTGGCCAGGTAGGCGCGCGCATCGGAGAACTGCTCCAGCATGCCTGCCAGCACCGAGCTGACCAGTTCGGGAGTGATCTCGTACATCTGCAGCCACTGCACGAACACGCCGCCTTCGTTGAGCTGCTGCGGCACGAACCTGTAGAACTCGTCACTAAACAGCGCCGCCGTGCCGCCCACCCACGGGTTGGAGGGCTCGGAGATGATCAGATCGTACTTGCGCGGGCTCGCGGCGAAATAGGACTTGGCGTCATCGATCACCACATGCGAGCGCGGGTCCTTGAAGGCGCGTTCGACACGTTCACCGAACAGGCGCGCGCCCTCGACCATGGCCGGCTCGATTTCCACCGTATCCACCCGGCCGATGCGGCGATCGCCCAGCAGCGTGTGCGTGCTGAGGCCTGAGCCGAAACCGATCACGCCGACGCGCTGGTAGTCCTCGCGCAGTGCCAGCGGCAGCGCCGCCAGCAGGATCATGGTCGACTCGTCGCTGGTCGGTACCTGCTGCATCGACACCGACATGGCCGCGTCGACCTTGCCGTTGGTGGCGATGGCGCGCAGATGCCCGCCCGCATACGAATTCTCGTAGACCGCCACGGTCGCGGTCTGGCCATCGCGCGAGAACAGCATCCGCGCGGTATCGGCCAGGCGCACATTGCCATGGCGGTAGACGGAGGAGTTGAGCACCAGCGGGTCGAACCGCACCAGCAGCACCGCCGCGATCACCCCAGCGATGCCCAGCGCACCGGCCCGCAGCACCGGCGAATGCAGCCCACGTTCATCCGCCGCCCGCACCCGCTGCAGCAACACCCAGCCCAACGCGATATCCACCACCGCGGCCACCAGCAGGGCGTACTTCAAGCCCAGCAGCGGCATCAGCAGATGGATGGCCGCCAGCACGCCCACGATCGCGCCCAGCGTATTGAAGGCGTAGGCCTGGCCGATCGAACGCTCGCCGTGTCCGCTGCGCAGCAGGGCCAGGGTCAGCAACGGCAGCGTCATGCCTGCGAAGAACGCGGCCGGGAACATCACCAGCCCGGCAATCACCGCACTGGCCAGGTTGTACAGCACGTAGCCATCGGCGCTGCGCACGATGACCCGCATCAACCAGCCCACCCAATCGAACGCCTGGGCGTACACGAACATCGAGGCCAGCGCGGCCAGACCCATCCAGACCTGTACCCAGCCGGCCACACGCAGCGGCGACTGCATGCGGTCCGCGCGCCGGCGCAGCCACAGCCCACCGAAGGCGATACCGAGAATGAAGGCCGCCAGCATCAGTTCGAAGGAATGCAGCGTGGTGCCCAGCGCCAGCGACAGCATGCGCACCCAGGTGATTTCATACACGAACGACGATGCGCCGGTACCGGCGGCCACCAGCAGCACCAGCAGTACCGGCACCGCATTGCGGCGCGGCCCGTCGGACGCCGGGGCGGGCGCCGGGCTGGCGAGCACAGCCGGTACGCTGGCGTCACGGGCCACGGGATAGACGACGATGGCGACCACGATGTTGAGCAGGCCCGCACTGAGTACGGTGCCAGGCAGACCCACCGCTGGCAGCAGCAGGTAGGTGGCCACCAGCGCACCGGCCGCCGCGCCCAGACTGTTGGAGAAGTACAGACCGGCGAGCACTTCGCCCTGCGCCATCGGCTGCAGGCGCATGTAGCCGGCGCTCATCAACGGGAAGGTTGCCCCCAGCAGGATGCACTGTGGCAGCACCAGCGCGGTGGCCAGCGCCCAGCGCAGCGCAGTGGAGGACGACCCCTCCATGCCAGGCATCAGATGGGTGTAGGCCCAGCCGGTCACGCCCTGGAACAGACCGTCGAAGCCGATGCCGAGCACACCGATCACCAGTTCGATGACCGCATAGGCCAGCAGAGGCCGGCGCAGCAGCGCGCTGCGCCGGCTGACCAGCCACGCGCCCAGCGCCATGCCGCCCATGAACAGGATCAGCACCAGCGACTGCGCATGCGAGGAGTGCCCGAGGAACAGCCCCAGGTACTGCGTCCAGATGGACTGGTAGATCAGCCCGGCGAACCCGGACAGGATGAAGATCAGCAGCAGCCATGGGCCATGGCTGTTGGATGGACGGTTCATTGCGGCTCCCCAGTCGCACAGTCAATCGTCAACAAGACACCAACGCTGCACAACGTGCAAGTCCCGGAGGGGCAACGCAGGTGTGATCAATTTCTAATCTTCAGCTTTTCAACGCACCGCCATAGCTGCCTGATCGCCTGCTGGCCCGCTTTCTCCGGGTCGGCAGGATCACCGCTGAAGTGAGCGACCAGCAGACGATCATGGCCGTCGGTTGCGGCAATCGACACCATCCCAGGCAAGCGCCCGAAGTGCGTCCAGGCAGGCGGCCCGCTCTTCGCCGGCCAGTGCCTCCATCCAAAACCGTAATAGCTTCCGTCAGGCAAGGTAATCCGGCTTGGCAGGTCCTGGACGGGCAGCGTTCTCCGCAAGGCATCATAGGTTTCGCCCAGCGATGCCCTCCAGCCTCCTGCCCCGCCCAATGGGCTATGTAGCGCCTGCTGGAGCGCCGCCGGCAATCCTCGCGGGTCGCGCAGCAGAATCTCACCGAGCAGGCAGTAGCCCACATTGCTGTAAAGGATGGATCGCCCCGGGTGCTGCTCCGGCGGTCTTCCGACCACATACGCCACACCCGCCAGGCAGGCTTTCCTTTCGTCAATCAGTACCGGGTCCAGATGCGAGCGATCAAATCCCCCCTGGTGCTGCAGCAGCTGGCGCAGCGTTACAGCACCCGTAGGCGCCGCAAATGCGTGCCCGGGCAACAAGTCAGACAGCGGTGCATTCAATGAAAGTGCGCCGGCATCGACCCGTTTTCGAATCTCTCCTGCCACCATCGGCTTGGTCAGGCTGGCCATCCTCAGTGGACGCGGAGAACGGGCAATCGACCCATCTCCCAGATCAACAAACAAGCGATGGCCTGATCGTTCACCCACGAGCACTCGGCCTCCGGCCAGCTCAGGTTGCCTCAGTGCAGATTGCAGGCACGCCTCATCGCTTGCTTCATGACAGCCCGCCATCATCGGCAGAAGCACCGCCAGGCAGAAGACCCACCCCGTCGCCCTCTTATCGACCACGACGGAGGCACCACGCAAGCAGGCCTTCGCGTGCGATCCATGCGGCGTACTCGCAATAGACGGGGTCATGGCGTAGATGCCGCTCCTCGGTGCGCGCCCGCAGCCAGTAGATGGCGTTGACTGCCAACATCGCCAGACAGGAAGCGACCGCCGTCCCTGCCCCTGCCGTTGTCAGGAACGGGACGGAAATAAGCCACCAGGACAGATTCTTGCTTATGTAGGCGGGGTGCTTGCTCCAACGATACGGTCCATGGGTGATGACACCGCGATGGGTAAGGTTGGAAAAGCGAAGACCAAACGCCACGGTCGACCACGTATAGATGGCGGTCAAGAGCAGAATGGCCCCGCCCCACAGGATCGACACGACACTGCCGTCATCAAGCCACTGCCGCCAATGATGAGCATTGCGGGATATCAGCCAGGTATCCAGCACCAGCACACTCAACGGCGGGTAGCAGGCCAGGGCCGAAACCCAGCCGAGAAGGGTCCTGTCCACGGAGCGGATCTCTCCTCCCAGACATCTGGCCGTTGAAACATAGCCAATCACACCAAAGGCAGTGTCCACTGCGTACAACAACGCCATGCCGACGATATAGAAGTACAGATGGCGTTCTTCAGGGAGGCGATATTCGAGCCCTGCCAGCCATGACCAGGACCAGCCCAGCATCAGTGGCAGGAAAAAGCACTTCACGCACCAGCCCAGCAACGCCGTCAGCCCTGCTGCGTCGGGACGCCGCAGCGTTGCCAACTGAGAGAACGCGCGACCGGTCGCTGGAAACGTCTCACCCAACACCTGCGGGCTCACGGCCGCCACAATCAACATCGCAAGGCCTGCCACAGGCAGCAGCGGCAATGCGAACGCAACCGCGGCCCCGTGATCGCCGCCCATGGACAGCTGAAGGAAGAGAATCACCGCCTGCAATGCCGTGATCACCGCCACGCCCAGCAAGGCCCCCTTGCGATCCGCCCCACCTTCCGTCGCTGATTCTCTTCTTCTCCATTCCAGGCACCACATCGGCAAGGCCGCGCCCGCCAACAGGGCGCTCCATACCACGGCGGTGCCTGCACCGGCCCACCATGCGGAAACCAGACCCAACACCGCACCGGCAGCTCCCCAGCCACCGACACGCGCCCGAACTGCAGATTCAGGACGAACGTTCACACCGCCTCCCCAAAACGGAAACGGGGAGCCAATGGCCCCCCGTTTACATGAAACCCGAGCAATCGGCTGTTATCAGCCGCCGCTGGTGCCGCTGGTGCCGCCGCTGGACGAAGCACTGCCCTGGCAGGAACCCGGACGGTACTTGGCATCGATCGAGCCGGCGCAGGTCCAGCTCGGGACGACGCCACTCTTACCGTCGCCTTCCGGGGTCAGGGTGATGGTCTTGGTATCGATCAGAGTGTCACCGATCGACTGGGCGGTAGCCACGATGGCCTTGCCATCCCATTCCAGCTTGCTGACGTACTTGGTCGCCTGGAAGTCCGGCTTCCAGGATGCCGGCGGCAGCGAGTTGTTGCTGGCCACGTATTCCGACACGTCGGTACGCAGCGAAGAAGCCGCCAGGATCACTTCCGAGACCTTGGCCTTCTTGGTGTAGTTCGAGTAAGCCGGCAGCGCGATGGCGGCCAGGATGGCGATGATCGCAACGACGATCATCAGTTCGATCAGGGTGAAGCCCTTCTGGTTCTTCATGGTGGTACATCCCCAAGATGAGTGGTGGTTGATGTCGGGGCTGACGGCCGGCCGGCCAGATGACCGGATGAGCAGGCTGCCCGTCCCCGCGGGTGGATCGACGCAGGTAACGTGCCAATCTCCCATGGCAGCGTCTCCCCGATTTCCCCGCGCCAATGATGGCAGCAATTTCGCGGATGGGAACCCCCCCGCGTCGAATCTGCGATGGACGCGGCAATGTGACGCGGTACGTCACCTTTCGTCTCGGCAGGTCGAAAACCCTGCGCAGCGTCACGCCAGCGGGCTCCCCGGACGGCCCCGAACCGGCTACCATCGCCGGTCAGGATGCCCGCCTGGGGATGGCGGGCCTTGGGGAGCCAACATGTCTGTCAGTCGCAGTGCGATCAAGAAAGAGCCCGTGGCCCGTGCCACGATGGAACTGCAACCGTTTGTCTGGGAGGGGACCGACAAGCGGGGCATCAAGATGAAGGGCGAGCAGCTGGCCAAGAACGCCAACCTGCTGCGTGCCGAACTGCGCAAGCAGGGCATCAACCCGGGCCAGGTCAAGCCCAAGCCGAAGCCGTTGTTCGGTGCCGCCGGCAAGCCGGTCACCGCCAAGGACATCGCCTTCTTCAGCCGGCAGATGGCCACCATGATGAAGTCCGGCGTGCCGATCGTCTCGGCGCTGGAAATCATCGGCAGCGGGCACAAGAACCCGCGCATGAAGAAGATGGTGGACGGCATCCGCGCCGACATCGAGGGCGGTTCCTCGCTGTACGAGGCCATCAGCCGCCATCCGGTGCAGTTCGACGAGCTCTACCGCAACCTGGTCCGCGCCGGCGAGAGTGCCGGTGTGCTGGAAACCGTGCTGGACACGATCGCCTCCTACAAGGAGAACATCGAGGCACTGAAGGGCAAGATCAAGAAGGCCCTGTTCTACCCGGCGATGGTGCTGGTGGTGGCGTTCCTGGTCAGCACCGTGCTGCTGGTGTGGGTGGTACCGCAGTTCGAGGAGGTCTTCCAGAGCTTCGGCGCCGACCTGCCGGCGTTCACCCAGATGGTGGTGAACCTGTCGCGGTTCATGGTGTCCTGGTGGTGGCTGATCGCCATTGTGGTGATCGGGGCGGTGGTGGCCATTGCCATGACCTACCGGCGCTCGGAGAAGATGCAGCACACCGTCGACCGGCTGGTACTGAAGGTGCCGGTGATCGGCCAGATCATGCACAACAGCGCCATCGCCCGCTTCGCCCGCACCACGGCGGTGACCTTCAAGGCCGGCGTACCGCTGGTGGAGGCGCTGGGCATCGTGGCCGGCGCCACCGGCAACAAGGTCTATGGCGACGCGGTGCTGCGCATGCGCGACGACGTGTCGGTCGGTTACCCGGTCAACATGGCCATGAAGCAGCTGAACCTGTTCCCGCACATGGTCATCCAGATGACCGGCATCGGTGAAGAGGCCGGCGCCCTGGATGCCATGCTGTTCAAGGTGGCTGAATACTACGAGCAGGAAGTGAACAATGCCGTGGATGCCTTGAGCAGCCTGCTCGAACCGATGATCATGGTGTTCATTGGTACCATTGTCGGTGGCTTGGTCATCGCGATGTACCTGCCCATCTTCAAACTCGGCGCCGTCGTCGGCTAAAGGCATCAATGGCATTTCTCGACCAGCACCCCGGCCTCGGCTATCCCGCCGCGGCCGCTTTTGGACTGCTGCTGGGCAGTTTCCTCAACGTGGTCATCCTGCGCCTGCCCAAGCGGCTGGAGTGGCAGTGGAAGCGCGATGCGCGCGAGGTGCTGGAAGAGCCGGACTTCTACGAGCCGCCACCGCCGGGGATCGTGGTGGAGCCCTCGCACTGCCCGCACTGCAAGCACAAGCTGAGCTGGTACGAGAACATCCCCCTGTTCAGCTGGCTCGTTCAGGGGGGCAAATGCCGCCACTGCAAGGCCCCCATCTCGCTGCAGTACCCGCTGGTGGAGGCGCTGACCGCGGTGCTGGTGCTGGCCTGCGTCTGGCAGTTCGGCTTCGGCTGGCAGGGGTTCGGCGCCATCGTGCTGACCTGTTTCCTGATCGCCTTGTCCGGCATCGACCTGCGCACCCAGCTCCTGCCGGACCAGCTGACCCTGCCGCTGATGTGGCTGGGCCTGATAGGCAGCATCGACAACCTGTACATGCCGGCCAAGCCCGCCCTGGTGGGCGCGGCGGTGGGCTACCTGTCGCTGTGGACGGTCTGGTGGCTGTTCAAGCAGCTGACCGGCAAGGAAGGCATGGGCCACGGCGATTTCAAGCTGCTGGCGGCCCTCGGCGCCTGGTGCGGGCTGAAGGGCATCCTGCCGATCATCCTGCTGTCTTCGGTGCTGGGCGCCATCATCGGCTCGATCTGGCTGTACAGCCGCGGCCGTGACCGCGCCACCCCGATTCCGTTCGGCCCGTACCTGGCCATCGCCGGCTGGCTCTACTTCATGTGGGGCGCGCCGCTGGTGGAGCATTACCTGGTGTTGAGCGGGCTGCGCTGAGGGGATTCCCCATGAGCCGTTATGTGGTGGGCCTGACCGGTGGCATCGCCGCCGGCAAGAGTGAGGTGACCCGGCGCTTCGAGGCGCTGGGCATCGTGGTGGCCGACGCCGATCTGGCCGCACGCGCGGTGGTGGAGGCCGGCAGCCCGGCCCTGGCGCAGATTGCCGAGCGCTTCGGCGCCGGTATGCTGCTGGCCGATGGCCAGCTGGATCGGGCCCGGCTGCGCGCCCACGTCTTCGCCGACCCGGCGGAACGGGCGGCGCTGGAAGCCATCACCCACCCGGCCATCCGCCGGCTGATGCAGCAGCAGTGCGAGCAGGCTGAAAGCCCTTATGCGATTGCGGCCATTCCGCTGCTGACCGAGGTGGGTGGGCGGAAGGCCTACCCGTGGCTGGACCGGGTGCTGCTGGTGGATGCGCCGGAAGCGGTGCAGCATGCACGCCTGATGCAACGCGACGGCATCGATGCCGCGCTGGCTGACCGCATGATTGCCGCCCAAGCCAGCCGCACACAGCGCCTGGCACTGGCCGATGACGTGGTGGTCAATGATGGGCAGCCGGACGACCTGCAGGCGCAGGTGGAACACCTGCATGCGCGGTACCTGGGGCTGGCCGGGGGCTGAGGCGGGTTGCCGGCCAGCGGCCGGCACTACCGAGGCGCATTCAGCGCGCGTCCTGGATCTACGGTAGAGCCGAGCCCATGCTCGGCTGCGATCATCAAGCCGAGCATGGGCTCGGCTCTACACAACGCGTTCCGCATCCCATGCGCGGGCCTACTCCACCTGTTGCCGCGCGTGGCGGACCAGCTCTCGGGCGCCCAGCAGCAGGCCATCCACCACATCCGGGCTGAGCTGCTGGTGGGCGCCCCCCTGTTCACGCGCGGCGGCAGCGGCGTGCAGCACCTGGACCACCACCTCCAGACCCGCCAGCGTGCGGGCCACCCCGGCTTGGGTTGCAGCCTGCGCCGGGTTTAGGCCCTCTGCTTCAAACCGGCGGCCATCGGCGCCGTCGCGGCCATCCATGCGCGCCAGCAGGGCGGGCAACAGATCGTTGGGATCGTCGAGCAGGGCTTCGAGCCGCTCGGCGGCGTCGGCAGGCAGCCGGTTGACGGCCTCGCCGATCAGGGCGGAAAGATGGGGAAACACGGGACGTGCAGACATGGTGAGACTCCTCGCAGACGGCAAGCCACCCGCAGAGGCAAGGTGGCGGACGGTGCGGGTTGGCGTACCGGAGACCAACATTCAGCAAAGAAGCTCCAGCGGATTCTGATGAATCCCCACGCACCGACCGCCGTTGACTAGGCATGCGGTGCATTTTCCACGATGGACCTTCGACCACCGAGGGATTGCTGAATGTCGGTTTTTTTCAGGACGCCAATCCCGGCCAGGGCACCCGCCCCGGCCCCGCCATCACGCCACCGGAAGACGCCCATGTCCGTAGGGGAAATCGCGGCCGTGACGATTCGTGCAGCGACGCACGTCCGTGGCGCGGCGCGCATCACACAGGTGTCGCGATGCACCTCGGCATTGATACGCACGAGTAACGCTGAGCACGCCGCTTACGACAACCCGCGCGAGCGCTACGCGGCCGCCCCCTCCGCACGCGACCACCTGCGCGCCGATGCCTCGGCCACCGTCACACCGGGCGGGTTGAGGTAGCAGGTACGCCAGCGCAGATAGCCCCACTGCCAGTGGTATTCGCGCCCGGTCAGCTGCAATGCTTCATCGAAGTCATCCGGCCGCTGCCGCCAGTCGGTCAGCGCCTCCAGTTCCTGCACCGACATCGCCAACGGCACCCGTGGCTGGAACAGCTGTCCGGCCCGCTGCATGCGCTCCCGCTCCTGCCGGTGGGACCGCTCAATTGCATCCAGCTCACGCATCCGCTGCCGGTAGGTGTCCCGTTCGCGCTGCTGCACGTGCAGCCACTCGTCATCGTCCAGCCCGAACGGCTTGAACCACGCCCGCGAGTCGTGCACGTAGCCATCCAGGAACGTGGCCACCGCCTGCGGTGGTGCCTGCCGCGACTCCCATATCGATTGGATCTGGCCATCCAGCCACTGCTGTTCCTTCTGCCCACGCAGTTTCACCTGCACGAAATCCAGCGCCTGAACATTGTTGTACGGCGGCGACGGAGGCGTCGCCATGCCGTGGTGGGTCGCAACACTTCCGCTGCGGATGCGCCCCGTTGCGTTGTTGTAGCGCATCGCCCGCGCCTCCTGCACCAGCTCGGCATTGCCGCCGAGCAGGTCCGCGCGGTCCTGCGCTGAGGCCTGCAGGTAGCCCGGCAGACGATCGAAGTCATCCAGATGCTGCCGACGCCAGAGCAGGTACTGGCGATAGTGGGCGTACATCAGCACCGCGGTGCGGTTGGCCTTGGAGGCCGGAGTGCTGGCCGGCAGGAACGGCGCCATCGCCTTCAAGTACGCGTTGTAGTGCTGGCGCAGTTCCGGGGAGACATCGAACTGACGCTGCAACTCCACGCGCGCCTTCTCGACGGGCAACAGCGGCACGCCTGCCGCCACCGCATGCCGATACATGTCGCACAGCGGAATCTGCGAAAGCTTGTCAGCGTCATTCAGCGAGCGCCCCTGCTCACCGGGCGTGTAGCCGCCGCCCACGTCCGAATGTACCCCGGGATAAATGATCTGCTCGCAGTTCGCACCGTCCACCAGGTCCACCGGAAACGAGCCACGTACTTCATGCGCGGCCACCATGTGCACACAACGGCGCACATCGGCAGGAATGCGCAGGTCTTCACCTGCTGCCCAGCCGCCATGGCCGTCGAACACCGACTCAAAGAAGCTCTGCGCGGCACCTACCGAGGCGACCGTATCGAACAGGCCCACGAAGTCGATCTGCACCGGAATGCCACACAAGCGCAGCGGCCCGGGGCCGGGGTCACAGGCATCGCCGAGCCAGTTGCAGAACACGCGTGCCTCGGTGGCGCCGCGCGAGAAGCCGAACACCGACAAACGGATGCGGTCTACACGGGGATTCTGCTTCTGGAACGGTGCCACCTTCTTTTCCAGAAACGCGCGACGCTCCTGCAATACCGCACGGCGCGAGGTGTGATCGGCGCGGGCCAGATGGGTGCCCCTCACCCGTTGCGACGCGCCCACCATGTTCCAGAAACCGCCGCTGAGCGAGTTGCGAAGATCGATCTCCTCCTGCCCCTGGTTGACCGCCAGGTAGTTGGACAACGACATCCGCGCCGCCTGCGCCAGGCGCTCGACATCCTGCAGGTGCAGGCGAAGATCGGCACTCATCCTGCGCGCGACGGGGACGGTGGAATCGAAACCCATGGCTTTGGTGACAGTGGTACCCGCGAAATGATCGAGGAGATGGTCCTGAACCTCCATCAGCATCCAGTTCACCCGACCCTCGCCGCCCCAGCCGGCTGCCGCGCCGGCGCGCGCGTGCCAGCCTGTCCCCGTATCACCAATCTCCTTCAATGCCTCCGTACCAACACCTTGAATGTAGCTGGAAAATCGCTTGCGGCGTCCCCCTACCCCGCCAGACTGCCCTCGATCAAAGACATCGAACAACCGTGAAATATTGGACTGCGTAAAGTCGCCACGTCTCAACGAGTTCAAGCGATGGTTTCGTGTGCCATCGAAAAAGCAGCCAATGAAAATTTCAATACCGCATGGCGATATCGTGTCAACGGAGGATCCCGCCCATCGAGCCATCTCACGCATATCAAGATTTGTTGGATTCTCACGCAACAATTCCGAAGAACTGACTCTCATTGCATCTACTCCTCACCTTCCGTCTCATTGAGAAATCTCGCCACCCTCCCAGGGTCGCGCTCAAGCTCCGCATGATCGATGGTGTACGCGAATCCGGGGTAGCCCGGACTGTAAGGAGTCGCCACCACCCGCACCTGGTCACCCGGGAAGTAGAAAAAGTAAATGAACCCATCAAGAAATGGCTTATAGGGCGCGACGAGGACGTCCTTCTCAACATAGCTTTGGGGATCCTTCAGAAACATACTGCTGGTGCGGTAGGCCACCGTCACCTTCAACCCTGGATGCCAGAGGCGTGGCAACGTCACACAGCAGGTGGCGGCATTACCGCTGGCTCGTGGCTCCATCCCCCCTGCCCAAGCATCGTTGATGAAGACCGTCCCCAGCCCATCATCCGAGTAATTAGCGACACCAATCTTCAGGTGCATCTCTGGTGGCGCAGCGGTGATGTCATGGCCGGAAGTGTAGTCAATGATAATCGGCGCCGTGGGATCTGGCGGCAGCGGCCCGACCCTGAAATCCATGAACTTGAGAACGACACCCGCCACGGCCAGCATCGCAAGACCGATCAGAGCCAATCTGGTCAGCAACTTCGTCACGACCTTCACTCGATCAGGCTGTGTCATTCAATTGCACCTTCGGTTAAGGCGCACGCCGTGGCCATCAAGTACGGATTCAAAGAAGTTCTGCACGGCACCTACTGAAGCGACGGTATCGAACAACCCAATGAAATCGATCTGCACCGGAATGCCACACAAGCGCAGCGGCCCGGGGGCGGGATCGCAGGCATCGCCGAGCCAGTTGCAGAACACGCGTGCCTCGGTGGCGCCACGCGAGAAGCCGAACACCGATATACGGATGCGATCTACGCGGGGATTCTGCTTCTGGAACGGCGCTACCTTCTTTGCCAGAAAGGCGCGACGTTCCTGTAGAACCGCACGACGCGAGGCATGATCGGCACGCGCCAGGTGCGTGCCGCGCACCCGTTGCAACGCGCCCACCATGTTCCAGAAGCCGCCACTGAGCGAGTTGCGAAGATCGATCTCCTCTTGCCCTTGATTAACCGCCAGGTAGTTGGACAGCGACATCCGCGCCGCCTGCGCCAGGCGCTCAACGTCCTGCAGGTGCAGACGGAGATCGGCACTCATCTTGCGCGCAACGGGGACGCTGGAATCGAAGCCCATGGCGGAGGTGACGGTGGTGTCTGCGAAATGGGTCAAGAGGTGGTCCTGGACCTGCATCAACATCCAGTTCACCCGTCCCTCACCGCCCCAGCCCGCTGCTGCGCCAGCGCGAGCGTGCCACCCGGTGCCGGTATCGCCAATTTCCTTGAGCGCCTCAGTGCCAACGCCTTGGATGTAGCTGGCGAACCGGGACGCGCGCGCCGCGAGACTTGAGCCCTGATCACGATCAAATACCTCAAAGAGTCGAGCGACATTTGACTCCGTTTGATTCCCCTGCCGGCGAGAGTTCAGCCTGTGGTTTCTCGTTCCATCGAAGAAGCAACCAACGAAGAGTTCCAAACCGCAATCGAAAGATGATCCGATAGTTGCGCCTGCATTGCGCGCCAATTCACGATGGCTCAACTTGGTCACTCTGTCAGAAGCCGGAGGCGAAACAGCCACTCTCATTCTTCCAGCCCCTCTGTAGCGGTTTGCAGAAGGAATCGCGCCACCTTTTCTTCGTCACGCTCGCGACTGGCAAACCCTATGTCATAGGCAAACTTCGGATAGCCCGGAAAGTAAGGCGTCGCCACCACCCGCACCTGGTCATCCGGGAAGTACATGAAGTAAATGAATCCATCAAGAAACGGTTTATAGGGAGCAACAAGAACGTCCTTCTCAACGTAGCTTTGAGGATCCTTGAGAAACATGCTGCTGGTGCGGTAGGCCACCGTCACCTTCAACCCTGGATGCCAGAGGCGTGGCAACGTCACGCAGCAGGTGGCAGCGTTGCCACTCGATCGCGGCTCCATCCCCCCTGCCCAGGCATCGTTGATGAAGACCTTACCCAACCCATCATCCGAGTAGTTGGCGACACCAATCTTCAGGTGCATCTCTGGTGGCGCAGCGGTGATGTCATGGCCGGAAGCAGCGTCAATGATGATCCGCGCCGTGGGATCCGGCGGCGGCGGCCCGACCCTGAAGTCCATGAACTTGAGCACCACTCCGGCCACGGCAAGCACGCCAAGCCCGCTCAGAATCGCCACCGTCAGAAACCGCTTCATGGCTCCCCTTCATCGCCACGGCGAGCATTCCAAGCAGCAACCGCCTTGATTGTCATCCGGTGCGCCAGCGCGGGATGCTCAATGCCCCGGTGTGCCAGCCGAGCCAAAGCGTGTTCCGCACAGCGATGCACCTGCGAGGGCGGCATGCCGTCCGGGCGTAGCGCTGGTCTTTGCAGAACGAAGCGCGTGATGGCATCGGCCTGACTCCCGCTGCGCAGTGCGGCTTCCTGGCCGGCAGTGAAGGTCAGTGGCCTTGCGTCGACATCGAACTGCGCGCTGCCCTTCCCGGCCACCCGCGTCCACGCACCGTTGCGTGCAGGCAGATGCCAGTCGTGCAGACCGGTCAGCACGCGTGTCCGTTGTGCATCGTCCAGCACATCCAGCAGACCGGCGGCGGCACGCCCATCGCCCCAGCGCAGCAACCACGGCTGTCCGGTGCTGGAACAGCCTTCCCAGATCCCGCGCAGGTGCCCGGCCAGATCTTGCGGGTCAGCGGTAGTGCGCAGCGCCGAAAGCATCGGTGCGCCATGACTCAGCTTCAGCAGCATCTGCCAGCAATGCGCGCGTGCTGCGGCTTCGCCTGGCAGGACAACCAGGCAGGGCGACAACCGGTCCAGGCCTTTGCCCGCATAGCGATGGGTGAACAGCGGATCCATCTGCGCAGGCAACGCGCGCAGGTGCTTCCAGCCATCCGGTGCGAACGCCATATCCAGCAGCGCGCAGGCGGGCAGAACGTCCGCGACCTGATCGCCAACGCTTTGCCACGGCAACCGGGCATGCCGCCACGGATCGATCCACGGCACATCAACCATTCTTGGCAGCCCACGGCAGGCCGGCCTGCATCGCCTTCAGCAGGCACTCCACGCAGACCGTCTGCACGAACTGTGGCAGCGGATACAGCTCCTGCACCGGGCCGGTGAAGTGCCGGTCACCGGTCTCGAAGGTCAGCGTGCCGGGGCAGGTAACGTGCAGGTTTCCGTCCACCAGGGTGATGGCCGCGCCCTCCGCCGTCGCGATATGCAGGATGCCACCCGCCGCCAGCTGCACTTCCCCCTGTTGGCTGGCCGCCACCACATTGGCGCGAGCCTGCAGGCTCACGGCGTTTGCCTGCGCCTGGACATCGAGCGACTGCGCACCGGCCACCACGCTCAGTCCTGCATTTCCGGGGTTGCGGGTTGCGCCGGCCAGAACACCGATCGCCTGGCGGCCCTGCCAGCGCGCATGCCCGGCAACGATCACGCCCGAGCTGGCGCCACTGGCCAGCAGCGTGCTGTGCCCCGCCGCCAGCTGGATCGCCTGGCCGGCTACCTGACAGATGCCTGCCGGCGCCGACAAGCCGAGCACCGCCGAGCCGGTGGCGGGAACGCGCTCGTCACTGCCCGCGATGCATTGCGACGCTGCCACGCTGTCGGCCAGCGACTGCAGTGCACTCGCACCGACGGCGTCGATGGCATAACCGCGCAGCCGCACCGTACGCTGCTGCCGTGTCGCTTCATCGAAGGACTGCGCCAGCACGAGGGTCTGCCGCAGCAGCGCCACCGGCGCAGCACGCAGACCGGCCGGCGCGGAGGCGTTGCGTTGCATGGCGTCCAGCCAGAGCCCTGCGGTGGCACGCACGGCGCCCCAAGCGTCGCTGCGCAGTTCGTATCCGCTTCCGCGCAGGCTGCCTCGGAAGTTGTGCTGCGGGTAACGCAGATGGCCCATGCTGAGTGCGCTGTGGCACTGCGTTGTGGCCAGTCTCACCTGCAGCTGGTCATCGCTGTCGTCGAACTCCAGGCTGTTGCCGCCCTGGCCATCCCAACTCTGCGAACTGATGCCCCATACCGCGCCGGCATTACGCTGGGCCGCTTCGCCCGCACCGGCCGCATGCCAGCGCGGGGCATTGCCACCGGTCAGGTTGTTCTGGGCGCTGCTGCCGACATCGCTGGACTGCGCCAACGCTTCAGCGCGCGCTTCGCCACGGCCGTTGTAGAGCGCGCCGATCACGATGGGGCGGCAGAGGTCGCCGTGGATGAAGTCCACCACCACTTCCTGGCCCACGCGGGGCAGGAACTGACTGCCGACACCCGGCCCGGCGTAGGTCTGGGCGACGCGCAGCCAGCCGCTGTCAGCCCTGCTGTCGGTGGCAAAGCCGAACCGCACGCGGATGCATCCGCTTGCATCCATCTGCAGCGGCGCACCGTCATCGCCGCCGAGCACCGTGGCCAGTTGCGGACCCAGCGCCGTCGGCCGCGCTGCCGTACGGGCCGGCGAACGTCGCCAGCGGCGGTCAAACGGCATCGCCTCGAAACGGTTGGCATAGCCCAGCCGCTGCGCGCGGTCGGCGGGCACGGTGTCGGACGGTGCGGGCAACGGCAGCTCCTGCTGCAACTTGACAACCGCAGGCAGTTGATTGACCGCCGCGTGATGCACCGTCGTCAGCAACAATGCCGGCACCGCACGCTGGCCCGGCTCTGCCAGCACCTCGAACGCGTAGCCGGGCTGAAAGTCCGGCTCGGTACTTTCGCCGCTCCAGCGTCGCTGCTCGCAAAGCGCCGCTTCGGTATCACGCATCACCTCGGCCAAGGCTTCGCGCGAGGTCTCCCATGCCGTGTGGCCGGCCGGCGAAAAGTCTTCCAAGGGTCCAGTGCCCACGGTGCGGACAGGCAGGCTGGCCGAAACCACGCGCAACGGATCGTCCAGGTCCGCCACGCGGGTCATCTGGGTCGGTACCACCCGGTACACCTCGTGCAGCGCGGCGATCCCCGCCCCGTCGGGCACGCGCTGGCTCTGGTGCAGGCGTCGCGGCCGTGGCAGCAGCGAGCATCGCGTGCTGTCGCCGAAGATCATCAGCGTGTGCCCGCCGGGGGCCTCGGGCAGCGTGCGGATGCACCAGCCCAAGCCTTCATCAGCCATCAACTGCTGCAGGAACGCCATGTCCGATTGCCGGTACTGCACGCGGTAGCCCCGGCACCTGCGCTCGAGCGCAGCAGCGCTTCCGATGTGCCAGGACCAATGCGCCAGCGGTGCGTGGACCGACAGCACCGTGCTGATGATGCTGGCCACATTCTCATCCTGGAACACTCGGCTGTGGAGGCTGTCATGCAGCCAGGCGGTCCAGTCGGCAAGGTGAATGCGGTACCGCATAAGTGGGCCTGCGCAGTCCAGTTGCTCCACACTGCGGATCAACCCCACCCGGACAATCTCGGCCCCATCCGGCAGACGCGTGGTAATGCTTGCCGGCCGGGTCAGCCAGTCATCCAGGCTGTGCCCGCATGCCTCGCCGAGCAGATCGATCTGGCAGTGCAGGCCTTCGGACAACGATTCGCTGCCGTGCCAGCGCTCCACGATCAGCCGCAGGTCGGTTGGACCGCAGAAACGATGGACGCGCGATGACGCCTCGCAGGCAGCAACGAATGATGCTCGGTGATCCATGGCAGTTCCTCAACGAATACAGCGCGCGAGCGCGCGCTTTCCCGTGGTTCAAGCCTTGGCGGATCGATACGGAGCACGCAATCTGAAAAGTGTCTGAAAAGCGCCGAGGATCGATTCCGGTCCGGCATACCGGGCCTCGCCGGTTTCCACGTGGCGACGTGAGGGCCGTTGCTGCGCCGCCGGGATGGTGGAATGCGACAACGCGGCGGGAGACCGCGCGTGCCCAGGTGTGGTGCGGCTCCGGGCCGGCAGCGGGTACGGCGGCTATTGCAGGGTTGCTGCGCCCCGGGCCATTTCGGCCTGCAACTGCTGCTGCGCGTAGCAGGTCAGCTCGCGCGCGGCCAGCAGCAGGCCTTCGATGGCATCCGGTGGCACGACCTGCAACGGACCTCCACGGGTACGCGCGATATGCGCGGCATAC
This sequence comes from Stenotrophomonas sp. Nf1, assembly GCF_003028475.1. Classification (NCBI taxonomy): domain Bacteria; kingdom Pseudomonadati; phylum Pseudomonadota; class Gammaproteobacteria; order Lysobacterales; family Lysobacteraceae; genus Stenotrophomonas; species Stenotrophomonas sp. Nf1. Next base: position 205,966 of record NZ_PYTV01000005.1, on the reverse strand, counting down.
ATCATCCGGGTCAAGGTGGAGATGCCGGCCACGGTGTGCCTCAGGCCGGCCGGCGTGCCGGCCTGCGGGGGCTTCAAGCCGGCGCGCCGCGCAGCGTCTGCAGTGAAGCCGTCGACGTCCATCTGTGCCATCAGGATCGGCATCAGGCCATCGGGCCGGGACAGCACATCCTCGACGCGCTGGGCGACCTCGGTGGAGAGCTGGCTGACCGAGTCGCCAACCAACTGGTGCAGGTTCGGGTAACGGGCATGGTGTGACACAACGAGGCTCCTGGCAGGCGACGGACGATCCGACACTGGCATCTGGCCATCTGCGCTTCGGTCCGTCAGGAGGCAAATGCGTCAACGAGGATGCGGGTGCTCGGAACCGTGAGCCACCGCACGCCGAGGCAGGCGGAAACAGTCATGTTCCGGTAGATCCACGCCATGCGTGGATAGCCAATGCCGAGTGCCAGGCATCAGTGCCAACCAAGGTTGGCACCTACCAGGGCAGATTCATGTGCCAACCCAGGTTGGCACCCACCCATGCAGATCCATGTGCCAACCCAGGTCGGCCACGCCGCCGTTACAGCGGCTTGGGCGAGAACGTCAGTGTGGCGATCACGCCGCGCTGGCCACCGGGCCGCACGCTTACCTGCCAGCCGTACAGGTCGCACAGGCGGCTGACGATCGACAGGCCGATGCCGCCGCCCTGCGAATGGCCCGCGTGGGTACCGCGGTAGCCACGCTGGAACAGCTTGGCCGCGTCTTCCTCGCTCAGCCCGGGACCACTGTCGGTCACCGAGACGGCGTTGGCGCCCACATGCACGCGCACTTCGCCATCCTGGGAATACTTCACCGCGTTGCCGATCAGGTTGCCCAGCGCCACCGACAGTGCGGCTTCGGGTGCGTCGATCACCAGATCGCGCTCGCCTTCCAGCGCCAGTTCCAGCGGCTTGCCGCCCAGCTGCGCGCGGTGTGCATCCAGCAGCTGCTCGGCCACGCGGGCCACGTTGCTGGTGCCCTGCCCGCGCTCGTTTCGCGACAGCAGCAGCAGCGCGCCAATCAGATCGCTGCATTGCTGTTCGGCACGCTGGATGCGCTGCAGGCGCTGCAGCACCTTCTCGTCCAGGCCGGGGCGGGTCAGCAGCAGTTCGGTGGCGCCACGGATCACCGCCAGCGGCGTGCGCAGCTCGTGGCTGACGTCGGCGTTGAACTCGCGGTCACGCTGTACCACTTCGGTCAGCCGCGAGGAGTAGTCGTCCAGCGCCTGCGCCAGCTGCCCCACTTCGTCATCGGGGAAGCGCGGCGCCAAGGGCTCCGGATCACTGGTGCCACCACGGTAGGCACGCAGCCGCGCGGCCAGGTCCGACACCGGCTTCATCACCTTCGAGGCCGACCACCAGCCGAGCACCAGCGACAGCACGCTGAACACCAGCACCGACAACACCAGCGCGCGGTTGAGCTGCTTGCCGCCGCGCACGCTGTCGGTCATGTCATAGGCGAGGAAGAACCAGGCGTCAGGCGTCTTGCGTACAGCCAACTTGTACGAGTACGGCTCGCCGTGTTCATCGCCGCTGACGCTGTGAATGCCGTCAGAAAAACCCGCCCATTGCGCCCGCTCTTCGCGTACCCGGTCAAACTTGTCCTTGGAATAGGCATATGCCCGGATCTGCAGCACCGGCGCGTCCGGGTTGTGTCCCGGGTGTTCGTAATAGCGCCGCGCGTACTCGTCGATATTGCGGTTCATCAACTCTTCCACCAGCTGGTTTTCCACGCGCAGGCGGGCCCAGTTGGTGGCGAAGGCAAACAGTGTCGTCAGGCAGAAGCCCAACAACACGAATGAAACGATGATGCGGCTGCGCAGACGCCGCCGATAGGGCGTACGCCGGCGCTCCCCCTTGGTTGCCACGGAATCAGGCTTCCGGGGTAGCGATGCGGTATCCGATGCCATGGCGGGTCTGGATCAGCGGCACTTCAAAGGGCTTGTCGACCACGGCGCGCAGGCCATGGATATGCACGCGCAGCGAATCCGAGTCGGGCAGTTCTTCGCCCCACACGCGGGTTTCCAGTTCCTGGCGGGTCACCACGGCCGGGGCCGCCTCCATCAGTGCCTGCAGGATCTTCAGCGCGGTCGGATTGAGCTGCAGCAGCTTGCCCTGGCGGCGCACTTCCAGCGTGTCCAGGTTGTATTCCAGATCGCCGGTCTCCAGCACGCGGGTCTGCACGCCCTTGCCGCGTCGCGACAGCGCGTTCAAGCGCACTTCCACTTCCTGCAGCGCGAACGGCTTGATCAGGTAGTCGTCGGCGCCGGAGTCGAAACCGGCCAGCTTGTTGTCCAGCGAATCACGCGCGGTCAGCATCAGCACCGGGGTCTGCTTGCGCGCTTCGTTGCGCAGCTTGCGGCACACTTCAATGCCATCCATGCCCGGCAGGTTCAGATCCAGCACGATGGCGTCGAACTCGTGGACCACCGCCAGGTGCAGGCCGGTCACGCCGTCGGCAGCGAAGTCCACGGTGTGGCCACGATCCTCAAGGTAGTCGCCAAGGTTGGCGGCGATGTCGCTGTTGTCTTCGATTACGAGAATGCGCACTGGAACCTCTGGTTCTTGAAGGGTCGTCGGGGGCCAGGCCCACCGCCCCAGAATGGCCTGGGGGCGGTGGACGCGACGTCTACCTGCTGAACGATACAGGTTCCAGTCTTAACATTTCGTACCGAAGGCACGAGGCGGCAAGGCCCCCGTGGGCACCGCTCAGCGGCTGAGGCGCTGCTGGTCGGTCAGTGCCTGGCGGCTGTCGTCCTGGGCCTTGCGGCGCTGGGCCACGGTCAGGCACACGCTCTGCGGCATGTTGCTGCCGGTCAGGCGCTCGCGGCGGCAGATCATGCGGCTGTCGGCCTGGGCCCGGCTCATGATCGTGTTGACGATCTCCTGCTCGTTGAAGACGTCCGTGCGCTCCTGCGCTGCCAGCTCGTCAACCTTCTCGCGGCCGTTCATCTTGACCTTGATCCGGTTCAGCGCCTGCTGCACGCGGCTCTTGTCTTCCAGGCCGATCTCGCTGTAATCCTCGCTGCCCATGGCCGTTTCAACGCGGCGGATCTGTTCGGAGACCGGCGTGGTGGCGTCCATGCGTACGGCCTCCTTCTGTGCCTTGGCCTGCACGGTGGCTGCCAGGCCCAGGGAAAGCATCAGCGCGAGCGTGGTGGTGCGGTACATGACGAGCTCCATGTTCGTCCGTGAATAGGGCCCCGACTTTACGGTTCCACCGATGCGTTCACAAGGGACGCACGGCAGGGTGACCGTTGGCGGGGCCCTGCCAGAACGCCAACCATCAGCGCCTGAAGTTCTTGTCGTCCGCCGGGAAGTTCTGGATGCCATTGAGCACCTTGCGGCTGTCCTCCTGCGCCTTGCGCCGCTGGGCGACGGTCATGCAGACGCTCTGCGGCATGTTGCTGCCGGTGGAGCGCTCGCGGCGGCAGACCATGCGGCTGTCGGCGCGGGCCCGGGTCAGGATCGTGTTGATCACTTCCTGGTCGTTGAAGACCGCGGTCTGGTCATTCGGGCTGAGCTGCTCAACACGCTCGTGCTCGCCCATCCGGTCGCGGATACGCCCCACCGCCTGCTGCACACGGCTCTTGTCTTCCAGCCCGATCTCACTGTAGTCGTCGCTGTTGATGGCGGTTTCCACGGTGCGCAGCTGTTCGGCCACTGGCGCGCTGCCATCGAGCTTCACGCCGGCCTTCTCGGATTTGGCCTGGGCGGTGGTGGCCAGGGCCAGGCCCATCGCCAGGGTGAGGGAAATCATGCGCTGCATCGTTATCTCCAAGTCATCCATGAGTGGAACGTCCGCTGCGGTTGCATCGGCGCCCCGCAGGGCAGCGCCGGCACAGGCCGACAGACGGTGCGATCAACGCCCCGCGGGCGGCGGTGCGAGGGTGTTGTAGCTGCGCTGGTCATTGATCAGCGCCTTGCCCTTCTCTTCGATACGGCGCCGCTCGGCCACCGTCAGGCAACGGCTCTTGGGCATGTTGCTGCCGGTGGTGCGCTCGTACCTGCAGATCTGCCGGCTGTCGTCGTGCCCGCGCACCAGCAGGGTGTTGATCCGCTCCTGCTCGTTGAAGACTTCGGTCTGCAACTGCGGCGGCAGTTCCTGCACGGTCTGCCGCTCACCCATGTGCTGGCGGATGCGCGACAGCGACTGCTGCACCTGGTTGCGGTCCTCCAGGGACAGTTCAGCGTATTCGGGGGTGCCCAGGGCGGTTTCCACCTGGCGCATCTGTTCGGCCACCGGCGCCTGCCGGTCCATCTGTACAGCGGCTTTCTCTGGTTTGGCGGCAACACCGCCAGACAGGCCCAGCAACAACGCGATCATCATGATGCGGTACATGCCAACCTCCCGATCCATCCCGGAACGAAGGCCCAACTCTACGACCCTCACGCGGCCTCCACAAGGGACCGGCGCTGCTGCCCCGCAGCATAAAAAAGGCCCAGACGGTGCACCCGCCTGGGCCTGAAGTCGTATCCCGATTACCGATCCTGCTGAGAGGCAGAGCTGCGGTTCGCTAAAGCCTACGCCGGGTCCGATTAAAGCCTTGTTAAAAGTCCGGCTCACCCGCCATGAGAATCTCAAGCCGCTGAATAATCAGGGCTTTTTCAGCTTCTCGACATGCGCGATGATGCGCGTGGCGACATCGACGCCGCAGGCTGCCTCGATGCCCTCCAGGCCAGGGGTGGAGTTGACCTCCAGCACCAGCGGGCCACGGGCGGAGCGGATCAGGTCCACGCCACACACCGACAACCCCAGCGCCTTGGCCGAGCGCACCGCCACCTGTTGTTCGGCGCGGCTGGCCTTGGCCGCCACCGCAGTGCCACCGGCATGCAGGTTGGAGCGGAAGTCACCTTCCGGGGCCTGTCGCTGCATCGAGGCCACCACCTGGTCGCCGACCACAAAGCAGCGCAGGTCGGCGCCCTTGGCCTCGCCGATGAATTCCTGCATGAGGAAATTGGCGTACAGGCCGCGCAACGCCTCGACGATGCCGCGCGAGGCGCTGGCTTTCTCGGTGAGGATCACGCCACGGCCCTGGGTGCCCTCGTTGAGCTTCACCACATGCGGCGGCGGCCCGAGCATGGACAGCAGGTCCACCGTGTCATCGGGGTTGTCGCCGAACACCGTCACCGGCATGTCGATGCCCTTGGCCGCCAGCAGCTGGTGCGCACGCAGTTTGTCGCGCGAGCGCAGGATCGCGTCGGAGGGATTGGGGGTGCGTGCGCCCATCAGCTCGAACTGGCGCAGCACGGCGGTGCCGTAGCGGGTGATCGAGGCACCGATGCGCGGGATCACCACGTCCACGCCGGTCATCGGCCGGCCCTTGTAGTGCATCGAGAAGCCATCGGCGGCGATGCGCATGTAGCAGCGCAGCGGGTCGAGAATGCGCACCGTATGGCCGCGCGCGCGCGCCGCCTCGACCAGCCGGCGGGTGGAATACAGGGAGCTGTTGCGGGACAGGATGGCGAGCTTCATCGCGGCAGGATCGGTCGGCAGGCGCGAAGCATAGCGCGGGCGTGTGGCGGATGGATGATGCCCCGCAGGCCGCCGCATCTGCGTGCATGCCGGGGCTGTGCGAAGATGCCTTTCGCCGGCTACAGGACAGGACACGGCCGGCTTACATAATCCAAGGAGAACTACAGATGCGAATGGGAATTCCGCTGTTGTTGCTGTTTGGCCTGGTGGGAGGCGCCGCACACGTACAGGCTGCGCCGACCCATGCAGTCTCCCGGCTTTACTTCGATGCCAACAACACCCTGATCGGCCAGGGCCTGCGCTACTGCACGGGCAAGACACAGCACCAGGGCGTTGCCTCACACGCCAATACCCGCTGGATCGATGTCTCCTACGCCTGCCAGGGCGATTCGACCGAGGTTTCCTACGGCAGCTGGGTGCCTGCGCAACTGCGGCAGGACTTCTGCACGCTGTATGACGCCTGCACATCCCTGATGCCGTGGCCGGAACCCGGCCTGCCCGGCACCCTCGGCAATGGTTTCTACTCTGACTGACAACCGATAGCCGCCGTACTGTCTCCGGCGATGGCAGCATCGTCGCCGGAGATTCCGCCCACTACGCCCCCGGAGACTTCATGCCGCTGACGATCCTTCCGCGCTTCTCCGAAGTGGACGTACTCGGCCACGTCACCAACACCGCCCTGCCCGTCTGGTTCGAGGAGGGCCGCCAGGAGATCTTCCGGCACTTCAGTGGTGAGGCCAGCATGCGCGACCTGACGCTGATCCTGCGCCGCTACGAGATCGACTTCCTGCAGCAGATACAGGCAGGACACGAGGTGCGTATCGAGACCCGCATCGAGAACATTGGCCGCTCCTCGCTGTCGATCATGCAGCAGGCATTCCAGTTCGATGCACTGGTCGCCAGCGGACGCTGCGTGATGGTGCATTTCGACTATGCGGCCAGTACGTCGCGCGAGATCGATGCAAGGCAGCGACAGGCGTTGTCGGCGCTGTTTACCGAGGAGTATGCGCAACGACTGCGCGAAGCAGGCGAGCCCGCCACCCAGACCTGATCAGGGAGAAGGGATGCGAAGGCTGAAGCGTCCATTGCGAACACGCAGTGCCAATGGAGTGTCCCGCCACTCCACAGGAAGTTCCAACGACGTGTGTACTGTCGGGCAACGCGTGATGTCGTCAACCTCCCAGCGTTCCTCGTAGGCCTCGCATCGGAGCGTGCCGTCATCGCCGGCCTCGATCACGTCGATCCAGGCCCCACCCCGGGCCTTGCCGCTGCCGCCCATCGCACGGCGGCCAATGGCCTGCCAACGCCCCTGCCAATGTATGAGCCACACGCCCTCGATGGGGCGCAGATCCGCATCAAGCACGCTCCCTCTCACCACCAGGCATCGCCCTGCCGGGCTGGTGATCACCGTATCCAGATCGCAGGCATGGCGGTCACTGCGTTCGCCATCAAGACACAGGGCGTACGGACAGATGCGCGTGAACAGGGCCGGATGCGCGGTCAGACGCAGGTCGTCGGGAAGCAGCGGGATGGCCTGCAGCACCCGGGCATCAGGCAGGACATGCCGCAATGCCTGCGGCAGCCCGGCGGCCAGCGCCGGATGCCCCTGTTCCAGCCACAGACAGCGGCAGGGATGCAGCTGGCTGGTGTTGCTGGGCAGGCTGCGCAGCCACGACACTGCGCCAGCGTCTCCTTCGGATTGCCGCTGCGCGTTCAGTTGCTGACAGAACTGCCAGCAAGGCATCGCCAGCGCATGCACCACCTTGTGATGCTCGTCGTAGACGATGACGGCCTCGCGCCGGTCAACGTAGCCGGAGGCCCAGCGCAGTGCGCTTCCCGGAATGTCCTCCCATCCGCAGCTGGCATCACGGCCACCTGCAATGGCGATGTCTTCGACGATGGCACCATCACGCAGCATCTGGGTGCTGAAGACGGGCCCTCCCATGCCCAACTCGCCCCATTCCAGCTGCACATCGTGGGCAGGCGGCCGGTGGGCAAAGCGCCCTGGTGATCGCGAGCGCAACCGTTCACCGCCTACCGCATCGCCGATCAGATCGAAGCGCTGCAGCACGCCGCCCACTACAAGGCACGCGACAAGGGCGACAACCACGCCCAGCGGAGACCACCAGGCCACACAGACGGCGACCAGGACCAGGAACGGCAACCATTGGGTCAAACGACGGAGAGCGATTCGATCAACGGACATGCGGGCATGCTGGCTACGACTGTGCACCATTCGAACCTTCAAGGTCGTGGCAGGCAATGTCTGCCCACAGTTTCCTTCCGACCTGGTGGACTTCGTCCTGTGCTGAGTCAGGCGCCCGGCAGGCCGGAAATGCCGCCGAATCGATTCTCCTCCTCGCTACCCGGCAGGAGCATGACAGGGAAGAGAACGAATACACCCAACGGGATGAAGGCGATCACGACGTACCAGCCAGACTCGTCGATATCGTGCAGTCGTCGCACAGCCAGGGCCAGCATCGGTGGAAGGAGGACGATGACGGCACCAACCGTCATGAACCACCCCAGCGTCCGGAACGGGTCGAAGGCATCCCCATCGAGGAGCACGGTGCCCGTCAGCCAGTATCCGCCGTCCATCAAGGTGTAGCTCACCGCCACCACCAGCGCAGCAAGCAGGGAGTACGACCAGAATTCCTTGCGGTTGGATCGCCCTGAAAAATCAAAGCAACGCCTGATGGGCACAAGTGCGGAAATCATTCACGCTCCGGGCAGCGGACGATGGGGGCAACGGTTAGCGATCTTTTAGCATTGCCACGCCCAGCACCAACTGAACCCTGCGGCAGTACGGCCCCGGCAGACAGCGCAGGTTGCCTGAGTAAGCCATCGCTGCCAGGGTCGTTGCTGCGCAAGCGGGCGCATGAGCCACTCGGGCAAGTGCCGTGAAGTCTCCAGACGGTCAGCGCGAGCCTCGGCAGAAGAGCTGCGTGCCGCGACGAGAACAGTCAACGGCGAGAAGGCCCCCAGAATGTAGGGGCCAACCCGATGGACATGGGGAGGGAGCGGAAGGAGCACCGGGTAAAGATCAATTACGAACTACTACAGGGCAATTCGGATTGATCAAAATCCAGATGCTGGCCAACCAGCCAATTGCCAGCACTCTTCGGATCCCGGCAATCACTGGACCATCGTTGGCGGGTCGACCGTTACTCTGCCGCAGCAAGACCCACCGCCGCCGGTTCCACCACCGACCCAGCCACCACCGCCGCCACCGCCGCCGCCACCGCCGCCGCCACCGCCACCGCCGCCACCGCCTCGTGCGGGAGGCGGAAGGATGTTCGATACTTCCTTGCCAGAGTCGAAGTTCTCACCGCGCCAGGTGTACTCGACACAGGAAATGCCATTGCAGACGGTAACAATGTCACCGACCATGATGCGATCAGGTCGTGTGACCTGCCAGATGCTGCCACGCGTGGGATTGCGGCGATCTATTTCGTCGGAAAGAAGTTTACTTGTTCCCTCGTCTGGATTCGGTGTAGTCAGCATGCAACCTATGCTGCACTGAATAACTCCTGGATGCTTCCTGGCCTGGAGGCTTCCGGACGCCAGCAGCAGTGCGACCCCGAACAGAATTGAGATAGCCGAGCTATCAAGAGAAACAACACTCAGCGCATTCCTAACCTGCATAGATATTCCTTATCTTGAGATGCAACAGTTCTTGAAGATTTCCTCAGACAGCGCGAGCGCCTCGGATCGCTGTCTGCTTGTGAGATCACTCTCGGCTTTGACAATGTCGTTATTGTCGTAAAGCTGGGGATTGATGCGATTCAGAACACGCGTATAAGCAAGTGCTGCAACCGGATCTCTATCGCGTGTTCGCCCATAGCTGTAGGCCCTTCTTAAACTTCCCAGCGCCGCAATGTTTCCTTGATTGGCCATCTCGTTGAGATACCTGGATGAATTTTCCTTCCATTGAGCAAGCCTTTCTGGATCATGGATGACGTCATCAAGCGACCCGAGGACTTCTTGTGGCGACACTGCATAAGCGAGCATTGCCTCTTGCGACCCCATGGCCGCAGCTTTTGATAGCCAATCGGCGTGATAGATATCTTGATCCAGCGCCAGTGATTCACACTCCTTGAGAAGTCGTTCTGATCTTTCAAGGAACCAGCCGCCGGAACCGAGGCTGGTGGCGGATTGGGCCAACTCGTCAGCGCGATCAGAGGTGAATGCCTGGCATTGCTCGATGGTGAGATAGATTTCGTAGGTCGCCGTGGCGTCACCCGCTTCGGATCGCCGAATCAGCTGCTTCACATGGGCCAATGCGTCGCCTGGCGCACGGAATTCACGACCACGGATGATCTCGTAGGCTTTGGGGCCCAAAGGCTTGTATGACCCTGGCGGGATTTTTTTTTCGGTCTCCAGTTTATGGGCTGTCGTTTCGCGCAAGGAGGCTGAACTCCCGTTCTGAACGGGCGCATTCTCTTGCACCTCGTTCTTATCGAGCTTTCGCTGAGCGTCATTCGTTTGTAGCCGGTAACCCCAAACCACACCGATCACAATGCTCATCGCCACTACGGCTACACCGATGCCGATTAGCTTTTTCTTCATCTATTGATCTCACGTCTCCGTCGAAACGGAATGGTTACAGGGGGAGGCAAGGTTCTAGTTTTACCGCCAACCTGTACAGAGTAAAAACGCTGAACGAAGCACATCTCCCCCGGTGCCTGCCGGGACCGGATTCATGATTCGTTCACATGCGGACGTATGAGCAGAAGAGACGCTGCTTGGGCAGATGCGACATGAGCACCCAGACTGTCCCAATGCCTGTCAGTGTCGTACTCGCCGGCGCTGTTTCGACGTTGCGTCTGGAGAGCGCAACAACCGCCAGAACACTGAGGTCGCAATACAGCGTGTGCTTGGTTGCGTTTCCGGGCCGATCCTCCACTGCGTCCATGCAAGCGGACATCCGCCGTGCCCTATCACGGCAGGCTGATGAAGAGCACGAACGAGGAAGCGCGAACCAATGAAGGCGCGCAGATCGATGGGCGCAAGAAGGCGGACGTATCGCCCACTGAGGCGAGGAGGAAGCAACGGCCTAGGCAAAGACGATACGCCGAACGATACCTGGACAGGTCGTTTGAGCATTCGTTCTTCTGCCGGTTCACCTGTGCGCCATCAAGAGCCTGGGCGCAGATCCGGTGACAAATGGAGCGGGCGATGGGAATCGAACCCACGTCAGTAGTCGGGTGGGAAGGTGGCCTCGCGGCCACCCTCCCCCCTCAGAACCGTGCGTGAAAGTTACCCTTCACACGGCTCAAGCAGTCACAAACCCCCTTCGTCTATGGGAGAGGGCGACAGCCGTAGCCTGGCACGGGCGTGAAGCTGCTCGTGACAGGTGGTGTGGAGCAAAACAAGGTTGGAGAGGCGGTCAGACCCCCCGTACACCCTGAAAACCTTGTGGTGGATGTGCCAGCTGGTGCTGGTCAGTTTCCGCCCACAGCAGGCGCACTTGGCCTCTTGCTTTGTCCAAAGCCATAGCAGTTTCCTTTTCCCGGTCAGCGAGCGCTTCATGCGGTATTGCAACCGCTGATTAAAGTAGCTCTCGTCCTTGGGGTCGTAGGGGCTAACGTCAGACCGCACCTTGATGTATTCGCCGACCTTGAGGGACGACAGGCGCATCAGAGTGTGTTTACCGACACCGAAGATCCAATCGCGGGACTTGTCGCGCCGGAAGTACCGACGTTTGATCCAGCGGAGACCTTTGGTGGGGTGACGGCGTTTGGCCCAACACCAGACCGCGTGGTGGATAAGGTGATCCAGTCTTGCGAACGGTTCTGAGGCGTTCACAACTTGGTGATACATACCCCACCCCCGAATGATCGGGTTCAGGACATGCAGCACGTCGTCTTGCGTGGATCCCCGCAGCAGCCGGAGCTGGCTGCGGATCTTAGCCATGAAGGCGTTGGTGTTTTGTTTCGACGGCCTTCTAAGGAGGAGATTTCCAAATTTCCGGAAGTTCCAACCCAAGAAGTCGAAGCCTTCGTCCATGTGCGTGATCTTCGTCTTGCTTTCGGAGAGCGTGAGCCCTCTTTCCGCGAGGAACTTGACGACGATCGGCTTGACCTTGCGTTCCAGGATCTCCGCAGAGGCTCCTGTGATGACAAAGTCGTCTGCGTAGCGGACAAAGTTGCACTTGTTGCGGCGTGGGAGCGCGTCGATGAGCCGGCCCAGCCCGTCAAGGACAATGTTTGCGAGCACAGGGGAAATGATGCCGCCCTGTGGTGTGCCCGCATCCGTCGGAAACAACTTACGGTCTTCCATGAAGCCTGCTTTCAGCCACTGCGACAGCACATGCCGGTCGATTGGTACGTGTTTCATCAGCCAGTCGTGACTGATGTTGTCGAAGCAACCTTTGATATCCCCTTCCATCACCCAGCGTGAGCTGGTCTTCGTGCTCAGACAGGTCTTCAGGTGGGCGGCAGCGTCGGCTGTCGACCTGAAACTACGGAACCCGTATGAGTGAATGTCCCCATAAGCTTCGGCGACGGGGTCGAGTGCATACAGATACAGCGCCTGCATTGCTCGATCTTTCATCGTCGGTATACCGAGAGGGCGGGTGCCACCTCGGGCCTTGGGGATGTGGATTCGGCGAAGCGGTTTTGCCTTGTATCCCTTACGTTGCAAGGAGTTGATGGCATTCCACTTGGCCGCAGGTGTCGACCACGTTGCACGGTCTACACCCGGGGTACGACGGCCTTGGTTCTCCGTGACTCGACGTACAGCCGTTGCTTTGGCTGCAGTTGAGCGGACAAGTAGCTTTTGTAGGCGTGTAACCCTACGCCACTGCTTGTCCTTAGCTGCCTTCGCTATTCTTGCCTGCATCCTCGACACAGCGCAGCTTGTGGCTTTCCAGTTGATGGAGTGCCAGTTGCTGAGGTGTGAGGAGGCGACATCACCATCGATGATGGCGTCCATATCTACCTCCTGGAGTGGAGCGGGTGAAGGGAATCGAACCCTCGTCAGTTGCTTGGGAAGCAACAGCTCTACCATTGAGCTACACCCGCCCAGAGCCCGTCAGGGGATAGACGCCCCAAAGGGGAGTCGTTCCCCGTTGGGTATGAGTTTGCGAAGCCTGTCTAGCGACAGACCACCCGGTGGAAGTCAGCACCCTTTCGGGTTGGGGCGATCTTTTCATCCCCTATCCCCTCGATTACAGAGAGGCGTTCGCTTACTCCACCATCCTATACCCACTTGGTCATCGTTTCTCCTTGCGGAGAACCTAGTCGCCGAGGCGACAACCAGTTGGGCTTACCACGTTCCGTACATGCAACAGAATACCTAGGATCTCGCCTTTTCGCCGGAGGTGCAATTGTCAGCGTGTCTCTACCAAGCAGAGAAACATCCGACCTCGTCCCGTTTTGGGTAGGGCCCAGTCGCAGTTGGCCCGTCTAGCTTGACGACGTTTATATGGCGATTCGTTTGTACTGATCCTTGGTACTCAGCCTAGCGCCTACTCGGTTACGACTACCGAGGTCACGAGTCCTCCCTCACGGGAGAATCGTATCCGTGAGGATGGCTACATTAACGGAGAGCTTAGCACCGGAGAATTACTTCTCCCGCACCACTCCTTGGCTACCGGTGGCTGAACACCGGGTTGGTTCGAGAACCCTTGGCAGGGTGGACGACCAACAATTGCATGCACAGCCTTCGCCGTGCCAGTAGGGATGTACTCCTACCGTTCAACGTATCGTCCACCGTGTTGCTGGGGGACGTTTTGCTGCCAGACCGAGATCTGTACAGCTGTGGCCAGGAAACCGCCTGGTCGGTTGAACGTGCGGCACGGCTCGTGTCGCACGCTTGGGAAGCTACAGCTCTACCATTGAGCTACGCCCGCATTGCGGGTGAAAGTCTATGCGGAGCGGCCGGTGTTGCGCAATGGTGGCCGCCACATCCACCGGCAATGGGGTCAGATCCGTGTCCGGGCGGAAACGGATCTGACCCCGTTCTGCATCAGAAGCTGCCGCTGAAGCTGGCGAAGATCGAGGTATCCATCGCACGCTTCTGCAGCGTGGTGGTGCTCAGGCCGATATTGCTCTGCAGGCCGAACAGGTCCATACGGGCACCGAGGATGGCGGTCGCATAGTTCTTGTCGAACTCCATGCCCGGCACGCGGTACATGCCCACGCCCGGCAGGCTCTGCACCCACGCGCTGGCCTGCTTGGTGTCCTCGAACTCGTGGTCGTAGGTCACCTGCACGTACGGCTTGACGCTGCCGCCGTCGAAGCGGGCCTGCCAGCCGATGCGGCCGACGGTGGAATCGACGTCCTGCTTGCCGTACCCCAGCGCGGTGGCCATCGTGCCGGCGTCGGCGCTTTCGGTGTAGCCGTCGATCTTCACCTTCTGCCAGATCACCGAGGCGATCGGGCCGTGGCGGAAGCCGCCTTCGGTGCCGAACTCGTAACCAGCGTTCAGCGCGGCGGTCAGGTTGCTGCCGTCCGGCGAACCACCATGCTCGCGGGTGGCTGGGCCGAGCTGCACCTTGCGGTTCACGTCATAGGACAGCCAGCTGTAGCTGACCTGGCCGTTGACCCAGATGCGGTCGCCGTACCAGCCGGCGAACAGACCGGCGGTGGTGTCCTTCTGGGTGAAGTCGCCACGGCTGTTGCCGAAGTCGGCATCCATACGGCCGAAGCCGGCGAAGCCGCCGAACACCATGCCGTTGCGGGCCCAGTCGACACCGAACAGGCCGGCCGGGGCCATGCCGTCGTACAGGTCGGCGTGGTCGTAGCGCTGCATGTCACCACGCAGGCCACCCCACCAGGACAGGCCATCGGCCGGTCGGCCGCTGCGGTGCAGGCTGACCTGGTCGGCACGCGAACGGCCGATGGTCTGCGCCGAATGGCTCAGCACCTGCTGCAGGCGCGGGCCTTCCAGGATCGAGATCGCGTACTGGCCCAGCATCTGGTGCGCGGCCGAGGTCGGGTGCACGTCGTCAGCGAACAGATAGGTGCTGGCCGCATCGGGACGCACGTAGGCCAGCGGGCTGCAGCTCAGCGACGAGGCCACCAGGCAGGCGCGGCCGGTAACGTTGCTGAAGCCGTACATGCCCGGGTTGGCGATGATTTCATGCAGCAGGGTGTAGGTATCGAGCGGGATGAACTCGATGCCGGCCTGCTTCAGGCCGCCGTACAGGGCGTTGTTGTACGCGGTGGCCAGGGCGGTGCCCTGCGCGCGACCGGCCGCGCCGCGGTCGATGAAGCCCGGGCTGCTGCCGATGTCCGGCAGGTTCGGCACCATCACGTACTGCGCGCCGGCCTGCTTGAGGCTGGCCACGATGCCGATCTGGTCGGTCACTGCGGCGCCGATGACCGCCGGGGCCTGCGCCGGTGCGGTGATGGAGAACAGATCGTTGGCGCCGCCCCACACGGTGTACAGGGCGTTGGCGTCGGCCTTGCCGCCATTGGCGGCCAGGTAGCGGGCGGTCTGCGTCTTCAGCGACGGCACCGGCACGTTGCCGAACGCCGGCTGGGTCAGGTCCACGCCGACCCGCGCGCCGCCGACGGCGTAATTGTCGCCGACCTGGCCGTTGCCGTTCGGGTTGGCGTCGGTGCCGTAGTAGCCAGCCACCACCTGCGCCCAGACCAGGCCCGGGTTGGTGGTGAACTGGCCGGTGACCGGACGCGCGTCGGCCGGCTGGATGAGCGGGCGGTAGTAGCCGCTGTCGGTCAGGCTGTCACCGAGGAACACGGTGCGCGAGAACGGGGATTCGCCTGCCATGGCCGGAAGCGCGGCCAGCGCGATCGCGGCCGCCATCAGGGAGCGGATCGGGCGTTTGCTGAGCTGCATGTAAGAAACTCCTGTGGGGATATCGTTGAGGACCCGGCGCACGTACGCCGGCGCACGGTGAATGGTTTCACCGGACCGCCGTTTGCTCACGCTGCGCCGCCGCATGGATTGTCGCCGTCCTTGGCCACGACCGGGTGTGCGGCAGGTGGCGGAACCGGCAATTTGCAAGGGTTCCGATCCGAGCAGGCCATCAGCGACAATGTGCGGATGGACATCCAGCTCAACGGCGAACCCCGCACCCTGCCCGCTTCGGCGACCCTCCATGACCTGCTGCAGGCCGAGCAGCTGCTGCAGCGCCGGGTGGCGGTGGAGGTCAACGGCGAGATCGTCAGCCGCAGCCGTCACGGCGAGCACGTGTTGGCCGAAGGCGACGTGGTGGAGATCGTGCACGCGCTGGGCGGCGGTTGAGACCTGTCCGGGTTTGCCGGGGTCAGATCCCTTCGCCCGTTGCGAAGGGATCTGACCCCACCCTCCCCCCGCCCGCTGCATGACCCCATCTTCAGGCGGATAAGCGATAATCGCGCCATGAACGCTCATGTCTCCCCCGATTCGCTGGTGATCGCCGGCAAGACCTATGGCTCGCGGCTGCTGACCGGCACCGGCAAGTTCAAGGATCTGGAAGAAACCCGTCTGGCCACCGAGGCCGCAGGCGCCCAGATCGTCACCGTGGCCATCCGCCGCACGAACATCGGGCAGAACCCGGGCGAGCCGAACCTGCTCGACGTGCTGCCGCCGGAGCGCTACACCATCCTGCCCAACACCGCCGGCTGCTACACCGCCGAGGACGCCGTGCGCACCTGCCGCCTGGCCCGTGAGCTGCTGGACGGCCACAACCTGACCAAGCTGGAAGTGCTGGGCGACCAGAAGTCGCTGTACCCGGACGTGGTGCAGACCCTCAAGGCCGCCGAACAGCTGGTCAAGGACGGTTTCGAGGTGATGGTCTACACCTCCGATGACCCGATCCTGGCCAAGCGCCTGGAAGAGATCGGCTGCGCGGCGGTGATGCCGCTGGCCGCGCCGATCGGCTCGGGCCTGGGCATCCAGAACAAGTACAACCTGCTGCAGATCATCGAAGACGCCAAGGTGCCGATCATCGTCGACGCCGGCGTCGGTACCGCCTCCGATGCCGCCATTGCGATGGAGCTGGGCTGCGATGGCGTGCTGATGAACACGGCCATTGCCGGTGCGCGCCATCCGGTGCTGATGGCCAGCGCCATGCGCAAGGCGGTCGAGGCCGGCCGCGAAGCGTTCCTGGCCGGGCGCATTCCGCGCAAGCGCTACGCCAGCGCGTCCTCGCCGGTGGATGGGCTGATCGGCTGATGACCAATCCTTTCGACAGCGCCGGTTCCAAGGCCCCGCCCAAGCCCTTCACCGTCAGCGAAGGCCGCCGCGAAGTACGCAGCTTCGTGCTGCGCCAGGGCCGTTTCACTCCCGCCCAGCAGCGCGCGTTCGACGAACGCTGGCCGCGCTTCGGCATCGACTACAACGGCCAGCCGCGTGACCTGGACGCGACCTTCGGGCGCCCGGCGCACAAGGTGCTGGAAATCGGCTTCGGCAACGGGGCCGCCATGCGCTTTGCCGCACAGCACGACCCGTCGCGTGATTACATCGGCATTGAAGTGCACGCGCCTGGCGTGGGCCGGCTGCTGAACGCACTGGCCGAGGACAACGCCGACCACGTGCGGCTGTACCACCACGATGCGGTGGAAGTGCTGCAGAACGAGATTGCCGATGGCGCGCTGGATGAAGTGCGCATCTACTTCCCGGACCCGTGGCACAAGAAGCGCCACAACAAGCGCCGCCTGCTGCAGCCGGCGTTCGCCGAGCTGATCGTGCGCAAGCTGCGCCCCGGTGGCCGCCTGCACTGCGCCACCGACTGGGAGGACTACGCCGAACAGATGTGGGACGTGCTCGACGCCACTGCCGGGCTGGTCAACCGTGCCGGCCCGCGTGGCAGCGTGCCGCGCCCGGACTGGCGCCCGCAGACCCACTTCGAGACCCGCGGCCAGAAGCTCGGCCACGGTGTCTGGGACCTGTTGTACGACCGCACCTGATCAACGCCTGAGGACGCCGCGCCCCACATGGATACCGCGCTGACGCTGACCAACGACATGAAGCTCGTGCTCGGGCTGGTCGGCTTCACGATGGCGATGTTCCTGTTCGAGCGCATCCGCGCCGACGTGGTCGCGCTGGTGGTGCTGGTGGTGCTCGGCGTCACCGGCCTGATCGCCCCTGAGGAAATCTTCGGGGGCTTTTCCGGTAACGCGGTGATGAGCATCATCGCCACCACCATCCTCGGCGCAGGCCTGGACCGCACCGGCGCACTGAACCGGCTGGCCGCGTGGCTGCTGCGGCGCGGCCACGGCGTGGAGCAGCGGCTGTTGATGATGACCACCGCCATTGCCGGCTTG
Organism: Stenotrophomonas sp. Nf1; assembly: GCF_003028475.1. Lineage (NCBI taxonomy): Bacteria > Pseudomonadati > Pseudomonadota > Gammaproteobacteria > Lysobacterales > Lysobacteraceae > Stenotrophomonas > Stenotrophomonas sp. Nf1. The sequence continues at coordinate 188,250 of NZ_PYTV01000005.1, read as the reverse complement.
AACTCTTCGTTCATGCAGAACCCGTCGGTGATGGCGTTGTACCTGCCGGTGGCCTCGCGGCTGGCCGCGCGCACCGGGCTGACCCTGCAGCGCCTGCTGCTGCCCATTTCGGCTGCGATCGTGATGGGCGGTGCGCTGACCATGGTCGGCAATTCGCCGCTGATCCTGCTGAACGATCTGCTGGCCTCGGCCAACAACAACCTGCCCTCCGGCCTGGCCACCATCGAGCCGCTGCGCATGTTCGCGCCGCTGCCGATCGGCGTGGCGCTGCTGGTCGCCTCGCTGCTGTACTTCCGCTACTACGGCGACCGCAAGCTGATCGAGGAAGAGAACCTGGTCAACGACGGGGTGACCCCGGCGCGCACTGAGAGCTACTTCGCCAAGACCTACGGCATTGAGGGCGATGTCTTCGAACTGGTGGTGACCGCCGAGAGCCCGCTGGTGGGCATGACCCTGGGCGAGGCCGAGAACCTGCACGATGCGCCGCTGCTGCTGGCGCTGAAGACCGGCAACGATACCCGCCTGGCGCCGCCGGCGGAGATGCGCATCTGGGTCGGCAGCGTGCTCGGCGCGATGGGCCCGCGCGAACAGATCAGCGATTTCGCGCAGAACCAGTTCCTGCGCATGTCTTCGCGCCTGAAGCACCTGGGCGATCTGTTCAACCCCAGCCGCGCCGGCATTTCCGAGGCCGTGGTGCCGCCGACCTCGAACGTGATCGGCAAGAGCGCGGCCGATCTGCGCCTGCGCAAGGAACGTGGCATCAGCCTGCTGGCGATCAACCGCGACAAGCAGGTGATCCGCGAGGATGTGCGCGACGTGCAGCTGCGCGCCGGCGACATGCTGGTCTTCCACAGCATCTGGACCGACCTGGCGCAGGCCGCACGCAGCCGCGACTTCGTGGTGGTGACCGACTACCCGACCGGCGAGCAGCGCCCGCACAAGTTCAAGATCGCCATGGCGATCTTCGCGCTGACCATCCTGATCGCGCTGACCAGCAAGCTGCCGGTGGCGCTGACCCTGATGACCGGCGTGGCCGGCATGCTGCTGACCGGCGTGCTGCGCATGGACGAGGCCTATGCCTCGATCAACTGGAAGACGGTGTTCATGATGGCCGGGCTGATTCCGCTGGGCTGGGCGATGGATTCCAGTGGTGCGGCGGCGTGGGTGGCCGGGCACACCATCGACAAGCTGCCCACCGGCATTCCGTTGTGGGTGCTGGAAGTGGCGCTGGCGCTGCTGACCACCGCGTTCTCGCTGGTGATCAGCCACGTGGGCGCGACCATCGTGATGGTGCCCATTGCGGTGAACCTGGCATTGGCGGCCGGTGGCAACCCGACCGCGTTCGCGCTGATCGTGGCGCTGTCGGCGTCCAACAACCTGATGACGGCCTCCAACCCGGTGATCTCGATGATCACCGGCCCGGCCAACTACACCCCGCGCGAGATGTGGCGGGTTGGCGGCCCGCTGTCGCTGATCTACACGCTGGTGGTGGTGCTGATGATCAACCTGATGTTCTGAGGGGATTGATCGGCAGGGCTGCGCCCTGCACCCGCCGGATCAACGTCAACGTCAACGTCAACGTCAAAGGCTGGCATTCCGTGGGATGGCGGGGTGGGTCCGGTTACGGGGGACGCCGTAAACCCATCCATGGGGGCTTGGCCGCGGCATCCATGCCGCGGACACCCCCGCAACCGGACCCACCCCGCCTTCGACAGATTGCTGCGATCTGCCAGAACGGCGTCGTGCGCCGCTTTGGTAGGTGTCGACCTTGGTCGACACAGTAGATCCACGCCATGCGTGGATGAATCTCTGGATACCCATTGATCCTGTGGGTGCGAACCTTGCTTCGCACGCCGGTTGCCTCAAGCCAGGTAGACCTGCCCGTCGCGGATATCCACCGGCACCGCGCGCAGGCGGTCGCCCTTGCAGGGGCCGGCAATGCAGTCGCCGCTGTCCAGCGCGAACGAGGCACCGTGTGCGGCACACACCAGATGGCCCTCGCGGCTCTTCAGGAACTGGCCCGGCGCCCAGTCCAGGCGGCGGCCGGCGTGCGGGCAGATGTTCAGGAAGGCGCGCACCCGCTCGCCGTCGCGATACAGCAGCAGCGATTCGGCATCGCCATCAACCACCGCTTCGACCTCGGCAAACGCGCCATCGGCAATGGCTTCAAGGGCGATCAGGGCAGCAGCGGTAGTCATGGCGAAGGCTCGGACGGTAAAGCGGAATTGTCGCATGCCTGCTCAGGTCACTGGCTGCGACATGAACACAAGTCATTGATTGGTAATAAGCCTCGGCTATATTTAACGAGTTTTTCACTCAATGACAGTGGCACCTCCCGATACTCTGGTTTCGCTGATCCCAGCCTATCGAGCCGCCATGTTCAATCGCGCATCCGCCTTTACCCAGTTCCGCACCCTGTTCGCGCCGCGCAAGCCGCGTCACCCGCTGGTGCGCATTGCCGTGGGCCTGCTCGGCCTGGCGATCCTGGCCGCGATGGTGTTCATCGGTGTGTTCGTGGGTGCAGCGATGATCCTGGTCGGTCTGGCGTGGAAGCTGCTGGCTTCGCGCAAGCCGGGCAGCGCGCGCCCGGTCGATCCGACCGTGGTCGAGGGCGAGTACCGTGTGGTGCGCAAGCCGGTACTGCCGGCCTCGCACTGAGCCGCGCCATTAGCGCCCGCTGACGGCGGGCGCCATGCGTTCTAGACTGCAGGCACGCCCTTCCTGGATGCCCGCATGTCCGATGTCTCCGATGTGATTCCTGCCGCAGCCCTGCCCCGTGTACCGGTGGTCGGCGGTGGCAGCTTCCCCGTGCACCGCGTCTACTGCGTCGGCCGCAATTTCGCCGACCATGCCCGCGAAATGGGCGCCGCAGTGCCGGCCGCCGATGACCGTGGCCGCCCGATGTTCTTCTGCAAACCGGCCGACGCGATCGTGGTCGGCCACGACGATGCCATCCCCTACCCGCCGGCGACCGCCAACCTGCACCACGAAGTGGAGCTGGTGGTGGCGATCGGCCGTGACGCGTCGGCCGGTGAGCTGGCCGTGGCCGACGCCGATGCGCTGGTCTACGGCTATGCCGTGGGCCTGGACCTGACCCGCCGCGACCTGCAGGCCGCCGCCAAGGAAAAGGGCCACCCGTGGGATTCGGCCAAGGGTTTTGATGCCTCCGCGCCGATCAGCGAGATCGTGCATGCCGCCGAAGTGGGTGATCTGGCCGCGTTGAACCTGTCACTGGAGGTCAACGGTGAGGTGCGCCAGCAGGCGCTGCTGGACCAGATGATCTGGAACGTGCCGGAGATCCTGCACGAGCTGTCCAAGCTGTGGCAGCTGCGTGCCGGCGACCTGGTGTTCATGGGCACTCCCTCTGGCGTGGCCGCGCTCAAGCCCGGCGACCGCTTCAGTGCGCGCCTGGAGAACGTGGCCGAGCGCCACGGCGTGATCGCCGGCTGACATCACCTGCGCTACCCTGCGCGCTGTCCACTTCCCCCACCGGAGAAAAACAACAATGGGAATGCTCACCGAGTTCAAGGAATTCGCGATGCGCGGCAACGTCATCGACCTCGCCGTCGGCGTGGTGATCGGCGCAGCCTTCGGCAAGATCGTCACCGCACTGGTGGAGAAGATCATCATGCCGCCGCTGGGTTACGTGATCGGCCGTGTGGACTTTTCCAGCCTGGCCTGGACGTTGTCGCCGGCCCGGCTCGGCCCGGATGGCAAGGAGATCCCGGCGGTGGTGGTTGGCTACGGCGACTTCATCAACACCGTCATCCAGTTCGTGATCGTGGCCTTTGCCATCTTCCTGGTGATCAAGGTGATCAACCGCCTGTCGCGCAAGCAGGAAGCCGCCCCGGCTGCACCGGCCGAGGAAGTGGTGCTGCTGCGCGAGATCCGTGACAGCCTGAAGAAGTAAGGTCGCCTACCGGTAGTGCCGGCCGCTGGCCGGCAACATCGGAACCTGCGGGGAGCCGGCCAGCGGCCGGCACTACCGCTACCGCTTTGCCGGACGTGGCGGAAAACAGCGTTCGCGCCAGCCATGACCTCCCGCCCATGCGCCGGCCTGAACGACTGTTAAGCTCCAAGGCTTGGTCCCTTCCGGAGTTGCCCATGCGTCGCCGCGTCCTTGCCATCGCATCCTCCCTCGCCCTGCTGGCCGCTCCGGCCTTCGCGGCGCCGCGCACCACCACTCTGCCCCCGGCCTCGCTGGCCACCGCCGCGCAGCTGCGCGACCAGGCGCTGGCCGACGACACCGGCTGGAAGGTGGTCGAATCGCTGACCACCGAGATCGGCCCGCGCATCGCCGGCAGCGAAGCCGACGCCCGCGCCGTGGCCTGGGCCGAAGCCAAGTTCAAGGCGCTGGGCTTTGACAAGGTGTGGAAGGAACCAGTGACGTTCCCGAAGTGGGAGCGCCGCAGTGAACACGCCGCCGTGACCGGCAAGAATCCGCAGCCGCTGCAGATCACCGCACTGGGCGGCAGCCCCGGCGGCACCGTGGAAGCCGAAGTGGTGCGCTTCGCCGACCTGGCCGCGCTGCAGGCCGCGCCGGCCGGTTCGCTGAAAGGCAAGATCGCCTTCGTCGATTACCAGATGCTGCCGTTCCGCGATGGTCGTGACTATGGCCGGGGCGGCGCGATCCGCAGCAAGGGCCCGTCCGAGGCGATCCGAAAGGGCGCGGTCGGCTTCCTGATGCGCTCGGCCGGTACCGACTCGCACCGCGTGCCGCACACCGGCATCACCCGTTTCGATGACGGCCTGACCCCGGTGCCGTCGGCCGCGCTGTCGGTGCCCGATGCCGACCAGCTGGCGCGCCTGCTGGCGCGTGGCAGCGCTACGGTGAAGGTGGCGCTGGATTGTGGCTGGGATGGCACGGCGACGTCGTACAACGTGATCGGCGAGATCACCGGCCGCAGCCTGCCGAAGGAAGTGGTGGTGATCGGTGGTCACCTGGATTCGTGGGACCTGGGCACCGGTGCCGTCGATGACGGCGCGGGCGTGGGCATCACCATGGCCGCCGGCCACCTGATCGGCCAGCTCAAGCAGGCACCGAAGCGCACCATCCGCGTAATTGCCTTCGCCAACGAGGAACAGGGCCTGTATGGCGGCAAGGCCTATGCCGAAGCGCACGCGAAGGACGTGGCCCTGCACCAGCTGGCTGCCGAGAGCGATTTCGGCGCCGGCCGCATCTATGCCTTCAATACCGGTTCGCCGAACCCGGAAGGCTCGCGCGAAGCGACGAAGCAGATTGCCGAAGTGATGAAGCCGCTGGGCATCGAGTACCAGGCCGACAAGGGTGGCCCGGGCCCGGATGTCGGTCCGCTGGCCGCCAAGGGCGGCGCGTGGGCGTGGCTGGCGCAGGATGGATCGGATTACTTCCACCTGCACCACACTGCCGACGACACGCTGGACAAGATCGACCCGAAGGCGCTGGCGCAGAACGTGGCCGCGTACACCGTGTTTGCCTATCTGACTGCCGAAGCCGATGGCAACTTCGGCAGTGAGGCGAAGGCGACGACCCCGCCGAACGAGTGATGCGGTAACGCGGTGCGTGGGTCAGAGCCCTCGCCGTTGGCGAGGGATCTGACCCTGCTGCTGGGTCGGTGGGGTCAGATCCCTCGCCAACGGCGAGGAATCTGACCCCGATCACGTCAGCCTTCCCAGACCCGCGTGTTGCGTACACCGATCTGCTCCGGGTTGAACAACGGATCACGCTTGTTGCGCTTCTGCTGCTCGTAGTCGCGCAGCGCAGCCAGTGCGGGCTTCTGCAGCAGCACGATGGCGATGATGTTCAACCAACTCATCATGCCCACGCCGATATCGCCCAGCGACCAGGCCACAGTGGCACTGTTCATGGCCGAATAGCCCGTGGCGGCCAGGAACAACAGCTGGAATACCCCCATCACCCACGGGCTGGGCCGGTCACGGCACAGGTAGCTGACGTTGGTTTCAGCCATGTAGTACAGCGCCAGGATGGTAGTGAATGCGAACGGCAGGATCGCCAACGCCACGAACGAACGACCGAAGCCCGGCAATGCCGATTCCACCGCGTGCTGCACGAAGCGCGGCCCGGCCTCGACGCCCGGCAGATTGCCCAGCAGCAGGCGTGCCTCGTCCGGAACACCGTTCACCGCCGGGTCGTACACGTTGTACAGGCCGGTGGAGAGGATCAGGAAGGCGGTGGCGCTGCACACCACCAGGGTGTCGATGTAGACCGAGAACGACTGCACCAGGCCCTGCTTGACCGGATGCGAAACCTCGGCGGCTGCGGCGGGATGCGCGCCACTGCCCATGCCCGCTTCGTTGGACAGCACGCCACGGCGCACGCCCCACTGAATGGCGGTGCCGATCATCGCGCCAAAGGCCGCGTCCACACCGAAGGCGCTGCGCACCACCAGCAGGACCACCTCGGGTACCTTCTCCGCATTGAGCACCATCACCAGTGCGGCCACCAGCAGGTACGCCACCGCCATCAGCGGCACCACCCACTCGGCCACGCGCGCGATGCGGCGCACGCCCCCGACCAGGATCGCACCCAGCACCACCAGCAACACGGCCGTGGTGGTCATCACCGGCACATTCCAGGCCTCGTTCACCGCGCTGGTGATCGCATTGGACTGCGTGCCGGCCAGCATCGCGCCAGCCATCACCGTGACCACCGCAAACAGCACCGCGTACCAGCGCTGGCCCAGGCCCTTTTCGATGTAGTACGCCGGGCCACCACGGTACTGGCCCTTACCATCACGGTCCTTGTAGATCTGCGCCAGGGTGGATTCGATGAAGGCGCTGGAGGCGCCCAGGAAGGCCACGATCCACATCCAGAAGATCGCGCCCGGTCCGCCGAAAGCGATGGCCATGGCCACGCCGGCGATGTTGCCCACGCCGACCCGGCTGGACAGCGACAACGACAACGCCTGGAACGGCGAAACGCCCGCGTCGGAACGCTCGTGGCGGAACATCAGGCGCAGCATGTCCGGCAGCGCGCGCAGCTGGATGAAACGGGTGCGGATGCTGAAATACAGCCCGGTCAGCAGGCACAGCACCACCAGCAGCGGGCTCCAGACCACGCCCAGCACGCTGTTGACGATGGATTCGACAGTCATGGCGGGCCCCTTAGAAGAACATGCCCAGGGCGACCTGGGGGCTGACGATGCGGCCGCTGTTGCGCCCGGCCACGGTGAACTCCACACCGGCAATCACGCCCAGCGAGGGGCTGAAGTGATACTCCACCGCCGGCGCCACGGTCACGCTGCGGCTGGCCGGGCGATGTTCGTCGATGCGCTCGATGGCACCGCTGGCGCCGCGCGCGAAGCCACTCAGGCGCTGGCCGGTTTCGCGGCTGGCGGCCACTTCCATCACCCCGACCCAGCGCGAACTGAAGCTGTACTCGGCGCCGACCGACAGGCCCAGCACCGAGCCGCGCGCGATGTGTCCCTGGAAGCTGTCGTCGGTGCCATACACACTGGCCCCGGAAATGGCCGTGCGCGAGGGTGCCGGCCCGGCACTGAGCTGGGCACGCCAGCGCAGCGGCCGATCATTGCCCAGCCACACCACCTGCTGCACGCCCAGCGCAGCGGTGGTGCGCTGCACGCCGTCGCCCTGGGCGTCCAGCGCGTTGCCGGTGATGCGATCGTGGCTGCCGGTGCTGAAGCGCTGCACCAGGGCCACCGACACCGCCGGCCGCGTGCCATCGGCGTTGGGCGCCTGCAGCAGATACTGCAACCGCGCGGTGGTATCACCGGCGCGGAAACCACTGCTGTGGGTGCTGCCCGATTCGGCACGTGAGGCGCTCAGGTTGACCTGGCCGGTCACCCGTTCACTGAAACCGTAGGCAATGGGCACCACCACCGCCCAGGCGCCGCTGCGTTCATCGCTGCGCCGGCGATCGCCGTGGTCGTCGAAGTACGCGGTGCTGTCCACGCGCACCAGATAAGGTTCGATGTACCAGTGCCCGGCCGCCATGCCGGCGGGGTTGGGGGTGATCAGCGGGCCGGTGAAGTTGACGCCTTCCAGACTGTGTTCGTTGGCCGCTGCGTGGGCGCTGGCGAGGACGCTGGCCAGCACCAGCGATGCGACGAGGGTACGGCGAGGATGATGCATGACAGCCACTCCTGGACAGCATGGGATGGAGTTCCACCCTGCGTCGCCGGGAGCAGCTGACCAATAAGGAAACTTTCAAAACATCGCGCGTGCTTGACGCATTTGCCGGGTCAGAATGGGGTCAGAGCCCTCGCCACAGGCGAGGGATCCGACCCCGATCATGAAGGGGTCGGATCTCCTGCCGCAGGCAAGGGCTCTGACCCCGATCAAGCCCTCAACCGCGACGGCTGGCCCACTGCGCCAGCAGCACCGCCGTGGCGGATGCGACATTCAGGCTTTCCACCGCGCCGCTGCCCGGAATCGAGACCTGCTGGTCGCACTCGCTGGCCAATTCGCGGTCCATGCCCTCGCCTTCGGCCCCCATCACGTAGACCAGACGCGCCGACAAGCTCGCGCGGAAGACGTCTTCGCCGCCGTCCACCAGAGTGGCGGCCAGGCCGAAACCGGCAGCGCGCAGCTGCGCCATCGCCTGTGCGGTCTCCGGCAGCTGCACCAGCGGCACCGCCTCGGCACCGCCCTCGGCCACGCGCGCGGCGGCACCGGACAGGGCCAGCGTGCTGCCGGCCGGCAGCAGCAGCGCCTTGGCGCCGAAGTGTGCGGCCGAGCGCAGGATCGCGCCGAGGTTGTGCGGATTGCCCACACCGTCCAGCCACAGCGCCAGCGCCGGGCCATCACCCACCTGCTGCAGCCACTGCGCCAGCGGCAGTGCCGGTGCGCGCAGCACGTCGGCCACCACGCCTTCGTGATGGGTGGTGCCGGCGAGCTTGTTCAGATCGCCATCCTCGACCACGCGGTAGCCCACGCGGTTGGCCACGCACCACTTCAACAGCGGCTGCAGGCGCGGGATGCGTGCCTCCAGCAGGTACAGCTTGCGCAGCGCCTGCGGCCGCGCTTCGAACGCGGCCAGCACGGCATTGAGGCCGTACAGGCGCAGCTCATCGCTGCCACCGCGCCCGCCACCGCCCGTGGCCGGCACCTCCGGGCGCGGCAACGGCGTTGCACGCGGCGGACGGGCGGACGGGCGGCGGTTGTTCCAAGGGTTGTTCACTTACACACTCTCCTGCTTGCGCTGGCGCCAGAAATCGGCGTTCTTGATGCCCAGGGCATCAGGGTCGAACACCGGATCCAGGCCCAGCTTCTTCTGTCGTTCGTAGTCACGCAGGGCCAGCATCGCCGGCTTCTGGATGATGAGGATGGCGATGATGTTCAGCCAGGCCATCAGGCCCACGCCGATGTCGCCCAGCGCCCAGGCCAGGGTCGCATTGTGGAACGCGCCGAACACCACCATGCCGATGATGCCCAGGCGCAGCAGCAGCACGGTCAGCGGCCGCTTCCTGTTGTGGTTCACATAGCTGAGGTTGGTCTCGGCCATGTAGTAGTACGCCATGATGGTGGTGAAGGCGAAGAAGAAGATGGCCACCGATACGAACGCCGAACCCCAGCCCGGCAGCACCGCTTCCACGCCGGCCTGGGCATAGCCGGCGCCTTCGGGAATGCCGGCCAGGCCCTGGAAGATCGGTGCGCCGCCAGCCACCGGCGAATACACGTTGTAGGTGCCGCTGGCCAGGATCAGGAACGCGGTGGCGGTGCACACCATCATGGTGTCGAAGTAGATGGCGAAGGCCTGCACGTAGCCCTGCTTGGCCGGGTGCGAGACCTCCGAGGCGGCCGCCGCGTGCGGGCCCGAACCCTGGCCGGCCTCGTTGGCGTAGATGCCGCGCTTGATGCCCCACTCCACCGCCAGGCCCATCATCGCGCCGAACGCGGCGTGGGTGCCGAAGGCACTGCTGAAGATGATGTTGAACATCTCCGGCACGCGGTCGTAGTTGATGATCATGATGATGATGGCCATCAGGATGAAGCCGGCGGCCATGAACGGCACCACCACTTCAGCGAAATTGGCGATGCGTTTGACGCCGCCGAAGATCACCACGCCAAGCAGCAGCGCCACCACGATGCCGATGCCCAGCTTCAGCGCCTGCACCGATTCCATGCCGAAGGCCTGGCCATCGAGCGGACCGCACAGCGCGGTACCGCGGCAGGCATTGATGATGCTGTCGGCGATGGCATTGGCCTGCACGCCCGGCATCAGGAAGCCGGCAGCAATGATCGTGGCGATGGCGAAGGCCAGCGCATACCACTTCAGGCCCATGGCCTTTTCGATGTAGTAGGCCGGACCACCGCGGTAGCGGCCTTCGGCGTCCTTGGTCTTGTAGATCTGCGCCAGGGTGCATTCGACGTACGAGGTGGACGCGCCGAGGAAGCCCATCACCCACATCCAGAAGATCGCGCCGGGGCCGCCGAAGGCGATGGCGGTGGCCACGCCGGCGATGTTGCCGATGCCCATGCGGCCGGCCATCGACATGGCCAGGGCCTGGAACGAGGACACGCCGGCGTCGGATTTCTCGCCCCGGACGGTGAGGCGGCACATCTCAAGGAAGCCGCGGATCTGCATGAAGCGCGTGCGCAGGCTGAAGAACAGGCCGGCGCCCAGGCACACGAAGATCAGTGCCTTGCTCCAGATGATGCTGTTGATGAAATGTACGGTAGCTTCCACGCGCGCTCTCTCCAGTCGGCGGGTTGTAAGGACGTCCCGTCGGCTGGAAGGGACCGGTCGATTCTCCCTGATCGAAGGCCGCTGCGGTAGCGCTGTTTTGTAGAGCCGCCCGCGCGTCAGGGCAGGTGCGTGCGCACCCGGGCGAAGCGGCGCAGGTCGTGCAGCACGCCGCGCTTGTAGACCGCGCAGCGGTCCACGCCCTCTTGCTGGAAGCCGTTCTTTTCCAGCACCCGCGCCGAGCCGAGGTTGAAGTCGACCACCCCGGCCTGCAGCCTGAACAGGCGCAGTTCGTCCATCACCCACGGCGCGAACAGGCCGACCACGCGGGTCATCAGGCCTTGGCCCCAGTAGGCCTGGCCCAGCCAGTAGCCAAGTTCAGCCATATGACCGCGCTCGGCGCTGCCCTGCTGCGCACCGACGCTGCCGCAGGCCTGGCCGTCGATCTCGATGGCCAGATTCAGGGTGCCCGGCGTGAGCACGCGACCGGCGAGGAACGCCTCGCCGTCGGCGCGCGTGTAGGGGTACGGGAAGCGGTCGCGCAGGCCACGCGATACGTCGGGGTCGTTGGCGTGGTGCAGCAGTGATTCGAGGTCGTCGGGGTGCCAGGGGCGCAGAACGAAGCCTTGGCCTTCCAGGCGTGGGGTCAGAGCCCTTTCCCGTTGGGAAAGGGATCCGGCCCCGTCAGGCGCCCCGCCGGCGTGCCGGTCAGGCATGCCCGCCAACCGAGGGCGACTCGGCTTCCTGCTTCTCCAGTTCGCGCTTCACCGCTTCGGGCGAACGGGTGTACGGGGCCAGCCGCGCGTAGAACGCCGGCACCACGAACAGCGACAGGAACGTCGAAAGGGTCACGCCGAAGATGATCACGATGCCGATGGTGCCACGGCTGGCTGAGCCGGGGCCACCGGCCACCACCAGCGGGATGGCGCCGACCACGGTGGCGATCGAAGTCATCAGGATCGGGCGCAGGCGCACCATGGCCGATTCGATGATCGCCTCGCGCACCGTGCGTCCGTCGTCGCGCAGCTGGTTGGCGAACTCGACGATGAGGATGCCGTTCTTCGCCGCCAGACCGACCAGCATGACGATGCCGATCTGGCTGAACAGGTTCACCGTGCCCCCGCTCACCCACAATCCCACCAGCGCGCCGAGCACGCCCAGCGGCACGGTCAGCATGATGGTGAGCGGGTGGATGAAGCTCTCGAACTGCGCGGCCAGCACCAGGTACACCACCAGCAGGGCCATGGCGAAGGTCAGCAGCACCGCGCCGCCAGCGCTCTGGTATTCGCGCGACTCGCCCTTCCAGTTGACCTGCGCGTACTGCGGCAGCTCCTCGCGGGCCACGTTCTGCGCCCAGGCGATGGCTTCGCCGAGCGGATAGCCCGGCGCCAGGCCGGCACTGATGGTGATCGAGCGCAGGCGGTTGAAGCGGTTCAGGGTGCCGGCCTCGGCCACTTCACTCAGCGTGACCAGGTTGGACAGCGGCACCAGCTCGCCGGAGGTGGCACGCACGCGGATCGCGGCCAGATCGGCCGGGCTGGCGCGGCCATCGCGGCCGGCCTGCACCAGCACGTCGTACTCCTCGCCGTTGTCGACGAAGGTGGTGACGCGGCGCGAACCCATCATGGTTTCCAGCGCCGAACCGATCGCGGTGACCGGCACGCCGAGGTCGGCCGCACGCTGGCGGTCGATGTTCACCCGCATCTGCGGCCGGGTTTCCTTGTAGTCCGAGTCGGGGCCGACCAGGCCCGGGTTGTCGGCCATGCGCAGCAGGATGCGGTCGCGCCACTGCGCGATCTCGGCGTATTCCGGGCCGCCCAGTACGATCTGGAACGGCTGGCCGCCACTGCGCACCAGGCCGCCGCCCACCTGCGTACGCACGCGCACGCCACGGATCGTGTCCAGTTCCTTCTGCAGTTCATTGGCCACATCCGGCGTGGCCTCACTGCGCTGCCGCCACGGTTGCAGGAAGATGCTGACGCGGCCGGTGTGCATTTCCTCGCTGGCACCGAAGCCGCCGGGCACGCGCGGGTTGGCACGCACGATCGGCTTGTCGGCGCCGACATGCGGGGCCAGCAGCGCTTCCACCTGCTGCACCTGCTGCACGGTGTAGTCGTAGCCGGCACCTTCCGGGCCGTCAATCATGATCTGGAACGAACCGCGGTCTTCGGCCGGCGCCAGCTCCGACGGCAGCAGCTTCAGCAGGCCCCAACTGGCGGCCAGCGCGGCCACCATCACCAGCAGGTAGATCCAGGTGCGATCGACATGGTGGTCGAGCACGCGGCCGTAGCCCGAGGCCAGGCGTTCCAGGTTGCGGTTGATGAAGCCATGCAGGCCACGCGGTGCCTGACCGGTGTGCGGCTTGAGCAGCTTGGAGGCCATCATCGGCGTCAGCGTCAGCGCCACGAATGCAGACAGCGCCACCGCTGCGGCCAGCGCCACCGCCAGTTCGCGGAACAATCGTCCGGTATTGCCTTCCAGGAAGCCGACCGGCAGGAACACCGCCACCAGCACGGCGGTGGTGGCAATGACCGCGAAGGCGACCTGCGCGGTGCCGCGCTTGGAGGCCACCAGCGGGGGCTCGCCCAGATCGATGCGGCGCTGCACGTTCTCCACCACCACGATCGCATCGTCCACCACCAGGCCGATGCAAAGTACCAGCGCCAGCAGGGTCAGCAGGTTGATCGAGAAGTCGAACGCATACAGCGCGATGAAGGCGGCCACCAGACAGACCGGCACGGTCACCGCCGGAATCAGCGCAGCGCGGAAGCTGCCGAGGAACAGCCAGATCACCGCCAGCACCAGGATCATCGCTTCCACCAGCGTGGCGTAGACGCGGTCCACGGCGGCTTCGATGAAGGTGGTGTTGTCGAACGCCACGAAGATCTGCGTGCCCTTGGGCAGCGACAGCGCCACGCGCTCGGCCTCGGCACGTGCGGTGCGCGCCACGTCCAGCGAGTTGGCGGTGGAGGTCTTGACGATGCCCAGGCCGATGCCCGGCTCGCCGTTGCTGCGGTAATACGCGCGACGCTCGGCCGAAGCCAGCTCGATCTTCGCCACGTCGCCCATGCGCACCACGTAGCCGTCGCGGCCCTTGCCCAGCGGGATGGTCGCGAAGTCTTCCGGCTTGATGTAGTTGCGCTCCACGCGCAGGGTGAAATCGCGGTCGGTCGACTCGATGCGGCCAGCCGGCAGTTCCACGTTCTCGTTGCGCAGTGCGGTTTCCACATCGCCGGTGGTCAGCCCGCGTGCGGCCAGCTGGTCACGGTCCAGCCAGATGCGCATCGCATAGCGCTGGCGGCCACCGATGCGGACCTGGGCCACGCCATCGAGACTGGAAAAACGATCGACAACATAGCGGTCGGCGTAGTCGCTCAGTTCCAGCGTGTCCATGGTCGAAGAGACCATGTTGAACCAGATGATCGGGTCGGCGTCGCTCTCGACTTTGGCGATTTCCGGCGGGCGCGCTTCTTCCGGCATGCGGTCGGCGACGCGGCTGACCGCATCGCGCACATCGTTGGCCGCTGCTTCGATATCGCGGTTGGAGGTGAATTCGATGCTGACCTGCGAGCGGCCGTTGGTACTGCGCGCGTTGATCGTATCGATGCCTTCGATACCGGCCAGCGCATCTTCCAGCACCTGGGTGATGCGGCTTTCGATGACCGCCGCCGACGCGCCGGTGTAGTCCACCGACACCGAGACGATCGGCGGATCGATGGCCGGCAGCTCGCGCAGGGTCAGTCGGGTGAAGGACATCACGCCCAGCACCAGCAGCAGCAGGCTCATCACCACGGCGAACACTGGCCGCTGGATGGAAATGTCGGACAGCTTCATCCGCCGTGGCCCTCGGCCGCGACCGGCGCCGGCGCGTCAGCCGGCTTCGCACCGCTGGCAGGTGCGGCGTCCTTGGCCGCCACCTTCAGGCCCGGGCGCAGCTTGCCGGTGCCATCGACCACGATGCGCTGGCCGGCGTCCAGGCCCTGCTTGATTTCCACCACGCCGGCGCGGCGTGCTCCGGTGACCACATCGACGCGCTCGACGCTTTCATCGGCCTTGATGCGGTACACAAACGTATCGCGGCCGACCTGCACCACGGCGATTTCCGGCACCACCAGCGCCGGGCGCTCGGGCCGGAACAGGCGCACATCGAGCAGCATGCCCGGGCGCAGCGCGTGATCGCCGTTGGCGAAGTCGGCGCGCACAGTCACCGCACGGGTGGCCGGGTCGATGCGCGCGTCGATGGTGCTGACCACGCCCTCGAAGCTGCGGCCCGGCCACGCCACGCTGGTGGCACTGACCTTGTCACCGACACCGAGCGCGGCCAGCTCCACTTCCGGTACCTGGAAATCAACATGCATGTGCTCGATGTCGTCGAGCGTGGCGATCACCGTGGTCGGTGTCAGCAGCGTGCCGGGGCTGACCTGGCGGATGCCGAGCACGCCGGCGAACGGCGCGCGCACACGACGGTCACCGATGTCCGACTGCATCTGCGTCACACGCGCCTCGGCGGCATCGCGGATCGACTTCTGCGTATCCAGCGTGGCGCTGGATACCAGCCGCTGCGTGGCCAGCTCGCGCTGCCGCTTGTACAGCTGGTCGGCTTCGTGGAAGGTAGCCTGCGCCTGCACCAGCGCCGCTTCCTGGGCCTGCCCGCGCAGGGTCACAATCGGCGCACCGGCGGCGATGTGCTGGCCGCTTTCGAAATGCACTTTCTCGACGATCTCGCTGACCTTGGCGGTGACGCTGATCGACTCGCGCGCCTTGGCCGTGCCCAGCGCCTGCAGGGTGTCATTCCACGGCCTGGACTGCACGACCTGCGCGGTGACCGGCACCGCTTCCCCCTGCCGGCGTGCGGCGGCCTCCGGTTTGCCTGCGCACCCGGCCAGCACGGCCAGGCTGAGGCCGAAGGCCAGGGTCGAAGCGATACGAGCCAACATGAACGGTCCTGATTGATCCACGGCCGCCGAGTGTAGGCAAGGGCCCGTAAAAGCGGTATGTGCCAAGCGTTTACCGTCGTGGAACCGATGTTGCGATGGCGCCTTGAACCCGTTCCGTGCAAGGCTGAAGGGCGCGGTGTCGGCGTGTGTCGGGGTGTATCCGGTGCCCCATCGACTGCGCTGTCATCGTAGAGTCGAAGCTGCCCGGCAGAGGGCGTCGGGTGGGGGCGGATCCTGGCGGGGATCCGGCCCCGTTTTTTTGCCCGATGCATGGCTAGCGCCGGGCCATGCGCGGCGGATCAATACCGGTAATTCACCTTCATCCACACGCTGCGACCGGGTTCGTTGATGCGGACCGGATCGGCCGGGAAGCCGAAGTCGGCACTGCCGGCCAGGTTCAGATGCTCGCTGTAGGCACGGTCGAACAGGTTGTCGACGCCGGCGCTGAGCTGCAGCTGCGGGTTGAAGCGGTAGGCCGCATTGAGTGCGAGGGTGGCGAACCCCGCGCTCGGCCCGAGGTCCTGGGCCACCACGTTGCCCTGTCCATCTGCGACACGATGCTGCTGGGTCACCGCACGCACCAATGCACCGGCACTCCAGCGCTGGCCTTCCCAGTTGGCGCTCAGGCGCGCTTCGAGCGGCGGCATCTGCGGCAGCGGACGCTGCTGGTCGCGGTTCTCGCCCCAGGCGTAGGCCAACGTACCGCCCAGCTTCCATTGTTCGCCCACGCGCACATCCAGCCCCGCCTCGGCGCCGGCGATGCGCGCATCGATGTTGCTGGCCTGGCTCATGCCCATCATGCCGCTGCCGTGATAGGTGAACAGGATGTAGTTCTGGATCTGCCCGGCGTAGGCCGAGAGCCAGGCCTGCACGCGCGGGCCCTTGTACTGCAGGCCGACGTCGAGCTGGGTGGTGCGCTCGGGCTGGATGCCGGCAAACGCGTTCGGTGCACCGGCCGGGCCGTGATCGGGCGAGAACAGCTCCCAGTAATCGGGCATGCGCTGGCTGTGGCCGAGGCCGGCGTACCAGGTCAGGCCGTCGGCCAGGTCCTGCTCGTAGCGCAGGAAGCCGCTGCCCAGCCATTCCTTGCGACGCTGGCCCGTGGTCGGATTGGGCATGCTGCCCATCATGCCGCGGATCGACTGCCGCTCATCGCGCACGCTGGCGCGATCGATGCGCAGACCGCTGATCCAGCGCTGGTCGCTGCCAGCGCCCAGCGTCAGTTCGGTGAACACGCCATAGCGACGGAAGTTGGCATCGGTCTGCCAGTCGGCCTGCCTGTAGGTGTCACGGCCCATGCCCATGCGGCCACGATGACGGCTGTCCTCGCCGTCCACACCGGCCACCAGCTGCACGTCCTGCCAGCGCCACTCGGAACTGACGCGGCCACCCTGGGTACGGCGGTCCACGTTCGATGCCATCGGCATCGGCATCATGCTGTGCGGATTCGGCGTGCGCAGCGTGTAGTTGTCCATCACATGGTCGGCTTCGTTGTAGTACACATTGGCCTGCACCGTGTCCCAGGCACCGGGCAGGTTGCGCTTCTCGAAACGCGCCGCGTAGCTGGTGCGCTCGAACGCGGCACCGTCCATGCCGCGCCCGGCATAACGCGCGATCGCATCGCCGGCACCGGCGGAGACTTCCAGCAGCGTGTCCGCATCCGGCGTCCAGCCGACGGCCACGTCGCCATTCCACTTGCGCCACTTCGACGGCACCACCTCACCGTGGCCATCCTTGTAGTCATCGGCCTCGGAACGGTTGCCGCTGGCGCGCACATAACCGGTCGGGTTGCCCACGGTCAGGTCCAGCACCTGGTCATTGCGGTTGCGCGAACCGACCAGGGCACTGGCGTCGGCGCGCAGGCCCGGTTCCTCGAAGCGCGGCGTATCGCGTTCGAAGCGCACGGTGCCGGCCGAGGCACCGGCGCCCCAGCGCACGCTCTGCGGCCCCTTGATGATGATCAGCCGGTCGAAGCTTTCCGGTGCGATGTAGGACAGCGGATTGTCCATGCGCGAGGGGCAGGCACCGATCAGGTTGCCGTCATTGCTGAGGATGTTCAGGCGCGAACCGAACATGCCGCGCAGCATCGGGTCGCCATTGGTGCCGCCATTGCGGATGGCGGAGAAGCCGGGAACGGTTTTCAGGTAGTCGGCGCCGTCACTGGCCGGTACCGGCTGCCGGGGCAGGCGCGGATCGGTCTCCCAGTGCAGCGGCGACGACGGCGCGGCGGCGGTGACCACTACGGTATCGAGGGTGCGCGCCTGCTCGGCGGGTGTGGCGTGGGCCAGCGACGCGGTCGCGGCCACGGCCAGGCCAAGGGCAACCGGCAGGCGCGCGCAGGCGCCCGCGGGGCGGGAAGTCATTTTCATCGGAACAGCTCCAGGGTACGCACGCGCGCACGGCGTCCGTGCGGACGTCGTGCGGCAGATTCATGGGGACATCAGCGGACGATGGAGCGGCGCGGTGGTCCACGCGCGGCATGTGCCGGCCAGCGCAGCGCCGGCAGCACCTGCTGCGTCCACGCAAAGGTCAGCCGCGGACGCCACAGCAGCGGCAACAGCAGCACCAGCACCGCCAGCCAGGGCAGCAGGCGCATGGCCAGCACGCAGTATTCGCAGGCTTCGCCGTGCATGGCGTGGGGATCGGCCGGCCGACTGGGCGCTGTCGTCGCAGCGTTGTGCTGCTCATGCCCGGCCATGGCCATGTCGTGCATGTCATGCCCCATGGCGGCGTGGTCCATCGGCGGCGCCTGCAGCGCGCGGCTGACCAGCGGCGCAAGCACCATCAGCAGCGTCGCCAGGACGGCGAGCTGGAGCAGAAAGCGTTGCGGGCGGGACAGGCAGGGCACCGCGCTAGTGTAGAGCCGGCTGCCGGGATGCCCGTGCGACGAACCGTCGCAGGAGGGGGTGTTGGCAGGGCTGCGCCCTGCACCTGCAGAGACCACGGCAAGAGCCGAAGCAACAACAAAAGCAAAAGCGGCTTCCTGTGGGTTGGCGGGGTGGGTCCGGTTGCGGGAGACGCCGTAAACCCATCCATGGGGGCTTGGCCGCGGCATCCATGCCGCGGACACTCCCGCAACCGGACCCACCCCGCCTTCGACAGTTTTCTGCGAGCTGTCGGAATGGCATGGGGTCAGATCCGTTTTCCGCAGGAAAACGGATCTGACCCCAGATGTATTTCGATATCTGACAGATGTGTCGACCAAGGTCGACACCTACCCACAGCCGCCGGAATCTGTCAGAGGTGGGGCGGTGTCGGAGTGCGGGGTGTCAGCCGCATGGATGCGGCTGCCAAGCCTACAGGGGTGAGGGCGCTTTGCTTGCGAAGCACTGCTTCGCAAGCGCCCGAACGCACAGCCGCCGGCGGCTGGGCCGGGCCCCGGAGGGGTACTTGCGGCGTCCCCGCACTCCGACACCGCCCCGCCATCCCACGGAATGCCAGCTTCTGCTGTTGCTGTTGAGGTTGCCGGCCAGCGGCCGGCACTACAGCAGGTGCAGGGCTGCAAGCCCTGCTCGACCAACTTCACACCGTGATGGTCTGGGTCAGCGATTCCCAGGTCGGCGGCACTGGCCACGCGGCGGCCTGGTTGCCATCCAGCACCCTTCGCAGATCGCGCGGGTCAATCTGCGGGGCCAGCACATGCACCAGCTCCAGCGCGTAATCGCGCAGCACCCGGTCGCGCGGCAGCACCGCCCAGGCGATGCACTCGCTGATCGGATCCGGCGCCGGCCATGCCTTCAGGTCTTCATCATTGGCACTGACCGCCATCTCGGCCAGCAGGCCCACGCCCAGCCCGGTGCGTACGTAGGTCTTGATCAGATCGGCATCCAGTGCGGTCAGCGCCAGATCGGGCACCAGGCCATGTGCGGCGAAGGCACGCTGCAGCGACGAGTTCGGGCGCGTGGAGGATTCATAGCTGATCAGCGGTTGCCGGGCCAACGCGGCCAGGTCCGGCACGCGCCCGGCGCGGTCCAGCGGGTGGCCCTTGGGCACCACCACCAACCGCCGCCAGCGGAACAGCGGCACCGCGATGCCATCGGTCGGTTCACTGCCGGCCGTACTGATGATGGCGATATCGGCATCACCCTGCTTCAACCGGTCCAGCGCGTCGGCTTCGGCCGCCTGCTGCAGATGCACGCTGACCTGCGGGTAGGCCTGCTTGATCGCCGCCACCGCCGGCGGCAGCACGAAACGCGCCTGGGTGTGGGTGGTGGTCAGGATCAGCTGGCCCTGGCTTTCACGGCGTTGGTTGGCGGCATAGGTGCGGATGTTGTTGGCTTCGGCCAGCACCGCACGGGCACGCGAAATGACCTCGGTGCCGGCCGGAGTGACCGATTCCAGACTGCGCCCCTTGCGCACGAACAACAGGAAACCGAGCTCGTCCTCCAGCTGCTTGAGCTGCTTGGACAGGCCGGGCTGGGTGGCGTGCACGCGCGAGGCGGCCAGCGTGATGTTCAGCTCGGCGTCGGCGATGGCAACCAGGTAGCGCAGCTGGGTCAGCGTCATGGGCAGGCGGGCGGCATGGGGCGGAGGTCCACTCTAGGGTCAATTGCCGTCACCAGCTTATAACCAAAGGTTGTTTAAGAAAGGTATCTGGTCATTTCCGGGCGTCATATGCCGGCGCTACGGTCAGCCGGCAGCCGCTGGCCTGAACAGCCAGCCCTCCCCCCTTTGCCCGCCGATGCCCGGCGCGGCCCCGTTTCCGGAGTGCATCCATGGCCCTGTACGACTCCATCCTCGATACCGTCGGCAACACCCCCATCGTCAGACTGCAGCGCCTAGCGCCGCCACAGGTCAGCGTCTACGCCAAGGTCGAGTCGTTCAACCCCGGCGGCTCGGTGAAGGACCGGCTGGCGCTGGCGATCATCCTCGACGCCGAAGCGCGTGGCCTGCTCAAGCCCGGCGACACCATCGTCGAGGCCACCTCGGGCAACACCGGCGTGGCGCTGGCGATGGTCGCCGCCGCACGTGGTTACAAGTTCGTGGCCACCATGGTCGAGACGTTCTCGGTGGAACGCCGCAAGCTGATGCGCGCCTACGGTGCCAAGGTGATCCTGACCCCAGCCGCCGAGCGTGGCAGCGGCATGGTACGCAAGGCGCGTGAACTGGCCGAGCAGCATGGCTGGTTCCTGGCCAGCCAGTTCGCCAACCCGGCCAATCCGGCCTATCACCGCAACACCACCGCCGCGGAAATCCTGCGCGACTTCGCCGGCAAGCGGCTGGACTACTTCGTCAGCGGCTGGGGCACCGGCGGCACGCTCACCGGCGTCGGTGAAGTGCTGAAGGTCGCGCGCCCGCAGACCCGCATCATCGCCACCGAACCTGCCGGCGCCGCACTGCTGAAGGGCGATGACTGGAAGCCGCACAAGATCCAGGGCTGGACACCGGACTTCGTGCCCGACGTGCTCAACCGCGATGTGGTGGACGAACTGGTGTCGGTCGACGACGACCGTGCCATTGCCACCGCACGCCGCCTGGCGGCCGAGGAAGGCATTTTCGTCGGCATCTCCGCCGGTGCCACCGTGGCCAGTGCGCTGGACGTGGCCGCGCGTGCTGAACCGGGCGCAGTGATCCTGGCCATGCTGCCGGACACCGGCGAGCGCTACTTCTCCACCCCGCTGTTCGCCGATGTGAATGAAGGCTCCGACGACGAGTGGCTGGCCGGTCTGCCGTGACACCCGGGGTCAGAGCCTTTTCCATCCGGAAAAGGATCTGACCCCATGCTGCATGCCCGGGGTCGGATCCCTTTCCGCAGGGAAAGGGCTCCGACCCCGTTCTGCTTCAGCCTGCGTGAAGGCGCCGCCCTCCATCGTGCGCGAAGGCCGTCGGATCGCAGCGCGTGAGACGGTCATGACGCAGTATCGATGCCCTGTCCCCTACCGTGGGAACAGCCGGCGCAGATGCTGCGCGGATCACCTCACAGGCAGGAGACGGACGCATGAAGATCGAAGTTTGGCAGGGCGACATCACGACCCTGGCGGTGGATGCGATCGTCAACGCGGCCAATGAAACACTGCTCGGTGGCGGCGGCGTCGACGGCGCGATCCATCGCGCGGCCGGCGCCGCATTGCTGACCGAATGTGCGCAGTTGCCGGAGCTGCGCCCGGGCGTACGCTGCCCGACCGGCGAAGTACGCGCCACCGGTGCCTATGCGTTGCCGGCGCGACATGTACTGCACACGGTGGGCCCGGTCTGGCACGACGGCCAGCGCGACGAACCGGCACTGCTGGCCAACTGCTACTGGAAATCGCTGCAGCTGGCCGAGTCGTTGGGCGTGCAGTCGATCGCGTTCCCGGCTATCAGTTGCGGTGTGTACGGCTATCCGCTGTACCAGGCCGCGCAGGTCGCGGTGACCGAAACGCTGGCGTGGCAGCGCAGCCATGCGCAGCCGATGCGCATCGTGCTGGTCGCGTTCAATACGGCCACGGCCAAGGCCTATCAGCAGGCATTGGCTGCGGCGGGTCAGAGCCCGGAAAGCGAGCCGCGCGGCGCGATGTTGCCGCCGCTGGGCGATGCAGGCCTGGCCGCCGCGCATTGAGCGACGGGTTGGGAGAACGAAGAAGGCCGGGCATTGCCCGGCCTTTTCCGTTGTGCGGTCAGTGTCATCCACGCATGGTGTGGATCTGCCTCAGGGGCTGGCGGCTTCCACGGCGGCGTCCTCGGCCACGGCGGCCGCACCCGTGCTGGCGCCCTCCACCTGCACGCGCACTTCCACCAGGCCGGCAGCGTCGTTCAGGCTGGACACGTCCACTGTGTAGTGACCGGCCGGCAGCGTTTCCTGCAGGCGCGCATTGGTGCCATTGCCACCATCGTCGTCACTCAGCTCGACGTCGCCACCAACCACGCGCAGCACGGTGTCGACCTGGCTGGAGATCGCATCCAGACGCACGTCGGCCGGGCGATCCAGGGTCAGCAGGAAGCGGCGGCGGCCCTCATTGTCGAGCATGGTGTAGACGCTGCCCGAGCTCGGCAGCGCGCTGCCATCGCGCTCGACCAGATTGCCCGGCAGCTCGATGCGCGTGGCGGTCAGGGTGAACATGCCATTGACGCCGCTGCCGAGGCCACGCGCGGTCAGGGTGTACTTGCCCGGCTTCAGCGACAGACTCAGGCGCGAGTTGGTGCTGTCACCGCCATCGTCGTTCTCGGCATCCACGCCCTGGCCGGACAGCTTCAGCACCGGATCGAACACGTCCGACACCAGGCGGATCTCGTACAGGCCTTCCTTCTCCACCTGCAGCGTGTAGTCCTGCGAATCGCTGGCGAGCATGTCGACCACCTCGCCACTGCCCAGCAGCGGCTTGCCGTCATACGGCTTCAGCTTCTCGGCGCGCAGGCGATACGGGCCAAAGGCGGTCGCGCCATCGGCGTTGACCGCCACCTGGTAGGTGCCGCCACCGTTGGCGCGGAAAGCCAGCGAAACGTCACCTTCGCGCTCGTAGCCGGTGTTGCTGGTGGACACCAGGCTGCCGTTGCTGAACACGGCGATCGAGCCGCTCAGTGCACCGGTCAGCTTCAGGCCGACCAGGTCCTTGTCGGCCAGCGTGATCTGGTAGAGCTGGTGATGGCTGCCGTCGTTGAAGTTGATGCCGCTGCGCGAGGTGATCTCGCCGGACACCGGCTTGTCGAATTCCAGCGATGCGGCCTTGCCCGCATCCGCGCTGCCACCGATGCGGTTGCAACCGCCGGCGACCAGGGCCGTGGCAACGGCCAGTGTGAGTGCTGCCAAACGCATGTTGTTTCTCCTTGGCCTTCCATGTAGTTCCCGCATGCCGGCCGGGCACGCGGGGGCGGAAACGATACCCGCAAAAGCAAACGCCGGCGTGATGCCGGCGTTGCCCTGTTCATCCTGCGATGGAACGGATCAACCGTTCCACTTGCCCAGCGCGGCCAGGCCGTTGTCCTTGGCGCGCTCGAACACGGTCTTCTGCGCCGCAGCGTAGTTGCCCTTCATGTCCTTGGCCCACAGCTTCAGCGCGGCCTGCTGCATGGCACGGCCGTAGGAGAAGCTCAGCGGCCACGGCAGGTTGCCCAGCTGGTTCATCGCGTTCAGGTGTGCGGTGGACTGCTCGTCGGTCTGGCCGCCGGACAGGAACACCACGCCCGGCAGGATCGCCGGCACGGTGCTCTTGAGGCACATGACGGTCGATTCGGCCACTTCCTCGACGTCGGCCTGCTCATCGCAGCCCTTGCCGGAGATGACCATCGAGGCCTTCAGGATGGTGCCTTCCAGCAGCACGTTCTGCTGGTACAGCGCATCGAACAGCGAACGCAGGGTCGCTTCGGTCACTTCGTAGCAGGTCTCGATGTCGTGGTCGCCGTCCATGATCACTTCCGGCTCGACCATCGGCACCAGGCCGCATTCCTGGCACAACGCCGCATAGCGGGCCAGCGCGTGGGCGTTGGACTCGATGCAGGTGCCCGACGGAATGCTCTCGCCGATGTTGATCACCGCACGCCACTTGGCAAAGCGCGCGCCCAGCTTGTAGTACTCCTGCAGGCGCTCGCGCAGGCCGTCCAGGCCTTCGGTCACCAGCTCACCCGGGCAGCCGGCCAGCGGGTGCGCACCCTTGTCCACCTTGATGCCCGGAATCATGCCGTGGTCGGCCATGTACTTGGCGAACGGCACGCCGTCCTTGGTCGACTGGCGGATGGTTTCGTCGTACAGGATGGCGCCGGAAATGTGCTCGTTGAGCTTCGGCGTGGTCAGCAACAGTTCGCGGTAGGCGCGACGGTTCTCCTCGGTGTTCTCGATGCCGACGCCAGCAAAACGCTTGGCGATGGTAGCGGTGGATTCGTCGATCGCGATGATGCCCTTGCCCGGGGCAACCATGGCCTGGGCGGTTTCAGCCAGCTGTTCGATGCTCATGTACTTCCTGTGGCGGGTGCGGGAAAAACGTAAGTATAGCCCCGCCACCCGTTGCCTCGCCGTCGAGGCCAGGTTGGAAACGATTCCAATGTCCGCACCGGACACGCCATGTCCTGCCGTTGGGGGTCAGAGCCCCTTCGGGGATCTGACCCCGGGTCGGATCCGCACAGCGGCTCCGACCCGATACCGCCAGGGCTTACAGGTCGCCCAGGCCGCTGGCGCGGCCGTCCTCGCCCACTTCCAGCAGGCGCAGGGTGTTGGTCGCGCCCAGCGTCTCCATGTGCTCGCCGCTGGTGAATACGACGCGGTCACCGGCCTGCAGCAGTTCCGATTCCACCAGCAGGCGGATGCTGCCACGTGCGGCTTCGCGCGGGGTCAGCCCGCGGCTGTCGAAGTTGATCGGATAGACATCGCGCATCAGCGCCATCTGCCGGCGTGCGCCGTCATGGCGGGTCACCGCGAACACCGGCGCCTTGGCGCGGAAACGCGACAGGTAACGGGCGGTGCCACCGGATTCGGTCATGGCCACGATCGCGCGCACGCCCACGTGCTGCGACAGGAACATGGTGGCCATGGCGATGGCCTGGTCGGCACGCTCCAGGTTGCGCGGCGAGGCGTTGAAATCGGTCTCGGTCTGGAACTGGCGCTCGGCGCCCAGGCAGATGCGTGCCATCGCTTCCACGGCCTTGACCGGGTAGGCGCCAGCGGCGGTTTCGGCCGACAGCATCACCGCGTCGGTACCGTCGATGACCGAATTGGCCACGTCCAGCACTTCGGCGCGGGTCGGGATCGGGCTTTCCACCATCGACTGCAGCATCTGCGTGGCGGTGATCACCACCTTGTTCTGCGCCAGCGAGGCCTTGATGATCTTCTTCTGCAGGCCCGGCAGTTCGGCGTCGCCGATTTCCACGCCGAGGTCACCGCGGGCCACCATCACCACGTCGCTGGCCTCGACGATTTCTTCCAGGTTCTCGATCGCCTCGGTGCGCTCGATCTTCGAGACCAGCGCGGCGTCGCAACCGTGCGAGCGGGCGATCTCGCGCGCATCGTTCATGTCCTGCGCGTTGCGGCAGAACGACACGGCGATGAAGTCGACGCCGATCTTGGCGACGATGCCGATCAGTTCCTTGTCACGCTCGGTCAGCGCGCCCAGCGACAGGCCGCCGCCCTGCTTGTTCAGGCCCTTGCGGTCGGACAGCACGCCATCGTTGAGCACGGTGTTGACGATGCGGTCGCCCTGCACTTCCACCACCTGCAGCTGCATCAGGCCATCGTCGAGCAGCAGCACATCACCGGGGCCGACGTCCTGCGGCAGGCCGAGGTAGCTGACGCCGACCTGGCTGGCGTTGCCCGGGCCGGCGTTCTCGCTGGCGATCAGGTCGAAGCGGTCGCCGGCCTTCAGCTGCACCTTGCCTTCGGCGAAACGCTCAATGCGGATTTTCGGGCCCGGCAGGTCGGCCAGGATGCCGACTTCCACGCCCACGCGGGCTGCGGCGGCACGCACTTCCGCGGCACGCTTGGCCTGGCCGGACGGGTCACCGTGGCTGAAGTTCAGGCGCACCACGTTGACGCCGGCGCGGAACAGATCCTCCAGCACGCCCGGCGGATCAGTGGCCGGACCGAGGGTGGCAAGGATCTTGGTGCGACGCTGACGCTCGAACATGATGAAGGGGCCTCTCCCGTTAAAGGACGGAAATTAGCACATCCTTCACGCCCCATGTATACGGTTACAGCCTTGCGCCACCTGACTTCACGGGTCATGCAACGGACATGCTCCGGACATACGCTGGCGCAGGGAGCGGTTGCGTAGAGCCCAGCCCATGCTCGGCTGGGCCGTGGGCCGCAATCAGCCGAGCGTGGGCTCGGCTCTACAGGAAGTTAGGCCAGCAGCGTCGTCAGCTGCGCCGGCTCGCGTGCCAGCTGGCCGGCACCGGCTTCGGTGAGTTCGGCCTCGCCACCAAAGCCCCACAGCACACCGACACTGCGCAGGCCGTGGTGACGTGCGCCTTCGATGTCCATGCGACGGTCGCCGATCATCCAGCACTGTGCCGGCTGCACCCGCAGGCGGCGCAGCGCCTCGCCGACCAGTTCCGGCTTGTGGCTGCGTGAGCCGTCCAGGGTGGAACCGACGATCTCCTCGAACAGCCCGCCAAACGGCAGGTGGGCGAGGATACGGCGCGCATGCGGCTCGTTCTTGGCCGTGACCACCGCCAGGCGGTGGCCGCGACCATGCAGCGTGCGCAGGGTGTCTTCGATCTGCGGATACACGGTGTGCTCGCGCCAACCTTCGGCGTCGAAACGCTCGCGGTAATAGCCCACCGCCTGCTCCACACGCGCCGGTTCACCGAACAGCGGCGCGAAGGTGGTGCGCAGCGACGGACCGATCCAGCCCAGCAGCGTGTCCTGCGCCGGCACCGGATGGTCCATCTTCTGCAACGCATAGGCGATGCAGGCGGTGATGCCTACCTGCGAATCGATCAGCGTGCCGTCCAGGTCGAAGAACAGGACATCCCTGCGCGGGTCGGCACTCATGCGCCGCGCGCGTCCAGTGCCGCCACTGCCGGCAGGGTCTTGCCTTCCAGGAACTCCAGGAACGCGCCACCACCGGTGGAGATGTAGCTGACGTCCTTGGCGATGTCGAACTTGTCGACCGCCGCCAGGGTGTCGCCACCGCCGGCGATGGAAAATGCCGGCGAGCTGGCGATGGCGCGGGCCAACGCTTCGGTGCCCTTGCTGAAGGCTTCGAACTCGAACACGCCGACCGGGCCGTTCCAGACCACGGTGCCGGCCTTTTCGATCAGCTGCGCGTACTGCGCGGCGGTCTGCGGACCGATGTCCAGGATCAGGTCGTCTTCGGCAACGGCGTCAACCGCCTTCACTTCGGCAGCGGCATCGGGCAGGAACTGCTTGGCGGTGACCACGTCCACCGGCAGCGGGATGTCCGCGCCGCGCGCCTTGGCATCGGCCACGATCTTCCTGGCGGTATCCAGCAGGTCCGGTTCGTACAGCGACTTGCCGACGTTGTAGCCGGCGGCGGCGATGAAGGTGTTGGCGATGCCGCCGCCGACGATCAGCTGGTCGACCTTGCCAACCAGATTGGCCAGCAGTTCCAGCTTGGTGCTGACCTTGCTGCCGGCCACGATGGCCAGCAACGGCTTGGCCGGCGCGTCCAGTGCCTGTGCCAGCGCATCCAGCTCGGCCATCAGCAGCGGGCCGCCGGCGGCCACCGGGGCGAAGCGGATGACGCCGTGGGTGGAGGCCTGGGCGCGGTGCGCGGTACCAAAGGCATCCATCACGAACACATCGCACAGTGCGGCGTACTGCTTCGACAGGGCTTCATCATCCTTGCCCTCGCCCACGTTCATGCGGCAGTTTTCCAGCAGCACCAGCTGGCCCGGCTGGACGTCCACGCCGTCAACCCAGTCACGCACCAGCGGGACCTCGCGGCCGAGCAGTTCGGACAGGCGGGCGGCGACCGGGGCCAGCGAATCGGCTTCGCTCCACACGCCTTCCTTCGGGCGCCCCAGGTGCGAGGTGACCATCACCGCCGCGCCCTGCTCCAGTGCGCGCTTGAGCGTCGGCAGCGAAGCGGTGATGCGCTGTTCGGAAGTGATGCGGCCATTCTCGATCGGCACGTTCAGATCCTGGCGGATCAGCACGCGCTTGCCGGAGAGGTCGAGGTCGGTCATGCGGACGATGGACATGGGCAACTCTTTGGCTCAGGGACGGGATGCCGGGATGCGGCAGACGGCCATTGTATCGGGTGCGGGTGGTGGGAGGGCCGATGCCTGCGGCAGGCAGAGGCGCAGGGCAACAGCAACAGCCGAAGCAAAATCACTGGCGCTTCGTGGTGCTGTGGGTGGGCCGGGGCGGTGTGGGGCCGCGGGGGACGCCGTGAATCCATCCATGGAGGCTCGGGCGCGCCATCCATGGCGCTTACGCCCCCGCGACCCCACACCACCCCGGCCTCGACAGGTTCCTGCAGTGGAGCGGATGGCAAAGGCAAGAGCAGTTGGTGGTATCGGATGAAGAAGGAAGGGGTCAGATCCGTTTTCCTACGGAAAACGGATCTGACCCCGATGGCCGTCGAGCGAAGCGACCCGCTTCCGCTCTTGCTCTTCTTTCTTCTGTCCCGTGGGGGGAAGCAACCGGAAATTGTCAGAGGCCGGGCGGGGCGGGTTCGCGGGGGTGTCCGCCGCATGGATGCGGCGGCCAAGCCTACAAGGACGTACTTGCGGCGTCCCCCGCGAACCCACCCCGCCCGGCCAAGCGCAGCTTTTGCTTCTGCTTTACACGACCAACCCCACCCATGAGGGGCTGCGCCGTTCGCCGGAACCTACGCCGAAGGCGTCGGCTTCTGCTTCAGCAGGCTGAGTGCCAGGCCACCCACCACCAGCACGCCCAGGCCCAGCAGCGCCCATAGCAGCCACGCCTTCCAGTCATGCTGCGACTTCAGCGCGGCATCGCCGGCCAGCGGCTCCGGGCTGCCCTCCAGCCGTGCCAGTGTCGGTTGCCACGACGGATCATTGCGCTGCCGCAGCTCCTCGATCAGTACCCCGATCGGGGCTTCGGCGCGGCGCGCGGTCGAACTGCCCACCGCCAACGCGTAGGGCGCGGCACCCTGGCTCAGGAACACCAGCACTTCCGGCTGGTAACCCAGGCGCAGGGTCGGCGCGGTCGCGGACTCCGCCGGGTTTGCCACCAGTTTCCAGTAGCGGTCGCGGTACACGCCGCCCAGCGGCTGCGCGGCCGACTGCTGGCGCTGGCCCTGCGTTCCCTGCTGCACCTGGTAGGCAATCCACGGTGCGCTGCGACGCTGCCATTCCGCGCCCGGGTCATCGCGGCTGAACAACGTCCACTGCACCAGGCTGTTGTCGGTGCTGGCCACGTCGGCACGTGCCACCGGGAAGCGCCCGTCCATCTCGAAGGTGTACTCGCCCTTGCCGGCCGCGGCCGGCTCCAGCGACAGCCATTCCCACGGAATCGTGGCCGGTGCCGGTGGCAGTTCAACCAGTACGCTGCGCAGGACCGGCAGGCGTGCGTCGCCCTGTGCCAGCACGCGCAGGTAGCGCGCTTCACCGTCCACCTGCAGGCGGCGCTGCAGCAGGCGCTTGCCGGCGCGCTGCAGATCCACCAGCGGAATGTCGCGGCCCAACGGACGCCAGTGCTGCAGGTCGTCGCTGGCGTCAAGCTGCACCTGCGCCTGCAGAGGCTGGCCACTGTCGGCCCAGTCCAGCACCAGCGCTGCCATCGGCTGCTTGTCCAGCACGCTGGCGTCGATCAGCCAGCCGCCCTGCGCGTTGGCGGCCACGCCGGCACCCACGCGCGCCTCGACGCGGCGCACGCGGCCGTCGGTATCACGTTCGGTCAGCAACTGCAGATCGTTGCGCTGCGCTTCGGCCAACGGCGGCAGCGCGAACCAGGGCAGTTCACGCTGCACCGGTGGCTGCGCCAGCGGCTGGTCCGGCGCCAGCAGCGCCGAAGGCAGTGACTGGCCAGCCGCGTTGAACACCTGCAGATCGCCGAGGTCGGCGGCACCGGAACGGCGGTAGATCGCCGGTTCCAGCACGATACGGTAGGCACCGGATTGTGCGCTGGACAGGGTCAGCGGCCATTGTTCGGCGTACTGCGTTCGATACTCGGCGGCCTGCGCAGCGACAGCGGCCAGCAGGCCGAACATTGCCGGCAGCAGTGCCCTGCTCCACGTTTTCATTGTTTTTCCTCCACGGTCGGCGCCGCGCTGGGCGGTGCCGGTGCCAGATAGCCCACGACCGTGCACAGCAGGCCGTAGGCGATGAACGATGCGATGCCCAGCAGGTTGCCCAGGTGCTGACGATCGACGAGCACCAGCTTGGCCAGCACCACGCCCATCAGCACCGCGCCGACCATCCACAGCACACGCTGGCCGCGGCGCGAGCCCCACACCCAGGCGATCACGCCCAGCACGCTCCACAGCACGGTCAGGCTGGTCTGCGCCAGGCTGAAGCGCAGCATCGACGCGCTCCACGACAGGCCACCCCACTGATGCACGCCATGCAGCACCAGGCTGGTCAGCGCGACGAAGGCCGACAGTGCCAGCAGCGGCGTGCGGAGGTTCAGCAGGGCCTGCGGTGCCTGCCCGCTGTACAGCCAACGCGCCAGCAGCAGCAGGCTCAGCCACTGGCCGATCTCGGCCGGGTTCAGCACCGGCAGCCACAGCAGCGGAGCGGCATCGCCCGGCAACAGCTGGCCGAACAACCAGCCGATCGACAGCAGCCCGAACAGCACGCACTGCAGCGGCGTACGCGCGCGGTCGAACGCTTCACCCAGCGGCCAACGCAGTACGCTCCAGCGCCACAGCGACAGCGCAGCCATCAGCAGCCACGGCAGGGTGATCAGCAGCGTCGTCCAGCCGTGCGCCAGGCCAGCCTCGCCACCGCCCCACAACGCCAGCAGCGAAAGCAGCGACGGCCACAGCAGCCACCACAGGAACTGCGCAATGCGCGCCACGGCGTCGCCGCCCTGGCGCAGGCACAGCAGCGTGCGCACGCCCAGCAGTGCGAACACGGCCCAGGCCAGCGCGCCGTAACCTGCGAACGGCTGCTGGTGCGCATCGCTCTGCATCAGGGCCAGCGGGAAGCCCAGCGCCAGCATCGCCAGCGCTGTCACGCCCAGCGCACGCGCCGGCTGGCGGCGCTGCACCTCGGCGGCCAGCCACGCGGTGATGGCCACCAGCACCAGCAGCGCATCGGCTTCGGTACGGTGCGGGAAGAAGCGGAAGATCTCGTGGACAAGCCCTCCCAGCCACCACAGCAGCCCCCACAGGTAGTAGACCAGTGCGACCTCATGGCGTGGCCTGCGCTGGTAGCTCCACGCCGAGGCGAACCCGGCCACGGCCAGCAACAGTGCTCCGATGGCCGTTGGGTTGAGCAGGAAGCGCGCGTCTTCAAGCCAGTGGTCGGCGCCTGCAACAAAGGCGAACGCCGCGCCGATCTGCAGCAGCGCACCGGCCACCTGCGGCAGCCAGCGCTTCTGACGCAGCCCCAGCCAGGCCAGGCCGGCACCTTCCAGCGCAAACACCGCGCCAGTGGCCCGCGCCGACAACGCCAGCGGCACCGCCAACGTGGCAAAGCCCACCGCCAGCACCGCATGCGACTGCGCCAGCACGGTATACGACGCGCGTGCGATCAATGCCCGTGCCAGCACCGCGTAGATCGCCGCCAGGCCCAGCGCGCACAGCGCCAGCGTCATCGGCTGCTCATGCAGCATTCCCGCCTGCAGCGAGAACGCCACCAGCGGCGTGCCGAACACCAGGCTGCCATCGACCAGATCGCGCCGCCCGGCCGGCTGCCGGCGCGCGTACAACAGCGGGATCAGCAGGTAGAACGCGAAGAACAGCAGCAGGAACGGTTCGGTGCTGGCGAACTTGTCCGGCGCGTACTGCAGCACGCCCCAGAACGTGCCGATGCCGAAGGTGAAGGCGAAGCCCAGCAGGTTCAGCGCGCGCCACGGGCGGAACCAGGCGATGGCGAAGATGCCGGCGTTGAGCACGGCGTAATAGCTGAACAATCCCACGTGGTTGCCACTGCCGGTAGACAACCACAACGGCGCCATGAAACCGGCCAGGATGCCCAGCACCGCCAGCGTGCGCGAGTTCTGCACCACCGCCAGCACGCACAGCCCGGCCACCAGTGCGATTGAACTGGCAAAGGCGAACCCCGGCGCGAGCAGTTCGAACCGCTTGAACGCGGCAAAGATGGTCAACAGCAGTACGCCGATGGCCCCGCCCTGCAGGGCCAGCGCGAACAGGCGCCGGCGCTCGCGCTGATGCCAGCCGAATGCCAGCAGTCCCAGCGCACCCACGGTGATGCCGGCCAGGCGCAACTCGATCGGCAGCACCAGCCAGCCCTGGTCGCTGACGTACTTCAGCAGCGCGGCGACGCCGGCCAGCAGCACCAGCATGCCGATCTTGACCGGCACGTT
Source organism: Stenotrophomonas sp. Nf1 (assembly GCF_003028475.1). Lineage (NCBI taxonomy): Bacteria > Pseudomonadati > Pseudomonadota > Gammaproteobacteria > Lysobacterales > Lysobacteraceae > Stenotrophomonas > Stenotrophomonas sp. Nf1. The sequence goes on along the minus strand of NZ_PYTV01000005.1, from coordinate 155,840 downwards.
GCCTTCGGTGAACCAGCGCTTGACCGCGCCGATGCCACGCTCGATGAAATTCGGCAGCGCCGGCTCGGCCGGCAACGGCGGTGCGACGGGGGCCGATGGCACCGGCGGCGGCGCAACCGGGCGCGGCGCGGGCACGTCGGCGGCAGGCGCTGCGGGCAGCGGCGGCTGCGCTGGCGGTGGCGCTGCGGTCGGTGCCGGCCGCAGGAAAGGCGGATCAGCGCTGGCCACAGGCGTCACCACCGGCCGTGCAGGCGCAGCCTCGGCGGCGGCAACCGGGGCCGGTCGGGAAGCCGGTGCGGCGGCCAGCGCGCCTTCCAGCGCGGCAACACGCCGGCGCAGGCCGGCGATCATCACCAGCGCCACCACCAGCAACAGGGGAATGGCCAGCAGAACCAGGACAACCAGGGCGATCAGTGCTTCCATTGCATGCCTTCCAATGCGATCCCGCGCCCCAGCGGCGGCGGTCGACCGGCCCATGCTACGACAGGCCCGGCCCCATGAACGACGAACCCCGGCCAGGCCGGGGTTCGTTTGCGATCCTGGCCGGCCTTACTTGGCGGCGACGACCTTGGCCATTTCCAGGCACTTGTTCGAGTAGCCCCACTCGTTGTCGTACCAGGTCACCAGCTTGACGAAGGTGCCGTCCAGCGCGATACCGGCTTCGGCGTCGAACACCGAGGTGCAGGTCTCACCGCGGAAATCGGTGGCCACCACCTTGTCTTCGGTATAGCCCAGGATGCCCTTCAGCGGGCCTTCGCTCTGTGCCTTCACTTCGGCGCAGATCTCGGCGTAGGTGGCTTCCTTTTCCAGCTCGACGGTCAGGTCGACCACCGACACGTCCGAGGTCGGGACGCGGAAGCTCATGCCGGTCAGCTTCTTGTTCAGTTCCGGGATGACCACGCCGACGGCCTTGGCCGCACCGGTGGAGGAGGGAATGATGTTTTCCAGGATGCCACGGCCGCCGCGCCAGTCCTTGTTGGACGGGCCATCGACGGTCTTCTGGGTGGCGGTGGCCGCGTGCACGGTGGTCATCAGGCCGCGCTTGATGCCCCACTTGTCATTGATGACCTTGGCCAGCGGGGCCAGGCAGTTGGTGGTGCACGAAGCATTGGAGACGATGGCCTGGCCGGCGTAGGTCTTGTCGTTCACGCCGTAGACGAACATCGGGGTGTCGTCCTTCGACGGCGCCGACATGATGACCTTCTTCGCGCCGGCATCGATGTGCTTCTGCGCGGTTTCCTTGGTCAGGAACAGGCCGGTGGATTCGATCACCACGTCCACGTCCACCTCGTTCCACTTCAGGTTGGCCGGGTCGCGCTCCTGGGTCAGGCGGATCTTCTTGCCGTTGACCAGCAGGTCGTTGCCCTGCACCGCCACGTCGGCCTTGAAACGGCCGTGCACGGAGTCGTACTTGAGCATGTACGCCAGGTAATCCGGCTCGAGCAGATCGTTGATGGCCACGATTTCGATGTCGTCGCCGAAGTTCAGCACCGCCGAGCGCAGGACGTTACGCCCGATGCGACCGAAACCGTTGATACCAACCTTGATTGCCATTTCTCAAGCTCCTGCGGCCGCGACGGGTGCGGCGGGATGGATAGGGCCCACAAGTCTAGCAAACCGGGGCTGGCCACCGTGGGCCAGCCCCCCGGCGCGGCGGGTCGGCGGACAGGAATTGATCCGGATCAAAGCGTTAGCGCGGCGTGAGGCCGAGACTGTCGCCATCCACCCCGCAACGAGATCACCCCCATGCGCAAGACCTCTTCCCTGATCGTGGCCAGCCTGTCCGCCGCCCTGTCGCTCGCCGCCGCCCCGGCCATGGCCCAGTCCAAGGGCGACTGGACCATCTCGGCCGGCGTGCACCAGGTGGCTCCGAAGTCGAACAATGGCTGGCTGGCCGGCCACACCCTGAAGGTCGATGTCGACAACGACGTCAAGCCGACCATCACCGGCGAGTACTTCATCGCCGACAACCTGGGCATCGAAGTGCTGGCGGCGCTGCCGTTCAAGCACGACATCAACATCAACGGCCTGGGCCGCGTTGGCAGCACCAAGCAGCTGCCGCCGGTGGTGACCGTGCAGTACCACTTCAACAGCAAGGGCAAGGTGTCGCCGTTCATCGGCGCAGGCGTGAACTACACGACCTTCTTCAGCGAAGACACCACCGGCGCGCTGAAGGACAGCCGCCTGAAGCTGCAGGATTCGTGGGGCCTGGCCGCGCATGCAGGCGTGGACTTCGCGATCGGCGAGAAGGGCGCGCTGCGCGTGGACATGCGCTGGATCGACATCGACAGCAAGGTGAAGTTGAACGGCGAGAAGATCGGCACGGTCAACATCGATCCGCTGGTCTACGGCGCGTCCTACGTCTTCAAGTTCTAAGCGGTGTGTTGAACGCGGGGGCCTCGCCCCCCGCTTCACCGCTACAGGCAAAACCCTCGCAGCATGTTGCCCCGGCGTTTGCCGGGGCTTTTTTCTGCGGATGCAAGGGTTCATCCACGCGCGGCGTGGATCTACCGACGGGCACGATGCCGCGACGACACGAATCGGGTTGATGGCCGGTCATTGATCCGGCGCCACTTCCACCCGGTTGCGGCCACTTTCCTTGGCCCGGTACAGCGCTGCATCGGCCCGTGCCAACGCCTGTTCCAGCGTGTCGCCGCCATCATCGTGCCAGCGCGCGACGCCGATGCTCACGCTCACCACCGGCGCTGCATCCGAATCGGCATGGGCGATCGCCAGCGCCTGCACCTGCTGCCGCAGCTGTTCGAAGGGCGCTGTTTCCGGCTCGCCCGGTGCCCAGTGGCCGAGCGCCACGAACTCCTCGCCGCCGTAACGCGCCACCACCGAATCGACACCACGCAGCTGCGCGGCCAGGGTGACCGCCACCGCATGCAGCACGGTGTCGCCTGCGGGATGGCCGTGGTGGTCGTTGTAACGCTTGAAGTAGTCGATGTCGATCATCGCGATGCGCAGTGCGCCGCGTGCGTGCGGACGACGCAGATAGCGCTGGAAGATCTGCTGGGCGCGGCGGTCGAATGCACGCCGGTTGAGCAGGCCGGTCAGGCCATCATGATTGGCCAGTGCATCCAGTCGCTGCTCGGCGCGCCAGGTCGCACGTGCCTGGCGTTCGGAGATATAGCTGCCGACGATGCCGGCCAGGTTGCTGGCCAGCACGAACATCACGCTCTGCAGCATCTGCGGCCAGTGCCGCCCAGCCTGCAGTTCGGCCAGCACGAAGCCCAGCGCGATCAGCGTTCCGGAAAGCGTGGCGACACCGAAACGCAGGCCGCACAGGAAGTAGTTCAGCAGCAGGAACAGGCTGATGCCTTCATAGGGATAGTTCACGCCGGCACGGTGCGCGGTCCAGATCATGCTCACCAGCGCCAGACCACTGACCAGCACCACGCTGCCGCCCAGCCACTGCAGGTGGCGACGGAACACCGGTACGAAGGTCAGTGCCACGCCCAGCAGCAGGGTCGGCAACAGCACGCCCAGCCGCCAGCGCAGTACCGGCGCATGCACCTCCGGTGGCAACCAGTAGGAATCGAGTACGGCAAAGCCCAGCGAGAAGGCACCGGCCACGGCGCAGGCCCAGCGCATGCGCCAGACGACCTGGGCATTGAACGCGGCGGCGAACCCATCGTCTTCGGGGTGGCCTGCCTGGATCCGTCTGTCCGTGATGATCATCACCCTCTCCCACTCCCCATGGCCGGGCTACCGTAGCGGCCGCAGCATCAAGGCGACGTGGCGACCGACCGGGCTCCATCAAGCCGCCAGTGCCCGGCCGCCGCTAGAATGTGCGCATGAAAGCCCTGCACTCCCTGTTCCTCGCCGCCGCCCTGGCGCCGGCCCTGCTGTCCGCTTCCGCCCCGGCCCATGCCTGGGGCGCACAAGGCCACCGCCTTGTCGCCGAAGTTGCCGACGCCCGCCTCAACCCCACCGCCCGCGCCGAAGTGGACCGCCTGCTGGCCACCGAGCCCGACGCTACCCTGGCCAGCATCGCGCCCTGGGCCGATCAGCTGCGCGCCAAGGACCCCGGCCTGGGCCGTCGCTCAGCCGGTTGGCACTACGTCAACATCGCCGAAGACAACTGTCATTACCAAGCCCCCAAGCACTGCAGGAACGGCAACTGCATCGTCGAGGCACTGAAGGCACAGAGCGCCATCCTCGGCGACCGCAGCCTGACCGACGGCGAGCGCCTGCAGGCGCTGAAGTTCGTCGTGCACCTGGTCGGCGACATCCACCAGCCGATGCATGCCGGCTACGCCCATGACAAGGGCGGCAACGATTTCCAGCTGCAGTTCGGCAACCGCGGCACCAACCTGCACTCGCTGTGGGACAGCGGCATGCTCAACACCCGCAAGCTGGACGACACCGGCTATCTGCCGGTACTGCAGGGCCTGCGCGCACCGAAGCTGGCACGCCAGTCCAATCCGCAGCGCGATCCGCAGACCTGGGCCGAGGCCAGCTGCCGCATCTCCATGCAGGCTGGCGTTTATCCGGCCACGCGTAAGATCGGTGACGAGTACACCGAGCGCTACCGGCCGCTGGCCGAAGCGCAGCTGCGACTGGCCGGCGAGAACCTGGCGCAGTTGCTGAACCGCGTGCTCGGCACGCGTTGAGGAGCGTTCCCATGCCAGTCCAGGTGCAGTCGTTCTTCCACCGTGACAGCAACACTTTCAGCTACCTGGTCAGCGACACGGCCAGCGGCGAGGCGGCGCTGATCGACCCGGTCCTGGACTACGACCCGGACACCGACGCCAGCAGCGAGTCACCGCTGCGTGACGTGCTGCAGGCCATCGAACAGCAGGGCCTTCAGCTGCGCTGGCTGCTGGAAACCCACGCCCACGCCGACCATGTGTCGGCGGGGCGTCGACTCAAGCAGCGCTTCCCACAGGCTACGCTGGCCATCGGCGAAGGCATCCGCGCGGTGCAGGCCACCTTTGCACCGCGCTACGGCCTGCAGATTCCTGCGGCCGATGACATCTTCGACCGCCTGTTCGCCGACGGCGAGACCTTCGCCCTCGGCGAGCTGCAGGCGCGCGTGATTGCCGTGCCCGGGCATACCAGCGACAGCGTTGCCTACCTGATCGGCGACGCCCTGTTCAGCGGCGACTCGCTGTTCATGCCTGACGGTGGCACCGCCCGCTGCGACTTCCCGGGCGGTGACGCCGCGCAGCTGTATCGCTCGATCCAGCGCTTGCTGGCCCTGCCCGATGCGACCCGCGTGTTCGTCTGCCACGACTACGGCCCGGGTGGGCGCGCGTTCGCCAACGAAACCACCATCGGCGAACAGCGCGCGCACAACATCCACGTGCATGACGGCGTGGCCGAGGCGGAGTTTGTCAGCGTACGCCAGGCCCGCGATGCGACGCTGGCCGAGCCGGCGCTGATGCAGCCGGCGGTGAAGGCCAACATCCAGGGCGGGGCCTGACACGCGCCGTTGCACGCGCCGGGCATGGCGCGGCGCTACCCGCCCTGTGTGCGCACCACATGCTGGCCCTTCACGATCTCGAAGGTGAAGGCGTACTGCAGGGTGACGGCGACCGGCTCAACCCGCTCGGCGCTGCGGCAGTCGCCGCGATCGGCCGGCACCTTGCCCGCTGCGAAGTGACAGACCGCGGCGGACGAGTACTTCCACATCGCAACCGCCTCCTGCGCGGCCTGCAGCAAGGGCGCATTCTCCGGCCTCGCGCCCGCACGGCATTCGCTGCGTTCGTTCAGCGGCATGCTGCGTTCAACGTCGCCCTGCGCATCCACCACCACCTGCAGGCAGACCGTGGTCGGCGGCAGTGCCGTGCGTGGGTCGCGCTCACCCACCACCGGATCGGGTGCCGTATGCAACTGCGGCATCCGGTAGCCCTCGCTGTCGGCCAGCGCGTAGGGCTGGATCTGGCCGGCGGCGCCTGCGGCATCGGGCCGCAGACGCTGGTGACCAACATTCTCGCTGCGGGTATCGACCGTGGTCAGGCCTTGCTGGCTTGCGCACCCGACCAGCAGCGCCGCCATCATCCACAGCGGCGCCCGCCTCACTTCGTTTCCTCGGTCTCATCCATGGCGTAGGTGATCGGAATGCGGACGGCACCGGCCACCGGCCTGCCGTTCTTCCGCGCCGGTCGGTAGGTCCAGCTGCGCGCGGCGGCGACGGAGACGGCATCGAACACCCCCGGATTGGTCGCGCTGAGCACCTGCACATCGGTGGGATGGCCCTGTGCGTCCACCTCGATGCGCAGGTTGACCACGCCCACCTGGCGCTGCTCGAAGGCGGACTTCGGATAGGACGGCGGCGGCATCTTGTCGACCTGGATCGGACTGTCCAGCCCCGCCTTGGCCGCATCCTCTGCAGCGTATTCGAACGGCTCGACACCGATCCGGGTACCTGCCGCCGCACCGCCCTGGCTGGCCCACGCCACCGCCGCCATTCCCGCGCACAACCCGACCACCAGCACCTGACCCGACACCCACGGCAATGCCTTCCGCTTGGACTGCTTCAACATGGCGATACGCTCCTTCAACACGGGTTGGCTGCGCCAATGGCAGACCGCGGGCGCAACCGGATGGACCAGCTGCGCCTTCAGCAGCGTGCTGGCATAGAGGCCGCGCAGCGCAGGCTGCGGGGCAATGGTGCGGGCATCACAGGCCAGTTCCTGGTCGCGCAGGAAACGGCGTGCAGCCCATGGCAGAAGCGGGTGGAACCAGAACACTGCGCGCACCAGCAGCAGGGCGCCGTTGGCCCAGTGGTCGCCATTGCGGCGATGGCTGCGCTCGTGCTGCAGGATCAGGTTCTGCTCCTGTGCGGTGAACTGCTGATCGAATTGCGGACCGACCACGATGCGTGGCCGCCACAGGCCGACCAGCGCGGGCAGGCCCGGATCAGCGCTGGCCTGCCAACTACCGTCGGCGCGCGCGTGCAGCAGACCCAGGCAGCGTTCGAAGCGGCGCTGCGCACGCAGGTCGCGCAACAGGCTGATGCCCACGCCCAACGCCCATGCCAGCAACAGCAGCCGAGCCCACGGCAGCGACTCCCCGCTGAGGCCACCGGCAGCGCCCGGCACCACCGTCAGCGGCAGCGTCGGCACCTGCTGCAGCAGCGCCACCTCGGGCAGCGGCAGCAACAGCGCCGCCAACAGCAACGGCAGCAGCCACCAGCTGCGGTAGGCCAGCGCGGCGCCGCCCAGGCTCACCAGCAGCGGTCGCAGCGCCGCCAGCAGCAGCACGCCCACCGCCAGCCACAGGCTGGCCCGCCACAGTCCGTCGAGCAGCTCAGTCATGGTCCAGCTCCTGGATCAGTTTCTTCAGTTCGGCAATGTCCTGCGCGCTCAGCTGCCCACGTTCGCTGAAGTGCGCCACCAGCGGCGCCACCCTGCCCTCGAAGACACGACCGATGAAGTCCTGGCTCTGCGCCTCCACCCAGGCCTGGCGCTGCAGCAGGGGCCGGTACAGATAGCGACGGCCATCGCGCTCGGCAGCGATCGCGCCCTTGGTCAGCAGGCGGTTGAGCAGGGTCTTGATGGTCGGCTCGGCCCAGTCGCGGTGGGCCAGCGCGGCCACCACCTCTTCGGCGCTACGCGGTGCCTGCTGCCACAGCACCTCCATCACAACGGCTTCGGCTTCGCTGATCGGGGTCATGGTTTACATCCGTAATCGACAAGCCGATTACGCGCGTAATCGAATCCCGTGTCAAGCCCCTCGACTCCGGGTTCATCGCAGCTGCGCCAGCATCGGTTCCTCCCGCCCCAGGCCCCGGATGAAAGCGCTGCCCAAGAAGGAATTCCCGGTCGAGCAGGCCCGCCGCTTCCTCGAACCCGGCCCGATCGTGCTGGTCAGTACCGCGTGGCAGGGCCAGCGCAATCTGATGACGATGGGCTGGCACATGGTGATGGGCTTCTCGCCGTCGCTGGTCGCCACCTACCTGTGGCACGAGAACCACAGCTTCACACTGGCCCGGGGCAGCGGCGAGTGCGTGATCAATGTGCCCGGCGTGGAACTGCTCGATACCGTGGTGGACATCGGCAACTGCAGCGGCCGTGAGGTCGACAAGTTCGCCCGCTTCGGGCTCGACGCCGTGCCTGCGCGGGAGGTCGGCGCGGCGCTGGTGGGCCAGTGCCATGCCTGTTTCGAGTGCCGCCTGTACGACGACAGCCAGGTCGAGGCGAGCAACCTGTTCATCTGGGAAATCGTGCATGCGCACGTCGCGCCGCGGCCGAAACTGCCGCGCACGGTGCATTACCGAGGCGATGGGCAGTTCATGGTGTCCGGCGCGGAAGTCTCGCGTCGACGGCGGTTCAAGCCCGACATGCTGTAATGCCCGCACTCCCCCACACGCAGGACCGCCGCGCATGACCGAACACCTCACCGACCTGGACGCCGCCGTCGACTGGTTGTTTGCGCGCGTGGACGGGCCGTTGCGGATCGGGGCACCGCTTGCGCTGGGCAAACCGCATCGGCTGCTCAATGCGCTGTATGCACGCGTCGAAAAGGACCCGTCACGACCGCTGCAGCTGTACACCGCGCTGTCGTTGAATCCTCCCAAGGCACGCGGCGATGGCCTGGAGGCGCGCTTCATGGCGCCGTTCGCGCAGCGCCATTTCGGCGACGACTTCCCGCGCCTGGCCTATGCCGATGCGATCGCGCGCGACGCGCTGCCGGCGCATGTGCAGGTGGAAGAGTTCTACATGCAGTCCGGTGCCCTGCTCGGCTCGCGCCAGGCGCAGTCCAGCTACACCAGCCTGAACTACACCCACGCCGCCGATGCGGTCGCCCAGCGCGCGCCGCAGGTGATCGTGCAGAAGGTGGCGATGCGCGCCGGTGACCGCCGGCTGTCGCTGTCATGCAACAACGACATCACCCAGGACACCCTGGACGCCATCGCCGCGCGCGGTCTGCCACGGCCCCTGCTGATCGCCGAGATCGATCCGCAGCTGCCCTACCTGGGCGGCTCGGCCACGGTGGATGTGTCGTTCTTCGATCTGGTGATCACCCCGCCGCCGCCGTACCCGGCGCTGTTCGGCCTGCCGCGGCAGCCGGTGGGCGATGCCGACTATGCCATCGGGCTGTACGCCAGCACGCTGGTGCGCGACGGCGGCACGCTGCAGATTGGTATCGGCACCCTGGCCGATGCGCTGAGCCATGCGCTGGTGCTGCGCCACACCGACAACGCGCGCTACCGCCGCGTGCTGCACGCGCTGGACCCGCAACTGGCCAGCCACCCACTGGTGCAGGAAATTGGCGGGCTGGATCCGTTCGAGGTTGGCCTGTACGGCTGCAGCGAAATGCTCAACGAGGGCTTCCGCCGGCTGGTGCAGACCGGGGTGATCAAGCGCAAGGTGCACGACGATCTGGCGTTGATGCAGCGCATCGAGAACGGCAGCACGTTGTCCATCGACCACGCCACGCTGGCGGCCGAAGGTGAGTACCTGCACGGTGCGTTCTACCTGGGTTCGCCGGAATTCTATGAGTGGCTGCGTACGCTGCCGGACGACGAGTGTCGCGCGATCGGCATGCGCCGCATCAGCGAGATCAACCAGCTGTATGGCGGCAACGAGACACTGGAACGCCTGCAACGCCGCCATGCCCGCCTCTTCAATTCCTGCATGATGGCCACCGCACTGGGTGCAGCCGTCTCCGATGCGTTGGACGATGGACGCGTGGTGTCGGGCGTGGGTGGGCAGTACAACTTCGTGGCAATGGCGCACGCGCTGCCGGAAGCGCGCAGCGTGCTGATGTTCCGCGCCGCGCGCGATGACAAGGGCCGGCGCGAATCCAATGTGCGCTGGAATTACGGGCACACCACCATCCCCCGCCACCTGCGCGACATCTACCTCAACGAGTACGGCATTGCCGATCTGCGCGGCCTGACCGATGAGGACTGCGTGCAGGCGATGGCGGCGATCACCGAGGCGCCGTTCCAGGGTGACCTGCTGCAGCAGGCGCAGGTTGCGCGCAAGCTGTTGAAGAGCACGCAGCCGGATCCCGAGCGCCTGCAGCGCAACACGCCGCAGGCGTTGTCCGCTGCATTGGCACCGTTCCGCGCTGATGGCAGCCTGCCGGACTATCCGCTCGGCAGCGATTTCAACGAGATCGAACAGGTACTGGTGAAGGCACTGGGCTGGTTGAAGGCCAACACGCAGACGCGCAGCAGCAAGCTGCGCACCGTGTGGGCCGCGCTGTGGCAACCGGCCGGTGATGGCGATGCGGCGTACCTGCAGCGCATGGGCCTGCAGGCACCGAAGGATTTCAGCGAGCGCTTGAACGCACGCCTGCTGCGCCTGGCGTTGGCGCGTACCGCCTGAAAAAGGGGACGGAAGGGATCAAGTCGTTTGTGCACAAACGACTTGATCCCCTCCGTCCCCATTTCACATCCACGCATGGCGTGGATCTACCGCTCCATCCTCGCTGCGTCCTCAAGGTACAAGCGAGCAATAGGTGGATGCGCTCGATGCTCGACTTGCCACAGATCGTATGCCGCCTGCATCGCCAGCCACATGCGGGCATTGCCCAGACCCGCAAGCTCGAGACGGAATGCGAGTTCTGCGGAGATGCCGGCATGCCCGTTGATGATGGTCGACAGCTGTCCGCGGGAGTAGCCAAGATGTTGCGCCAGCGCACTGATCGACATGCTGATCGCCGGCAGGATGTCTTCGCGCAGCGATTCTCCGGGATGAGGCGGATCATGCAACGGCATCGAACAGTCTCCTAGTGGTAATCAAGGTAATCGACCAGTTCAATGTCCAGCCCGCGAAAGCGGAACACCAACCTCCAACTCGCCGAGACACTTACAGCCCAGTAGCCGCTGTAGCTTCCGCGCAGGGGATGCAGGCGATTTCCGGGCAGCCCCATGTCTCCAGGCAGCCGGGCTTGATCCAACTGCAGAAGCAGACGCCGTAAGGCAACACCTTACACCCCGCAAATCCAGCATAGGTTCCTGCGCTGCTCTTGCTGTCCATGCCCACTTCCAGGGGTACCTCGGCAGGCCCTCCTTTTCGCAGAGAACGCAGGTCAGATGAAGAGGCCAACACGACAGCAGCGGCATCGGGCCGAACATTCTGGACAAAGGAAAAGGCCGGCTTGCGCCGGCCTTTCCTTCATCACGCTGCGATGCTGCTTACAGCGCCTTGGCCGCTTCCACCACGTGCGCGGTGGTGATGCCGAAGTGCTTGTACAGCTGGTCGGCCGGGGCCGAGGCACCGAAGGTGTCGATGCCGATCACCGCACCGTCCAGGCCGACGAACTGGCGCCAGAAACCGGTGACGCCGGCTTCCACCGCCACGCGCTTGCGCACGGCGTTGGGCAGCACCGATTCACGGTAGGCCGCATCCTGGCGCAGGAACACGTCGGTGGACGGCATCGAGACCACGCGGGTCTTCAGGCCGGCCGCGTCCAGCTGGGCCTTGGCTTCGGTGGCCAGCGAGACTTCCGAACCGGTGGCAATCAGGATCACGTCCGGGGTACCGGCGGCATCGGCCAGCACGTAACCACCGCGCTCGATCTGGGCGATCTGTTCGGCGTTGCGCGGCTGGTGCGGCAGGTTCTGGCGGCTGAACACCAGGCAGCTCGGGCCGTCCTGGCGGGTGATCGCGGCCTTCCAGCTCACTGCCGATTCAACGGCATCGCACGGGCGCCACACGTCGTTGTTCGGGATGTAGCGCAGCGAGGCCAGGTGCTCCACCGGCTGGTGGGTCGGGCCGTCTTCGCCCAGGCCGATCGAGTCGTGGGTGTAGACGTGGATGGCGTGGGCCGGGATCAGCGCGCTCATGCGCACGCCGTTGCGGGCGTAATCGCTGAACACCAGGAAGGTGGCGTCGAACGGAATGAATCCACCATGCAGGGCCAGGCCGTTGGCAATGGCGGTCATGCCGAACTCGCGCACGCCGTAATACACGTAGTTGGCGTTGGCGTCGTCGCTGGCGACCGATTTGCTGCCCTTCCACAAGGTCAGGTTGGAGTGCGCCAGATCGGCCGAGCCGCCGACGATTTCCGGCAGCAGCGGCGCATAGGCTTCGATGGCCAGCTGCGAGGCCTTGCGCGAGGCGATCGTCGGGCCTTCAGCGGCCACCTGGGCGATGTAGGCATCGGCCTTGGCAACGAAGTCGGCCGGCAGCTCGCCATGCGAACGACGGGTCAGTTCGGCCGCTTCGCCCGGGTACTGGCGGGCGTACTTGTCGAACAGCTGTTCCCACTCGGCCTGGCGCAGGGTGCCGGCGCCATTGGCGCGCCAGCCGTCGTAGATCGCCTGCGGGATCTCGAACGGGCCGTATTCCCAGCCCAGCTGCTTGCGGGTGGCTTCCAGCTCATCCTTGCCCAGCGGCGCGCCGTGGCTGGATTCCTTGCCCGCCTTGTTCGGCGAACCAAAACCAATGGTGGTGCGGCAGCAGATCAGGGTCGGCTTGTCGCTCTGCGACAGCGCAGCCTCGATGCCGGCCTTGATGCTTTCCGGGTCGTGGCCATCGACATCGCGCACCACGTTCCAGCCGTAGGCCTCGAAACGCTCCGGCGTGTTGTCGGTGAACCAGCCCTCGACGTTGCCGTCGATGGAGATGTGGTTGTTGTCCCAGAAGCAGACCAGCTTGTGCAGGCCCCAGGTGCCGGCCAGCGAAGCGGCTTCATGCGACACGCCTTCCATCAGGCAGCCATCGCCCATGAACACCCAGGTGCGGTGGTCGACCACTTCCAGTTCCGGGCGGTTGAAGCGCTGTGCCAGCAGCTTCTCGGCCAGGGCGAAGCCCACGGCGTTGGCGAAACCCTGGCCCAGCGGGCCGGTGGTGGTTTCCACGCCCGGAGTCTCGTGGCGTTCCGGGTGGCCGGCGGTGTGGCTGCCCAGCTGGCGGAACAGCTTGAGCTGCTCGATCGGCAGGTCGTAACCGCTCAGGTGCAGCAGCGCGTACTGCAGCATCGAACCGTGGCCGTTGGACAGCACGAAACGGTCACGGTTGAACCAGTGCGGGTTGCTCGGGTTGTGGCGGAGGTAGTCGTTCCAGAGGACTTCGGCGATGTCGGCCATGCCCATGGGCATGCCGGGGTGGCCGGACTTTGCGGTTTCAACCGCATCGGCGGCAAGGAAGCGGATGGCGTTGGCCAACTGGCGACGGGTAGGCTGCGTCATGGTTCTGTCGGAATCGGGAGGCGGCCGCGGACGTGCGGGCGGCCTATTGTCCCATAGTCGCCGGGCGGGGTCAGGTCGGACCGGAAAACGAAAGGGGTCGGATCCCTCTCCTTGGGGAAAGGGATCCGACCCCGATCAGGTCGCCAACAGTGGGGCCGGGCTCAGTCCTGGCGCGGGGTCAGCGCCGGGCCGTCGTGCGGCTCACCCTTGGCCACCAGGGTGGTCAGGGCCAGGTCACCGGTCACGTTCAGTGCGGTACGGCACATGTCCAGGAAGTGGTTCACGCCCAGGATCAGGCCGATGCCCAGCGGGTTCACGCCCACCATCGCGCAGATCATCGCCACCACCGGCAGCGAGCCGGACGGCACACCGGCGGTACCGATGCCGCCGAGGATGCACACCGCCATCACCATGAACTGCTGGCCGATGCTCAGGTCCACGCCGAAGAACTGGGCCAGGAAGATCACCGTCACGCCCTCGAACAGCGCGGTGCCGTTCTGGTTGGCGGTGGCGCCCACGGTCAGCACGAAGCGCGACACGCGCTGCGGCAGGCCCATCTGGTCGGCCACGCGCAGCGCGGTCGGCAGGGTGGCATTGCTGGACGCAGTGGAGAACGCCATCACCGTCGCTTCCTGGGTATCGCGGAAGAACGACAGCGGCGAACGGCCGGACAGCCACACCGCGGTGCCGTAGGTCACGATCATATGCAGGCCCAGTGCCAGCACCACCACGCCCACATAGGCGCCCAGGCGGATGATCAGCTCGAAGCCGAACAGTGCGGCCAGGTTGAACATGAAGCAGGCCACCGCATACGGGGCCAGGCGGATGACCAGGTTGATCAGGGTCATCGAGATCTCGAACACGCCTTCGATGGCGCGGCGCAGCGGGGCGACCTTCTCATTGTCGGTCAGCACCATGCCGATGCCGAACATCAGCGCGAAGAACATCAGCGACAGGATCGCGCCGTTGTCCGATGCCGCCTGCAGCACGTTGCTCGGCACGATCGACAACAGCATGTCCATGCCCTTCGGCGTGCCATGGATACCGGCCACGATCTCCTTGCTGCGCTCGGCATTCTCCGACAGCATCAGCGCCGCCGTCTGCGGGTCGACGCCCGCGCCCGGCTTGAGCACGTTCACCAGCACCAGGCCGATGCCCACCGCGATACCGGACAGCAGCACGGTGAACGCCAGCGTCTTCCAGCCGATGCGGCCGAGGGCGCGGATGTCGCCCATCTCCGATACGCCCATGATCAGCGCCGAGAAGATCAGCGGCACGATCAGCATGAAGATCAGATTGAGGAACAGGCCCGAAGCCGGGGTGGTGACGTAGTCCATGACCCACTTGGCACCGGCCTGCAGGCCATCGACGCTGCCGCCCAGGGCGTGCACGATCAGTCCCAGGACCAGGCCGATCGCAAAGCCGATGCCCATCTTCCAATGCAGGGGCAACTTCTTCCTGTCGGCAGCAGCTGCTGTCATACGCGGGTTTCCTCGAAAAATGAATGCACTCTAACAAAGCCCGCAAGCGGCGCCGGTTCAGGTTCGCCGCGGTGGATACAGCGGCGCCAGGCCAGTTTCAGCGGTACCGGTCGCTGCCGACCAGTGCGGTCCGTCACGGAAGACCGCACGCAGGCGCGCACGCAGTGCGGCCGGATCGCCCTGCCCGCCCCAACGCGCCTGCTGCAGCGCCTGCAGCACTTCTCGCTGGGCCGGATCGCCGAGACGGGCGATGACCTGCTCGATGCGTTCGACACCGGCCATCGCGCACAGCTGTGCTTCAACCTGTTCAAAACCTTCCGCGTCCAGCGCGCGGCGCAGTTCGGCCACACCGGTACGTCCACTCGCTACCGTCGGCACCGCTGGCGTGCCCGCCACGGACGCCGGCGCACGCGGACGCCGCCCGCGTTGCCAGCCCCACAGCAGGGTCAGCAGCCACAGCACCGCCAGGCCGATGGCCGCGCCCATCCACGGCCACGGTCGCTCGGACAGGCCACTGGCCTGCGGGTCGGTTGCGGCGATGCGGCTGTCGCGGCCATCGGTACCCGGCAACGCGGCATCGGTGTCGATCGGCGGCAGTGCCGCCGGCGCGGTGTTGGCAGCGCCGGAGCCGGCGGCAACAGCCAAGGTCAGGTCCGGCAGGTTCGCCTCCTGGGCCTTGCCCGTGCGCACGTCCCACCACGGCAGGCGCGGCCCCGGCACCACCAGCGAACCGGGCTGGCGCGGCACGATCGAATAGCGGCGAGTGATCTTCAACCGCGGCGTGCTGCCGTTGAAGGTTTCCTCGTACTGCGCCGGTTCGGCGAACACCTGCGCGCTGCTGCCGAGATCGGGCACCGGCAGGTCGGTGAACTGCGCACGGGTGGCACCCTCGGCGATGGCTTCGACCACTACGTTGGCCGCCTCGCCGGCGCGGCCACGGGTCGGCGCGCTGGTGTAGCGCAGCTGCAGCGCCTGCAGCGGCAGCCAGGGCTGCGGTGCCTGCGCCGGCTGTGCCTGCACCTGCAGGGTGCGGTCGGCGCCGGTGGCGTTCATGCGCCCGTCGCCACCGCCGAAGAAATCGTCGAAGAAGCCACCGGCACTGCGTCCGCTGAAACGCGCACCGGCCAGCCGCAGCGCGCCGCTGCGCTCGGGAATCAGCAGAAAGCGCCGCTCGACCACGTTGTAGCGCCGGCCATTGACCTGGCGCACATCGGTGCGATCGTCACCCACGCGCTGCAACGAGGCGCCGGCCGGGGTATCGAGCACCAGCTCGCCGGAGGCCAGCTGCGAGGCGAAGTACAGCCGCACCACCACGCCCACGCTCTGCTGCACATATGGCGTCTGGTCATCGACAACGGTCTCGATGAAGGCCATCGCGTTGCTGTCCGGGCCGGCCACGCTCGCCGCCTCCACCTGCAGCGTCAGCGGCGCGGTACGCACGCTGCCCACCTGCAGGCCGGGAACCACCAGCGCGCCGCTGCGCCGGGGCGTCAACGCCACGCCGTACAGGTTGCGCTGCTGCATGCTGCCATTGCTCCACTCCACCTGCCGGCTGCTGGTCTGCCCGCTCAGGTCGAAGTCGGTGCGCAGCGGAGTGAAGTCCGGTGCGCCCTGGTCACTCTCGACATTGAGCGTGACCGTGTCACCCATCGCGATGCGGTCGCGGTCGAGCCAGGCGCGCGGCTGCGCCCACCCCAGCAGCGGCAGCCACAGCAGCAGCGCCGCCCACAGCGGCCGCGACCACGGCCTGTGCATGTTGATCGCGCGCGTCATCGCCCTTCCCTCTTCCTGCGTTCGTTTTCCAGCTGGAACTTGGCCCGCAGCAATGCGCCCGGATCATCCGGCACCCGCCGCATCCAGGCGTCCACCGCCTGCCGTTCTTCGCGTTGGCCCGCAGTGCGGGCGTCGCCGGTAGAGACCGGCTTGCCGTCCTTGTCCGTCTTGCCCTCGCCTGCCTGTTGCATGGCCTGCTGCATGCGCTGGCGTTGCTGCTCATCGGCCTGTGCCTGCGCCTTGGCATCCTCGGCCTGCGGCGGCGCCTGCTGGCCATCGCGGCCGCGCTGGCCGGTCTGCGGAGTGGAGGATGCCTTGTCATCGCCGGACTTGGGTTGGCCCTGCTGGCCCGACGAAGGCTGGCCCTGCCCCGGATCCTTCTGGCCCGGTTGCGGTGGTTGGCCCTGTGGAGGCTGCTGTTGCTTCTGCTGCCCGTCCTGCGACTTCGGTTGATCCTGTCCCTTGTCGCCGGCCTGCCTGCGCTTGCGTGCGGCAACGACCACCGCGCGGTTGGCCACCGCATCGGCCATGCCGGGATGCAGCGTCAGCGCACGGTCGTAGGCGGCGATGGCTTCGTCGTAGTTGCCTTCGCGCGCCAGCGTGTTGCCCAGGTTGTACCAGCCGGCATCGTTGTCGATGCCCTCGAACTGCTTGCGCGCCGCGGCGAAGTCACCACTGCGGTAGGCCTGCACGCCCTCGGCCAGGCGCTGGTGCTGCAGCTGGTCGCTGCGTTTCCACAGGGTGCCCTGCGGCGGCGACGTTGCGGACGCCTGCGCGTGCACCTCGCCCATCCAGGGCAACAGGCCCACCGCCAGCACCGCAGCGAGCGCCGCGCGGCGGCGGAAGGCCAGCAGCGCCAGCAGCATCAGCGGGGGCAACAGCCAGAAGCCTTCGTCGCGCCATTGTCTGCCTTCACCCGGTCTCTGCGCCGCCGTGCCCTCGCGCGCGTCGAGTACGCCCAGCGCGCGCAGGTCGGTGTCATCAGCGGCGATGCGCACATAGCGACCTCCGCCAGCGGAGGCCACCGCGCGCAGACTGCCTTCGTCCAGCGCGGCCTGGCGGATCTGGCCGCTGCCGTCGCGGTAGGCGGCACCGGCCGGTGTCCCCAGCCCCAACACCGAGACCTGCAGGCCGAGACTGCGTGCCTGTGCGGCGGCCAGCGCCGCCTCGGCGTCGGCTTGATCGCTGACCAGCAGGACCTGCCCCTGCGTCGCACCAATCTGCCGCATCAGGCGCGTTGCCCAGTCAATGCCGCGGTCCGCGCGCTGGCCATCGCGCGGCATCACTTCGGGCGACAACGCGTCCAGATACAGCGCAACGTTGCTGCCGTCGTCGGTGAGGGGCGCCACGGTGTAGGCATCATCGGCATACACCACCAGCCCGACCTGCCCGCCCTGGCGCGCGCGCAGCAGCTCGCCCAGCTTCGCCCGCGCCTGCAGCAGGCGCGACGGCGGCAGATCGGCGGCGGCGATCCGGCTGGACAGGTCCAGCACCACCACCAGCGGGGCGCTCGGCTGGAACATCGGTTGCGCCTGCTGGCGCCAGCTGGGCCCGGCCATGGCCAGCGATGCCAGCGTCCAGCCCAGCAGCAGCGCCCATGGCATGCGGGTGCGGCGGCGTGTGCCGGTCGCCAGCAGATGCGGCAGCAGGTGCGCATCCACGGACTGCCGCCACGCATCATTGCGGCGCTGACGGTACAGCACCGCCGCGATGATCACAGGCAGCGCCAGCAAGGCCCACAGCCATTGCGGGCGCAGGAAATGCAGCGCGTTCCAGTCGGGAAGACTCGCGGCCAGGGCGATCATCGGCGCCGCTCCGGCCACAGCCAGGCCAAGGCGCCCAGCAACACTGCCAGGCCCAGCGGCCACGCATAGCGTTCTTCGCGCGGGCGCAGGCTCGGTCCCTTCGCAGCGATCGGCTCCAGCCGGTCCAGCTCGGCATAGATGCCGGCCAGCTGCGCGGTATCGCGTGCACGGAAGAACTCGCCACCGGTCAGGCTGGCGATCTTCTTCAACGTGGCCTCATCAACCGGGTCCTGATCGGCGGAAACGGGAATGCCGAGAAAGCGCATGCTGCCATCCCCTCCGAAGGCGACGGTGTGGATACGCACGCCTTCGGCGCGCGCGAGTTCGGCTGCGCGCAGCGGCTCCAGCACGCCCGCGTTGCTGACGCCGTCGGTGAGCAGGATCAGCACGCGCTGGCCTTCGGGCTGGCTGCGCAGGCGCTTCACCGCCAGGCCGATGGCATCGCCGATGGCGGTTTCGCGGCCCGCCAGGCCCACCACACTGTCGCGCAGCTGGTCACGCACGCTGGCCAGGTCGGCGGTGATCGGCGTGAGCGTGTAGGCACGGTCGCCGAAGATCAGCAGGCCGATGCGGTCACCGGCACGGCGATCAAGGAAGTCGGCCAGCACCGCCTTCGCTGCGGTCAAGCGGTCCACCGCCTGCCCGCCCAGCACCATGTCGCCCTCGCTCATGCTGCCGGACACATCCATTGCCAGCATCATCTGCCGGCCCTGCTGCGGCGGCGTAATGGCTTCGCCCAGCTGCTGCGGGCGCGCCAGCGCGACGCACAGCGCGCACCAGCCCAGCCACAACAGCAGCATGCGCAGCCACGACACGTCGACGCGACCGCCCGCGGACAGCGCTTCCAGTTCACTCGCTGCATAGGGCACACGCAGTGCCGCGCCCGGGTCGGCGCGACGCTTCCACCAACGCATCAGCAACGGCAGCGGCAGCGCCAGCAGCACCAGCGGCCATGCCAGCTGCAGGTCCGGCCACGGCCAGTAACTTGCCAGCAGGTTCATCGGCGGCGTTCCAGCAGCATTGCCAAATAACGCTCGCGGGCCCAGCTGCGCACCGCTGCCACGTCACCGGCGTCGACGCGGGGGCGATAGGCGCCTTCGGCCAACAGGCGACGGCGCGCGTCGGGCAACGTGCCGGCGGGATCCACGCGCTGCCACCAGGCATCGTCGCGCAGCGATTCGCTGCCCGGCTGTGCGTGCCGCGCGGCACGGCGCAGCAGGCCGGCGATCACCGCCAGTTGCGCCGTGGCATCGGTGGCGATGGCCAGCTCCTGATCGAACACCTGCAACCAGCGCTGGCGACGACGGCGGCGTTGCCACCACCGCAGGGCCAGCACCGCCACCACCAGCAGCAGCACGCCGCCGATCATCAGATAGCCCGGCGCCGGCGGCCACCACGGCGGTGCCGGCGGCAGCTGCACATCGCGCAGCGGCAGGTTGGCACTCATGCCGGCACCTCGGTCGGCGACGCAGCCAGCCAGGCATCACTGGGCGCATCGGTGGACAACACCTGCACATCGACGCGGCGGGCACCGAGCTGGCGCCGCAGTTCCTGCAGTGGTTCGACGAAGTGTGCCTGCCAGTGCGCCTGCACTTCATTACGGCGCAGATCCAGACCGATGCGCTGCTGTGCGGTCTGGAACTGCAGGGCCGCCGAGGGCGGTTGCAGTTCCAGCGGATCGACCAGCAGCACCAGGCTGAGGTCGTGATGCTGGGCCAGCGCACTCCAGCGCGCCGGCGCAATCCGGATGGCCTGCTGCGGGTCTGCCAGCACCAGCATGCGCGCACCGGGGCGCAGTACGCGCGCCGCGTGGTCCAGTGCCCGCTCCAGCCCCAGATCGTCGGCGGGCGGTTGCGCATACCAGCGGGCCAGCGCGTCGAGCACACGCAGCACACCGCGTGGCCCACCGGCGGGTGCGATCGGGGCCTCGCGGTCACTGCCGCGCAGGGCGCCAACGCGATCGCCGCGGCGCTGCGCCGACCATGCCGCGACCGCGCCAGCGCGTGCAGCCTGCACCGACTTGAAGCGCACACGGGTACCGAAGTAGAGCGCTGGCGAAGTATCGGCCACGATCAGGCTGACCCGCTCGCGCTCGGCCTGGAACAGCTTGGTGTGGGCGCGACCGGTGCGCGCAGTGACGCGCCAGTCGATGTGGCGCGCGTCATCACCGGCCACGTACTCGCGCGACTCGGCGTACTCCATGCCACGTCCACGCAGCGGCGATGGTGCCTGCCCGGCGTTGCCGGCACGGCCCCGCCGCGGCGGCGGTGGACGTTGCGCGAGGCGACGCAGGGCCACCAGCTCGGACAGCTGGGGGCGCAGCCCATCACCATCGCTGACGGTGGGTACCTGCTGCGGGGATCGGTCGGTCATGCGCAGGCTCAGGGGGCCGGCACCCGGGCCAGCAGTTCCTGCACCAGACGTTCGCCGTCCCAGCCCTCGGCGGTGGCTTCATAACTGGGCAACACGCGATGCCTCAGCACGTCGGCGGCGACGGCGCGCACGTCGTCGGGGGTGACGAAATCGCGGCCGCCCAGCCAGGCGCGCGCGCGCGCGCAGCGTTCCAGCGCGATGGATCCACGCGGGCTGGCGCCCCAGGCGATGCGGCGGCCCAGTCCGGCGTCATAGCGCGATGGATCGCGCGAGGCCAGCACCAGTTCGATCAGATAGCGCTCCAGCGCCGGTGCCATGTGCAGGTCCAGCACTTCGCGGCGGGCATCGAACACGTCCTGCATCGGCAGCTTCTGCCGCGCCGCTGCGGCCTCGCCCAGCGCACCACGGGCGCGCTCGCGGGCCAGCCGCAGGATTTCCGATTCGGCCGTCTGGTCGGGATAGCCGATGCGCACGTGCATCAGGAACCGGTCCAGCTGCGCTTCCGGCAGCGGGAACGTGCCTTCCTGCTCGATCGGGTTCTGCGTGGCCATCACCAGGAACAACGGCGGCAACGCATAGGTGTGGCGCCCGACGGTCACCTGGCGTTCGCCCATGGCTTCCAGCAGTGCCGACTGCACCTTGGCCGGGGCGCGGTTGATTTCGTCGGCCAGCAGGATCGGGTGGAAGATCGGACCGGGCACGAACTCGAATCGGCCTTCCTGCGGGCGCCAGATCTCGGTACCGGTCAGGTCGGCCGGAAGCAGGTCGGGAGTGAACTGCACACGGGCGAAATCGGTCTCCAGGCGTGCGGCAAGCGCGCGGATCGCGGTGGTCTTGGCCAGGCCCGGCGCACCTTCCACCAGCAGGTGGCCATCGGCCAGCAGCGCGATCAACAGGCGCTCGACCAGCGCCGACTGGCCGACAATTTCGGCCGACAATGCGTCGCGCAGCTGGCTGAAGGCCGCATGCAGGCGGCTGGCGCCCGGCGTGGACGGCGCGGGGACGGTTTCGGGCATCGGCGGAGGCAGGTTCATGGGGGCCTTTGACCGGCGCAGGACGGCACGGGTTCCCGACATCATCGCAGGGTGCCCTGCGATTGGCATCAAGAACGGCTGAACGGCATCCACGCATGGCGTGGATCTACCAGGGCATCCACGCATGGCGTGGATCTACCAGGGCATCCACGCATGGCGTGGATCTACCAGGGCATCCACGCATGGCGTGGATCTACCAGGGCATCCACGCATGGCGTGGATCTACCAAGGCCTCCGCGCATGGCGTGGATCTACCCACATCAGACGGCGCAGAACAAAGAAGGGCCGCACTGGGCGGCCCTTCTTGGTTTTGCCGGTGCGGGTGGCTCAGTTCTGCTTGGCCACGCGCAGCACCTTCGGGGTGACGAACACCAGCAGCTCGGCCTTGTCCTTGTTGCGGCCGCGCTTCTTGAACAGGTTGCCCAGGAACGGCACATCGCCCAGGAACGGCACCTTGCTGATGCTGCTGCGGTCGGTGAACTCATAGACACCACCGATCACCACGGTCTGGCCATCTTCCACCAGCACGGCGGTGTTGACTTCGCGACGGTTGATCGACGGCACGGTGCCGTAGCCCTGCAGTTCAATCAGGCGATCAACCTCATCCTTCTTCACCTGCATGTTGAGGAACACGCGGTTGTCATTGGTGATGGTCGGGGTGACGCGCAGTTCCAGCACCACTTCCTTGAACTGCACGTTCGGGGTGGAACCGGCGCCGCCGGCAGCACCGGTGCCGCTGATGGTGACGTAGCCGATTTCCTTGCCCTGCTTGATCATCGCCTCGCGCTGGTTGGTGGTGACCACGCGCGGGTTGGAGATCACCTCACCACGCGATTCCTCCTGCATGGCCGACAGCTCCACGTCCAGCAGGTAACCCGCATTGAGGATCGACAGCGCCAGCGAACCGGGATTGTTGGCTGCGGCCACCGGCAGGTTCCAGTTCAGCCCACGCTTGATGGTCGAGCCGCTGGGCACCGGTGCCGGGCCCACGCTGCCGCCGGCTTCCCATTCACGCACGGCCTTGGCATTGGCCAGCGCAGTATCGACCTGCGACTTGCGGGTCTCGGCGTTGGCATCCAGGCTGCCGCTGAAGTAGACATTGTCACGGCTGCCGCTGATGCCGAACTTCGCACCCAGTTCGCGGGCGAAGGTATCGGTGGCAATGACGATGCGGCTCTCGATCAGTACCTGATCAACCGGACGATCGATCACCCCGATCAGTTCACGCATGCGCGCGATCTTCTTCGGAATGTCGCTGATCATCAGCGTGTTGGTGCGTTCGTCAGCCACGATGCGGCCACGCGAGGACAGGAACCCGCTGTCTTCCTGCGACGAGCTGCCACCATTTCCGCCGCTGCCGCCACCACCACCGATGCCCTTGGCCTCGGTCAGCGCCTTGAAGATCTGCGTGGCGCTGTGGTAGTTGATCTGCACGTAGTCGGTGACCAGGTCTTCGCGGTTCTCGATGGCGATGCGCGCGTCTTCCTTCTCCTGCTCGAACTTGGCCAGCTCGGCCTGCGGAGCGACCCAGATCACGCTGCCGTCGCGGCGCTTGTCCAGGCCCTTGGCACGCAGCACGATGTCCAGCGCCTGGTCCCACGGCACGTTGACCAGGCGCAGGGTCACATTGCCCTGCACTGAATCGGATGCCACCACGTTGAGGTTGGATTCTTCGGCGATCAACTGCAGCACGGTGCGCACCGGCACGTCCTGGAAGTTGAAGGTCACCGGCTTGCCGGTGAAGCCACGCTGGCCGACAGCCTTGGCCGCCTGGGTGACACTGCCGGCCGTGACCGCACCGACCGCAGCCGGTGCCTGGCGCGGGCTGATCTCGACCACGTACTCGTTGCCACTCTGGTAGGCCAGCGATTCCACCGCACCGCCGGTGCTCAGCACCAGCTGCGTGCCGGCCCCGGAGGGCTTGGCATCAATGCGCTGCACCGGCGTGGCGAAGTCGGTGACGTTCATCGGCTTCTGCAGGTTGGCCGGCAGGCGGGCGTTGCCCACGTCGACCACCACGCTGTTGCCCTGCGTGCGCAGGTCGGGGATCGCCCCCTGGCCGTCGAACTGCACGATCAGGCGCCCGGCGCCGTCATCGCCACGCTTGAAATCGATCTTGGCCACCGACAGGCCGGCCGGCGCGGTGGCCGCTGCCACGGTGGTGCCTGCCGGTTTCTCTGCCGGTGCGGCGGCCAGCGCCGGAGCGCTGGCCAGCATCAGCGCGACTCCCAGCGCGCTGATGCGGTTCAAGGTAGAGCGCCGGATGGGACGCAGCCCCTTGGCTTGGTGAAAGGTCATCGTGCTATCCCCAGTAAACGATCATTGATCTTCAAGCGAGAGCGTTGCAGGCCGTTCCAGCCAGCCGCCCGCGCCATCCGGCACCAGTTCGATCAGCTCCACGCGGTCTTCAAAGACCGCCGTGACCCGCCCGTCGCTCTGCCCCAGGTAACCGCCCGGGCGCACCCGGTAGGTCACCTTGTCCGGCCCCATCACCAGCGCCACGGTACCGCCACCGGTACCGATGGTACCCACCATGTCCAGTGCATCCAGCGGGAAGCCTTCCAGAGGCTCCTTGCGCCGGTTCGGATCCGGCCGCAATCCGCCATTCCCCTGCTGCGGATTGGTCCAGGCATCGGTGAACGGATCGCGCATGCCCTGCGCGGAGTATTCAAAGGTTTCGAACTGCTGCATCACCGGCAGCGGCTCCAGCGGCTGCGCCGGTCGCGCACGCTCGCCTTCCACCCACTTTTCCAGGTTCGGTGCATCACCGGGCGTGCTGGTCACGCCGCGGCCGCAAGCGGCCAGCAGCAACACAGCCAGCACCGTCGCACCCCGTAGGATCTGTGCGCGCATCACGGGGTCCCCTCCTTGCCCGCCTCAGCCGCCTGCTGCGCCTGCACCTCGGTCTCGTCCAGGTAGCGGTAGGTCTTGACCGTACCGGACAGTTCCAGGGCGCCGCTGCGGATGTTGCCGCCGGTCTTTTCCTTGGGCTTGAGGTTGATGTCATGCATGGTCAGGATCACCACCCGCGGCAACGAAGCCACGCCACTGACGAACGCGCCGAACTGGTGGTAACTGCCCACCATGCGCAGCTTGATCGGCTTCTCGGCGTAGAACTCCTTGATCTGCTCCTGCTCGGGCTCGAACAGCTCGTTGGTCAGGCCGCTGGACAACGCGGTCTGCGAGATGTCGATGATCAGGTCGGGCATTTCGGTCTTGCTGGGCAGCTGCCGCAGCATCTGCTGCAGCACCTGCTCCATCTGCGCCAGCTGCTGCTTCAGCGGCTCCAGGTTCACCGCGCGCTCCTGCTGCTTGGTGAACTCGCCGCGCAGCTCCACTTCGGTCGATTCCAGGCTGGCCAGCTCCTCGCGCTTGCCGCTGATCAGCAGCATCCACGCCACGAACATGATCACCAGCGCCAGCAACGAGCAGAAGACGATCTTGGCCTTCTGCGGCCAGTTGCCGATGTCGTTGAAATCCAGGTTCTTCAGATCGATCTTCTGGCTCATGCGCGGTCCCCCGTCAGCGGGGCGTTGAAGGCCTGCGGCGGCTGCGCCAGGCGGCTGCCCTCGGGCTTCGGCGCCGGGGCGGTGGGCGGGTTCGGCTTGGCCGCAGCAGGCGCCGGATTCGCAGCAGGCGCCGGATTCGCAGCCGGTGCCGGTGCAGCCGGTGCAGGCTGGGCAGCGGCCGGTGCGGCCGGCGTTGCAGCGTCCGGGCCGGCGGCGAGCGGCGCCACCGGAGCCGGTGCAGGTGCAGGTGCCGCCACCGAGCCATCGGCGTTCAGGCCCGGCGTGGCCGAGGCCTCTTCACTCTGCGCCGGCAGCTTCACCTTGACCACGAACACGTAGGGCAGCGCCTTGATATCGGCAACCGGGCCGGTCTTGCCGTCCTTGTCCTTCTCCGGATCACGCGCCTCGATGATCGACAGCTCCGGGTTGGTCATCCAGCCGGAGGTCTCCAGGTTGCGCATGTAGGCCGACACCCGCGCATTGGACTGGGTGCGCCCTTCCAGGGTCAGCACGTCGCCTTCCTGCTTCAATGCGGTCAGCACCACACCGTCGGGAATCGTGCGCACCAGCGCGTCGAACAGGTGGACCATCTGCGAGCGCTTGGCCTGCAGTTCCTCGATCACCTTCTTGCGCGCCAGCAGGCGTTCCTTCTGCGCGTCGAGGCGGTCGATCTCCTTGTTCTGCTCCTTGACCTTCTCGATCTCGGCCTGCAGGTAGGCATTGCGGTCCATCTGTCCGCTGACCTGGCGGTCGTAGTAGAACCAGATCATCAGCGACAGCAGCAGGCCACCAACAGCGGCCATGCCCAGCATTGCGTAGAACTCGCGCTGGCGTTGCTTGCGCCGTTCGGCGCGCCAGGGCAATAGATTGATGCGTGCCATCAGTCGAAGCTCCTCAGCGCCAGACCGGTGGCGATCATCAGCGCGGGGGCATCCTGGGCCAGCGCATGCGCGTTCACCTTCGGCCCCAGGGTCATCTGCGCCAGCGGGTTGGCGACCACGGTCGGCACGCCCAGCTGTTCTTCGACCATCTCCGGCAGGCCCCCCAGCACGGCGCAGCCGCCGGCCAGCACGATGTGATCGACGCGGTTGAATTCGCTGCCGGCATAGAAGAACTGCAGCAGGCGGCTGATCTGCTGGACCGTGGCCTCCTTGAACGGCTCCAGCACTTCCATCTCGTAGCTTTCCGGCAGACCGCCCTGGCGCTTGGCCAGGCCGGCTTCCTCGTAGCTCAGGCCGTAGCGGCGCATGATCTCGTCGGTCAGCTGCTTGCCACCGAACACCTGTTCGCGGCTGTACAGGCTGCGGCCGCCACGCAGGACGTTGAGCGTGGTCATGGTGGCGCCGATATCGACCAGCGCAACCACGCCGTCGATGGACACCGGCAGTTCACTGGCGACCAGGGCGTAGGCGTTCTCGACCGCGAAGGCCTCCACGTCCATCACCTTGGCCTGCAGGCCGCCCAGTTCCAGTGCCGACTGGCGCAGCTCCACGTTCTCCGAACGCGATGCGGCCAGCAGCACCTGGACCATTTCCGGGTTGTTCGGGATCGCCCCGATCACCTCGAAGTCCAGGTTCACTTCCTCGATCGGATACGGAATGTAGTTGACCGCTTCCAGCTCGATCTGGGCTTCCATGTCGTTTTCGTCCAGGTCGGCCGGCATCGGGATCACCTTGGTGATCACCGCCGAGCCGGCCACGGCAGCAGCAGCCAGCTTGGCCTTGCTGCCTGAACGGTTCATCGCGCGGCGGATGGCCTCACCCACGGCCTCCACTTCGACGATGTTCTTCTCCACCACCGCATTCGGCGGAAGAGGTTCCACAGCATAATGTTCCACACGGAAACGATTGCCGCTGCGGGACAGCTGCAAAAGCTTTACCGCAGTCGAACTGATGTCGACGCCAACGAGCGGCGACTGACTTTTTGGGATGAGCCCCACGGTTTCTCCCCTGCCGACGGGCACTTGGACGCAAGAGCTGCGTCCGCGCATTAATAACGTATTCTTAGCAAATGACAACCGCCCTGCTGTGAAATCCCTCACGGATTCACGATGCAGCCCCTGGCAATTCCCCTTGCGTTCCCCGGTGCCGACCCCAGCCGCCACCTTGCGTAATCTATACTCTGCGACCACGAAATTCGCAATCGGAATCTGAACCCGATGACTCGACTCCGCCGCTGGCTGCGCTGGATCTTCCTGATTGTCCTGGTCCTGGCGCTGATCGGCGCGGCCGCTGTGGGCGGTCTGTATTACGCCGTGTCCTCCAAGCTTCCCGACGTGCAGACCCTGCGTGACGTGGAAATGCAGGAGCCGATGTACGTCTATGCCGCCGACGGCAAGCTGATGGCGGTGTTCGGCGAGACCCGGCGCACCCCGATCACCATGAAGGACGTGCCGGAGAAGCTGAAGCAGGCCTTCCTGGCCACCGAGGACGCCCGCTTCTACGAGCATGGCGGCGTGGACTACAAGGGCATTGCCCGCGCGGTGTGGCTGCTGGCCACCACCAACGACAAGCGCGTGCCCGGCGGCTCCACCATCACCCAGCAGGTGGCCCGCCAGTTCTTCCTCAGCTCCGAGTACAGCTATACCCGCAAGCTGGCCGAGATCCTGCTGGCGCGCAAGATCGAGTCCGAGCTGAGCAAGGACGAGATCTTCGAGCTGTACCTGAACAAGAGCTTCTTCGGCAACCGCGCCTATGGCGTGGCGGCCGCCGCCGAGTTCTATTACGGCAAGAAGCTGGGCGAACTGAACCTGGACGAGATGGCCTCGCTGGCCGGCATCCCGAAGTTCCCCTCCTCGGGCAACCCGATCTCCAACCCGGAACGTGCCCGCCAGCGCCGCGACAACTATGTGCTGCAGCGCATGGCCGACCTGAAGTTCGTCACCCAGGCCGAGGCCGATGCGGCCAAGGCCGTGCCGATGCATGCCAGTGCGCATGAACCGCCGGTGCAGGTGGAGGCCCCCTACGTGGCCGAGCTGGTGCGCCAGGAAATGATCGCCCGCTTCGGCGGCGACGTGGTCAACAAGGGTTACCACGTCACCACCACCATCGATTCCACCCTGCAGACCGCGGCCAATCTGGCCGTGCGCGACGGCCTGCTGCTGTACGACCACCGCCACGGCTGGCATGGCGTGGAAAAGCAGGTGCCGCTGGGCGCTGGCGACGATGCCGCCGCCCTGGCCGAGCACCTGCGCGGCCTGTCCAGCCAGGCCGGGCTGTTGCCGGCGATCGTCGCCGGCACCGGTGCCGACGGCAGCGCCACGGTGGTGCTGGCCAACCGCAGCGAAGTGGTGCTGCCGGCCGGTGCCGCCAAGTGGACCAACAAGACCCCGGGCAAGCTGGTGCAGCGCGGTGACATCGTGCGCGTGCGCGCCGGCGCCAAGGAAGGCGAGTGGCTGCTGGACCAGATTCCGCGCGGCCAGTCCGCGCTGGTCTCGCTGGATGCCCACAGCGGCGCGCTGAAGGCGCTGGTGGGTGGCTTCAGCTTCTCCGGCAACAAGTTCAACCGTGCCACCCAGGCCCGTCGTCAGCCGGGCTCGAGCTTCAAGCCGTTCGTCTATGCGGCGGCCTTCGACAAGGGCTACAACCCGGCCTCGATCGTGCTCGACGCCCCGGTCGTGTTCCGCGACCGCCGCGGCAAGACCTGGGCTCCGCAGAACGACGGCGGCGGTTTCCGCGGCCCGATGCGCCTGCGCGAGGCGCTGGTGCAGTCGCGCAACCTGGTCTCGGTACGCCTGCTCGATGGCATGGGTGTGGACTACGCGCGCAAGTACATCAGCGAGTTTGGTTTTGCCGAATCGGAACTGCCGCCGAACCTGTCGATGTCGCTGGGCACCGCCTCGCTGACCCCGCTGTCGGTGGCGCGTGGCTATGCCGTGTTCGCCAACGGCGGCTCGCGCGTGGACAGCTGGCTGATCGACCAGGTAGACGACCGCGACGGCAACCTGGTGTTCAAGGAAAACCCGGCGCTGGCCTGCCGCGAGTGCGCCGGCAGCAGCGACCAGCCGGTGAACCAGGTGGTGGACGGCTTCAACTTCGGCGCCCCGGCGCCGAAGGTGGACCCGGCCGCGGTGGCCAAGGCCGAAGCCAAGCCTGAAACCCCGGCGGCGCCGGCCAACCCGGATGCCCGCACCGCCCCGCGCGCGATCGACGCCCGCACCGCCTACCAGCTGGTGTCGATGATGCGCGACGTGGTCCAGCGCGGTACTGGCGTGCAGGCCAAGGTGCTCGGCCGCGAGGACGTGGGCGGCAAGACCGGCTCCACCAACGACCACCGCGACGCCTGGTTCTCCGGTTTCGGGGGCCCGTATGTGACCACCGTGTGGGTGGGCCGCGACGACTTCCGCTCGCTGGGCTACCGCGAATACGGTGGCAAGGCCGCCCTGCCGATCTGGATCGACTACATGCGCACGGCGCTGAAGGACACCCCGATCGCGCAGAACGACCCGCCCAGCGGCATGGTCCAGGCCACCCTCAATGGCGCCACCGAGTGGGTGAAGGTGGAAGACATGGACCGCCTGACCGACTACGACCTGAACCTCAACACCCCGCAGGCCGACGCCGCCGCGTTCGATATCTTCTAAGGGGCAGGTATGGGGAGTGCCAACCTGGGTTGGCGCTGCCTTTGTAGAGCCGAGCCATGCTCGGCTGCTCTACCGCGGGCCCGCGGAGCCGAGCATGGGCTCGGCTCTACAGCATCAACGGCCCGCCTTGCCCCGGTAGCGGCCAACCTTGGTCGGCACCTGCCAGAGCCGCAACATCCGTCATACCCACGCAGATGTCACATCCTTGCGCTAGTCTGTCGCCAGGTCGCAACAGGAGTCATCGCATGCATCGCGCACGCCAGCATGCTGCCAGCCAGACCCGCGAGCGGCGCCACCGCCTCGCACATGAAGCCGCCCGCCTGATGGCCGAAGGCGGCATCCGCGACTACCACCAGGCCAAGTTGAAGGCCGCCAGCCGGCTCGGCATCCACGATGATGCCTCCCTGCCGCGCAACACCGAGATCGAAGACGCGCTGCGCGAGTACCAGCGGCTGTTCTCCGGGCCGCAGCACGGTAATGAGCTGCAGCGTCGCCGCGAGGCCGCGCTGCGGGCGCTGGAGTTCCTGCATGGCTTCACCCCGCGCCTGGCCGGCCCGGTACTGGACGGCACCGCCGACGCCAACAGCCCTGTGCAGCTGCACCTGCACAGCGATGACCCGGAAGCCGTGCACCGCTTCCTGGACGAGCATGGCATCCCTGCCGAATCGCGGGTGCGGCGGCTGCGCATGGACCGCGAGCGCAGTCTCGACGTACCGGTGTGGGTGTTCAGTGCCGAAGAGCTGACCTTCGATCTGGCGGTGCTGCCGTATGACGCCCTGCGCCAGGCGCCCCTGTCGCCGGTGGACGAGAAGCCGATGCGCCGCGCGTCGGCCGCGCAGTTGCGGCAGGTGTTGGCCGACGCCGAGATCACCGCGTACATCGGGGGATGACATCGCGCCGGGCCGTGCCCGGCGCTACTCCCTGCGTTACCAGAGCAGATGCGGGTCCACTGCGTCGCCGTGCAGAACACGCGCCATCCATGGCGCCGCTGCGCGATGCGGATACTCCAGCATCATCCGCGCGTGCATCCTTTGCAGCTCGCCCAGCAGCCAGAGCTGGTCATGAGTGTCACCGAAGCCATCGGACCATGCACTGCGCACGCGTACCCGTTCACCACCGCTGAGGTCGGGCATCCGGTCCAGCGGCACCTCCAGGATCGCCTGCAGGCCGAGGGTGATCGCCCTGTTCTCCGCCTCGGCCCGGCGCAGCAGTTCCAAATGGCGCAGCACCTGGTTGCAGTCATATGGGAAGCAGCCGTCCGTCGCATCGATGTACTCGGCGACATCCGCGAGCAGGTTGGACTTCAGCCTCCATAGCATCTCGCTCTGCAGCACCTGGCGTACACGCATCGTGCGCAGCGTGCCATCGCGCACCGCTTCCGGCGTCGCGAACGGATCGCCGCCGCTGCCATCGCCATGGCGGACCAGCACGATGCGATGGATCGCCTCGCGCGAGACGCTCTCCACACGCACGGCCACCACGTCCGGATGCACCCGCGGCGGCGGCAGGCCAACCACCCGTGCGTAGTACCAGAGCACCAGCACTACGCCGGCCAGGCACGACGCGCTCAACAGCGACCATCGATCCAGATGCCGGGTGTAGTAGCGATAGCGCGCACGCCACAGGTAATAGCTGCGGTAGCTGATAAAGCGGCTCATGAACCGGTACATTGCCATCTCCTCGGCCAGGGCCCCGGCGCGGCGGGGCTTGTTACGCGCACCACGCCGGGGCGTCATGGCTTACCAGCCGATGCCCACACCCACGCCCACGGTGCGTTCGCCACTGTTGGTGAAGGCGCCATTGAGGCTGAAGGTGGCCGAGCCTTTTTCGTTGAGGACACGCTGGTAGCCCACCGCCATGGCCGATTCGCCATCGCTGTAGCCCACGCCCGCGCCCAGGCGGTTGTAGGTGTTCAGGCCCGCGGTGTTCATCGCCATTGCGCTCTGCGCGCTGCTCATCGCCGCCATGCGGTTGAAGCGCTTGTCCATCTTGTCCAGGCGCGCATCCACCTCGCGGGAGATGCCATCGCTGTACTCGTTGGCGCGGGCCAGCATCTTCTCCAGTTCTGCCGTGTCGACCTGCGGGGTGGGCTCCTTCGGCGTATCCGGGGTGGTGTTGGGGGCCTTGCCGGTGTCGGCCACGGTCGGCGTTTCGGTTGGCGGCTGCGGGGCATCGGGCGTGCTGGCGACGCGCGACTGCGGCTGGCCGTCGACGCGCTGCTCCAGGCCATCCATGCGGCCGTTGAGCTGCTGCTGCACGTCGTGCAGCTGGCCACCATTGACCGCATCGCGGCTACCAGCAGCCACCAGACCGTTGGCCACGTTGGAAATGACCATGCCCTGCGCACCGGCCAGCGTGAGCTGGTTCAGGCCATCGCTGCGGGTGGTGGTGTCCTGGAAGACCGAGCGGATCTGGGTCTCCACCTTGTCCACGCGCGAGCTCTGGGTGGTGACAGCGCCATCGAGCGATTGCAGGGCACCGCTGAGGGTGGACTGCTGCTGGCCCTGGACGGTGAAGTGCGGGCCGATGATGTTGCCGTTGCTGTCGATGTGGGCGCCTCCGCCGAGGGTGGCCAGGGTGGCGTTGAGCTGTGCGACGGTGGTGGCGTCCTGGGCGTTGCGGCCGTTGGCTACGTTTACCATGCGGCGGTGATAATCCCCGCTACCAACAGAAACGGTGTCCGCCTCCTGAGCAACAGAGGCATACCCAAGTGCAACGCTGTTGCGAGCGCCATCCACAACAACCGAGCGAGCGCCAAGTGCGACACCCCCGCTTGCATTCACGGTCGAACTCGCGCCCAAAGAGAAGCCTTCTATCGCAGACTCCGTAACAAATGCTGCGCGACCTAGCGCGACAGAATTTCGTCCGAGAGCCTTCGAGAAGCTACCAACCGCTGTGCCACCCTCACCTGTCGGCGAAGATTCCGCGGAATCACCAATAGCCACCCCCAGCCAACCCGCCGATGCATCAATGCTCAGATCGTCGTAGCCGACCTTCACGAAACGGCTTCCCTGCTCAAGACCATCCATGCGCTGGTTGGTGGCATACAGCTGCCGGCCATTCACAACATCCTTGCTCCCTGCCGACAGCTCGCCATCCGCCACACCGGTCAGTGTCGCGCCGCCGAAGTCGATTACGCTCCCCGTCTCAGTCGCAGACAAGCGTGCGAGATCATTGCCCGTCACCTGAGAATCGCGCAGTGCATCCAGATCGCTGCGATTGCGGGCGATCTCCTGCTTGGCGTCGTGCAACTGGCTACCCGTCACTGCATCGCGACTGCCGGCCGCGATTCGGCCATCAGCCAGGTTGGTCAGCACCGCACCTTGTGCGCCAGACAGCGTGAGTTGATTCAAGCCGTCAGCACGGGTCGTGGTGTCCTGGAATGCCGAGCGCAGCTTGCCTTCCAGCGAGCCGACCCGCGCATCGGTCACAACCACCGCACCATCCAGCGCGGTCAGCGCATCGCCGACGGTGTTGTGGTTGCTTCCCTGAATCGCGTAGGTAGGCGCGATGATGTTGCCGTTGGCGTCGAGGCTGGCACCGCCGCCAAGGGTGGCAAGCGACTCACGCAGCTGGGCAAACGAAACGGCATCACTTTCGCTAGATCCTCGTTCAATATTGACAAGACGACGCTTAAAGCCGTCATGACCAAACGAGACTACACCTGACTCATTAGCAAATGAACCATCGCCAATAGCAACAGAACGCTCTGCAAGCTCAGAAACCCGGCTATAGGCGCCAACTGCAATGCCATCACGTGCTTCTACGTTTGCACCGACACCGAGCGCGAAGCCAGATTCTGCCCCACTAGAGACATTGGCTCCTCGCCCCAACGCGACGGAATTCTTGCCGTCAGCCGATGTGAAGCTTCCAATTGCCGTTCCTCCTTCACTCGCCGAAGAAGCGCGCGCGCCGTCACCGATTGCCACGCCCAACCACCCGGCCGACGCATCCTCGCTGAACTCGTCGTAGCCAACCTGCAGGAAGCGACTGCCCTGCTCCATCTGCTCAATCCGGGCATTGGTAGCAAACAACTGCCCACCGTTCACCGCATCCGTACTGGCAGCCGAGCTGATATCCCCCGGACCAACACCCTTCACCACGGCACCTTCGAGGTCAACCAGGGTCCGCTCCGCGTTGAACTTCACCACGCCTTCCAGATCCGGTTCGAAGCCATCGAGGTCGGCGCGCAGTCGGTCCAGATCCACGCGATGATCAGCCAGACGATCAGCGTGATCCACCAACTGCAGATCCTGGGCCTCGTTCCGCGCCTCGGCTGCGCCCACGCGCTCGTTGGTGGCAAACAGCTGCTGACCGGTCACCGCATCGGTGCTCGATGCGCCCAGGATGCCGTTGGCGATGTTCTGGATGCGGCGGCGCGCGCCGCTCTTGTTGGACACGTCCAGTACGGTGCCGGTGTTCTCGGCGCCCAGGCGAACCTGTCCGCTGGCCGACACCTGCCCGATCAGCCCCGCCACGGCACCCACCTGGCTGACAGCACTGTCGGCAGCCGTCTTCGCGGCGGTTGCCGTGGACTGCGCGGCGGTAACCGCCATGTTGGTGGCATGCAACTGCTGGCCGGTCACGGCGTCGGTGCTCGAAACATTGAGGGTGGCGTTGGCCACATTGCTGATACGGCGAGCGGCCCCATTCTTGTTTGCCACATCCAACACGGTGCCGGTGTTCTGCGCGCCCAAGCGCACATTGCCAGTGGCCGACACCTGCCCGACCAGACCGGCCACGGTGGTCACCTGACCCAGGGCATTGTCTGCGGTCGTCTTCGCGGCGGTTGCCGTGGACTGTGCGGTGGTCACCGCCGTGTTGGTGGCATGCAGCTGCTGGCCGGTCACGGCGTCGGTGCTCGAAGCACTGAGGGTGGCGTTGGCCACATTGCTGATACGGCGAACGACCCCATTCTTGTTGGCCACATCCAACACGGTACCGGTGTTCTGCGCACCCAAACGCACATTGCCGCTGGCCGAGACCTGCCCGACAAGACCGGCCACGGTGGTCACCTGGCCCAGCGCGCTGTCCGCTGCGGTCTTTGCCGCCGTGGCGGTGGTCTGCGCGGTGGTCACTGCGGTGTTGGTGGCATGCAGCTGCTTGCCAGCTACCGCTTCGGTGCTGGTGGTGCTGAGCGTGGCATCGGCCACGCCGGTCAGCTTGCGGTTGGTGTTGGACCTATTGCGGATGTCCAGTTGGGTGCCGGTGTTGTCACCGCCCACGCGCACGGTACTGCTGGACGAGGTCTGCGTAACCAAGCGGGTGTTTACCAGTGCCTGGTCGGCAGCGGACTTCGCTGCGTTTGCCGTATTGGTGGCCGTAGTGATGTTCTGGTTGGTAGCGTAAAGCTGCTTGCCGGTTACCGCATCGGTACTGCTGCTGGACAGGCGGGCGTCTGCCACGTTCACAACCCGGCGCTTCGTGCTGCTGCTCCCCACGGACACCGAGTTCGACTCGGTCGCCTCAGCGTTGATGCCCAGTGCGACAGATCCGGTGGCCAGCGCCTTGGCATGGTGCCCCAATGCAACGCCGTTGTATTCAGCACGTGCATTTCCACCCAGGGCCACTGCACCCGAGTATCCAGCTGAACCTGCAAAAGCATTCCCGCCAATGGCTACGCGCGAGACGCCGGAGTAGCTGTCTACCGTTCGCGAGCCGCTGCCAATGGCGATGGAATTCTCGGAATAGGCTCGCGCATCGTTGCCAAGCACCGTGGTTCCTACACCACTGGCAATGGCATGGCCGCCCACGGCCGTTGCGTAGCCGCCCCGCGTGATCTGCACGCCGTAGCCAATGGCCGTATTGCTGTCGCCATTGGCGGTAATGACGCTACCGTAGGCGACCGATCGACTGCCCGTGAGGGATGACCGCGACCCCAGCATCAACAGTAGATCTCCGTTGATGGTGGAATCCCGGTAGGAGTTGTCTGACGTAAGTGCCAACTGCCTGACGATCGAGGTAGCCGATATCCCCATTGCGTCATCCCTTCGCATACCAATCGCGAACGGAATCGCGCCGATGTGATCGAACGCCTGCGCGAATGGATAGGCTGCGGGCTCGGCACTCTTTTCCTCTTCAACGGCTTCGTTCTCGGCCGCAGCCGAAAATGCAATCAAGGCCGATGCGGCAAGGGGCAGCACGATTGCGCGGGATGAGGAGGAGCGTTTGCCGCGTGCGGCGGCCAACTCACTGGCCACCACCCAGCACTGCCGCGCAGTGCACCAGATACGACGGTAGATCTTGTTCATGGTCATTCCTTAACAAGGAAGGGAAAAGAAGCCCGTCGCGACCGTTCTGCCGCGACGGGTCGAACACTTCAGAGAGACAGGGCCTGCACGTGTTCGCGATAGCCATCGCGGGTCAGCCGGTAGCGCAGCTGCAGGCGATGGCCGGGCTTCGGGGTAAAGGGAAGTTGCAGCGACGCGCCCGGGTACAGGCTGCGCGAGACGTCATGGGCGGTGCAGGCACCGGTTGCATCGCAATCGGCCACGCTGGTCAGGCCCACGCGCAGCGTTCCGGCGTTGATCAGGCTGTCACCCTGCACGCGCACGTCCACGCGTCCATTGGCCGGAACCACGTTTACCAGCGCGCCCCAGACCAGGCTCATGCCCACCGCGGCGCGGGTGGCCGGGTCGTCCGGCTCGGCATCGTCGGGGCCCCGTACACCTTCGAAGTACACGCGGTAAGCGGTCTCCTTCTCCACCGGCTGCAGTGGGATGACCCGGATCAGGCGATTGGCGCCGCCCGCCAAGGCGAACTTGGCAGGTGTGATCGTGATCGCCGCGTCGGCGGGCTCGATCTCGACTTCCTGCTCGTCAGTGCTGGCCGGATCATCAATGCGACGGATCGAGGCCTGCACGTACTGCGCGGTGGTGGACTGTGAGTACACGCGGATCTGCGTGCCCTTGCGGGCCTCGACCGAGGTACGCATGGGATGCACGGTCAGGTTGGCGTGGGCGGGCACCGCTGCAAGCAGCAACGCGCAAGCGAACAGGCAGGGCAGAACGGGATTCATGGGAAGCTCCATCAACATCAAGGGCGGGAAGTGGGCAGGCGCAGTTCGACCTTCAGATCGCCCTGGTAGGCACCAGAGCGCTTTTCATCGATCGGAACGCGCGGGGTATCGAGGGTGAGTGGCGTGGGTACGCAGAACACTGGCTGGGTCATGCCCGGCAGCATCACCAGGCGCAGGCGCGCGGTATCAATGTTGCGCAGTTGTTCTTCCACGCCGTTGCGCATGGGAATGCGCGCGCCGTTGTGGTCGAGGGTGATGGTGTAGTCCACACGCTGGCCCTCGTCGCCACCGCCGTCGGTGTGCCAGACCGAATAGCCGGTGGGCCCAGGCGGGCGCGTGCCACTGTCGCGCACGGTGACGCCCAGATACTCACTCTGCGAGCCGAGGCCGTCATACAGGCACATGTCCAGGTGCGCACGGCCACCGACCGTTCGGGCAATGGGATCGTAGCTGAGGTTGAGGCCTACGGTGGGTGTGGCTTCCTGGAATTCAGGCAGGTAGATGGAGACCGCGTCGTAGTCGGTGATAGTCAGATCAAACGAGAACTTCTTTTCAGCAATTGAGCCTCCTCCGATCTCAGATCGCAGGTCCATCAGCAATGTGGCGTCCCAAGTTCCAGCGACCAATCTTTCCAACTCGTGGCCAGGCAAGGTCAAGCTGATACCAGTTCCAACAGGCCACTCGGACGCACACATCCAGACTGCGCCAGACCACGGATTCAGCTGTTCGTTTGACCAATAATCAGTACTACAGCGCCTTCCTGGAAACGCACGGTTGAGATATCCGTGCAGACTTAGATCCGTGACGAGTCCTGATCTACGCTCAACAAACCGCAACGAGATTGATCCCGGCCCGAGTCCAACTTCTATCCCATCCGTCGGACATCTCCCAGATTCGGTGCTTACTGAGGAACGGCATGTGGCATGTAGCCCACCAAAGTTGGAGTCTTCGTCAAGGCTGAAGCCGAGCACCGTGCGCGGAGACCACAACACAATGTCCCCCGGCATCGCAGACCGATCCCACGTCATCACGATGTCGCGATGCTCATCCGTCGGGTGCGTTTCCGGCGGCCGTTGCGCCATCGCACGCGGCACCATCACCACCAGCGCGCAGAGCAGCACCAGCCACCACCACAGCCGCCGGCTCATCGCACACCTCCCGCTGCCGCCTGCTGGCTGCTGGCCATCAGCGCCTTTTCCTGCAGCAGCCGCGTCACCCGCGCCTGCTGGCGGATCTCTGCGGGCAGCTGTGCCACGTTCAGCGGTTCGCACTGCACGGCGCCGACCAGCAGCACCACCTGGCGGCGCTCGCGTATCTGCAGCGGGCATTGCAGCAGGCGGTCGTCCTGCAGCAGGTACAGCACCGTCTCGCGGCGCGGGAAGTCGGCCACGAAGCCGCCGTTGCTGCCGGTGCCCGGCACCGGTGCGTTGAGGATGCGGGCACCGCGCAGCGGCGTGCCGGCCAGGTCCTGCGCGTTGCCGATGAAGGTGTAGGTCACCTCAATAGGCACCGGCATGCGCATCAGCTTGCCGGGCGGCAGGAACAGCGGGCGCGCGCCGCCCACGCCGCTTACGCGGATGGAGGCGATGCTGTCCAGCGCGCTGGCGTCCTGCACTTCGGCGCGGTGCGATTGGTAGGCCGGCAGTGGTAGCAGGCGGCGTTCGCCCAGCTGCAGGCGCTGGCGGCGCAGGCCACCCACCTGCAGCTCGGCGGCCACCCCGGTCAGTTCCAGATCGTCGGTGCCATCGACCTGCACGGCCAGGCCCGCATCGGCGCCCAGGCCACCGCCCCAGTACAGCCCGCGCGAGCCCAGCGCGACGCCGGAACTGTGGGTGGCGCTGTAGGCCATCTCGTCGCGGCCGCGCTGCTGGTAACGCGAGACGGTGGCACCGGTGTGGCCGATGCGGTTCTGCACCTGCGCACTCAGCGTGGCGCTGTAGCGGTCGCTGTTGTTGCCGCGCAGTTCGGCCGACAGTTCGCGGAACTGGTCGTCGAGGTCCTGGCGCAGGCTCTGCGCCACGCTGTAGGTCAGGTCGGGGCGCTGGTGCTGCGGCTGGCGCAGATCCAGCCCGTAGCGGCGCTGCGCGTTGCCGCGCTCGCCCTGCTGCAGGCGCGTAAGGGTCAGGGTGAGGAACACGCCGCGGTCGCGGCTGCTGCGCAGGCTGCCGTCGTTGTGCTGCTGCCACACGCCCACGCGGGTGGACGCACTGAAATCGCCCCAGCGCTCGCTGCGGTTATAGCTGGCCTGCCAGGTGCGGCTGAGCTGCGGTTCGCGGCTGGGCTGCGGCGCCCACGGCGGCAGCAGCGGGTCCAGGCCATACAGCGGATCGTCGATATCGCCGGGCACGCCCACGCCCTGCCGCCAGGTCTGGCGCCGGGTATAGGCCAGGTAGGCATTGCCACCGGCCACCGGCAGCGCTACCGAGGCACTGAGCGAATCGACGCAGCCCAACTGGTCGCGCGCATCGTCGCGGAATTCGCATGCCTTGCCGCGCATGCGCTGCTGGTACAGATTCCACGACGCACGGCGGCGGTAGGACAACTGATACTGCTGCCCACTGCTGCCGTCGCTGCCGTGCATCCCGCTGAAGCTGGCGCGGATTTCCTGCGTGGCAAACAGCCGGCGCAGGTCCACGCGCAGTTCGCCATAGCTGAAGCCGCCCAGATCGGCCACGCCGGCGGTGACGGTGGCGCTGCGCCCCAGCGGCACGCGCACGCCGCCCATCGCCGACATCTCGCCGTCGAACTGGTCGCTGCGGCGCTCGCTGCGGCGGCCACCCTGCAGGAACCACTGCACGCTGCTGTCGGCCCAGTCGCCGCCCTTGTCGAAGGGCGCGTCTTCGCTGCGCACCAGCACGCCGTCTTCGTAGATGCGCAGGGTGACGGTGTAGTTGCCGAACGGGAAGCGGCGCGTATCGATCTGGTTGATGCCGGCCTGCAGATAATAGGTCTGCAGCAGGCGCTGGCCATCGAAGGCATCCACGCGTGCATCGCGCGCCAGCAGCACGGTCAGCGGCGTGGCCTGCACCGCCGCTTCGCTGTCCACGTAGGCCTGGGTGGTGCCCACGCGCAGGCCCTGGAAGCGGTCCAGCGGCAGCATGCTGAAACTGAAGGTGCCGCCCTGCGGGCTGGACAGGTTGCGGCGGTCCATGCGCCCGGCCTGCAGGTAGTGCTCCGGGCCGATGTCATGCCGGTAATAGGCGTTGTCCAGCTGGAAGTCGTGCCGGGTGCGCTGGTTGCGGTAGCGCTGGTGGCTGAAGGTCCAGTTGGCCGAGACGTGGCCGCGCTCGAACAGGCCCAGCACCCCGGTGCCCTGTGCGGCCAGCGATTGATGATCGCGACCGCCACTCAGGTTCACCGTCTGCTGGTGCAGGAAGGCATTTTCGGCGTTGGCGCTGACCTGGTGGTGGCGCTGCGCGGCGGGTTCGCCGGGAATCCATTGGCGGGCGACAAACAGGCGCACCGCGCCCTCGCCCTCGTCATACAGTGCGCGCACGGCGGTGGGGTCCTCCGGGGGATCGAGATAGCCGCAACCGGCGGCGGCACCGCCGTAGCGGCAGGCCAGGTGGCTGTTGCGCGGCAGCGGCTGTGACAGCGCTGGCAGCAGTGCGGCCTGCGCTTCGGCGGGCAGCTGCAACGCCTGCAGCGCCTCGGCGGGCGCTTCCAGCTGCACGTGGTCCAGGGTGACGCGCACGGGCATCAGCCCGGTCGAACGGCCAAACAGGCGCACATCCAGCTGCTCGGTCTGGCCTTCAACCAGATCCTCGAAGCCGGCGGGAACGCCGCGCGCGGCGACCATCGGCGCAGCCAGCGAAAGGGCAAGCGCGAACGCCAGCCGGGTAACGGCGGGGGCGGGAACGTTCATGGGGGGCAACCAGAAGCGGCCGGCCCGGTAAGCGGGCCGGCGCGGGGCGGAACTTACGGGCTGGCGGTCTTCTGCTTCATGGCGATGCTGACCATGCCCTGGAAGCTGTCAGCCACGTCGATGGCACCCGGGGTCTTCTGTGCGATCTGCAGCGGCATGGCCACCGAAGCGCCCGGCAGCGCGCCATCGAACAGATCGGCGGCCAGGTAGTCGGTGGCGGCCAGGCCCAGCTCACGGCTGTTGAGGCTGACCGACAGCGGCACCGACGGAGTACCCGGGGCATTACCGATCAGCACCGGCTCGTTGATCAGGCGCACTTCGATGTCCTTGTCGATGTCGTTGGAATAGATGCGCACCTGCTGCGACCACGGAATCAGGCCACGGCCCGGGGCGTGGTCCAGCTTGACGGCATC
This sequence comes from Stenotrophomonas sp. Nf1, assembly GCF_003028475.1. NCBI lineage: Bacteria > Pseudomonadati > Pseudomonadota > Gammaproteobacteria > Lysobacterales > Lysobacteraceae > Stenotrophomonas > Stenotrophomonas sp. Nf1. Next base: position 114,888 of record NZ_PYTV01000005.1, on the reverse strand, counting down.
CGGCAGCGGGCTGCCATCGGCCTGCAACAGGGCCAGGGTCGGATCGACATCGGCCAGGACGGTGATGTGGGTTTCGGCGGCATTCGCCGACAGCGAAGCGGTGACCAGCGCTGCAGCCAGCGCGGCCTTCTTGAAGATCTGCATGGGTGTCTCTCTCGGACAGGGGGAACAGGAAGGCTCCCCTCCGCAATCCAGTGGGAGGGAAGCGCCACCCGCGGGAATGAATGCGGGCGACGGAGAGAATGTTAGGAAGGCAATGGCATGCAGACCATTCAAGCATTCCTAAAATGTCGAACGTTAAGGAGGATCCTTGAGGCCGTTCAATGTTTCGCGATTATGCAATTTTCCTCATCCAGCGATTGCAACTTTCCTCATTGAGCAGGAAAGGTCAGTCCTGGCCTTTCGCACGAGGAACTCGCATCAGCTGGCAGCCACGTACGTCAGCGGATAGGTACTTCCCCGCGGTGCAGGATTCAACGACCTGAGCAGGGAAAGCGCCTGATCTTCCTGCTCGTCCGGGAACAGGTGGGACGCAGGGAACGGATTGTCCAGGCGGAAGTCAGGATGCAGCCGCAGTTTCAACCCGACGTAGCGTGCGCAGTAGTTCCTGGCGAGGTTGCCCGCACCACCCAGCAGTCCGCACGACTGTCGATGCGGGCGAAGCGCGGTCTTGTCCGAAAGCATCGATGACAGGTCCAGGAAGGGATGCTCTCCTTCGACCAGGGGAAACACGAAAATCGTTGGCCAGGTGTGGGAACCGTCGCCATCCCAGCGCTTGGCGGTGTAAGTCAACCTGCCATCATCACCGGCGGTACAATCGTGGGTAGCAAACCAGGCAGCGATCCGCACATCGCGCGTGATGTCCAGGTAGGACGTCGGAGCGCCGTACTGCTGCAGCATCAATCCGCGCTGGTAGGAGGTCAGACCCTCGGCGGCGTTGGCATGGCGCTGCTGCTTGTGGAATGCCGACCTCAGCTGCTCGTCATCCGGCAGCAGGGCCCTGGAGGCCTCCACCCATGCCGATATCTCGCGGAGCAGGCTCTCGTAGCTCGCGAAGGACTCCAGATGAGAGTCAAAGCACCGGAACAGTGAAGGCACCAGGCTCGACTCGCGGATGTTCGAGTAAGGCACCAGCCCCCGTTGGGCCAAAGCGGTCCTGTCAGGCACACGATAATCCTGACCTTGTCCCCGGAACCACAGTTGTACCCCGTTGATGGCCTTTGCGCCCTCCTGCAGGGCGGACACGACCTCGTTCAGATGCGCTTGGCTTCGTACCACGAGCTCTGCCACCGCGCTGCGCTTGATCGCGTCAGGCTCTGCCGGAACGAGGTTGTCGAACAGCAGCCGGCCGGCCAATGCGCCACCGGAAAGCAGATTGTCGGCGCGGTTTTCCCATAGTGCCGCCCGTATCCCGGGAGGCATGGTGGCCAGACGCGAATTCCAGAAATCAAGCGCGAGACAGTGATTGCGGTAGCCGCCGTTCTCGCGGAAGAAAACGAAGCCGTAAAGTGGATCCAGCAGTTGCAACGAGGTGCGGCTGCCCACCCGACGATGCAGCATGCTCGCTTCGGACTCCGGTGCAGCCCTGGCCACCATCGGCAGGGAAACCAGCGACATGCCGGCCTCCTTCAATGGCAGGAGCGGGCCACCGAGTTTCTCCAGTTCGCGTTCCATCCTGGCCGGGGGGACCGGGTGCGCCGGCTCCAGGCCCAGTGCAGATCGTTCATGGGGATTGGACAGACCAAGGTTGGCGATGTCATCCGCGAGCTCTGAGAAGTAATGCGCCCGGCGTGCCTGCTCTGGATGGAGCCCCTTGAAGCGAGGAGACACTGCAGCTTCCGAAGCACGCTGCCGTGCGCGCATGAAGCTCCGCTCCAGAACGTCAATGGTCGCATCATTCATCTGTTGGCACGCCTGTCTGAATCCTGGTGATTGCGGCGCAGCTGCAACGACAACGACGTCTGACAGCCGCCATGATGGGCTGCGTAGTGTGGCACGCGAGATCCGGCGCGATGCACGTGTCGCAGGGTTCACGGCGCACAAAAAAACGCCCCGCAACTGCGGGGCGTTTTCAGCACAACCTACGCGGGCCGATCAGCCCTGGTAGTCGCGCACGTCGCTGCCGGTGTAGACCTGGCGCGGACGGCCGATCTTCATTTCCGGATCGACCTGCTGTTCCAGCCAATGCGAGACCCAGCCGGAGGTACGGCCCAGGGCGAACATGACGGTGAACATCTCGGTCGGGATCTGCAGCGCCTTGTAGATGATGCCGCTGTAGAAATCGACGTTCGGGTACAGCTTGCGGGCGACGAAGTACTCGTCCTGCAGCGCGGCCTGCTCCAGCTTCACGGCCACGTCCAGCAGCGGATCCTGCACGCCCAGCTGCTTGAGCACCTTGCTGGTCATCTCACCGATGACCTTGGCGCGCGGATCGAAGTTCTTGTACACGCGGTGGCCGAAGCCCATCAGGCGGAAGCCGGAGGTCTTGTCCTTGGCCTTGACCACGGCGGACTCGACGTTGTCGGCGCTGCCGATCTCTTCCAGCATCTTCAGCACGGCTTCGTTGGCACCGCCGTGGGCCGGACCCCACAGCGCGGTGACGCCTGCGGCGACCGACGCGTACGGGTTGGCACCGGTCGAACCGACCAGACGCACGGTCGAGGTCGAGGCGTTCTGTTCGTGGTCGGCGTGCAGGATGAACAGCAGGTCCAGCGCCTTCACCACGTCCGGGTTCAGATCGTACTGGCCGTCAGCCGACTCGAAGGTCTGCTTCAGGAAGCGGCTGACGTAGTCCAGCGAGGTGTCCGGCTTGTTGGCCGGCAGGCCCTTGCCATGGCGGTAGATCAGCGCCGACAGGGTCGGCACCTTGGCGATCAGGCGCACGGCGGCCTGGCGGCGCTGTTCGGCGTCGGACAGGTCCAGCGAGTCGTGGTAGATGGCCGACAGCTGCGCGATGGCCGCTGCGAGGATGGCCATCGGGTGGGCATCCTTGGCGAAGCTGGCGATCAGGGCGTTGACCGAATCGTCGACGTTGGCTTCGGCGGTCAGCTCATCGGTGAAGGCCTTCAGCTGCTCGGCGCTCGGGCGCTCGCCGTTGATCAGCAGGTAGGCCACTTCGACGTAGCTCGACTTTTCCGACAGCTGCTCGATCGGGTAGCCGCGGTACAGCAGCACGCCCTTGTCGCCGTCGATGTAGGTGATGGCGGACTTGCAGCTGGCCGTCGCGGTGAAGCCGGAATCGTAGGTGAAATACCCCGTTTCCTTGGTCAGCTTCGCGATGTCGACGCAGTCGTTGCCAAGGGTGGGTTTGATGACGGGCAGAACGACCGACTTATCGCCGGCGTTGAGCGTGACCTGATCAAGATCGGACACTGTGTGCGCTCCTTCATGGGAAGGCGCCTGCCCAAGCGCATTGGTCAGGCACGTGAATGACGTCCACGACCTGTGTCGTGGATCACGCCATTATCGCACAGCAGCATTTGCCCGGCGCTAGACGGAAGTCGTAGACGACAGGCGGCCAGAACCCGGCCGTCGAGCGGCCCGGATCGGCAAAAGCACTGTCACACGGACGCAGTGTTCCGTCCATCCAAACGCCCGTTGGGCAGGCGTTGGGGAAAAACAAACGGCCGCGCAGAGCGCGGCCGTCGGTTCCAAGCGGGATCGACAGATCAGCGCGCGTAGCGCTTCTGGAACTTGTCGATACGGCCCGAGGTGTCGATGACCTTGTGCTTGCCCGTGTAGAACGGGTGCGAAGCCGAGGAAATTTCAACCTTGACCAGCGGGTATTCGTTGCCGTCTTCCCACTGGATGGTTTCCTTCGTCGCCATGGTCGAGCGGGTCAGGATCTTGAAATCGGAGGTGACGTCATGGAAGACGACGTCGCGGTAGTTCGGATGGATATCGGCCTTCATGGGCTCACACCGTAAATGGGCTGGTGGTCAAGAGCGGCATTATAAGCACCGGTTGCCGCCTGGGGCAACCGGTGCCGGCAGATCGACGTCAGTCGGCGCCCAGGGCCTGGCGCACCAGGGCCTCGAAACGCCCCTGGTCGTAGGCCATCAGCAGATCGCAGTTGTCCGGCTGGCCGGTCTGGCGGTTCCAGTCGACGATGGTCGCGCCGCGGCTGAACGTTCCGTTCAGCTCCACGTTCAGCGGCCGCGATTCGACCCGCAGCTGCCCTTCCGGGTTCAGCGCCCAGGCCATGGCCACCGCATCGGCGGTGTACCAGCGGCCGCCCTTGGCGTCTTCGGACAGCGCTCGGGTCTTGCGCGAGATCAGCTCGTAGAAGCGCGCGCGCTCGGAATCGGCCTGCAGCCACTGCTCGGCCAGCTCCAGCGGCAGGCCGTGGGCCACGGTGGCCTCCCAGTCCGACACCAGCAGGTGCTTGAACGAGGTGAACACCACGTGCGCCGCTTCCGGGTCGAAGGCGATGTTGAATTCGGCTGCCGGGGTGATGTTGCCGTGGCAGGTGACCGCCCCGCCCATCACCACGATGCGCTTGATGCGCTGGGGCAGGGTCGGGTCCAGTTTCAGCGCCAGCGCCAGGTTGGTCAGCGGGCCGAGCATCACCAGCATCAGTTCGCCGGCATGTTCATGCGACAGACGCAGGATGGCCAGCGCGGCATGCTCGGCCTCGGCCTGGCGGCTGGGCGGCGGCAGGTCCACGTCACCATAGCCATCACGGCCATGCACGTGGGCGGCGTCGACGGAGGGATGCAACAGCGGATCCGGGCTGCCGGCGAACACCGGCACGTCGGTGCGGCCGACGATGTCGCAGAGCTTGAGGGCGTTGCGGACGGTGTATTCGAGGCCGACATTGCCGGCGGCGATGGTCAGGGCGACCACGTCATGCCGTTCATCGGCAAAGGCCATCAGCAGGGCCAGGGCGTCGTCCACACCGGGGTCGGTGTCGATCAACAGGGGGATCTTGTGGGTCATCGTTGCCGTCTTCAGATCGGCAACGAAGTGTGGACCGGGATGATGACCGTTGCAAGTACGGGGGTTCTGGCAGGGCGGCGCCCTGCACCCTGCACCCGCGGTAGTGCCGGCCGCTGGCCGGCAGCGTCAACAGCAACGGCAGAAGCTGGTTTCCTGGGGGATGGCGGAGTGGATCCGGTTGCGGGGGACGCCGCAAGTACGTCCCTGAAGGCTTGGCCTCGGCATCCATGCCGCGGACACCCCCGCAACCGGACCCACCCCGCCTTCGATAGACCCTGCAGTCTGTCGGAACGGTGGCTGTCGGTAGGTGTCGACCTTGGTCGACACATCCACGCAATGCGCGGATGAACATGGAAATGATCGAAAAGGCCATCTGTAGCGTCGAGCCATGCTCGACTCCCGCGCGCAGCGCGAACGGCAGCCGAGCGTAGGCTCGGCTCTACAGTAGATCCACGCCATGCGTGGATGAACATGGAAATGATCGAAAAGGCATTCTGTAGCGTCGAGCCATGCTCGACTCCCGCGCGCAGCGCGAACGGCAGCCGAGCGTAGGCTCGGCTCTACAGTAGATCCACGCCATGCGTGGATGAACATGGAAATGATCGAAAAGGCCATCTGTAGAGTCGAGCCATGCTCGACTCCCGCGCGCAGCGCGAACGGCAGCCGAGCGTAGGCTCAGCTCTACAGTAGATCCACGCCATGCGTGGATGAACATGGAAATGATCGAAAAGGCATTCTGTAGCGTCGAGCCATGCTCGACTCCCGCACGCAGCGCGAAATAGATCCACGCCATGCGCGGATGAGCATGCCGGGACTGGGGTCAGATCCCTTTGCTGCGCAAAGGGATCTGACCCCGTGCCTTACGCCGAGGCGTAACGCACGGCGGTGCCGATCCAGCGCTGCACCACGCGGTCGGCCAGCGCCGGTTGCTGGTCCAGCAGGCGCTCGGCCAGGTCGTGCACGCCGGGCAGCAGGCCGGCGTCGCGGGCCAGATCGGCGATGCGGAAGCCGGCCAAGCCGGTCTGCCGCGTACCGAGCAGTTCACCGGGGCCGCGCAGCTCCAGATCCTTTTCGGCGATGACGAAGCCATCGTTGGTTTCGCGCATGGTCTGCAGGCGCTCGCGCGCCATCTGCGAGAGCGGCGCCTGGTACAGCAGCACGCAGCGCGACACCGCCGAACCACGGCCAACCCGACCTCGCAGCTGGTGCAGCTGGGCCAGCCCCAGGCGCTCGGCGTTCTCGATCACCATCAGCGAGGCATTGGGCACGTCCACGCCCACTTCGATCACGGTGGTGGCCACCAGCAGATCGATGTCGCCGGCCTTGAACGCGACCATCGTCGCCAGCTTTTCCGCAGCCTTCAGGCGGCCATGCACCAGGCCCACACGCACGCCCGGCAGCAGCGCCTGCAGCGATTCGTAGGTGGCCTGCGCCGGGGTGGCATCCAGCTCTTCGCTTTCCTCGATGAGGGTGCACACCCAGTACACCTGCCGCCCTTCCTGGCAGGCCAGGGCGATGCGCTCGATCAGCTCCGGGCGGCGGTCGTTGTTCAGTGCCACCGTCTGCACCGGCGTGCGACCCGGCGGCAGTTCGTCGATGGCCGACACATCCAGGTCTGCGTATTCGGACATCGCCAGCGTGCGCGGAATCGGCGTGGCGGTCATCACCAGCTGGTGCGGCACGCTGTTGCCACCTGCGCCCTTGTCGCGCAGGGCCAGCCGCTGATGCACGCCAAAGCGGTGCTGCTCATCGACGATGGCCAGGGCCAGGTCCTGGAACACCACCGCCTCCTGCATCAGCGCATGGGTACCGACCACCACCTGCGCTTCACCGCTGGCGACCTGTTCCATCACCTTGGCGCGCGCCTTGCCGGTGACCTTGCCGGCCAGCCACGCGATGCGCACGCCGAGTGGTTCCAGCCAGCCGCGCAGGTTGTTGAGGTGCTGTTCGGCCAGCAGCTCGGTGGGCGCGGCCAACGCGACCTGCTTGCCCTGCTCCACCGCCAGCATCGCCGCCAGCGCGGCGACCACGGTCTTGCCGGAACCAACGTCGCCCTGCACCAGCCGCAGCATCGGGCTGGGACGGGCGAGGTCTTCGCGGATCTGCTTGAACACACGCGCCTGCGCACCGGTCAGCGCGAACGGCAGCTGTTTCAGCAGCGCCTTGGCCAGCTTGCCCGGACCGGCCAGCGGCGGCGCATGGTGCGCCTGCAATGCAATGCGCTGGCGACGCAGGCTGAGGTGATGGGCCAGCAGTTCCTCCATCGCCAGGCGGCGCTGGGCCGGATGCGTGCCGGCGGCCAGCGCGGCCAGATCGGCATCCGGCGGCGGCCGGTGCACGGTCAGCAGCGCGCTGCGCAGCGACGGCAGGCCGAGGCCATCAAGCCAGCCGCTGGGCAACAGTTCCAGTGTGCTTTCCTCGGGCAGGCGGTCCAGCGCCTGGCCGATCAGTTTGCGCATCGTCATCGGGCCCACGCCTTCGACGGTGGGATACACCGGGTCGAGGCGATCGCCGAGTTCGGGATCGTCGTTGCGGCCCAGCACCTGGTAGCTGGGGTGGACGATTTCCAGGCCGAGGTGGCCGGGCTTGGGCGTGCCGAAGCAGCGCAGCCGGTTGCCGACTGCGAACTGGCCAACCTGCTGCTGGCGGAAGTGGAAGAAGCGCAGCACCAGGGTGCCCTGCCCTTCATCTTCCACCGCCACTTTCAGCATCGGCCGGTAGCGCATGCCGCGCTCGACCGCGACCACCCGCCCTTCCACCTGCGCCGGCACGCCGTTGCGCAGGTCTTCGATGCGGGTCAGCCGGGTGCGGTCTTCATAGCGCAGCGGCAGATGAAGCCAGAGATCCTGCAGGGTGGCCAGGCCACGCGCCTGCAGTTTGGCGGCCACGGCCGGGCCCACGCCAGCGAGCATCGCCAGGGATGCTTCGCCGGACGGTGACAGGACCGGGGTGACCGCCGCCTTGCGTGCCACGTGGCGGTCAGTCGATGACCATCACCGCGTCGACCTCGAAGTTGGCGCCCTTCGGCAGGCCCGAGACTTCGATGGTGGAACGGGCCGGGTACGGAGCCTGGAAGTAGTCCTGCATGACCGCATTGACCTTGGCGAACTCGCCCAGATCGGTCAGGTACAGGCCCAGGCGCACGACCTTGTCGAGCGAGCCGCCGGCGGCTTCGGCCACGGCCTTGAGGTTGTCGAAGGCGCGGCGGGCCTGTGCTTCCACGTCACCGGCGCCGACGATGTCGCCGGTGGCGGGGTCGAGCGGGATCTGGCCGGAGAAGTACACGGTGTTGCCGGCGCGCACGGCCTGCGAGTACGGGCCGATGGCGGCGGGAGCCTTTTCGGTGTTGATGATCTGGCGGGACATGGTCGCTCCGGTGCGTTGGGGGAAACAGAGCGGTGATTGTACCGGGTGGGGATGCATCCACGCATGGCGTGGATCTACCGCGCCGCTTCGGTAGTGCCGGCCGCTGGCCGGCAACCTCACAAATGTCGGAAGCACCGCACCGTTGCCGGCCAGCGGCCGGCACTACCGGGTGTGCGCAGGATCTACTGGCGGCGTACCGACTGCACGACCGACAGGCGGCGCAGGCGCCGCATCACTTCGGCCAGGTGGTTGCGGTCGCGCACCTGGATGTTGAACGCCAGCACGGCGGCGTTGAAGTCGCGGTCCAGGTAGTCCACGCGCTCGATGTTGGAATGGCTCTGCGCGATGGCGGCGGCCAGCTGCGCCAGCACGCCGGTGCCGTTCTCCACTTCCACCACCAGCGAGGTGTCGTAGTCGCCGGAGACGGTGGTGTCCCAGCCGATCGGCACCCAGCGCTCGGGCGACTTGCGCAGCTCGGCCAGGTTCGGGCAGTCCATGCGGTGCACCACAATGCCTTTGCCGGCAGTGTGGTAGCCCATGATCTCGTCGCCGGGAATCGGCTGGCAGCAGCCGGCGAAGGTGACCACGCCACGCTCGCTGCCATTGATCAGGATCTTTTCCTGCGAGTGGTGGCGCGAATGCGGGCCACCGCGCAGTTCGGCGTAGGCCATCAGCGCCTGCGCGGCCTGGGTCGGCATCCAGTTGCCCAGCGCGACCTCGGCCAGCAGTGCCTCCAGGCGCGGGAAGCGGTGTTCGGTGAGGAACGCATCCAGGCGCCCCTTGGGCAGCCGCTCCAGCGACGAATCCATCGCTTCCAGCGCACGGTCGAGCATGCGGTGGCCCAGCTGCACGGCGTCCTCGTGCTCCAGCTGCTTGAGCTGGTGGCGGATGGCGGTGCGCGCCTTGCTGGTGACCACGAATTCCAGCCACTGCGGTTTCGGCGTGGCCGAGCGCGCGGTGATGATCTCCACCGACTGGCCCGAGACCAGCTTGGTGCGCAGCGGCACCAGTTTCTTGTCCACGCGCGAGGCCACCGCCATGTTGCCGACGTCGGTATGCACGGCATAGGCGAAATCGAGCGCGGTGGAGTTGCGCGGCAGCGCCAGGATCTTGCCCTTGGGCGTGAACAGGTAGACCTCGTCCGGGAACAGGTCGACCTTGACGTTGTCGAGGAACTCCAGCGAAGAACCGGCGGCGCGCTGCGAGTCGATCAGTTCGACGATCCAGGCATGCGCGCGGCTCTGCGCGCTGTTGGGCGAATCGCCACCGAACTTGTAGGTCCAGTGCGCGGCCACGCCACGCTCGGCGATCAGGTCCATTTCCTCGGTGCGGATCTGCACTTCGATCGGCGAGCCATACGGCCCGAACAGCACGGTGTGCAGCGACTGGTAACCGTTGGCCTTGGGGATGGCGATGAAGTCGCGGAAGCGCCCATCCAGCGGCTTGAAGGTGGCATGCACCGAACCCAGCGCGTGGTAGCAGCTGGGCACGCTGCGCACGACCAGGCGGAAACCGAACACGTCCATCACCTGGTCGAAGGATTTGTTCTCGTCGCGCATCTTGTTGTAGATGCTCCACGGGGTCTTGATGCGGCTGACCAGGCGGTGCTCGATGCCCTCCTTGGCCAGGCGCTGCGACAGCTGCACTTCCACCTGCGCCATCGCCTCGCGGCGCACCACCGGCTGGCTGCGGATGTGCTTTTCGATGATCGCGTGGCGCCACGGGTACAGCGCCTTGAAGCCCAGGTTCTGCAGCTCGCTCTTGACCAGGCTCATGCCCAGGCGCTGGGCGATGGGTGCGTAGATCTCCAGCGTCTCGCGGGCGATGCGGCCGCGTGCCTCGCGGCTCTGCGCGCCCAGCGTGCGCATGTTGTGCAGGCGGTCGGCCAGCTTGATCATGATCACGCGCAGGTCGCGCGACATCGCCAGCAGCATCTTGCGGAAGCTCTCGGCGGCCGCTTCCTGGCGGTCGCGGAACTTCAGCTTGTCCAGCTTGGTGACGCCGTCGACCAGTTCGGCCACGGCTTCGCCGAACTCGGCGGCCAGCGCCTCGCGGGTCAGCGGGGTGTCTTCGATGGTGTCGTGCAGGATCGCGGCGATCAGCGCTTCCACATCCAGGCCCAGCTCGGCCAGCACCTGCGCCACCGCCACCGGATGGGTGATATAGGGCTCGCCCGACTTGCGCGTCTGCCCGGCATGCGCGGCGGCTCCGACTTCCCAGGCGCGGCGCAGCAGCGGCAGCTGCTCCGGCGGCAGGTAGTGGGCGGCGCGTTCAAGCTGGAGGACGTAGTCGGGTACGGCGGCAGCGGGGACTGCGGCGACCTTGGCAGTGGGGCCTGGGTTCATGCCCGAAGCCTATTCCAGCGCGACGTTTACGGCAAATCCTGAATGCGAAACAGCCCGCACGGGGCGGGCTGTTCGGCGATCCAGCAATGACGTTGATCGATGCGATCAATCGTCGTTCTTGGACATGTCTTCGTCGGCGACCACTTCGGCGGCGGCCCACTCCAGCGCTTCGCGCTCGGCGCGCTCACGCTCGGCCTTCTCGACTTCGTCGATCAGCGCGTTGTCGATCTTGCGGGCGGCGATTTCGCGCAGCGCCAGCACGGTCGGCTTGTCCTCGGTCTCGCTGTTGTCCAGCGTGGCCTGCACGCCGTTGGCGAGCTGGCGGGCACGCTTGGAAGCCATCATGACCAGTTCGAAACGGTTGTTAACGACTTCCAGGCAATCTTCTACGGTGATGCGGGCCATACGGGCTCCCGGCGACCGATCGGCCGCTCAGTCGAATGAGGGAAAGGGGACGGAGTGTACTGGCAGGGGCTGGACAAAATCAAGCCAACCCCCACCCGATTCTTTTGGAATCAGTCAGTTGCGCCCGGATCGGGGGTCAGCAGCGCCTGGATCAGGCCGGCGTGGCGGACCTTCTGGGCCTCCCGGCGCAGGCGGCTGGCGGTGAAGATGGCGCACAGCTCGTCCACGGCGGTGTCGAACACCTCGTTGACGATGACGTAGTCGAACTCGTTGAAGTGCAGCATTTCATCGCGGGCCGCGCCCAGGCGCTGGGCGATGACCGCCTCGCTGTCCTGGCCGCGCTTGCGCATGCGGTCCTGCAGCGCCTGCTTGGAGGGCGGCAGGATGAACACGGTGACCGTACCCGGCACCAGCTGACGCACCTGCTGGGCCCCCTGCCAGTCGATCTCCAGCAGCACGTCCTGGCCGGCGGCCAGCTGCGGCTCCACCGACTGCCGGGCGGTGCCCTTCCAGTCGCCATGCACCCAGGCATGCTCGAAGAAGTCGCCGGCGGCGATCATTTCCTCGAACTTCTCCGCCGAGACGAAATGGTAGTGCTGGCCGTTCACTTCACCCGGACGCATCGCGCGCGAGGTGAAGGAGATCGACAGGGCGATCTGCGAATCACGCGCCAGGGTGGCGTTGACGATGCTGCTCTTGCCGGCGCCGGACGGGGCGGCAACGATGTACAGCGTGCCGCGCGCGATGGCGGCCGACGGATTCGACGGGGCGCTCATGCGGGGGATCCAACGGGTTGATTTCGCAAACTTTTTTCCTCGGTGTTCCAGATCCGGCGCGGAGGATCGCGCCAGGATGGCGGGGGCTGCGCGGAACATCCTGGAACCAGGCCCGGCAGACGCTTCCCCGGGGTGCGGGCACGCAACTTTACCAGAGCGGCCCCTTCCCGCGCCCGTCCGGCCGGTGCCGGCCCTAGTGCCACATGGGCATCCGGGGGCCTGTGCTATAACCGGCGCGTACCTACCGACAGCCGGGTGGTCTGCGTGCCGCCCCGCCATCCAAGGAGAACGGCATGCCCTCGATGAGTCGCCGCCAGTTCCTGAAGGTCACCGGGACAACCCTGGTGGGCTCCAGCCTGGCTTTGATGGGCTTCGCGCCCGGCATCGCGCTCGCGGAGGTTCGGCAATACAAGCTGACCCGAGCGACCGAGACCCGCAACACCTGCACGTACTGCTCGGTGGCCTGCGGCATCCTGATGTACAGCCTCGGCGATGGCGCCAAGAACGCCGAACCGAGCATCTTCCATATCGAGGGCGACCCGGACCATCCGGTGAACCGCGGCACGCTGTGCCCGAAGGGTGCCGGCCTGGCCGACATCATCCACAGCAAATCGCGCCTGCTCTACCCCGAGTACCGCGCACCGGGCTCGAACGAGTGGAAGCGGCTGAGCTGGGACGATGCGCTGGACCGCATCGCGCGGCTGATGAAGGAAGACCGCGATGCCAACTTCGTGCAGAAGAACGAGGCCGGGCAGACGGTCAACCGCTGGCTGACCACCGGCATGCTGGCGGCCTCGGCCACCAGCAATGAAACCGCGGTGCTGACCCACAAGGTCGTGCGCTCCCTGGGCATGCTGGCATTCGACAACCAGGCACGTGTCTGACACGGCCCGACGGTGGCAGGTCTTGCCCCGACGCTAGGCCGTGGTGCGATGACGAATCACTGGGTCGACATCAAGAATGCCGACCTGATCCTGATCATGGGTGGCAATGCCGCCGAGGCGCACCCGTGCGGGTTCAAATGGGTGACCGAAGCCAAGGCACACAACAAGGCCCGCCTGATCGTGGTCGATCCGCGCTTCAACCGCTCGGCCGCGGTGGCCGACGTGTACGCGCCGATCCGCACCGGTACCGACATCGTGTTCCTGGGTGGGCTCATCAACTATCTGTTGACCGAAGACCGCATCCAGCACGAGTACGTGCTGAACTACACCGACATGTCGTTCCTGGTGAAGGACGAGTTCGCCTTCAAGGACGGCCTGTATTCGGGTTACGACGCGCAGAAGCGCAGCTACGACCGCTCCAGCTGGGACTATGTGTACGGCGATGACGGTTTCGTGCGCAGCGACCCGACGCTGAAGGACCCGCGCTGCGTCTACACCCTGCTCAAGCAGCACTACGCGCGCTACACCGTGGAGATGGTCGAGCGCATCTGCGGCACGCCGGCCGACAGCATCCGCCAGATCTGGGACATGATCGCGTCCACCGCCGGCAAGGACAAGGCGATGACCATCCTGTACGCGCTGGGCTGGACGCAGCACTCGATCGGCGCACAGAACGTGCGTGCCGGCACCATGGTGCAGCTGCTGCTGGGCAACATCGGCGTGGCCGGTGGCGGCATGAACGCACTGCGCGGGCATTCCAACATCCAGGGCCTGACCGACATCGGCCTGATGTCCGACCTGCTGCCCGGCTACCTGACCCTGCCGAAACAGGACGAGCAGGATTACGACGCCTACATCGCCAAGCGCACGCAGAAACCGCTGCGCGCCAACCAGATGTCGTTCTGGCAGAACTACCCGAAGTTCCACGTCAGCCTGATGAAATCGTGGTGGGGTGATGCCGCCACCGCCGACAACAACTGGTGTTTCGATTACCTACCCAAGCTCGACAAGCCGTACGACATGCTGCAGGCGTACGAGCTGATGAACGAGGGCAAGATCCACGGCTACATCTGCCAGGGCTTCAATCCGCTGGCCTCGGCACCGAACAAGGGCAAGCTGATCAGCGCGTTCTCCAAGCTGAAGTTCATGGTCAGCATGGACCCGCTGGAAACCGAGACCATCGCGTTCTGGCAGAACCACGGTGCGTTGAACGACGTCGATCCCAGCGCGATCCAGACCGAGGTGTTCCGCCTGCCGACCACCTCCTTCGCCGAGGAGAACGGTGCGGTGGTGAACTCCTCGCGCTGGCTGCAGTGGCACTGGAAGGGCGCCAACCCGCCGGGCGAAGCGCGCAGCGACATCGAGATCATGTCCGAGCTGTTCCATCGCATCAAAGCGCTGTACCAGAAGGACGGCGGCGCGTGGTGGGAACCGGTGCGCGACCTGGCCTGGAAGTATTCCAACCCCGAGGCGCCGACGCCGGAAGAGCTGGCGATGGAATACAACGGCAAGGCGCTGGTGGATGTGTTCGACCCGAAGGACCCGACCAGGCTGGTGCGCAAGGCCGGTGAACAGCTGGCCGCGTTCGGCGACCTGCGCGATGACGGCAGCACGTCCTCCGGCTGCTGGATCTACATCGGCGCGTGGGGGCCGACCGGCAACATGATGGCGCGGCGTGACAACAGTGACCCGACCGGCATCGGCAACACGCTGGGCTGGGCCTGGGCATGGCCGGCCAACCGCCGCGTCATGTACAACCGCGCTTCGTGCGACGTGGCCGGGCAGCCGTTCGATCCGCGGCGCACCCTGCTGGCCTGGAACGGCAAGAACTGGGGCAGCGTGGACGTGCCGGACTTCAAGGCCGACGAGGACCCGGCCGGTGGCATGGGCCCGTTCATCATGAACCCGGAAGGCATCGCCCGCTTCTTCGCCAAGGCCGGCATGGCCGAAGGCCCGTTCCCGGAGCACTACGAGCCGTTCGACACCCCGCTGCGCAGCAACCCGCTCAGCCCCGGTCAGGCACAGACGCTGAACAACCCGGCTGCACGCGTGTTCGCCAGCGACCGTGCGCAGATCGGTTCGCCGGACGAGTTCCCGCATGTGGCCACCACCTACCGCCTGACCGAGCATTTCCACTTCTGGACCAAGCACGGCAAGCTCAACGCCATCATCCAGCCCGAGCAGTTCGTCGAGATCGGCGCCGCTCTGGCCGACGAGCTGGGCATCAACAACGGCAGCCGCGTGCGCGTGAGCTCCAAGCGCGGCCACATCGAAGCCGTGGCGATGGTGACCAAACGCATCAAGGCCCTGCAGATCGATGGCAAGACCGTGCACCAGGTGGGCATACCGATCCACTGGGGTTTCCTCGGTGCAGCCAAGCCCGGCTACATCGCCAATACGCTGACCAACGCCATCGGTGACGGCAACTCGCAGACGCCCGAATCGAAGTGCATTCTGGTCAAGGTCGAGAAGGTGTAGGAGACACGCCATGTCACTGCAATCGCTGGACATCATCCGCCGCTCGGCCACCACCACGCCCTCGCCACAGGCGCGCAGCGCCCACACCGGCCAGGTCGCCAAGCTGATCGACGTGAGCAAGTGCATCGGCTGCAAGGCCTGCCAGGTCGCCTGCATGGAGTGGAACGACCTGCGTGACGAGGTCGGCAGCTGCGTCGGCAGCTATGACAACCCACCGGACCTGAGCGACCAGTCGTGGACGGTGATGAAGTTCCGCGAGTACGAGGACGAGAAGGGCAAGCTGGAGTGGCTGATCCGCAAGGAGGGTTGCATGCACTGCAGCGATCCGGGCTGCCTGAAGGCCTGCCCGTCGCCCGGCGCGATCATCCAGTACGCCAACGGCATCGTCGATTTCCAGGAAGAGCACTGCATCGGCTGCGGCTACTGCGTGACCGGCTGCCCGTTCGATGTGCCGCGCATTTCCAAGAAGGACCACAAGGCCTACAAGTGCACGCTGTGTTCGGACCGGGTGGCGGTGGGCCAGGAACCGGCCTGCGTGAAGACCTGCCCGACCGGCGCGATCACCTTCGGCAGCAAGCAGGCGATGACCGAGCATGCCGCCGGCCGCGTCGAAGACCTGAAATCGCGCGGTTACGAGAATGCTGGCCTGTACGACCCGCAGGGCGTCGGCGGCACCCACGTGATGTACGTGCTGCAGCACGTGGACAAGCCGGAACTGTACGCCGACCTGCCCAAGGACCCGCGGATCAGCCCGATGGTGGAGATCTGGAAGGGCGTGGCCAAGCCGCTGGGCGTGCTGGCGATCGCCGCCACTGCCTTCGCCGGCTTCCTGCATTACATCGGCATCGGCCGCAACACGGTCAATGACGAGGAAGAAGAGGAAGCCGAGCACGAGGCGAAGAAGATCGAAGAGGAGCAGCGGCCATGAAGTACGCACCGCACCCGCGTCAGATCATCCGCTACCGCGCGCCGACCCGCATCAACCACTGGATCGTGGCGATCTGCTTCGTGCTGACGGCCCTGTCCGGACTGGCATTGTTCCACCCTGCCCTGTTCCCGCTGACCCAGCTGTTCGGCGGCGGACCGTGGACGCGCATCCTGCACCCGTTCGTCGGCCTGGCGATGGTGGTGGGCTTTGCCTTGCTGGCCTTGCGCATGTGGCGTGACAACTTCCTCAGCGCCGACGACCGCGCGTGGATGCGCGGCATGCGCGACGTGCTGCGCAACGAGGACGAGAAGCTGCCACCGGTGGGCCGCTTCAATGCCGGCCAGAAGCTGCTGTTCTGGGCCATCATCGGCTGCCTGTCGGCGCTGCTGCTGACCGGCTTTGTGATCTGGCGGCAGTACTTCAGCCACTTCTTCCCGATCGGGGTGATCCGCTTCTCGGTGCTTGCCCATGCGCTGTTCGGCTGGGTGCTGATCTGCGCGATCGTGGTGCACATCTATGCGGCGATCTGGATCAAGGGCTCGGTGCGGGCGATGACCCAGGGCAAGGTGACCTACGGCTGGGCGTACAAGCACCACCGGCAGTGGTTCCGCGACATCCTGCGCGGGCGGCGGGAACAGGGTTAGCAGCAGGGCCTGCGGCCCTGCACCCGCTTCAAGCCAACGCAACGGCAGCTATCGGTGGGATGGCGGGGTCTGATGGTGGGTGCCGACCGTTGGTCGGCACTGATCGAATCCCGACCAACGGTCGGGATCCACCTCTGTAGAGTCGAGCCATGCTCGACTGTTTTGGCATTGGCACGCTGGACGCCAGCGCCGACAACGGCGAGGATGGAGCCTGGTTCTTCCGGCTGGCCCTGCATGGCGCAACGCATCCTTGAACCCGGTGAGATCGAGACGCTCGCCTCGCGCGACGTCCCCCGCATCATCCTGCCCGATCCGGCATCGCTGTTCACCGATCGCGCGGCGCGCCTGCGCAGCCTCGCCGCGCACAGTGCCATCGGCGGTTACCTGCAGCTGCTTGCGGCGCTGGCCGATGCCCAGCAGGCGCTGCTGGATGAAGTGACGCCACAGCGGCGCGCGGCATTGCAGGCACAGTCACGCGCGCAACAGTCAAGCGCCGCCGCCGGTGCCGGCATGCCGTTGCGGCCGGCCAACACGCTTCAGCTCGATGATGGCTGGCGCGACTGGCTGCGCACGCTGTGCCAGCACTGCGCCGATGAAGCCGGGCTGCCGGCAGAAACACGGCAGGAGCTGCAGCGTGTCGCCGCTGCCGATGACCGCTGGCTCGATGCGCAGGCCCATGCGGTGCTGGAGCGGGATGACGCACCGTCGGTGGATGCGGTGGCAGCGTTGCTGGTGATGAATGCACTGCAGGTGTACTGGGCCGTGCTGGCCGCCAGCTTCCGCGCCACCGACCTGAAACCACTGGCCGACGCGCCCGGCCTGTGCCCGCTGTGCGGCACCCTGCCGGTGGCCAGCGTGGTGCAGGCACGCCCGCCCTACGCGTCCTACCGCTACCTGTCATGCTCGCTGTGCGCCTGCCAGTGGCACTACGTGCGAGTGCAGTGCAGCCAGTGTGGTGCCGCCGGCAGGGACATCGCCTATCGCGCGCTGGCCGATGTGGACGGTGACAGCGGCGAGGCTGTGCGTGAGAGCGCGGTTCGCGCCGAAACCTGCGACCACTGCCACAGCTATCGCAAGATCCTGTATCTGGAGAAGGACCCGCAGCTGGACCCGGTGGCCGACGATCTGGCGACGCTGGCGCTGGATATCCTGCTGGGCGAGGAAGGCTATGCGCGTGCCAGCCAGAACCCGCTGCTGTGGCAGGCCGACGGCGACTGAACCGATGCCACGCACCCGCCCTGCCCCGGCATCCTCGGCTGCGCTGCCTTCACTGGATCGGCTGCTGCGCCTGCCGGCGCTGTCGGCACTGATCGAAGGCCACGGCCGCAGCCGCATCACCCAGCTGCTGCGCTCGCAGGTGCAGACGCTGCGCGAACGCATCAGCGCCGGTGCGCTTTCGGCCGAGCATCTGCAGCAGGCAACCGAGGGCCCGGCACTGGTTGCGGCGCTCGAGGCGGTACTGGCGGCCGATGCCCGCCAGGGACTGCAGCCGATGTTCAACCTGACCGGCACCGTGCTGCACACCAACCTGGGTCGCGCCCTGCTGCCGGAGGTTGCGGTGCATGCGGTCACCCGCGCAATGAGCGCGCCGGTCGATCTTGAGTTCGACCTCGACCGCGGCCGCCGTGGTGACCGCGATGCACGGGTGCAGGCACTGATCTGCGACCTCACCGGCGCCGAAGCCGCCACCGTGGTCAACAACAATGCCGCGGCGGTGTTGCTGCTGCTCAACAGCTTGGCCAACCGTCGCGAAGTGGTGGTGTCACGCGGTGAACTGGTGGAGATCGGCGGCGCCTTCCGCATCCCCGATGTGATGCGCAGCGCCGGTGCACGGCTGCGCGAAGTGGGCACCACCAACCGAACCCACCCGGCCGATTTCGCTGGCGCCATCAACACGCGTACCGCACTGCTGATGGAGGTCCATGCCAGCAACTACGCCATCACCGGGTTCACTGCCAAGGTCGACACTGCGGCGATGGCCACCATTGCCCACGGGCACGGCCTGCCGCTGGTGGTGGATCTGGGCAGTGGCAGCCTGTGCGACCTGGCCGCCTTCGGCCTGCCGTCCGAACCGACGGTGCAGGACGCGCTGGCCGCCGGTGCCGATCTGGTCTCGTTCAGCGGCGACAAGCTACTGGGCGGGCCGCAGGCCGGCATCATCGCCGGCCGCGCCGACCTGATCGCGCGGATCAACCGCAACCCGCTCAAGCGCGCACTGCGCCTGGACAAGATGAGCCTGGCTGCGCTGGAAGCGGTGCTGGCGCTGTACCGCGAACCTGAGCACCTGGCGCAGCGCCTGCCGACCCTGCGTACGCTGGCGCGCACACAGCAGGACATCGATGCGCAGGCGCAGCGCCTGCTGCCGCCGATGCGGTCCGCGATGACGGCCGACTACCACATTGAAGCGGCGCCGATGCACAGCCAGATCGGCAGCGGCGCGCAACCGCAGGCGCAGCTGGCCAGCGCGGGAGTGCGCATCACCTGTACCCGGCGCGGAGGACTGGATCGTTTCGCCAAGCGCCTGCGCCAGCTGCCGCAGCCGGTGCTGGGCCGCATCGCTGACGATGCCCTGTGGCTGGACCTGCGCTGCCTGGAGCCCGACGACGAAGCGCGCTTCCTCGCCCAGTGGAGCACGCTGCAGGCATGATCGTCGGCACTGCCGGGCACATCGACCATGGCAAGACCCGCCTGGTACGGGCATTGACCGGCATCGAGACCGATCGCCTGCCGGAGGAACGCACGCGCGGCATTTCCATTGAGCTCGGCTACGCCTATGTGCCGGTCGATGCGACCGCCGTACTGGGCTTCGTCGACGTCCCCGGCCATGAGCGCTTCGTGCACACCATGGTAGCCGGCGCCACCGGCATCGACGTTGCGCTGCTGGTGGTCGCCGCCGACGACGGCGTGATGCCGCAGACCCGCGAGCACCTGGCGATCCTGCAGCTGCTGGGCGTGGATCGCGGCGCGGTGGCACTGACCAAGATCGACCGGGTGGATGCGGCGCGCATTGCCCAGGTGGAGATCCAGATCGCGGCACTGCTGGCGGGCACGCCATTGCAGGATGCCCCCATGTTCGCCTGCAACAGCCTGGATGCCGATGATGCGGGTGTGACGGCACTGCGTTCCCAACTGCACGCCTGGGCCGCTGGCACCGACAGCGCGCACCCGGCTGAACGGCAAGGCGAACTGTTCCGCATGCCGGTGGACCGCGTGTTCTCGCTGGCGGGCCACGGCACGCTGGTGACCGGTGCGGTGCACGGCGGTGTGACCGCGGTCGGTGCACACCTGCAGCTGATGCCGGCCGGCAACGAGGTCCGCGTACGCAGCATCCATGCGCAGAACCAGCCCAGTGAACAGGCCACGGCGGGGCAACGCTGCGCATTGAACCTTGCCTCCATCGCCCGCGATGCGATCGACCGCGGCGACTGGATCGCCGATCCGCGCGCGCTGCTGGCCACTACCCGCGTCGATGTGCGCCTGCGGCTGCCTGCGCTGGCGACGCCGTTGCGCGATTGGACACCGTTGCACATCCATTGGGGCACGATGCACCGGCAGGCCCATGTGGTGCTGCTGGAAGACGACGATCACGGCAACGGGCAGCTCGTGCAGCTGGTGTTCGATACGCCGGTCTGCGCGATGTGCGGCGATCGCTTCATTGCCCGTGATTCAGCCGCCACCCGCACGCTGGGTGGTGGCATCGTGCTCGATCCGGATCCGCCACAACGGCGCCGGCGCAGCCCAGCGCGACTGGCCTGGCTGGGGGCGCTGGAGCAGCTGGCGGCCGGCGCCGGCATCGGCCCGCTGCTGCAGCAGGCGCCCGCCGGTGTTTCCGTCGCCGCCCTACAACGCTACTGCCGGCGTGCGATCGAGCAGATCGACCTGCCCGGGGACGCACGGCGCATCGCGACCCGCCAGGACACCGTCATCATTCTTGCCGCGCACTGGCAGGCGCTGCGCAATCAGGTGGTCAGCTCGCTGCGCGATTGGCATGAACGGCGCCCGGACGAGCCCGGTGTCGACAGCGGCCGCCTGCAGCGCAGCACCCTGCCCGCTCTGGCGGCGAGCCTCTGGAACGCGCTGCTGCAGGACCTGCTTGACGACGGCAGCGTGCAGCGTGTGGGCGCCTGGTGGCGCCTTCCCGGGCACGACCATGCGCCACCGGAGCGCGAACGCGTACTGCTGCAACGGGTGCTGCCGCGGCTGCATGCCGGTGGCTTCGATCCGCCCTGGGTGCGCACCGTGGCCACTGATCTCGGCCTCGCCGAGGATGAGCTGCGCGCCGTCCTGCGCCGAGCGGCGGCACGCGGTGACTTGTTCCAGATCGTGCCGGACCTGTTCTATGCACCGGCGCGTATCGCCGAGCTGGCCGCCATCCTCGCGCAGCTGTCGCACGCCACCGGCACGGTGGACGCGGCGGCGTTCCGCGATGCCATCGGCCTGGGTCGCAAGCGCAGCATCCAGATCTTGGAGTTCTTCAATCGCGTTGGCTACACTCGACGCGTCGGTGACCACCATCGGCCGCGCGGCGACCTGCAGTGGAACGCCCCGCACGGTTGAGCGCAGCGGCATCGCCGTACTTTCGGAAGGCATGCGCATCCGGGCATGCGGCTGGGCTTCAAACCCAGTAGGGGGCGTCGATCGTTCCCTGGTAGGTTCGACTCCTGCTGCCTTCCGCCATTCGTGTTTCCGCAGGAGATGCCGGCATGGCCACGCATGCGCAGTCCCCCACCGCTTCCACGGCCGAGGCCCCGCCGCGCCTGACCTCGCTGGCCCATGGCGGCGGCTGCGGCTGCAAGATCGCACCGGGCGTGCTGTCCGAACTGCTGCGCGGTGTTCCGGCACTTGCCGCACCGGCTGAACTGCTGGTCGGCCGTGAGACCAGCGATGACGCAGCGGTGTACCGGCTGAACGACGGCCAGGCGATTGTCGCCACCACCGATTTCTTCATGCCGATTGTCGATGACCCGTTCGACTTCGGCCGCATTGCCGCCACCAACGCGCTGTCGGACCTGTACGCGATGGGTGCGCGCCCGTTGTTCGCGCTGGCCATCGTCGGCATGCCGATCAACACACTGCCGCAGGACACCATCCGCGGCATCCTGCAGGGCGGGGAACGCGCCTGCGCCGACGCCGGCATCGTGGTCGCCGGCGGCCACAGCATCGACGCGGTGGAACCCATCTACGGCCTGGCCGCGATCGGCGTGCTCGATCCGCAGCGACTCAAGCGCAATGCCGATGCCCGCGCCGGCGATGTACTGGTGCTGGGCAAGCCACTCGGCGTGGGCGTGTACTCGTCGGCGCTGAAGAAGGAACGGCTCGATGCCAAGGGCTACCGGCAGATGCTTGA
This sequence comes from Stenotrophomonas sp. Nf1, assembly GCF_003028475.1. NCBI lineage: Bacteria > Pseudomonadati > Pseudomonadota > Gammaproteobacteria > Lysobacterales > Lysobacteraceae > Stenotrophomonas > Stenotrophomonas sp. Nf1. The sequence goes on along the minus strand of NZ_PYTV01000005.1, from coordinate 92,777 downwards.
TTCGACCACACGGCTGAACACCGTCGGCGTACCGCTGGCGGCACTGGGCGGCGTGCACGCGATGACCGACGTCACCGGCTTTGGCCTGCTCGGGCATCTGCTGGAAGTGTGTCGCGCCAGTGGGGTTTCCGCTGACGTGGACAGTGCCCAGGTGCCGCTGCTGCCTCATGCCCTGGAGTTGCTGCAGCACGGCTGCGTTACCGGCGCCTCCAGCCGCAACTGGGCCTCGTATGGCGCCGAGGTGCGCTTCGCCGATGGCCTGGCCGCCCATTGGCAGCCGCTGCTGACCGACCCGCAGACCAGCGGCGGCCTGCTGGTGTCGTGCGCCCCGGAGGCGGTGGATGCGGTGCTGGCCTGCTTCCACGAAGCGGGGTTCGGCCAGGCGGCCGTGGTCGGGCGGTTGAGCGAAGGAACGCCGGGCGTCCGCGTGGTCTGAAGCGAGGAAGGGCGCCCCAAGGCGCCCCTCCAGCATCACTCGATGTTCTGCACCTGCTCGCGGATCTGGTCGATCAGCACCTTCAGCTCCACTGCCGCGTTGGACGTGCGGCTGTCCACCGACTTCGAGCCCAGCGTGTTGGCTTCGCGGTTGAACTCCTGCAGCAGGAAGTCCAGGCGGCGGCCGACGGGCTCGCGCTGCTTGAGCACGCGGCGGATCTCGGCGATGTGGCTGCCGAGGCGGTCCAGTTCTTCATCCACATCCAGCTTCTGCAGCCACAGCACCAGCTCCTGCTCGGCGCGGCCGGGATCGACCGGGTGCGGCAGATCGGCCAGGCGGGCGGCCAGCTTGGCGCGCTGGCCGTCGCGAATGGCCGGAATCAGCGTGCGCACTTCGGTGGCGATGCGTTCGATGCCGTCCACGCGCTCGGCGATGGCAGCGGCAAGCTTGCCGCCTTCGCGTTCACGCGCCTCGATGAAGCCATCCAGCACCTGGTCCATCAGGGCCAGGGCCTCGGCCTGCAGGGCGGGCGCATCGGCGGCCTCGCCGCGGGTCACGCCCGGCAGCTGCAGCAGATCGGTGAAGCTGACCTGCAGGTTGGGGAAATCAGAGGTCAGGCGGTGCGCCAGGCGGCCCAGCTGGCCCAGCAGGGCCTCGTCCACCTGCAGGTTGGCAGCGGCCTCCGGTGCGCGCAGGCGCATCACCAGATCCAGCTTGCCGCGGCTCAGGCGTGCCGCGATGCGCTCGCGCAGCTGCGGCTCCAGCGCCCGCAGTTCCTCGGGCAGGCGGGTGCCGACCTCCAGGAAGCGGTGGTTGACCGAGCGCAGTTCGCAGCCCAGCGTGCCCCACGGGGTGACCCGCTCGCCGCCGGCATAGGCGGTCATGCTTCGAATCATGGAATGTGTCCGGTGCGTGCAAAGGGGGAATGGTACCCTAGCGCCCTCACCTGAGCCCCTTGCCCGCCCCGTGAAGGCCGCGGGCATGGCGGCGTACTCCCTCGCCATTACGGAACCTGCACCATGTCCGATTCCCGCCCCAGCGGCCGCCAGCCCGACCAGCTCCGCCCGGTCGTCATCCAACGCGGTTTCACCCGCCACGCCGAAGGTTCGGTGCTGGTGTGCTTCGGTGAAACCCGCGTGCTGTGCACCGCCAGCGTCGAGAACCGCGTGCCGGGCTTCCTGCGCGGCAAGGGCGAAGGCTGGGTGACCGCCGAGTACGGCATGCTGCCGCGCGCCACCCACACCCGCAGCGACCGTGAAGCGGCGCGTGGCAAGCAGGGCGGCCGTACGCTGGAGATCCAGCGCCTGATCGGCCGCAGCCTGCGCGCCTGCGTGGACCGCAACGCGCTGGGCGAACGCACCATCACCCTCGACTGCGACGTGCTGCAGGCCGACGGTGGCACCCGCACCGCCGCCATCACCGGTGCCTACGTGGCCCTGGTCGATGCGGTGAACGTGCTGATGAAGCGCGGCGACATCAAGCGCAACCCGATCCTCGGCGCAGTGGCCGCCGTGTCGGTGGGCGTGTACCGCGGCACTCCGGTGCTGGACCTGGACTACGCCGAAGACAGCGACTGCGACACCGACATGAACGTGGTGATGAACGACGGCGGCGGCTTCATCGAACTGCAGGGCACCGCTGAAGGCCACGCCTTCCGTCGCGACGAGCTGGACGCGCTGCTGGGCCTGGCCGAAAAGGGCGTGACCGAACTGCTGGCCGCACAGCAGGCGGCGCTGTCGGCATGAACCGCCGGATCGCCCTGACCACCCTGGTGGTGGCTGACTATGACGAAGCGATCGCCTGGTACACCGGCAAGCTCGGCTTCACGCTGCTGGAAGACATCGACCAGGGCACCAAGCGCTGGGTCGTGGTCGGCCCGAGCGACGGCAGCGCCGCCGCCCTGCTGCTGGCGCGCGCCAGCAACGACGAACAGCGCAGCCGCATCGGCAACCAGACCGGTGGCCGCGTCGGCTTCTTCCTCAACACCGACGATTTCCGCCGCGACCACGCCGCGATGCTGGCCGCCGGTGTCGAGTTCCTGGAAGCGCCGCGCGAAGAACCCTACGCGACGGTCGCGGTGTTCCGCGACCTGTATGGCAACACCTGGGACCTGCTGGAGCCCCGCACATGAAGAAACTGGTTCTGGCCAGCCACAACGCCGGCAAGCTGGTGGAGATGCAGGAGATCCTGGCCGACCTGCCGCTGCAGATCACCTCGGCCGCCGAGCTGGGTCTGGGCGATGTGGAAGAGACCGGCCTGACCTTCGTCGAAAACGCGCTGCTGAAGGCGCGCGCGGCCTGCGAAGCGACCGGCCTGCCGGCGCTGGCCGATGATTCGGGCCTGATCGTCGATGCCCTCGGCGGCGCACCGGGCCTGTACAGCGCGCGCTATGCCGGGCACCCGACCAATGCTGCGGCCAACAACGCCAAGCTGCTCGATGCCATGGCCGAGGTGCCCGATGGCCAGCGCAGCGCGCGCTTCTATGCGGTCATCGTGCTGCTGCGCCACGCCACCGATCCGCAGCCGCTGATCTGCGAAGGCCGTTGGGAAGGCCAGATCATCCGCGAACTGCGCGGTACGAATGGTTTCGGCTACAACCCGGTGTTCCTGGACACCACCCACGGCGTGACCGCCGCGGAAATGGAGCCGGCGCTGAAGAACGCCATCAGCCACCGTGCCCTCGCCCTGCAGCAGCTCAAGCAGCAGCTGGCGACGCTGTACTGACGCCACCCGATCGAACCAGGGAAGCCGGCCAGCGGCCGGCACTACCGATGAAGCCCATGCCGCACGCCCACGACCACTGCAACCACCTGCCCGGCGAAGCCTGCTCCGCTGACCACGACACGCCGCCGCGGCTGGTGCCGCCACCGCTGTCGCTGTACGTGCACCTGCCGTGGTGTGTGCGCAAATGCCCGTACTGCGATTTCAATTCGCACCAGGCCAAGGGCGAGCTGCCGTTCGATGCCTACATCGACGCGCTGCTGCGCGACCTGGACCAGGACCTGCCGCTGGTCTGGGGCCGGGTGGTGCACAGCGTGTTCTTCGGCGGCGGCACGCCCAGCCTGTTCCCGCCCGAAGCGATCGACCGCTTCCTGCAGCAGGCCAGCGCACGCCTGCGCTTCGCGCCCAATGCCGAGATCACCCTGGAAACCAACCCGGGCACCGCCGAGCACGGCCGTTTCGACCGCTACCGCGCGGCCGGCGTGAACCGCCTCAGCTTCGGCATCCAGAGTTTCGACGATGCGATGCTCAAGCGCCTGGGCCGCATCCACGACAGCGGCGAAGCCGAGCGCGCAGTGAAGATGGCGCAGGACGCGGGCTACGACAACTTCAACATCGACCTGATGTACGCGCTGCCGGAGCAGACCCTGGCCGGTGCCGAGGCCGATCTGGAGCGCGCGTTCGCGCTGCAGCCGGCGCACATCTCGCACTACCAGCTCACGCTGGAGCCGAACACGGTGTTCTTCGCACGGCCGCCGCAGGGCATCCCCGATGAAGACAACGCCTGGGACATGCAGGAACACTGCCAGGCGCTGCTGGCTCAGGCCGGATTCGGCCAGTACGAGGTCAGCGCCTATGCCCGCCCCGGCCGGCAGAGCGCGCACAACCTGAACTACTGGCGCTTTGGCGACTACCTGGGCATCGGTGCCGGCGCGCACGGCAAGATCAGTTCCGGCGCCGAGGAACACGTGCTGCGGCGCTGGAAGCTGAAGCACCCGCAGGCTTACCTGGACAGCGCCGGCACCCCGGCCTCGTTCGGCGGCGACGACGTGATCGCACCCGCGCGACTGCCGTTCGAGTACATGCTGAATCTGCTGCGTCTGCACGAAGGCTTCAGCCTGCGCGATTTCGAGTCGCGTACCGGCCTGCCACGCAGCGTGCTCGACGCAGCGCTGGCCGAGGCTGTTCAGCGCGGGTGGCTGGAGATGACCGATGGCCACGTACAGCCGACCGAACTGGGCCGCCGCTTCACCAACGATGTGGTGAGCCTGTTCTTGGAGGAATAAGCCCTCCGCCATGACGGGTAGTGCCGGCCGCTGGCCGGCACCACCGCACGCCCGAAGACCGTTCACATTCAGGCTAAAGTAGCGCCGGCATCGGCCGACACGGTAGATTCACCAGATCGATCCGCGGGAATCCGGGTACCGCCTGCCGATGTCAGCTGTCTTCTCCCTTACCTCCGTCGACAAGAACCGCCTGGCCGCCGCCGAGCTGCCACCGCGGGTGCGCGATCTGCTGGGCGCGCTGATCGGCCTGTGCCGGCAGGCACTGGCCGCGCCGCTGATCCTGACCGTCGAAGCATTGGAACAGACCCTGCTGCACGACGCCGACCGCGCACGCAATCCGGCGCAGCAGGCCGACCTGATGGCCCAGCGCGGCCAGCTGCATGCCTTCGCCGGCCACTTCCCGGATCGCGTGCTGGATGCCCTGGCCGAATCGCTGGCACGGCTGCGCGAACCGGCCAGCGCCGTCGCACCTGCCACGCCCGCGCCGGCCCTGCCAGGCATGCAGGGGCTGTCGCTGGTCGCCGAGCACGACGTGGATCGCGACCTGCTGCTGACCGAAATGGTACGCCGCGAAACCCAGCGCTCGACCAACGCGCTGAATCTGCTGGGCCAACGCCTGGGCGTGCTGGCCGCCGCACCGGCATTCGAAACGGACACCCTGCCGCTGGCACCGCAGGCGCTGTGCCTGATCGTGCGCCGGCTGGCCGAACAGGATGCGCTTGGCGCTGAGATCCAGCTGGCGCTGTACCGCAGCTTCGAGCGCCAGGTGCTGGAGCGCCTGGGCGATGTGCTGGATCGCGCCAACGCCCTGCTTGCCCAGCACGGCATCCTGCCGGGGCTGGTCTACACCCCTTACCTGGCGCGCTCCTCCAGCACACGGCGGATCATCACCCAGTCGGTGGGCGGCGGTCGCGCCACGCAGCCGGCCCGGCAAGCGGCCGCACCGCTGACCGGTTGGAACGGCTCCGCCCCGGCCGGCTCGTGGTCGCATCTGGTACAGGACACCGTCAACGACGCTGGCGGTGCCGCTGCCGTCGGCGTGACCGCCTCCACCGGCGGTGCCCTGCATGAGCTGCTGCAGCAGGCCCGCCACGCAGCCGCCGCCCCGGTTGAAACCGGCGCCGTCCCCAGCGCCGCCGTCGACGCGGTGCTCGCTCGCCTGCAGGCCCAGTCCAGTGCCGCCACCGGCGTAGCCGACCTGCAGGCAGCGGTGGTCGCCCAGCTGCGCAGCGAGCATGGCGCCCAGGCCCAGCTGGGCAGCCACGACCGCGACAACCTCGACCTGCTGCGCATGCTGATGCAGCAGGTGCAGCAGCGGCAGCGCCCCGACCCGGTACCGGCCGCCCTGCTGGCGCGCCTGCAGGTTCCGCTGGCCCGCGCGGCAATGGCCGACCCCGGCTTCTTCGTGCGCGACGAGCACCCCGCGCGCGAGCTGCTCAACCAGATCGCCGAAGTCGGTGCGCACTGGCTGGCCGACGATGACGTCGACCCACAGCTGTTGCAACGCATGGCGCAGAGCGTGCAGGGCCTGCTCGCCCAGGATGCGCGATCGCCGGAGGCATTCGCCGCTGCCAACGAAGACGTGCAGCAGCACCAGCGCGCCGCAGCGCACCGCGCCGAGCTGGCCGAGCGCCGCCATGTCGAAGCGGCCCGCGGCAAGGAACGCCTGGAGCTGGCACGCCGCCAGGCCAACGCACAGATCGACCAGTGCTGTGATGCACAGCAGCCCCCCCGTTTCGTGCAGTCCCTGCTGCGCCAGGCCTGGGCCGATGCGCTGACCCTGACCCGCCTGCGGCATGGCGACGATTCGCCGCAATGGCAGGAACGCCTGCAACAGACCGAACGCATTGCCGCGGTCACCGCCCAGGCCGTCGATGCCGCCGATGGCACCGATGCCGCGCTGGCCGCCGATGTGGAAGCCGCACTGGTCCAGGTCGGGTACCACGCCGAGGAGGCGGCCGCCGTTGCACGGCGCCTGGCCACACCCGGCGGCGAAGACGAAACGACCTCACGCACCGAACTCAGTGCCCGCCTGAAAGCGCGTGTGCGCCTGGGCGAGCACGCCGCCGGTGCAGACAATGCCGCCATCCCACCACCGCTTCCTCGCAGCAGTGCGGAAGAGGCCGCCTACCAGCAGCTCTCCAGCCTGCCGTTCGGCAGCTGGTTCGACATCGATAGCGGCGACGGCAGCGTGCGACGGCAGCGCCTGTCCTGGTACAGCCTGCTGACCGGCCATGCCCTGTTGGTCAATCCGCGCGGGCAGAAGATCGCCGAGACCGACCTGGACACACTTGCGCGGCAGGTCAGCGCCGGCCACGCGCAGCTGGTGACCGAAGACCGTGGCCGGCTGGTGGACCGTGCCTGGCAGGCCAGCCTCAGCGCCCTGCGCGCGCTGGCGGGTGGCCGCCGCAAGGAGACGCACGCATGAACCCGCTGCCACAGGACACCCGTCGCGCCCCACGCCGCCAGGTCTCGGATCTGGTGCCGGTCACCGACCAGATGCGCGACTGCGTGGTGGGCCGGCTCGGCAATGTTTCCGAGACCGGCATGCTGATGCTGGCCAGTACGCCATTGCGCGAGGACGCGCTGTACCAGCTGCGCTTCCCGCTGCCGATGGGCGACGGTCGCCATGAAGCCATCGACGTGGGCGTGCACCTGCTGTGGAGCGAACCGGCACATGCGCCGGGTCAAAGCTGGACCGGCTTCCGCTTCCTCACCCTGTCGCGCGAGCATCGGCAGCTGCTGCGCCAGTGGGTGGGCGAGGACAGCGACGAAGGGCCGCTTTCGACGGCCTGAGTGCCGGTTCCGGCACAGCGGTTTTTCGCGGTATGCGGCAGAATCTAGGGCCGTTTTCCGTGTCGAGCCACCGCAATGATCCAGCAAGACCCCGGCGCCCTGTATCCCGACCACCTGGCCGTGCTGTGCCGACGCGCCGAAAAGGCGCTGGCCCGCGGCGGCTTCGATCATCTGGTGGTGCCCAGCGGCACCCTGCACTACCAGGTGTTCGACGATCGCGACTATCCGTATGCGGTGAACCCGCAGTTCAAGGCCTGGCTGCCGCTCACCCGCGTGCCCAACAGCTGGATCGTGTTCACCCCGGGCAAGCGCCCGGCGGTGATCTTCCACCAGCCCTTCGACTACTGGCACGTGGTGCCGGACGCGCCCAGCGGCTGGTGGGTGGACCACTTCGACATCCACATCATCCGCAAGCCCGAAGAGGCGCTGGCGCTGCTGCCGGCCGATCCGGCGCGCTGCGCGATCCTCGGCGAGCCGCAGAGTGCGCTGGGCGCCTTCGTGCCCAACAACCCGGCACCGGTGGTGAACTACCTGGAATGGCACCGCGCCCACAAGACGCCATATGAAATTGCGCTGATGCGCCAGGCACAGGTGCTGGGTGTGCGCGGCCACCGCGCCGCCGAGGCCGCCTTCCGCAATGGCGCCGACGAGTTCAGCATCCACATGGCGTACTGCCAGGCCGTGGGCCAGGATGCCAACGAGCTGCCGTACGGCAACATCGTCGCACTGAACGAACACGCCGCCGTGCTGCATTACACCGAACTGGGCCGCAAGGCACCGCAGCCGCTGCGCAGCTTCCTGATCGACGCCGGCGCCAGCGCCCACGGCTACGCCAGCGACATCACCCGCACCTATGCCGCACAGGGTCACGACGAATTTGCTGCGATGATCGCCGCCGTCGATGCCGCCCAGCAGCAGATGTGCGCTGCCGTACGCCCGGGCTTCGACTACAAGCAGCTGCATGTGGATGCACATCTTTCGCTGATGGACGTGCTGAAGGACTTCGGCGTGATCAACGTCTCGCCGCAGACCGCGCTGGAGACCGGCGTCAGTGCCGCGTTCTTCCCGCACGGCATCGGCCACCTGATCGGCCTGCAGGTACATGACGTGGCAGGCTTTGCGGCCAGCGACGAAGGTGGCCGCATCGAGCGCCCGGCCGGTCATCCGTACCTGCGCCTGACCCGTGTGCTGGAACCGGGCATGGTGGTGACCATCGAACCGGGCCTGTACTTCATCGACATGCTCTTGAACGAAGTGAAGGACGCCGGCCATGGCGATGCGATCAACTGGGACCGCGTGGACTTCTTCCGTCCCTACGGCGGCATCCGCATCGAAGACGAAGTGCTGTGCACCGAAGGCGAAGCGGACAACCTGACCCGGCCGGAGTTTGCAGCGGCCAACGGCTGAGCCCCTCGTGGTTGGCCGCTTGGAGCAAAAGCCGCGCTTGGTGGGGCGGGGTGGGGTCGCGGGGGACGCCGTGAATCCATCCCTGGAGGCTTGGCCGCGGCATCCATGCCGCGGACACCCCCGCGAACCCACCCCGCCCCACCTCTGACAGTTCCCTGCGCGCGTCCAACCACGGAAAAGAAAAAGGAAAAGCAGAAGCGGGTCGCTCGCTGGGCTCGCTCCGTGTCGACCAAGGTCGACACCTGCCAACAGCCGCGCGTCGCAACAATCGCAGTTGCCAGTAGATCCACGCCATGCGTGGATGATTCATTCGATATCTGACAGATGTGCCGACCAACGATCGGCACCCACCAACAGCCGCAGGAATCTGTCAGAGGTGGGGCGGTCCTGACCACCCGCACCGCCCCGCCATCCCACGGATAGCCGCTCTTGCTTTGGCCGTTGCCGTTGCTTCGGCTTGCAGCGGGTGCAGGGCTGCAAGCCCTGCCGAAACCCCCTTACCCCGCCATCACCGCTTCGATCTCGTCGGCGCTGCGCGCCAGCCCTTCGGTCAGCACCCGATGGCCATCATCGGTAATCAGCACATCATCCTCAGTGCGGATGCCAATACCGCGCCAGCGCGGCTCCACCGTCGTGTCATCCACGCCGATGTACAGCCCCGGCTCGATGGTGAAGGCCATGCCCGGCTCCAGCAGACGCGAGTCACCGGCCAGGCGGTAGTCGCCCACGTCGTGCACGTCCATGCCGATCCAGTGCCCGGTCTTGTGCCGGTAGAAGCGCTGGTACAGGCCTTCGGACAGGTTCTTTTCCAGCGTGCCCTTCAGCAGGCCCAGCCGCAGCAGCCCCTCGGTGAGCGTCTGCACGGCGGCCAGGTGACCGGCCTCGTACGGCACCCCCGGCTTGGCCTGGGCCAGCGCCGCGGCCTGGGCGTCACCGACCAGATCGTGCAGCGCGCGCTGCTCGGCACTGAAGCGGCCATTCACCGGGAAGGTGCGGGTGATGTCGCTGGCGTAACCACGGTACTCGGCACCGGCATCGATCAGCACCAGTTCGCCATCACGCGAACGTGCGTTGTTGTCGCGGTAATGCAGGATGCAGGCGTTGCGGCCGGCGCCGACGATGCTGCAGTAAGCGGGCACCGCATCGTTGGCGCGGAACACGCGCTCCAGCTCGGCCTGCAGTTCGTATTCGTGGATGCCTGCCTTCGCCGCCTTCATTGCGGCCAGATGCGCACGCACGCTGATCTGCGCGGCGTGCTGCATCAGCGCCACTTCCGCGCCGGACTTGAACAGCCGCTGCTCGTGCAGCAGGTGGCCCAGCTCCAGGAACTCGTGTGGCGGCTGCGCACCGTGGCGCACCTGCGAGCGCACGCGGTTGACCCAGCCGATCAGCTTCAGGTCGAAGTCGGCATCGCGGCCGAAGTGGTAGTAGACGCGCGAACGCCCTTCCAGCAGCCCGGGCAGGATGTCGTCCAGGTCGTCGATCGGGTACGCGTCATCCATGCCGTACTGCGATACCGCGCCTTCCTGGCCGGCACGACTGCCGTCCCAGGCCTCGCGCTCGGCATCACGCTCGCGGCAGAACAGGATGGCTTCGCCGTGGCGACGGCCGGGAATCAGCACCAGAACCGCTTCCGGTTCCGGAAAACCGCTCAGGTACTGGAAGTCCGAATCCTGTCGGTACGGGTAATGGGTATCCAGGCTGCGCACCTTCTCGGCCGCGGCCGGCAGCACCAGGATCGCGTCCTCGCCGGCCATGTCCATCAGCTGGCGGCGGCGACGCTTGTACTCGCCGGCCGCGATGCCGGTGCGCTGCTTGATATCCATCAGTTCAGGCGCTGCCGATGGCGCGCGGCCAGCACCACATCGCCGTGCAGCAGCAGCACCGCCACGCGGATGAATTCCTCGATCTCCGACAGGGCTTCGTCGTCATCCTCGCCACCGGCCTCGAAATCCTCGCTGGAGGCACGCGCCAGGCTGGCCATGTCGGTCAGCGCTTCCTCGCCCTCTTCGGACAGGGTCGGGCGGTTGCCACCACTGCCCAGGCCGAAGCCGCCGAGGAACGAGCGGGTCCAGCTGAACATGGCATCGGCCTGCGCGGACACGTCATCGTTGTCGGTCAGCAGCAGCTCGAAGGCGAAATCGCGGTCTTCCAGCTGCTTGATGGTGGCCTGCAGCAGCTGCCCCAGCACGCTGTCGGCGGCCACCGGCGGCAGGTTGTCGTCGGCCAGCACACGCGCCGGCCAGTCATTGCCGGGGGCGCCACCGGCGGCCAGCCAGCCGCACAGTGCGCCATGCAGTTCGGCAGCAGTGGCGCCCAGGCCCAGTTCCTGGCTGGCGCGGGAAACGTCGTCGACGGAGGGAAGTTCGGTCATCGTGCGGCTCGTTCGGAAAGGAAACCCGGAGCGCGCACGCGCGCGCCCCTCAGACCCGGTAGTGTAGCAACCCGACGGCATCCTCCCCGTGGCCGCCCAGCCTTGCTGCGACAGCGCTTGACCGCCCTCACCCCGCTTGCCTATCGTGCCCGCATGGAACCCGCCGATCCCCTCGCCCAGCTGCAGGACTTCGCCGCCCGCGTGGAAGCGTTGCTTGAACGCAACCAGCGCCTGGCCGAGGAGAACCGCAGCCTGCGCCACCAGCAGGAACAGCTGGTGGCCGAGCGTTCGACACTGCTGGCCAAGAACGAACAGGCGCGCTCGCGGGTGGAAGCGATGATCAGCCGGCTCAAATCCCTGGAGCAGCACACATGAGCGCCGAACCGGTCAGTGTCCGCATCCTCGATCGTGAATACACGGTGGGCGTCGGCGGCGATGAACGCGACAGCCTGATGGCCGCCGCGCGCCTGCTCGATGCGCGCATGCGCGAGATCCGTGGCAGCAACCGCATGGCCGCCGTCGACCGCGTCGCCGTTCTGGCCGCATTGAACCTGGCCCACGAACTGCAGCTGCTGCGCGACGAGAACGCCCGCCAGGCGGTGGCCCTGCAGCAGACCCTGGCCGACCTGAACCGGCGCCTGGACCGCGCCATCGACGGCACCCCCTAGAAAAAGGGGACGGAGGAAATCAAGGCGCATTCGCCCCTTCCGTGCTGAAAACGCCTTGATTCCCTCCGTCCCCTTTTCTGAATTGGCACGCACTGTTGCCGACGAACGGCCTTTCCAGATCCGGCGCGCTGGCTATAATGGCCACGCGTTCTCTGCGGTACTCGACGGCATGTGCAAACATTCGCCTTGTCCCTTAAGAACGACACCGGGAGCGCGACAGCGCCGGGAGTGCAGGTCCGCCTTGTAGCGGGAAGCCCGATGGTTCTCCAGCGTTCCCACTTGAGCCCCCGGGTTCAAGGTCGTTTCGCATGCATCGACATTGCGGAGAATGCAATATTCCAGCAAGGGCGGCGTCTTCGGGCGTCGCCCTTGTTCTTTGCGGCACAATGACGGCTGTTCCTTGCCGCACGCTGCCATGACCGACCCGCGCCAGGCCCTGCGCCACGACCTGCGGCAACGCCGCCGCGACCTCTCCGCCGCTGCGCGTATCGCCGCCGCCGAATCCCTTGCCGATGCCCTGCTGGCGCTGCCGTTCGCCCCGCGCGAAGGTGCGGTGGCCGGCTACTGGGCGCTGGATGGCGAAATCGCCCTGCACCGCTGGCAGCTGCAGTTGCCCGAAGGCGTTACCTACTGCCTGCCGGTGCTGGCCGGCGAGGCGCTGCGCTTCGCACCGTGGCGGCCGGGGCAGCCGCTGACCAGCAACCGCTATGGCATTCCCGAGCCCGACGTGGCGCTGGAAGACACGCTGGAACCGGCGCAGATGGCGCTGGTGGTGACCCCGCTGGTGGGCTTTGACACGCAGTGCCGGCGGCTGGGCATGGGGGGCGGCTGGTATGATCGCAGCTTCGCCTTCCGCCACGACCGGCCGGCGCCGCCCTGGCTGGTCGGTGCTGCCTTCGCGGTGCAGCAGGTCGAGTCCTTGCCGGTGGCGTCGTGGGACGTGCCGGTGGATGCGATCTGCACCGAAGACGGCACCCTGTTCCCCTCCGCTGCCCCCGTGAACGCATGACCGCCCGCAAGCGCTACTGGCTGATGAAGTCCGAACCGGACGCCTTCTCCATCGATGACCTGGCCAAGGTCAAGGTCGAACCCTGGAACGGGGTGCGCAACTACCAGGCACGCAATTTCATGCGCGACGGCATGCAGGTCGGCGACGGCATCCTGTTCTACCACTCCAATACCAAGGTGCCAGGCATCGTCGGCCTGGCCACGGTGGCCAGCACGGCCTACCCGGACGACACCCAGTTCGACCCGACATCCGACTACCACGATCCCAAGAGCACGCGCGAGAACCCGCGCTGGATGCTGGTGGACGTGGCCTACGACCGCAAGCTCAAGCAGGTGATCGCGCTGGACGAGATCAAGCTGCACGCCGACGAGCTCGGCGAAGGCTTCCCGCTGGTTGCCAAGGGCAATCGCCTGTCGGTGTTCCCGGTGACCGCCGCGCAGTGGAAGCTGCTGCTGTCGCTGGAAAACAAATCCTGATTCCCTGCCTGAGAGTTCTTCCCATGTCCGAAGCCAAGCGCCTGGCCGCCGAGAAAGCCATCGAGTACGTTGAAGACGGCATGATCGTCGGTGTCGGTACCGGGTCCACCGTGGCCTATTTCATCGATGCCCTCGCCCGCATCCAGCACCGCATCAAGGGCGCAGTGTCCAGCTCCGAGCAGAGCACCGCGCGCCTGAAGCAGCACGGCATCGAGGTGATCGAGCTGAACCACAGCGGCAACCTGTCGCTGTACGTGGACGGCGCCGATGAGTGCGATCCGGGCAAGTGCCTGATCAAGGGCGGCGGCGCCGCACTGACCCGCGAGAAGATCATCGCCGAGGCCAGCGAGCGTTTCATCTGCATCGTCGACCCGAGCAAGCAGGTGCCGGTGCTGGGCAACTTCCCGCTGCCGGTGGAAGTGATCCCGATGGCGCGCAGCCTGGTCGCCCGCCAGATCCGCGACATGACCGGCGGCCAGCCGACCTGGCGCGAGGGTGTGGTCACCGACAACGGCAACCAGATCCTGGACATCCACAACCTGCAGATCACCGATCCGGAAAAGCTGGAGCGCGAGCTCAACCAGCTGCCGGGCGTGGTCTGCGTCGGCCTGTTCGCGCGTCGCCGCGCCGACGTGGTGATCGTCGGCGGCGAACCGCCGATCGTGCTCTGACCCTTCTGAAGGATCCTGACGATGTCGCTGTTGCGTTCGCTGCTGATGCTTCCATTGCTGGCGCTGGCCGGCTGCGCCACCGATGCGGCCCGCCACTGGGTAGAGCTCGATGGCGCCCGTTACCAGGTCGAGCTGGCCACCAATGACGAGACCCGTGCGCGCGGGCTGATGTTCCGCGACCAGATGGCGGCCGACCACGGCATGCTGTTCATCCACGACCGCGAGGAAATGCAGGCGTACTGGATGAAGAACACCAAGATCGCGCTGGACATCCTGTACTTCGACAACGAACGCAGGCTGGTCAGCCAGCAGCGCGACGTGCCGCCCTGCTCGGCGGGCGACATGTGCCCGCCCTACCCCAGCGGCGGCCCGGCACGGTACGTGCTGGAGCTCAACGCCGGCCAGGCCGAGAAGCTCAAGCTCAAGGACGGCACCGCGTTGACCTTCGGCCCGGGCATCGAAAAATAAGCGGTGCTGCCGGCCACTGGCCGGCACCCTGGCCGGGGTCAGATCCCTTTCGCAAGCGAAAGGGATCTGACCCCTGAATTTTTCACGCGACACTGCTTGAAACCGTCTGCGAATGACGCCAGTCTGTGGTCATGCAGGACCGGATCACACTCCCCGACTGGGATGCACTGGCCGACCTCGAAGACGAGGCGCTGCCGTTGTTGCCGACCGCGCTGCTGATCGCGCGCGATGAATACCCCGATCTGCAGCCGTCCACGTACGACGCGCTGATCCAGAGCCATGTTGACCATCTCCGCTCGGAAGTGGAGAGCATCGACAACAGCCCGTTGAAGATGGCCGCGATCAACCGCCACCTGTTTGACGAGCTGGGCTACAGCGGCGACCACGACGAGTACTACGACCCGCGCAACAGCTACCTCAACCAGGTGTTCGAACGGCGCCTGGGCAACCCGATCTCGCTGGCGCTGGTGCAGATGGAAGTGTCGCGACGGCTGGGCATCCCGCTCGATGGCGTGTCCTTCCCCGGCCATTTCCTGGTGCGCCTGCCGGTGGACGACGGCGTGCTGGTGATGGACCCGTTCAACGGTGGCCGCCCCCTGGATGTGGATGAACTGCGCGAGCGGGCCAAGTCACACCTGGGCGGGCAGATGCCCGATGACCAGGTGCTGGCGCAGATCCTCGACCCGGCTCCCGCGCGCGCGATCCTGATGCGCATGCTGCGCAACCTGCACGGCGTGTATGCCGAAGCGGGAGAATGGGACCGCGCCGCGCGCAGTGCCGACCGCCTGCTGAAGCTGGCCCCGGACCAGCACGACGCCCTGCGCGACCGCGGCCTGGCCTACCTGCAGCTGGAGTACCTGGCCGGCGCCCGCCACGACCTGGGGCAGTACCTCAAGCGCAATCCCGAGGCCAGCGACGCGCAGTGGCTGCGCGAGAAGCTGATCGACCTCGGCGGGCCGATGCCGCGGCTGCATTGATTTACCGGTGTGCGGACCAACGGTCCGCACCCACCCCAACGGTCCGCACCGGCATTGAGTAGAGTCGAGCTTGCTCGACTGAGGTGCCTCAATCGACCTCGACCATCTCGAAATCGGCCTTGCTCACCCCACAATCGGGGCAGGTCCAGGTCTCGGGGATGTCTTCCCAGCGCGTGCCCGGCGCGATGCCCTCTTCCGGCAGGCCGTCCGCTTCGCGGTACAGAAAGCCGCAGACCACGCACATCCAGGTACGCAAGGTGGTGGGGGTGGCATCGCTCATCGGATAATCGGGGCTGGATTCACGGGCCGCCATTGTCCCATCGCGGCCCACGCACCGGTAGCCATCGATGACTTCTGCTTCCCCGGCGCCCCGCGGCGTCTACCTGATCACCCCGGACGAGCCGGATACCGCGCGCCTGCTGGCCCGCACCGCGCCGCTGCTGGCCGCCGGCGCCACCTGGCTGCAGTACCGCAACAAGACCGCCAGCGATGCCCTGCGGCAGGAACAGGCGACGGCCCTGCAAGGCCTGTGCGCCGCCCACGGCGTGCCGCTGATCATCAACGACGATCCGGAGCTGGCCAGGGCCGTGGGCGCCGCCGGCGTGCATCTGGGCGGCACCGACGGCGACATTCCCAGCGCGCGCGCCCTGCTCGGGCCCGACGCCATCATCGGCGCCTCCTGCTACGACCAGCTGGCCAATGCTGAAAAGGCCGTGGCCGCCGGCGCCAGCTACGTGGCCTTCGGCGCGTTCTTCCCGACCACCACCAAGGTCACCACCAGCCGTGCCCATGCCGATCTGCTGCGGCAAAGCGCCGCACTGGGCGTGCCGCGGGTGGCGATCGGCGGGCTGACCCCGGACAATGTCGGTCCCATCATCGAAGCCGGCGCCGACCTGGTGGCCGTGGTCAGCGGCATCTACGCCGCACCGGACCCGGTCGCAACCCAGCGCGCCTTCCTCGCCCAGTTCGCGTAATGCCCAGGAAAGCCCCATGAACCACGACCAGTCCCACGCCCTGTTCTCCCGCGCCCAGCAGCTGCTGCCCGGCGGCGTCAATTCCCCGGTGCGCGCGTTCAAGTCGGTGGGCGGTGAGCCGTTCTTCGTCGAGCGCGCCGACGGTGCCTACCTGTACGACGTCGACGGCAACCGCTACATCGACTACGTGGGTTCCTGGGGCCCGATGATCGTCGGCCACAACCACCCGGCCGTGCGCCAGGCGGTGAAGCGCGCGATCGACAACGGCCTGTCGTTCGGCGCGCCGTGTGCGGCCGAAGTGACCATGGCCGAGACCATTACCCGGCTGGTGCCGTCGTGCGAAATGGTACGCATGGTCAATTCGGGCACCGAAGCCACGCTGTCGGCGATCCGGCTGGCGCGCGGTGCCACCGGCCGCAACCGCATCGTCAAGTTCGAAGGCTGCTACCACGGGCACGGCGACTCGTTCCTGGTCAAGGCTGGCAGCGGCATGCTGACCCTGGGCGTGCCGACCTCGCCGGGTGTGCCGGCCGGCCTGAGCGAACTGACCCTGACCCTGCCCTACAACGATTTCGAAGCCGCCACCGCGCTGTTCGAACAGCAGGGCGAGGACATCGCCGGCCTGATCATCGAACCGGTGGTGGGCAACGCCAACTGCATCCCACCGCGCGAGGGCTACCTGCAGCACCTGCGTGAACTGTGCACGAAGCATGGTGCGCTGCTGATCTTCGACGAAGTGATGACCGGCTTCCGTGTGGCGCTGGGCGGCGCGCAGGCGCACTACGGCATCTCCCCGGACCTGACCACCTTCGGCAAGATCATCGGCGGCGGCATGCCGGTGGGTGCCTATGGCGGCCGCCGCGAACTGATGCAGCAGATCGCCCCAGCCGGCCCGATCTACCAGGCTGGCACGCTGAGCGGCAATCCGGTGGCGATGGCCGCCGGCCTGGCGATGCTGGAGCTGATCCAGCAACCGGGCTTCCACGCCGATCTGGCCGAGCGCACTGCGCGCCTGTGTGCGGGCCTGGAAGCGGCCGCCGCCGACGCCGGTGTGACCGTGACCACTACCCGCGTGGGCGCGATGTTCGGCCTGTTCTTCACCGATGAAACGGTGGAGACCTATGCGCAGGCCACCGCCTGTGACATCCCGGCGTTCAACCGCTTCTTCCACGCGATGCTGGAGCAGGGCGTGTTCCTGGCACCGTCGGCGTACGAGGCGGGCTTCCTGTCCAGTGCGCACGACGATGCGGTGATCGAGGCGACGCTGGCCGCCGCACGCGTCGCGTTCAAGGCCGCCAAGGGCTGAGTCCGCCCTGGTAGGTGCCAACCTTGGTTGGCACTGCCGCATCTGGTAGGTGCCAACCTTGGTTGGCACAGAGCCGTCGAGCATGGCTCGACGCTACAAACGGCATCAACCGAAGACGAGCTTGCCCTTCATCATCGCGAAGTGGCCGGGGAACGAGCAGAAGAAGGTGTAATCCCCGCCCTTCTGCAGGCCCTGCGTAGAGAAGCGCACGCGCGTGGTCTCGCCACCACCGATCACCCTGGTGTGCGCCAGCACGCGCTTGTCGGCCTTCGGCAGGTAGCTGTCGGCCAGGGTCATGCGCATGCCAGCCATCGCCACCGGCTGGTAATCGGCACTGCGGGTCAGCACCCAGTTGTGGCCCATCGCGGTCGCGGCCAGCTTGCCGGTGTGGCGCAGGGTCAGGTCCACCGCCGTGCAATCGGCGGCAACCTTGATCTCGCGGCTGCTGAAACTCATCTGGTCGGTGCTGTCGATGCTCACCGCACACACCCGCGCCAGCGCCGACGGCGCCAGCATCAGCGCGCCCAGTCCCACTACGATCATCCAAGCCTTCATCGTTGTATCTCCTGCCGGTTCAAGCGCCATTCTAGGCAGGTGCCCGCAACCTGCGCTGCGACCGTCTGTCGCACGCCCGCTCCAGGGTTTCCGCGCCCGCATGCCGATGGCATGCTCGGCCAATGCAGATCGAACTGTTGCTGCTGGATGTGGATGGCGTGCTGGTGCGGTACCAGCGCGCGCAGCGCGTGCTGCAGCTTGCGCACGCGCTGGACGTGCCGACGCAGGCGGTGCAGGCCGCGCTCTACGACAGTGGACTGGAGGCCGCGCATGACGACGGCACGCTGGATGGCCCGGCCTATCTGGAGCGGCTGGGCCAACAACTGGGCAGGAGCCTGGATGTGCCCGCCTGGATCGCCGCCCGCCAGGCCGCCAGCCACCCGCAGCAGGCGGTGCTGCAGCGGCTGGAAAGGCTGCAGCTGCCGATGGCGGTGCTGACCAACAACGGCGCGCTGATGAAGCAGACGTTGCCCACCCTGCTGCCGGAGCTGTTCCCTGCCCTGCAGGGGCGTGTTTTCTGCAGTGCCGATTTCGGCCTGCGCAAGCCGGCACCGGAGGTGTTCCTGCGCACGCTGGAAACACTGGGTGTGGCGCCTGCACACACGCTGTTCGTCGATGACCTGTTTGCCAACGTGCGCGGCGCACGAGCTGCCGGCCTGCACGCGGAAACCGTGCGCGACGGACGTGGGCTGGGCAAGGTGTTGAAGCGCTATCGGATCGCGTGAAGCACCGTAGAGCCGAGCCCATGCTCGGCTGCCGTTGCCTGACATCGCGATGAGCCGAGCATGGGCTGGGCGCTACAGCGATTCCGCGGCAACGGGGTCAGAGCCCTCTCCGCAGGAGAGGGATCCGACCCCAGCGTCAGGGCTTCAGCGCGCCGCGACGAACGCGGCAATCGCTGCGCGCAGGCGCTTGAGGCCTTCGGCCACTTCCTCGTCGGTGATGTTCAGCGAGGGCACGAAGCGCAGCACGTCCGGGCCGGCCTGCAGGGTCAGCAGGCCCTGCTCGGCCGCCTGGTCGAGGATCGCACCGGCCTGGCCGGCGAAGTCCTTGCTCAGCACCGCACCCAGCATCAGGCCGCGACCACGCACCTCGCTGAACACGCCGAACTCGTCGTTGATGCGCGCAAAGCCATCGCGCAGTGCCTTCGACTGGCGGCTGACGTTGGCGGCGATCTCCGCCGAGGCCAGCTTGCGCAGCGCCACGCGAGCCACCGCAGCGGCCAGCGGGTTGCCACCGAAGGTGGTGCCGTGCGCGCCGAACTGCATGGTCTCGGCCACCTTCGGGCCGGCCAGCATCGCGCCGATCGGGAAGCCGCCGCCGAGTGCCTTGGCCAGGGTGACCATGTCCGGCACCACGTCATCCTGCCAGTGCGCGAACAGCGTGCCGGTGCGGCCCATGCCGGCCTGGATCTCGTCCAGCACCAGCAGCGCGTTGTGCTGGTCGCACAGCTCGCGCACGCGCTTGAGGAAACCGGACTTGGCCGGCATCACGCCGCCCTCGCCCTGGATCGGCTCCAGCATCACCGCGGCGACATCGCCGGCGGCCATCGCGGTTTCCAGCTGCACTTCATCGTTGAAATCGATGTAGCGGAAGCCACCGGGCAGCGGCTCGTAGCCTTCCTGGTACTTCGGCTGGGCAGTGGCGGTCACCGCGCCCATCGTGCGGCCGTGGAAGCTGCCGCGGAAGGTGATGATGACGCGCTTGTCGGCCGGACGGCCCTGGCTGGAGGCCCACTTGCGGACCATCTTGATCGCCACTTCGTTGGCTTCGGCGCCGGAATTGCACAGGAACACGCGCTCGGCGAAACGGCTGGCCTTGACCAGCTCCTCGGCCAGGTGCAGCGGCGGTGCGCTGTAGAACACGTTGCTGGTGTGCCAGAGCTTGCCGGCCTGCTCGACCAGCGCGGCCACCAGGTCCGGATCGTTGTGACCCAGGCCGCACACGGCGATGCCGGCGGCCAGGTCGATGAATTCACGGCCCTGGCTGTCCCACACGCGGGCGCCCTGGCCTCGCTCCAGAACCACCTGGCGGGGCTTGTAGACCGGCAGGTAGTAGTGCGAAAGGGAGATCAGCGGATCGGTCGCGGCGGTCATGGCAGTCGGCAAGGTTCAGGAATGCCCATTCTCGCGCCGGAACCCCTGCGGCACAATGCGCCCATGCGACCGTTTTCCGCCCCCCAGCTGAACCCCGCCACCGAGACCGGCTGGCGCCGTCGGTGGTTCGACATCATCTACCGCCATGACTCGCGGCCTTCGCGCAATTTCGACCTGATCCTGGTGGTGGCCATCGTCGCCAGCATCCTGGTGGTGATGATCGACAGCGTGCAGCACCTGCATGCCGAATGGTCCACCGGGCTGTACATCCTGGAATGGGGCTTCACGATCATCTTCACCGCCGAGTACCTGCTGCGGCTGGCGGTGGTCCGGCGACCGCTGCGCTATGCGGTGAGCATCTGGGGCATCATCGATCTGCTGTCGATCCTGCCCGCCTACCTGTCGTTGTTCGTGCCCGGCGCACAGAGCCTGCTGGTGGTGCGCGCGCTGCGCATCCTGCGCGTTTTCCGCATTCTCAAGCTGACCCGCTACATCGAAGAAAGCGGCGTGCTGATGACCTCGCTGTGGCGTAGCCGGCGCAAGGTGCTGGTGTTCCTGTTCACGGTGATCACCATCACCATCATCGCCGGTGCGCTGATGTATGTGATCGAAGGACCGGAGCACGGCTTCACCAATATTCCGGCGAGCATGTACTGGGCGGTGGTGACCATGGCCACGGTCGGCTTCGGCGACATCGTGCCGCAGACCGTGCTCGGCCGCTTCGTCACCTCGGTGCTGATCCTGATCGGCTACAGCATCATCGCCGTGCCCACCGGCATCTATACCGCTGAACTGGCCAGCACCATGCGCGAAGCCGAGCTGGCCGCGCGCCGTGATGCCCGCGGCTGCCCGCATTGCGGGCTGGAAGGCCACGAGCCGGATGCACGGCATTGCCGCAAGTGCGGCGGTCAGCTACCGGATCCGTTCAACCATTGAGGCGCATGCCGGCCAGCGGCCGGCACTACCCTTGGCGCTTACGCGTGGATGCGCGCGCTGCTCATCGCAGGCGGTTGCTGGTGGAGACCAGATCGTTGTAGGCGTCCAGCAGAGTGGATTGCGCGCCTTCCGGAGCCGAGGTGTCCCAGCTGCCGGAGGCCTTGCGCTCGGCAGCCAGCCCTTCGGCGGTGATCGGCTTGCCCTGCTGCAGACGCTCCACGCCGCGCCCGGCGGTGCGCACCAGCTTGTCCGCTGAACGCTGCACGTGGCCCCACATCGGGTCGTCCTTGCCCACCCCGGAGTTCTGGATTTCCGTCACCAACGCCTGGTAATCGGCCAGCTGCGTGCGCAACGCCGCCAGGTCCGGTGCGTCGACCTGGAAGGCCATGGCCAGCTGCTTGCCATCGCCCAGCAGGCGCAGATGGTAATAGGCCAGCGAACGGCCTTCGCTCTCCTCGATCTGCTTCAGCTGTGCCGCGCGACGATCGTTCTCGTTCTTCTCCAGTGCCGCATCCAGTGCCTCGCTGGCCTTGAAGAACCCGGCATAGGCCTGCATCAACGGCGCGTGCTGGCTGCGCAGGCCCTCACCGCCATCGCGGCGATAGTCCTCACGGGTGAAGTAGCCGTCGGCGCGTTCGATCAGCGCGTACAGCGACTGGAAGGCCTGCTGGTAGTCGCGCACCGGTGCATCCAGCGCGGTAGACGGGGTCTTTGCCAGCGCATCGGTCAGCGCCTGGCCGCAGTATTCCACGCGGTGCGACAGCACCTTGCCCGGTGAGCGCGGCTGCGTTTCCTTGCCGGTCGGACCGGCTTCGGGATCCTTCATCCAGCCAGTGTAGGTCTGGAAGCCTTCGTGGATGGGCTGTTCAACGCCGTTGTAGCACTCGATGTAGGCATTGACCTTCTCCAGGCCAGGATCGGCCGCCGCCCGTCCCGGCGCCTTGTCGCAACCGGCCATACCGGCCAGCGTGCCGAGCAGAAGAAGGGGAAGCAGGCGTGCAGAAGCGTTCAAATCGATTCCTTGCAGAAAGAGGCGGTGGGGATCCTCGCGCATGACGTGAACACCCGCATCGGCGGCCTCGGGGAGGCACCACCGTTCGGGAGTGTGGGATGCGATGCGTCGCAATCGACCTGCTCGATTGCGACACAAATGACGCGATGGAGGCTGCGGTTACTGGCGGTTGCTCTGGAACACCAGCGTGTTGTATTCCTGCATCAGCTTGCTGGCCGAACCGCGCGGGGCCATCGAAGGCGAGTCCAGCATGCGCCGCTCGAAATCACTGTAAGGCGTCTTGCTGCTGACCCGCTGCAGGCGCTCCTTGCCCTCCCGACGGAAGTTCTCGGCTTCGCGCTCGAAGCTGTTCCAGTCCAGCTTGCCCGGTTCCTGATCAGCCACCTTGGCATGCGCTTCGTCGGAAATTCGGTTGAACGCATCCAGTCGTTCACGGGCCTTGGCCGGATCAAAATCGTCCTCGCTCATCAGCTCCACGATCGCCTTCGCTTCCAGCATCATCGCCAGGCGGTAGTACTCGCGCGTGCGCCCCTCGGCCTGCTCCAGCACCTTGAGCTGCTCGCGCTGGGCCGCGTCGTTCTGGCGTTCCAGCTCGGCATTGAACGCTTCGCTGGCGACCACGAACGCCTTGAAGGCCGCCATCAACGGCGCGTGCATCTGCTTGCCCTTGGCAAACTGATCGTCCTCGTAGTCCTGCCGATCGTAGTAGTCGTGGGCGTCCTTGCTGACCGGCACCAGTGCCTTCAGCGACTGCTGATAACGGCCCGCGGCGGCATCGAGATCGGCCAGTGCCGGCTTGGCAGCGATCGCCTCGGTCACCGGGGCGTCGCAGCGCTTCATGTCGTAATCGCTGATCTCCGACGGGCCGTACACCTGGGTCTCGCGCCCGGTCGGGCCTGCGTCCACGTCCTTGATCCAGCGCGTGTACGACTCGATGCTGCCGTGGGTCTTCGAATCGAGTGCATTGAAGCACTCGATGTAGGCGTTGAGTTTGGCGGTCAACTGCTGCTGCGTGTCGGACAGCGTCGCGCCGGTGTCCGGCTTGGCGGCCGGGCTGCTTTCACCCGACGTTGCGGGCGACTTGCCGCCGCAGGCGGTCAGGATCAACGACAGCGAAGCGGCCAGCGCCGCGGTGGAAAGCGTACGTGTCATGTGCTCACATCCTTGTTGAAAACGGTTACATCCAAATATTCTAGCGCAGCGGGCCGAAGGCCGCAGCCCTCGGCCCGTGTTCAACGCAGTTCTCAGTCCAGGAACAGGTCCGGCAGCAATGGCCGCGACGGATCCACCGCATAGCCGGCAAGATCGGTGATGCCGGCCTGCGCCAGCACCTCATCGTCGATCAGGAACTGGCCGTGGAAGCCCGCCGCCTCGCGCACCAGCACCGCATGCGCGGCGTCGGCCATGATCTGCGGCGTACGGCAACCGGCCGCGTCCACGCCGGGAATCATGTTGATCGCATCGGTGGCAATCACCGTGCGCGGCCACAGTGCATTGACCGCCACGCCCTGCGGGCCGAATTCCGCGGCCAGGCCCAGGGTGACGAAGCTCATGCCCATCTTGGCCAGCGTGTAGCCGGTGTGCGGCGCCCACCACTTCGGTTCCAGGCTGGGCGGCGGGGCCAGGGTGAGGATGTGCGGGTTCGGCGCCTGCAGCAGATACGGCAGGCAGGCCTGCGCGCACAGGAAGCTGCCGCGCGCGTTGACCTGCTGCATCAGGTCGAAGCGCTTCATCGGCGTGTCCAGCGTGCCGCGCAGCCAGATGGCGCTGGCGTTGTTGACCAGGATGTCGATGCCGCCAAAGGTATCCACGGTGGCCGCCACCGCCGCCTGCACCTGTTCTTCCTCGCGGATGTCGCACTTCAGCGCCAGACCCTGGCCACCGGCGGCCGTCACGGCTTCGGCCGCGCTATGGATGGTGCCGGGCAGCTTCGGATTGGGCACCGACGACTTCGCCGCGATGGCGACGTTGGCGCCGTCGCGCGCAGCGCGCAACGCGATGGCCAGGCCGATGCCACGCGAGGCACCGGTGATGAAAAGGGTTTTGCCCTGCAGACTGCCCACGTTCCACACTCCAGCGTATGCAATGAGCCGCTAGTATGCCGCGCCGACGCGGAGTTCACCCGGCCTTGACGATACTCGGGCCTCCCGTCAACGCACGAGGTCCACGCCATGCGCCGTTCCCGCCTGCTGCTGCCTGCCCTGGGGCTTGCCCTGCTGACCGCCTGCCAGGGCCGTTCGCCGGAACCTGGCAAGGAGCCGCCCGCCGGTGACGCATCGAGTGCACAACAGGCCGCCGCCGACGGCAAGATGCGCTGGAGCGAAGCGGTGGTGTGGGATGGCGACCTCAATGCCTGCCGCCAGGGCGAGAGCGCAGCCACCCGCGACTGCCTGCGTGATGCGATGCGTGCCGGTGGCGCCAGCGCCGAGGCGATCACCGCCGCCGAGCAGCTGTCCAGTGGCGGCGAACTGGCCTATGTGACCGCCTGGCACGAGAACGAAGGGCTGGGCGTGGCCACCGTCGAGTACCCGTTCCGCGCCAACACCAACGAAGGCACGCGACTGGTCGATGCCGGCGGCAAGCGCATCGATGTGGACGCGGTGCAGCTGGATGACACCCTGCGTGCCGACCCGGGCGTGCAGGAACTGCTGAAGGCCAACCCGCAGGCCACGCCGTTCGCGCCGGCACAGTCGGCGGGGGCAACACCGCTGGAGAACGGCGGCATCCGCCTGCTGTACCGCACCCCGCTGCGCGACTGCCACGCCTGCCCGGATGTGGGCCAGCTGCAGATCGCCTACGACTTCGACGCCAAGCGCAACTTCATCGGCCAGCAGGTAGTGCCGGCGACGCCGTAAGGTCACCGGCCTCTGTAGAGCCGAGCCGTGCTCGGCTCATTGAATGCAGCCGAGCATGGCTCGGCTCTACAACACGGTTCTGCCACGCGCATCCCCCATCGCGTGGATCTACCGATAGCTGCGCACCTGCTTGTGCAGCAGATGCGGCACGATCAACCGGTGCACCGGGGCAACCGGCAACATGTACACACGCCCGAACGCATTGTGGGTATGCACCACCGTCGCCACTTCCAGCACATCGCCCTGCCATTGCAGTGCGAGCCGCACGCGCAGATGGCGATCATCGTCTTCCAGCACGATGGCATCGTCGTCCAGCGATTGCAGGGTGAAGATGCCCAGCCGCTGGCCGGGTTGAGGATCGTCAGCGGCCTGCACCGCACGCAACGAACCCAGATGCTTCATGCCCAGCAGCCGCATGCCGTGGTTGCGCAGTGCCATCAATCCATCGAACCAGCCGGGAATGGTCGCCGCCATATCGCGATAGGCCTGCAATGCCGTGCGTCCATCGCGCCGCGTCGGCGCCTGGCAGGCGTGCACGAAGTCGGCGCCGGCCAGCTGTGGGCGCAGAATGCTGCCCGCACTCGGCGGGCCAGTCACCACCTGCGCGTGGCTCACGGTTTCGGCCCCTGCCCCTCGTTGTCTTCCCAATGCAGGATGCGCCGGGTCACAAAGCGGTAGACCGGCTTGCCCGTGGCGAACCACAGCTCGCGCACCCACGAGGTGCGCTTGAGCACGCGCTTTTCCACCGGCGTGAGTGATTGGCGGCAGTACATGCGCTTGTGCTTGAGCAGGTGGCGCAGGTCCTCGCGGGCCAGCAGGCGCATCCAGCGCGAACGCGGATGGCCGATCACCGCCAGCTGGAAGTCGATCAACGCCGGACGACCGTCTTCGGTGACCAGCCAGTTGGCTTCCTTGGCCAGGTCGTTGTGCGCCACACCGCGCCGATGCAGTTGCTGCAACAGCCGCCGTGCCGAACGGAACCAGGCCAGGTCGCCGCGCGGCGGGCGCTGGTACATGGCATCGCCGGCCATGAAGCTGCGATCCAGGTGGCGACCATCCCAGTCCAGCAGCTGTGGCACGTCGGCCATGCCGTGGATATGGCGCAGCGCGCGGGCCTCACGGCGCGCCAGCCACCAGGCCGGCAGCCGCAGCCACAGCGGGGTGGCGCCCAGATCACGACGTACGAACGGACCTTCAGGCCCGTTCACGAGCAGGATGCGACCGAAGCTGTCGGCCTTCAGGGCGTGCGGTGGCGTGTCTGGCGAATGCGGCATGCGCCCATTCTAGGCGATGGCGCTGGTTGCAAACGGTCACGAAGGGGCTGGGAACCAGTCACCTTTGCGCCCCTATAATCGGGCAATGGACTCTTCATGGATCGACGCCACGCTCGCGTGGATTGCCGCTCACCCCGTATTGGCGGGTGCTGTCATCTTCCTCATCGCCTTCTGCGATGCGGTCATCATTCTCGGCGCCATCGTGCCGGCGCTGCCGTTGCTGTTCGCGGTGGGCGTGTTCATCGGCCTGGGCCAGATCTCCGGGCCGTATGCGGTGGCCGCCGCAGCGCTGGGCGCCTTTGCCGGCGACGGCATCAGTTACTGGATCGGTCGCCGCTGGGGCGACCGCCTGCGTGGTGTGTGGCCGTTCAGCCGCTACCCGCAGCTGCTCGACCGCGGCGAGAACCTGTTCCGCCGCAATGCCTTCAAGAGCATCCTGGTGGCGCGCTATGTGGGCGCGATCCGGCCGTTCGTACCGGCCATCGCCGGCATGATGAAGATGCCGGCCAGCCGCTACGTACAGGCCAGCGGCATTGCCAGCATTTCCTGGGCGGTGCTGTTCCTGGCGCCGGGCTGGATCCTTGGCGAGGCGTATGACGCGGTCGCCGCCGTCGCCGGGCGGCTGGTGGTGGTGGTCGGTCTGCTGGTGGTGATCCTGGGCCTGGTCTGGGCCATCGTGCTGTACGGCTACCGCTGGTCGGCCGCGCGCATGGACAACTGGCTGGCGCGCCTGCTGGACTGGTCCAACCGCCACCCGACGCTGGGCCGCTACACGGTGGGTGTGCTGGACCCGAAACGCCGCGAGTCGGTGCCGCTGGCGATGCTGGCGCTGATGCTGCTGTTGCTGGGCTGGGGCTGGTTCGCACTGCTGACCGTGGTGGTCGCGCACGGTGAGCCGCTGGCGGTCGATCTGCTGGTGCACCAGGCCATGCTGGCGCTGCGCAACCCGCTGGCCGACTATCCGATGGCCGCGCTGGCTTCACTGGGCGCCTGGCAGGTGCTGCTGCCGGCCACGGCGGCAGCGATGGGCTACCTGATCTGGCGCCGGCGCTGGATGGCCGCCGCGCATTGGCTGGCGGCCCTGGCCTTCGGCCTGGCGCTGACCATGCTGCTGGGTGCCACCGTGGACGTGGTGCGCCCGCTCGATGCCAGCAGCGGCTTCGGCTTCCCGTCAGTGTCGGTGACCATGGCCACCATCACCTTCGGCTTCTTCGCGGTGCTGATCGCGCGCGAGATGCCCGGCCGTACCCGCGTCTGGCCGTACCTGGTGTCGGGCATCGTGGTCAGCCTGATCGGCTTCGCCCGCCTGTACCTGGGCGCGCACTGGCTGAGCGATGTGATCGGCGGCATGCTGTTCGGCACGTTCTGGCTGCTGGTGCTGGGCATCGCCTACCGCCGCCGCTTCAACCGCTCGTTCTGGGTGAAGCCGGTCGCGTGGTTGTTCTACGGCGTGTTTGCCGTGGCGGCGATGTGGTACGCACCGCGCAACATTCCGGTGAAGCTGGAACGCTTCGAACCGACCCTGCCGGCCCCGCAGGCGGTTGACCTGCAGGCATGGTGGCAACGCGACTGGGCGCAGCTGCCGGCGCGCCGCAACGAATTCGACGATGACCAGCGCTGGCCGCTGGACGTGCAGGTGGCCGGCCCACTGGCCCCGCTGCAGGCGCAGCTGGAAGCGCGCGGCTGGAAGCGGCAGGAACAGGCCGGCTGGCAGGAAGCGCTGCTGATGCTGGACAAGAACACAGGCGCCGACGAACTGCCGGTCCTGCCGGCCACGCTGGACACCCGTGTGGAAGCACTGCTGATGGTGCGCCAGGGCGCCAGGCCGGACGAACGCTACGTGCTGCGCCTGTGGCCGGCCCCGGTGCAGCTGCAGCCGGGCGCCACACCGTTGTGGCTGGGCAGCGCGCAGACGCTGCGCTACGAGCGTCACTTCCAGTGGATCGGCATGTGGCATCCGGTGCGCGGCGTGGATCCGGCGATGAACGCGGTGAAGGAGGCCGTGCAGGGCCTGCCGCAGCGCGAGGACGTGCACAGCGAGACCGGGTTGCCGGTGCTGCGGCTGAAAACCACCACGCCCTGACCGGTACCGGTCGCGATCACCCACTGTAGAGCCGAGCCCATGCTCGGCTGCTCTTCGCGCAATCCATCAAGCCGAGCATAGGCTCGGCTCTACAGTAGATCCACGCCATGCGTGGATGCGGGTTCCACCGATACCCAGCGTATGCCCCAAGGTGCACACCCACCCGAGGATGGCTTCTACGGCATCCAGCCCAGCAACTGCTGCAGACGCTGGTGCGGGTCATCCAGCTGCAGCAGCTGCAACCGCTGCTGCTCGCTCAGCGGCAGCAGTTCGGCCAACCGCCAGCCGACCCAGCTGGCCTGGTCCAGCAGCGCCGGGGTGGCCGGCGCATAGGCCTCGCCTGCCTGTTCGATGATGTGCCCCAGCACCGTGGCCAGCAGCGCATGCTGCGGCCGCAGTTCGTCGTCAGGGTCCTGCTCGCACCAGCGCACGTCGGCCACCACCAGCCCGTTGTCGCGCACGCGGGTACGTTCGACGTGGAAGCGCCGCGTACCACGCAGGCGCAGCTGCAGCACGCCATCGGCGCCGACATCGAAATCTTCGATGCGCACCTGCACGCCGTAGGCCGCCGGCGTTGCCGGAGCCCCCACTTCCTGGCCGTCGAGGATCAGGCAGACGCCAAAGCCTTCGCCGCTGCGGCCGCAGTCGCGGACCAGATCCAGATAACGCCGCTCGAACACGCGCAGGCCCACCGCCGCCCCCGGTACCAGCGTGGTGTGCAGCGGAAACAGCGGCAGCGATCCGTCGGTGCTCATCGGGCCTGCAGCGCTGCCAGGAAGCGGCGCGGTGCGCCGTCGAAGCCGCCGTTGGACATGAACACCACATGGTCGCCGCGGCGTGCGCTCGATTGCAGCTGCGCCAGCAACGCGTCGGTATCCGGTACCGCATGGGCTTGGCCGCGTACCGCGGCGATCACCGCGGCCGCATCCCAGGCCAGTTCCGGGCGGTGCAGGAACACCACCTCGTCGGCCAGCGCCAGCGAAGGCGCCAGTGCCTGCGCATGCGCGCCCAACCGCATCGAATTGCTGCGCGGCTCCATCGCGACCACGATGCGTGCATCGCCGACCTTGGCACGCAGGCCTTCCAGCGTGGTGGCGATCGCGGTCGGGTGATGGGCGAAATCGTCGTAGACGGTGATGCCGTCATGGCTGCCGATCACTTCCATGCGCCGCTTGACGCTGCGGAAGCGTGCCAGCGCCGGAATCACCTCGGCCGGCGCCACGCCCACGGCATGTGCGGCGGCCAGCGCGGCCAGACCATTGAGCACGTTGTGGCGGCCCAGCAGCGACCACTGCACGTCACCCAATGCCTGCCCACGATGGTGCACGCGGAACGCGCTGCCATCGGCGGCCAGCAGTTCGGCATGCCATTCCAGCGACGGGTCGAAGCCGAAGCGCTCGACCGGAGTCCAGCAGCCCATCGCCAGCACCTCGGCCAGGTGCGGGTCCTCACCGTTGACGATCAGGCGGCCGCGCGCCGGCACCGTGCGCACCAGGTGATGGAACTGGCGCTGGATCGCGGCCACATCCGGGAAGATGTCGGCGTGGTCGTACTCAAGGTTGTTGAGGATGGCCACCAGCGGCCGGTAGTGCACGAACTTGCTGCGCTTGTCGAAGAAGGCGGTGTCGTATTCATCGGCCTCGACCACGAACTCGCGCCCCTGGCCCAGGCGTGCGGAAACGCCGAAGTCCTCGGCCACGCCGCCGATCAGGAAGCCCGGCGAACGCCCGGCGCTTTCCAGCAGCCAGGTGAGGATGGTGGTGGTGGTGGTCTTGCCGTGGGTGCCGGCCACGGCCAAGGTGTCGCGGCCCGGCAGCACCTGTTCGGACAGCCACTGCGCACCGGAAATATAGCGCTGGCCGGCGTCGAGCACCGCTTCCACGGCCGGATTGCCGCGCGACAGTGCGTTGCCGATCACCACCTCGTCGGTACCGGCCGGCACGCTGTCGGCGCGGTAGCCCTGGTCCAGGGTAATGCCCAGCTGCTCCAGCTGGGTCGACATCGGCGGATAGATGGCCTGGTCGCTGCCACTGACCGGATGGCCCAGTTCCCGCGCCAGGGCGGCCACGCCACCCATGAAGGTGCCGGCGATTGCAAGGATATGTACGCTGCTCATGACCGAGGATTGTGACCGATGACGGCTGTATAGGGCCAATGTCTGCTCAGGGGTAAGACAACCCCTACAACGGATGTGAGAAAACTCCAATCTTCTGTCAGGGAATTCCCGATAGCGATGTTCTGTGAACCCGGACACAATTCGAACTGCCAGCCGCAGTACCCGAACCGGTCCTACTCCCCAAGAGGCCATCCCCAAGGGAGCTCATGCTGCGGGGCCCTGAGCAAGCCCTTCGCTGGCGCCTATGAAACGACACAGGCCTGATCCTCGCGGACCAGGCCTGTGTTTTTTGCGCCCGAGGGGCCGGCAGCGTGTGCCGACCCGACCGGATCAGGCCTTGATCGCCGCCAGGATGCGGGCTTCGATCTCGTCCAGTTCGCCCACGCCATCGACGCGGGCCAGGGTGCCACGGCCGGCGTAGAAATCGACCACCGGGGCGGTCTGGTCGTTGTAGACCTGCAGGCGCTGGCGCACCGATTCCGGATTGTCGTCCGCGCGGCCCTGCTCCTTGGCGCGACCGGCGATGCGGTCAACCAGCAGCTCGGTGGCCACGTCCAGCTGCACCACCGCGTCCAGCGGCTGGCCGATCTTGGCCAGCAGGCCGTCCATCGCATTGGCCTGGGCCACATTGCGCGGGTAGCCATCGAGGATGAAGCCCTTGGCGACATCGGCCTGGGTCAGGCGCGACTCCAGCATGCCCAGCAGGATGTCATCCGACACCAGGTTGCCGGCATCCATCACCGTCTTGGCCTGCTTGCCCAGCTCCGTGCCCGCGGCGATTTCCGCGCGCAGCATGTCACCGGTCGAAATGTGGGCGATCCCCAGCTTTTCCTTCAGGCGCGTCGCCTGTGTCCCCTTGCCCGAACCGGGCGGTCCCAACAGAACCAATCGCATTGACCTGACTCCAACGTGTTGAAAACAAAGAAGGTTCGCGCCCCGGACGGACCGGTATCGCTGCACCGCAATAGCGCCACTTTACCGCATCCGGGTAATGTCCCTGCAATGTCCCCTCCCCCGAGCAGGTAGAAGCATGCGCAACGGTACTCTCCTCTACGCCCAGTCTGGCGGTGTCACCGCGGTCATCAACGCCACCGCGGCGGCAGTGATCGAGCAGGCCCGGGCCAAGGGCATCAAGGTGCTGGCCGCCCGCAACGGCATCCTCGGCGCCCTGCGCGAGGAGCTGATCGACACCAGCAGGGAGAGCGCTGCGGCGATCCGCGCCCTCGCCCATACCCCCGGCGGTGCGTTCGGCTCGTGCCGGGTCAAGCTGAAATCGCTGGACGCCGACCGCGCCCGCTACGACCGCCTGCTGGAGGTGCTGCGCGCGCATGACGTGCGCTGGTTCCTCTACAACGGCGGCAACGACTCGGCCGACACCGCGCTGAAGGTCTCGCAGCTGGCCAAGGCCTCCGGCTACGACCTGACCTGCATCGGCGTGCCCAAGACCATCGACAACGACCTGGCGGTGACCGATACCTGCCCCGGCTTCGGCTCGGCGGCCAAGTACACGGCCGTGTCGGTGCGTGAGGCGGCGCTGGATGTGGCGGCGATGGCCGAAACCTCCACCCGCGTCTTCATCTACGAGGCGATGGGCCGCCACGCCGGCTGGCTGGCCGCGGCCGCCGGCCTGGCCGGCAATGGCGACGACGAAGCCCCGCACATCATCCTGCTGCCCGAGCGCGCCTACGACGAGGCGGTATTCCTGGCCAAGGTGAAGGCGGTGGTCGAGCGCGTCGGCTACTGCGTGGTGGTGGCCTCGGAAGGCATTGCTACTGCCGATGGCCGTTTCGTCGCCGACGCCGGCGGCGGCAAGGACTCGTTCGGCCACTCGCAGCTGGGTGGCGTAGCCGCGCACCTGGCCGGCCGGGTCAAGGATCAGCTGGGCCTGAAGGTGCATTGGGCCCTGCCCGATTACCTGCAACGCTCGGCCCGCCACCTGGCCAGCAAGACCGACTGGGAGCAGGCGCAGGCGGTGGGCAAGGCCGCCGTGCAGCTGGCGCTGAAGGGCCAAAACGGGGTGATGCCGGTGATCGTGCGCAGCAGTGATGCACCGTACCGCTGGAAGATCGAAGCGGCGCCGCTGTCGAAGATCGCCAACCACGAGAAGAAGATGCCGGCCGGCTTCATCCGCCGCGATGGCTTTGGCATCACCGCCAAGGCCCGCGCCTACCTCTCACCGCTGATCAAGGGCGAAGCCCCGCTGCCCTATGGCGCCGACGGCCTGCCCAAGTACGTCACGCTGAAGAACGTGGCAGTGAAGCAGAAGCTGCCACCGTTCGAGGGCTGACCCGAAAAAGGGGACGGAGGGGATTAAGTCGTATCTGCCCTCTGTCCCTCTTCTGCGTCAGCAAAGCGTCGAATACGACTTAATCCCCTCCGTCCCCTTTTCATCGAGGAGCATCATGGCACTGCGTGTTGTTCGACTCGGTACGCCGCGCGCCGCTGGCGAGGGCCTGCGCATCGGCACGGTGCGGCGGCCGCCGCGTGGCGTGCCGCGCAGCGAGTTCGCCCGGCAGGACTGGTACGACGTCTGGTTCCCGACCCTGTCACCCAGCGCGGAACTGGTGAAGCAGGCGCAGGCGGCGCAGAGCGCGGCCCAGTGGAACGCCTTCTTCCGCCACTACAAGGCGGAAATGAAGATGCCGGCTGCGGCCCACGCGCTGGACCTGTTGGCCGCACTGTCGCAGCACAGCGACATCAGTGTGGGGTGCTACTGTGAGGATGAGGCGCACTGCCACCGCAAGGCGCTGCGCGAGCTGCTGGTCGCACGTGGGGCGACGCTGGTCGAATGATGGCAGGGCCGCCGGCCAGCGGCCGGCACTCCCCGGCGCCGTGACCGATGGTCACAGTAGATCCACGCCATGCGTGGATGCGCGGCACTGCGTCACGTCAGTAGATCCACGCCATGCGTGGATGCGCGCTGCCGGACGGCCTTAATTGCAGGCCTTGCCTTCCATCTGCAACTGCGCGGCGAACATTGTCACCTTCGGGATCTGGCCGGACGCGGCCTGCTTCTTTGCTTCTTCCAGGTAGATCCGCGACTGGCCCTGGCCGTCCAGGGCCTGGCTGTTGTTCACCGGCAGGCGCCAGACGCGCACCACGGCCTGCTGTGCCGGGCACGCGGCGTTGGGCACACGGATCACGTCATTGAGTTTCCAGCCCTTGTCGGCGCTCGGCTGCGCCTTGGCGTAGTCAACGAAGCGTGCGCGCGGCTGGCACTGTTCACTGGTGCGCACGGCAGAGAAGCGGTACGGCTCGGCGGCCTGGCCGGTGAATGCCCCTTCCAGGCGTGCGCAGGCCTCGGGAATCTGCCGCAGGGTGTGCACCGCGCCCACCGCCTGCGGTGCACCGACGGCACGTTGCAGTTCCGGGGTCTCCGCAGCCAGTGCCGGTACGGCCGGGACCAGGGCGGCAAGCATCAACAGGGACAGGCGCATGGAGATTCTCCTACAGGACTGTGCGCAGGCTTGCAGAGATTGGCTTAACGGGGTGCAAAGGGCGTCGTCACGATTGGCAGGAATGAGCAGTCGAGCAAGCTCGACTCTACGGGGCGGTGAACGCATACTGCAGCCACCAGGGAATGCTGAACACCGCCATACGTCGGACGACCGCCAAGGTCGGTACGGGTTGGTTCCAGGCTGCAGCCCGTCGTCCCCCTCGTGGTGCCGTTCATCGCCACTGGATGCCTACATCCATTCTGCGGAGGGGTCTAATGCTGGAACGTCACGGGCTGTCACTGGCGCTGGGCTGCGCCATCCTCGCAATCCTGTTCGGAATCGTCTCGGCGCGCTGGATCCTGCGCCAACCCACCGGCAATGAACGCATGGTCGCCATCGCCACCGCGATCCAGGAAGGTGCGCGTGCCTACCTCAACCGCCAGTACCTGACCATCGGCGTGGCCGGCGTGGTGCTGTTCGTGCTGGTCGGCATCTTCCTGAGCTGGTACACCGCGATTGGTTTTGCGGTCGGCGCGGTGCTGTCCGGTGCGGCCGGCTACATCGGCATGAATGTCTCGGTACGCGCCAACGTGCGCACCGCCGAGGCCGCGCGCAACGGCATCAGCGCGGCAATGGACGTGGCGTTCCGCGGCGGCGCGATCACCGGCATGCTGGTGGTCGGGCTGGGCCTGCTGGGCGTGGCCGGTTACTACGCGCTGCTGCTGCGCATGGGCCTGCCGATGGAACAGGCACTGCATGCGCTGGTCGGGCTGGCCTTCGGTTCATCGTTGATCTCGATCTTCGCGCGTCTGGGCGGTGGCATCTTCACCAAGGGCGCCGATGTGGGCGCCGACCTGGTCGGCAAGGTCGAAGCCGGCATTCCCGAGGATGATCCACGCAATCCTGCGGTGATCGCCGACAACGTCGGTGACAACGTCGGCGACTGCGCCGGCATGGCCGCCGATCTGTTCGAGACCTATGCGGTCACCGTCATCGCAACGATGCTGCTGGGCAGCCTGATGCTGGCCGAAGCCGGCGCCAATGCGGTGCTGTATCCGCTGGTGCTGGGCGGGGTGTCGATCATCGCCTCGATCATCGGCGCGCTGTTCGTCAAGGTGGGCGAACCGGGTAGTGGCCGGGGCAGCTCGATCATGGGCGCGCTGTACAAGGGCGTGATCGTCTCCGGCGTGCTGGCCGCGATCGCGTTCTACCCGATCACCACCGGACTGATGAGCGACAACGTGCACGGGCCGATGGCGCTGTACGGCTGCGCGCTGATCGGCCTGGTGCTGACCGGCCTGATCGTGTGGATCACCGAGTACTACACCGGCACCCAGTACAAGCCGGTGCAGCACGTGGCGCAGGCCTCGACCACCGGCCACGGCACCAACATCATCGCCGGCCTCGGCATCTCGATGAAGTCCACCGCGCTGCCGGTGGTGGCGGTGTGCGCGGCGATCTGGGGTGCATTCGCGCTGGGTGGCCTGTACGGCATCGCCATCGCCGCCACCGCGATGCTGTCGATGGCCGGCATGATCGTCGCCCTGGATGCGTATGGGCCGATCACCGACAACGCCGGTGGCATCGCCGAGATGGCCGAGCTGCCCTCGGAGATCCGCGATATCACCGACCCGCTCGATGCGGTGGGCAACACCACCAAGGCGGTCACCAAGGGCTATGCCATCGGCTCGGCGGCGCTGGCCGCGCTGGTGCTGTTCGCCGACTACACCCACAACCTGCAGGCCGCGCACCCGGGCCAGGAGTTCCGCTTCGACCTCAGCGACCATACGGTGATCATCGGCCTGCTGATCGGCGGCCTGATTCCCTACCTGTTCGGTGCGATGGCGATGGAAGCGGTCGGCCGCGCCGCCGGTGCGGTGGTGGAGGAAGTGCGCCGCCAGTTCCGCGAGATCCCCGGCATCATGCAGGGCACAGGCAAGCCGCAGTACGACAAGGCGGTGGACATGCTGACGCGCTCGGCGATCCGCGAAATGATCGTGCCCTCGCTGCTGCCGGTGGCGGTGCCGGTGGTGGTCGGCCTGCTGCTGGGGCCACGCGCACTCGGCGGCCTGCTGATCGGCACCATCGTCACCGGCTTGTTCGTGGCCATTTCGATGACCACCGGCGGCGGTGCCTGGGACAACGCCAAGAAGTACATCGAAGATGGCCACTTCGGCGGCAAGGGCAGCGAGGCGCACAAGGCCGCGGTGACCGGCGATACCGTGGGTGATCCGTACAAGGACACCGCCGGCCCGGCGATCAACCCGCTGATCAAGATCATCAACATCGTGGCGCTGCTGCTGGTGCCGCTGCTGTAATCCACGCCACGCGTGGATGGCGGCTCCGATGGGGTCTGATCCCTTTCCTGCGGAAAGGGATCAGACCCCTCCGTCAATCACCGGCCGCGCAGGAAAAACGACACCGGCACCATCACTTCCACCGGGTCGCCGGCCACTTCGGCCGGCGGCGCCGGCACCGGGTTGGCGCGCTGCACGGTGTCCAGCGTCTCCTGGTCAAGCAGCGCGAAGCCGCTGCTGCGGCCCAGCGTCAAAGCGGAGACCGCGCCATCCCGCGCCACCGCGAAGCGCACGTAGACCACACCCTGCTGGCGCAGTCGCTCGGCCTGGCGCGGATAGCGCCGGTGCTTCTGCAGATGCCCCAGCAGGCGGCCTTCCCAGGTCGCCTCGGCGCGGCTGCGCTCGCCGGCGGTGGTCTGCGGCGCGGTATAGCGCGTAGCCGCATCGGCGGCGACCTGCGGCGGTGCGCTGGTCTGCGCGACATTGGCCTCGGCGGTGTCCGGCGAAGGCGCCGGCTCAGGCGTACGCGGCGGCGCCAGCTCACCCTGTGGCTGCACCGGCACCCTGGGTTGTTCGCGTGGTGCCGGCGTGGGTGCCTGCCGCTGCTGTTGCTGCTGCAGCGGCCCGGTCGCCACCTCGCGCGGCGGTACCGGCGGCGCCTGTGCCATCGGTGCCAACTCCAGCATCAATGCAGCGGGCGGCGCGGCCGCAGCCGGCGCAGGCGCGCGTGCCGCCCACCAGCATGCCGCACCAATCAACAGCGCATGCACCAGCAGCACGATCGCCAGGCTGGTCGCCCAGCGCCGCAGTCCGCTCATCGTGTGCCCTGCTCCAGGCCGACCAGCGCCACCTTCAGGTAGCCGGCAGCGCGCAGCGCATCCAACGTGGCCATCAGCTCACCGTAAGGCACGCGGGTATCGGCGCGCAGGAACAGGCGCTGTGCGGTGTCGCCATGGGTAGCGGCCTGCAACGCCGCCGCCAGCCCGTCGCCCGCTACCGCCTGCTCGCCCACGCGCAGCGACAGATCGGCCTGCACGGTCACATACACCGGCGCCTGCTCCGGCGGCGAGGCGCTGGCACTGCTGGCCGGCAGCTGCACCGGCACCGACACGGTGGCCAGCGGCGCGGCCACCATGAAGATGATCAACAGCACCAGCATCACGTCGATGAAGGGCGTGACATTGATCTCGTGCGCTTCTTCGGGAGCATCGTCGCGGTCGGAGGCGGTCCTGATCGCCATCGTCGCGCCTCAGTGCACCGCGCGCAGCGGTGCCGCTGCGTTACGCGGAACGGCACGATCAAGATCGCGCGAGACCAGCTGCTGTACCGCGGCCGACAGGTCGCCGAGCAGGCCACGCAGACCGGCCAGCACGCGGCTGAAGTGGTTGTAGACCAGCACCGCCGGAATCGCTGCGACCAGGCCCAGCGCGGTCGCCAGCAGGGCTTCGGCAATGCCCGGCGCGACCACCGCAAGGTTGGTGGTGTTGCTGTGGGCAATGCCGATGAAGCTGTTCATGATGCCCCACACCGTGCCGAACAGGCCGACGAACGGGGCCACCGCACCGATGCTGGCGAGCACGCCGATGCCGCGCCGCTGTATGCGTGCGGTTTCCAGTTCGATGCGATCCAGCCGCGACGCCACGCGTTCCTTGATGCCCTCGCAACTGTCCAGCCCCTGCGACAGTCGCAGTTCGCTACGCGCAGCCTCCAGCATCGCCAGCGCGCTGCCCTGCTGCAGGCTTTCCGCTTCGCTCTGTACCGGCAACTGTGCGGACTGCAGCAACAGCGCGCGCGCCGCACGCAACTGCCGCGCCTGCCGGGCCAGTTCCCAGCCCTTGGCCAGCAGCACGGTCCAGGTGGCCAGCGATGCCAGCGCGAGGGCGATCATCACCGCCTTCACCACCACGTCGGCGGCCAGGTACATGCCCCACGGGGTCAGTGCGGGGGCGGCCACGGGGGCCAGGTCAGCAGGCAGCATCATCTCGGGTTCCATCAGCATCAGGGGATGCGCCACGGCGACGGGCCGCGCGCGCATCGTTGAGATCGTCCACTTCCACCAGCGGCGTGGCTTCAACGCGCGGTGCAGGGCGACTGAGCACATAGCCGGCGCTGACCGCGAAGAACAGGCCCACGCCCAGCAGCAGGCGCCACGACGGATGCGCGCCCCAGCAGAACAAAGCGAAGCCCACCGCCATGCCGGCGCTGGCGAACGCCTTGCCCTTGCGCGACACCGCGCCCTGTTCGCGCCACAGCCGCAGCGACGGGCCGTAGCGCGGATGCGCGAGCAGGCGCTGCTCGAACTTCGGCGAACTGCGCGCGAAGCAGCCCACGGCCAGGATCAGGAAGATCGTGGTGGGCATCACCGGCAGCAGTGCGCCGATCACGCCGAGGCCGACCATCACCCAGCCCAGTGCGAACCAGAGCCAGCGCATCAGCGGCACGCCTGCACGCGACGGGCGTGCATCAGTCGAACTCGACTTCAACGTGACCGTGCACACTGCGGAAGGCGGCATCGGCGGCCTCGATCACCTGCTGCTCCTGCCCGGCGTCCAGCGGCACGGCATCCAGCGCGGCGGTGAACTCACGCCAGTGGCGTGCGGCCCCATCCGGATGGGCAGCCAGGTGGCGGGCACCGAAATCGCGATCCAGGCCGAGCTTGTTGGCCATCTTGTACAGCACGGTGCCGCCAAGATTGGAGCCTTCGGCCACGTACAACCAACCCAGGGCGGCCGGCAACGGCAGGTCGGTGGGCAGGGCGGTGATATCCGCGCCCGGCACGGTCTGCTCCAGGTCCTGCAGGTCGCGCGCGACCTGGGTCAGGCGACGGCGCTCGGCCAGGTCCGGCAGCAGGGCATCCAGTGCCGGGTTGGCATACAGCGCGTCGATGCTGCGGTGGAAGCGGTACTGCACGCGCAGGAAACGGGCGAAGTTGCTGCGGTCGGCGAAGATATCGCCGGCCATGATGCGCTTGTCCAGCGCACCGTGGCTGTCGCGGGTGGCGGCCTTGAGCCGCAGGCTGCGGCTGTCTTCGGGAGCGATATGTGCGTTCATGGGGGAATGCCAGGAGGGTCGTCCTGCTGTAGACGTTCCGCGTGGGGCTTTCCCCAAGGCCGTGTGCGCCGATAATGGGCACACCCCTTCTTCCGCCAGGAACCGATGATGATCACCACCGAACCGCGCATGACCAACCTGTTCCTGCAGCTGGGCCTGGATGCCAGTGCCGAGGGCATCGCCCGTTTCATCGGCGAACACCAGCTGGCCAC
The DNA here is from genome assembly GCF_003028475.1 of Stenotrophomonas sp. Nf1. Classification (NCBI taxonomy): domain Bacteria; kingdom Pseudomonadati; phylum Pseudomonadota; class Gammaproteobacteria; order Lysobacterales; family Lysobacteraceae; genus Stenotrophomonas; species Stenotrophomonas sp. Nf1. The sequence goes on along the minus strand of NZ_PYTV01000005.1, from coordinate 53,284 downwards.
CGATGTGGAGGTGGTCGAGGCCCCCTACTGGAACGATGCCCAGCGCCAGTTCCTGTCTGAATCGCTGCAGGCCGATGCGGCGTGGAGCACCGTGGTCGATGAACTGAACGAGGCGCTGCACGAGGCTGCGGTGAAGGCCGCGACCGGGTTGTGACCTGATGGGGTCAGAGCCCTTTCCGGTGGAAAGGGATCCGACCCCGCAGGCATATCGCCCGTCAGACCCGATGGGGTCAGAGCCCTTTCCTGAGGAAAGGGATCCGACCCCGTTGGTCAGTACTTCCAGGTCAACGCCAGGCGCGCGGTGCGGCCCGGTGCCGGCATCACGCCCAGGGCGAGCGGGTCCAGGTAGTAGCGGTCGGTCAGGTTGTCCACGCCCGCTTCCACCGACCACTGGTCGTTGAAGTTCCAGCTGGCGAACAGGTCAACCAGCGTGTTCGGACGGTACAGCTGCTGGATCGCCGACAGGCCGACGTTCCACTCCTTGTCCAGCTTGCTGATCGGGCCGGCGTTGTGGATCACCCGGGTCCCGAAGGTCAGGCGCTCGTCGAACAGACGCGAGCCCAGGGTCAGGTTGACCATGTAACGCGGCGGGTTCTGCGTGTTGGTGTACGAGCCCTCGAAGCCACCATCCACGCAGTCCGGCGTGCCGGCCAGCTCCGCGTTCTTGCGCTGCACGCCATAGGCGCGACGCTCGGCGGCGATGTCCGGCGCGCAGGTCTTGGCCTTGAAGTAGTAGTGCGCGGACAGATCGGCGAACACCTTGCCGCTGTCATAGCTGGACTGGAACTCCATGCCCGAGACCTTGAACTGGTCGACGTTGCGGATCAGGCCGGCCGACAGCGTGCGGTAGTCGCGGGTGATCAGGTCGTCGATGCGGGTATCGAAATACGCCAGCTTCAACGCCAGGCGATCGCCGGCAGTGAACAGGTCATAACGGATGGTGCTGGCACCGATTTCCCAGCTGCGCGCACGCTCCGGCTTCAGCTCGCCGACCGGCTTGGCGGCGGTGAACAGGCCCAGCGTGGTCTCGAACAGGCTCGGCAGCTTGGTGCCTTCGGCGTACTTCACGTAGACCATGGTGTCTTCGCTGAAGCGGTAGGCGACGCTCGCGGTCGGCGAGAAGGCGTTGTCGCGGCGCCGGATCGGCTGCGACCAGGTCCAGCTGACCGGCACTTCCAGGTCCTGCGGTTTGCCGGCGTCGTAGAAGTTCCAACCGGTGATGTCACCGACCGTGCCCTTCTTGTACGGCGACGCCAGCAGCGATTCCTGGGTGAAGTTGCCGTTGGCGTCCGGGTACCAGTTCAGCAGCGCGATGCGCTTGGCACGCCACGACGGCAGCGCCGGGTTGCCGTTGAGCAGTTCGGTGTAGCGGTACTGGCCCTGCACCTCGTAGGCATCCGGCGTCGCCAGGCGGTTGCGGTCATGCACATCCACCCGGTTCCAGCGGCCACCGGCCAGCAGCTCCCAGTGCTCGTCGGGCTGCCACTTCAACGACGCCACCGCGCTGTATTCCTTGCGCTCGGCGTTGCGCAGGAAACGGTTGTTGACCAGATCATCGTGCATGATCGGGCCGGAACTGCCGGGTGCGATGTCCTCGTCGCTGTAGGACAGGCCGTAGTCCAGCGTGAACGCACCGGCACGGGTATCGAACCGCGAGGTGTTGCTGGCATCCACGCCGAAGCGCTTCTGCCGCAGCGGGTTGCGGTAGGCGTCCTTGTAGCCGGGGTCGCCACTGAAGGCGGGGGCGTCGTACCACTCGGTGCGGCGGTCGAAGTACCACGGGGTGATGCCGGTGAGGCTGTTGTACATCACGCTGTCGGCATCGGTGTACCAGGCATTGACGCGCAGATCGACCCACTCACTGTCCGGATTGAAGCGGTAGCGCAGGCTGTAGCTGTCCATGTCGACATGGCCGGGATCCCACTGCGGGATGCGGTCGCGGTCGACGCGGATGATCTGCGAGGCCATGATCTCGCCGGCCGTGCCTTCATAGCGGCGATAGCCCGCTTCCAGGGTCTGCGCGTCATCGATGCGCCAGGTGCCCTTGAGCAGCGTCGACTTCGAGCGCGAGGAGGTGTTGAACACTTCGGTGCGCGGCGGATTCAGTGGCGCCAGCGTGCGCCGCGTCTGCGGGAAGTCGTCGTAGCCGTGCTTGCCCGAGAAATAGTTGCCGTTATCGCGGTAGGCGTAGGCAGCCACCAGATCGAAACGGTCCCAATGCCCGGCGCCGGCCACGTTGAAGAACTGGCTGCCGGTGGCGCTGCGATCGCTGCGCGGCGCGGCACTGTAGGCCGGCAGGTTGTTGGCACTGGCGTTGGCCAGGCCACCGCGCACGCGCACGCCGAAATCGCGGCCTTCGCGCAGCACGTCACCCACCTTGAGCGTTTCCATCTCCACGACACCCCCGATGCCGCCGGAGGCGTTGGCCTGCAGGCTCGGGCCCTTGGTGATGGTCAGGCTGGAGATCAGGTCCGGATCGAGGTAGCTGCGCTGGGATTGGCCGGCATAGCCGCGATAGGTATCCATGCTGGACTGGCCGCCGTCGATGATCACCGGTACGCGGCTTTGGCCCTGGATGCCACGGATGTTGACGTCGAAGCCGTTGCCCACGCGCGGATCGCCGGCGGTGACACCGGCCACGCCCTTGATGATGTCGCCGTTGGAGGTGCCGCGGAAACGCTCCAGCTGCGTGCGGTTGAGCGTGGTGGTGGAACCGACGCTGCGGTAGCTGTCGAGCAGGCGTGCCTCGTCGCTGCCACCCTCGCTGTCGACGCGGTCGCCGGCCACGCTCAGCGTGTCGGTGACGATCACGCCACTGTCGGCCTGCGCCGGGGCGGCCGCTTCCAGGGTGACCGCGTCTGCGCTGACCCGGCGCACCGCCAGGCCACTCCCCTGCAGCAGCTGCTGCAGCGCCGCGCTGGCCGACAGGCTGCCACTGACTGCCCGCGAGGTCACGCCTGCGGCCAGGGTGGCCGGATATACGACCTGCACGCCGGACTGGCGCATGTAGCTGCGCAGCGCCTCATCCAGCGGCTGCGCCGGAATCTCGAAACGCTGCACGGCAGCGTGCTCGCCGGTAGCGCTCTGCGCCCACACCAACGGCGCGGCGCTGGCGAGGCCGGCGGCCAGCAGGGCAATGCACAGGCGGGACGGGCGCAGCGCGCGGCCCGGACGGGAAGAATCGAACATGGGGGAACCTGTCAGGTAATCGGTGCCGCGGGCGCGGCGTCATCCGCAACACAGGCGGACACGGCGACGTACGTGGCGGCGGCGGGTACGTTCGCGGGGTAAGACGGGTGGACCGGCCAGAACCCCAAGAGGAATTTCCGATCGCGGTGGGTGCCGACCGTTGGTCGGCCGCATGTAGCGGTGGGTGCCGACCGTTGGTCGGCACAATGGGATCACCGCGATGATCATCCACGCATGGCGTGGATCTAGCGGACGATGGCGACACCGAACGGCAAGCGGGTGACCTGCAACCCTGCGGTTGCCGCCAGCGCATCCAGCGCCTGCTCCGGCCGATCGATGCGCAGCGCGGCACTCACCGCCGGCAGCCGCGACAGATCGCCGCGCACGAAGGTCGGGCCGGCACGGTAGCGGCCGACCTGTTGCACAGCGTCGGCGACACTGGCCTGCTCCAGCAGCAGCTCGCCCTGCCGCCACGCACCCACGCTGTCAGCCGCCACGTCGGCCAGGCGCGTCACTGCGCTGTGCTCGCCATAGGCCGCACGCTGGCCCGCCTTCAGATAGGTCCAGCCGCCATCGGCCGGGCTGGCCACGCGCACCCTGCCCTGCCCGACCTGGGTTTCCACCCGATCATCGCCACGGGCCACGCTGAAGGCGGTGGAAATGTCTTCAACCACGCCGTTGCCGGCCTGCACGCTGAATCGCCGCTGCGCATCCGGACTGACCTCGAACCAGACACGACCGCGCAGCAGCTCCACCTGCCGCGCACCTGCATCGAAGCGCACGGCGATCGCGCTGTCGGCATCGAGTACCGCGCGGCTGCCGTCGGGCAGCTGCACGCTCTGTACGACGTGCGTGCTGCGATGGTCGGCCTGCAGGCGCAACCAGGCTTCCGGCCAGGCCACCAGCATCGCCAGCGCGGCCGCCGCCGCCATCGCCCAGCGCAGGCGTTGCGGCCGACGCCGCACGGGGGCCGCCCGCGGGCGCGGGCCGACACTGCGCCACAGCGCGCGTTCGTGCTCGAACGCATGGCGATGGCCCGGCTGCGCCAGCCACAGCTCGAACGCCTGCATGCGCGCATCGGACAGGTCACCCGAGGCCAGCCACGCAATCCACTCCCGGGCCTGTTCGGCCAGGACATCATCATTGGCGGCGGGCAGCGTGTTCGGCGGGCTCATCGGCTGGCGGACAGGCGCATTCAAGCGCGGGCGGGAGAACTAGACCGCATCCACGGTCCAGTGATCAAGACGTTTCAGCGAGGCCCAGCCCCAAGCCGGGGCGATCATCGACCGCTGCGTGCCCACGCCAGTCGTTGCAGCGCGGTGCGTACATGGTTTTCGATCGTGGTCACCGACACACCCAGGCGGCGTGCGATCTCGGCCTGGGTCAGGCCCTGCAGGCGGTTGAGCCGGAAGATCGTGCGGGTGGGTTCGGGCAGATGGCTGGCGGCATCCAGCACACGCTGCAGCTCGTCCTGGGCCATGGCCTGCTCCTCGGTCGAGATCACCTCGTCCGGCCCCCACAGGTAGTGGTCGGCCAGCAGGCGATTGCGCCGGGTCGATTCGCGGCCGTGGTCGGTGGCCAGGTTGGCGGCCAGCCGGTACAGATAGGCGCGGGGGTTGTCGATGGCCTGGCTGTCGTCGACCCCGCGGGCCTTGAACCAGACCGCCTGGATCACGTCTTCGGCGCCGTTGTCGCCACCGAGGATACGCTGCACGCGGCGCAGCAGCGCCGGCCGCTCGCGGATCAGCAGTTCGGTGAGGGTGACGGCATTGGAGGACATGCGCGGAGCCGGGGACGGACGGGAGGCGCCGCGCATGCTACTCCGTTAATGCGAATCAGTCACGTTTGCATTGACGCCACGGGCACTACAGGCAATCGACCAGCGCGTCGTATGTGTTCTGCCCGGTGCCCGGCAACGGCGCATGCAGGGCGTCGTCCGCCGAACCCGCTTCCCACACCTCCAGCAGCTGGCTCAGCGCGGTTCCGGGCGCCACCGGCAGCACGCAGGCATAGCTGCCCAGATCGACGTCGATCCGGCCGATGTTGCGCACCCAGGTATCGCTGCCGGCGAAGGTCCAGACGCAGCTCCCGACCACGCCGGTATCGCGCTGCACCGAGCAGCGCAGGCGCATCGCCCACAGGTTGTAGTACTGCCCTTCGCAGAAGGTGTCGCCGCACACATTGTCGAAGCCGCGCACCAGGCGCCGCTCGGCGGCCAGGAAGCGCTCATGGCCCATGGCGGAGGTGGGGTAATCACGCGCGTCCACGAACGCAGGACCCGCCTGCGCGGCACCGGCGATCAGAAGCAGCATCGCGACCCGCAGGATTGATTCGAGGATGATCCGCATCAGCCTGCCCTCCCCTGCGAACGCAGGCAGCCGGGCAGTACCTCGAACAGCCCGAGGTCGAGGCCGGGCAGCGGTTCGGTCAGGCCGCCAGGGGCCTCCAGCGCGGCATGGAACGCCTCGACGGGCACGCCGGGCTGCAATGCCAACTGGCAGGTCCAGCGCCCGTTGTCGACCTGCACCTGCCCGCTGTCGGCGTTCACCGAAAGCTCGCTGGCGGCGATCACCCAGACGCAGCGCTGCACGGTGCCCCGGTGGGCCAGCACGGCGCAGCGGAATTCCATTACCCGGTAGTTGCTGTAGTCGCCTTCGCACCAGGTATCGGCGCAGATCGCGTTGAACTCGCGTGTCAGGGCCGCTTCCAGACCGTAGGCCCGGTCCCAGTTGGCCTCCGGCTGCGGGTAGTCGATCAGGTCCACATGTGGCCCGCGTGCCAGGCCGGGCAACGGGACAAGCAGTGCGATGGCGGCACAGCACAAGGTCTTCCAGCGCATGACAGGACTCCTTGGGGATGAGTCATCAGCCTGCGCCGCGCTACCCGGCATCCCCATCGGGAAAGCCCCTGCCGACCGGTGGTCCAGCACCGCGACGGGCGGTGGGTACACTGCCCCTGCACGGCGCCCGGCAAAGGCATAAAATGGGGGGCTATCCGTCTATATCCCCACCTGGAGCACACCATGGGTCTGGAACTCGTCTCGCCCGGCAAGAACCCGCCGGAAGAAATCAACGTCATCATCGAGATCCCGAAGGACTCGGAGCCGGTGAAGTACGAAGTGGACAAGGAAACCGGCGCGATCTTCGTCGACCGCATCCTGTCCACCCCGATGCGCTACCCGTGCAACTACGGCTATGTGCCGAGCACCCTGTGCGGCGACGGTGATCCGGCCGACGTGCTGGTGGTGCTGCCGCTGCCGCTGGTGCCGGGTTCGGTGGTGCGCTGCCGTCCGGTCGGCGTGCTGAAGATGAGCGACGAGGCCGGCAGCGACGAGAAGATCCTGGCGGTGCCGGTGTCGAAGATCTTCAGTGGCTACGCCCACGTCGAAGACATCGCCCAGGTCTCGAGCCACTGGCTGGAGCGCATCGGCCACTTCTTCGAGCACTACAAGGACCTGGAAAAGGGCAAGTGGGTGAAGCTCGATGGTTGGGGCGGCGCCGCCGAGGCCAAGCAGATCCTGGTCGAGGCGCACCAGCGCCATCTGGACAGCAAGGCCTGAGCCTGAACCGGATCGCTCCGGCAGGCCCTGCCGGAGCGATGCGGGTCACGTTTCATGACGACGGCACATCACTCTTGCCGCCGTATTAGGTAAATTGCGTCACTTCACACGTCGTCGACATCCATCGTCGAGACAGCCAGGGGAATGTGTCGTGCGTATTCTGCTTGTAGGGGATGCAGCCAGCCTGCCGGCTGAGCTGACCGAATTCATTGCCGATCTTGGGGAAGACTGGCAACCGCTGACCGCCACCGATGGCCACAGCGCGATGAGCGTGGTGGCTGCGCAGGGCGTGGACGCGGTGATCGTCTGTCCGCAGCTGCCCGATCTCAATGCCACCACGCTGCTGGGCCAGATCCGGACCTTGCGCCCGGAAACCATCCGCATCGCGCTGATCGATGCCCAGCACGGCAACCGGCCACCGCCGGCACGCCTGATCGGCGTCGCCCACCGCTTCCTGCCGCTGCCACTGGCGCCGGAAGTACTGCTGGAAGCACTGACCAGCCTGGAAGAGCTGCGCGAAGTGCTGGACAGCCCGCGCCTGCGCGATGCCATCGGCCGCATCGAGAAGCTGCCCTCGCCGCCGCACCTGTACCTGAGCCTGACCCAGGCGCTGGAACATGACGACGATGCCGACAGCGCTGACGTGGCCAAGCTGGTCGCTGCCGATCCGGCGATCGCGGCCAAGGTGCTGCAGCTGTCCAATTCGGCGTTCTTCAGCCAGGGCCGCACCATCGCCGACCTGCGTACCGCAGTGACCCGCCTGGGCCTGTCCACCCTGCGCGACCTGGTCCTGGCCAGCGAAGTATTCTCGGCACCGACGCTGTCGGCGGCCGAGCGCAACTCGCTGCAGCAGCGTGCCCTGCTCGCCTCGCGGCTGGCGGCACGGTTGCTGCCCGAATCCAGCGCCGAGCTGGGCGCGACCGCCGCGCTGCTGGCCGACATCGGCCTGCTGCTGCCGGGCGTGCGCAACGAGCGCAGCGAACCCTCGCTGGCCGGCGATACCCGCCCCGGACACGCCGAGGCTGGCGCCTACCTGCTGGGCCTGTGGGGCCTGCCGATGCCGATCATCGAAGCGGTGGCATTCCATCTGCAGCCGCAGCGCGCCAACACGCGCAGCTTCTGGGTGACCGGCGCGGTGCACGTGGCGCTGGCGCTGGTCAACGGCGATCCGGTGGATGAGGACTACCTGCAGCGCGCAGGTGTACTGAACCGGCTGCCACAGTGGCGCGAGCATGCCAACGCGCTGATGGGCCTGGTGCCCAGCGACGCCTGAGCGGCGGCCCAACCGGCACGGACAATCGCAGGGCGCATCCATCGGGTGCGCCCTTTTTTGTGGCCCGAGCACGCGCATTCCTGCAAAAGAAAGAGGGCGGACCTTGCGGCCCGCCCTCCTCGTGTTGCTACCGCACTTCGATGGATCAGAAGCGCTGGGTGTACTTCATGTACAGGAAGCGACCCACATCGAAGCCGCCGTAGTAGGCGAAGCTCGAGTTCGGGGCCGAGTACTGCAGCGGACCCTTGTGGTCGAACAGGTTGTTCGCACCGACTGCGATGGTCGCATCCCACGGCGCCTTCCAGCTGACCTGCAGGTCGTGGAAGGTGTTGGAGCCGGTGTGACGCAGCGGATCGCTTTCGCCGTTGGCCATGTGGTTCGGCGCATCGCACCAGCCATCAGCCAGCGAGATGCAGCTTTCCTTCATGCCGGAGTAGTAGCGCGCGGTGTAGTTCACACCGAAGTCGCCGTACTGCCAGTTGACACCCAGGTTCGAACGGACGCGGAACAGGCCCGGCTCGCCAACGCGGCCGATCATGATGTTCTGGCCGGCGCTGTTCTGGCCTGCTTCGTCGTACTTGGAGGTGTAGCTGGTGGTCCAGTCGATGCTGAACTGACCGATGGCCAGTTCCGGCAGACGGTACTTGACGCCCAGGTCGTAACCTTCGGTCTTCATCTTGCCGAGGTTGGCGGTACCGTAGGTGATCGCACTGACGTGGCCGTCAGCCGCACGGGTCACGCTCGAGCAGCGCTCGGAGTTGCCCAGCACGTAGCAGTCACGCAGGATGCGGTCGACGCTGTCAGCGATGATCATGTCGCTGATTTCGTACTTGTACCAATCCAGCGACAGGTCCAGGCCCTGCACCCAACGCGGGCTCCACACCAGACCGAAGGTGGTGCTCTTGGAGGTTTCCGGCTTCAGGTTCGGGTTGGCACCGGAGACGAACTGGTCACCGGACTGGCACGGCAGGGTCGAGCACGGCAGGTTGCCCTGGCCCAGCTGCACGTAGTTGGCCGGAGCGCCAGCGGCGGTGCACGCGGCATTGCCGGCAACGCTGCCCGGAGCCTTCACGCCGCACGGATCGATGTACGACTCGAAGCTCGAGCTCAGGCCACCGTACAGGTCGCTGATGGTCGGAGCACGGAAGCCCTCGGCGTAGGTACCGCGGACCAGCAGTTCATCCAGCGGACGCCAGGTCAGGCCGAACTTGCTGTTGGTGGTGCCACCGAAGTTGCTGTAGTCCGAATAACGGCTGGCAACGTTCAGGGTCAGTTCCTTGGCGAAGGCCATGTCGGCCAGCAGCGGCACGTTCAGTTCGAGGTAGACCTCGTTCAGATCGTACTCACCACGGGTCGGCTTCTGGCCCAGGCCGGTGGACTGACCCGACTGCGCGAAGGCGTCCGGCACGTAGCTGCCTTCTTCCTTGCGGTGCTCGACACCCAGGGCGAAGCCCAGGTCGCCGGCCGGCAGGGTGACGATGGCGCCCGACAGGTTGGCGGTGAAGCTGGTGGTCTTGGTCAGGCCACGGGTGGTGAAGGTCGGGAACAGGAAGTCCTGCAGTTCCTTGTTCGCCAGCGAACCGGCGCCATCCACGCCGTACGGCAGCAGCGGGTTCCACGGACGGCAATCGCCCAGGATCGGCTTGGCGGCGGTGCCGCAACGGGCAACGCCGCTGGCATCGATGAACGACGGACCCATCGCCTGGTTGGCGCTGATCAGGCTCATGTCACCGCGGTTGGTCTTGATCGACTCGTTGCGGTTCCACAGCGCGCCGACATCCCAATCAAAGGTCTTGCCGCCCAGCTCGAAGAAGCCGGTGATGGTCGGAGCGAAGCGCAGGGTCTTCAGCTGGCTGTCGGTGGTGCGCGGCACTTCCCACAGGCGGCGACGGACGTTGACGTCCTGGCCGACCGGGTTGAAGGCGCTGTCAGCCGAGAGCGGCGCGTCCCATGCGGTGGACTGGAACGGATAGCCGGCGATCTGCTGGAACGTCTGACGCTCGTTGTAGAGCAGGTCGGTGTTCAGGCTGATCGAATCGGTGAAGTCGTAGGTACCGTTGATGTAGACCGACTTGCGCTTCACACCGGTCAGCAGGGTCATCTGCTCGTTCGAGTTGGCGAACTCGTCCGAGGTGATGGTGTGGTAGTCGTTCGGGTTCTTCGGGTTGCCGCCGGCGTTCAGGGTCTTCCAGACCGCCTTCTTGGAGTCGCTGCAATCGACCTGGGTCGGGTTGCACCAGCTGCCGTTCTGGCTGATCGGGCTCCAGGTGGCCGAGGTCGAGTTCGGACCCAGCGAGCCGTCACGGCTGTACCAGCGGTCCTTGGCCCACACCGGGTCCTGCTTGGAGTACTCGGCCGACAGAGTCAGGCTGCCGCGCTCGCCGCGGGCACCGAGGGTCATCGAGTAGGTTTCGGTGTCGCCGTCGCCCTTGCCGTACTGGCCGACGTAGACATTGGCTTCGCCGCCGTCGAAGTTCTTGCGGGTGATCACGTTGACCACGCCGGCAATGGCGTCGGAACCGTAGATCGACGAAGCGCCGTCCTTCAGGATCTCGATGCGCTCAACGGCCGACATCGGGATCTGGCTCAGGTCCTGCAGGCCCGAGGTCGAAGCGCCCAGGCGCTTGCCGTTCATCAGCACCAGGGTGCGCTCGGCGCCCAGGTTGCGGATGTCGACGTAGTAGCCGCCCACGTTCTCGCCCGAAGCCAGCGATTCCGAACGCGAGATGGCCGGGGAGCCGGCCGAGGTCAGGTTGTTCAGCACGTCGGCGACGCTCGAGAAGCCCTGCTTTTCCAGGGATTCACGGGTCATCGTCAGGATCGGCTGCTGGGTTTCCACCGAGGCGCCGCGGATGCGCGAGCCGGTGACCGAAATGCGGTCCAGATCGGTGGTGCCCTTTGCTTCCTGGGCGGAAGCAAAGGCCGGCGCCAGCGCCAGCGCAATGCCGGCCGGCAGCAAGCCGAACCGCACTGCGGGATTACGAACGTTCATCAATCTCTCCAAGGTACGTGTTAGCAGCGTGTTAAAACACCCCAGCACGTTACGATTGCGTTGCAGCGCTGTATTTGCGCGAACCAACCAGAGACTTTGCAGATTGTGGCGGGAGCAAGCCGCCGTTCTCCCTGAAGCGCGATGCAGACTGGCCGTAGCGGGCGCGGAACGCACGCGCGAAGCTGCAGCAGTTGTCGAAACCGCTGGCGGCAGCGACCTCGCCGACCATCATGTCGGTGTCACGCAGCAGATCGGCGGCGCGCTCAAGGCGCAACCGTGCCGAAAGCGACTGCGGGCTTTCCTCGTACAGGCTCTGGAACGTCTTGGAGAGATACCAGCTGGAGAAGTTGGTCAGCTCGGCCAGTTCGCCGATGCGTACCACGCGGTGGCTGTTGCCCTCCAGGTACAGGCGGGCGCGCTGCATGCGGCCGAACACCTGCCGCTTGCGGCTGCGCGAGCGCCCCGGGCAACGCTGCACGTTGTCGGCCAGGCCACGCTGCAGGCCAGCCAGATGCAGCAGCAACGGGCGCAGTGCCTGTGCCGGCATGCCGCTGGCCAGCGCATCGCGCCACAGCCGCAGCGCCACGCGGGCATCACTGCGGTTCATGCGACCGCGACCGGCATACAGGCCGCAGTCGGCCATCTCGGCCAGCACCCGAAGCGCCTCGACGTTCAGGTTCAGGCCGATGCACAGCCCATTGCGACCAGCCTGCACCAACGGACGTGATTCCTTCTCGAAGGCGATCCACTCGCCCTGGCGCAGGCGGAAGCGTCCCTCCTTGGCCTCCACCCACGAACTGCCCCGCACCTGCATCCAGACAGTGAAGCTGGTGCCGGCGGTCTGCAGGCTGCCCAGCCGGGCCACGCCCAGGCAGGTCGGCGCAGCATCGTCGAGCGCGCGGTCCAGGGAGACGGTTTGGCCACGATCGGCCAGCGAGAGTTGACGCATGGGGGCACCACGGATTTGCCTAGCACAGGCCTCCGTTTTGCCAAATCAGGCGGGTCCGCGTCAGGAAAGTCGGACGAGATCGCCACGAATTCGCGACGAGATCGCGACGAAGAAATTACGAAGGCCCATTTCCCTTGAACAACAACAACTTGGAGAACGCAGGAAACAGCGCCGGAGCACGTTCGGGCAAACGCATCACGCCGATGTCGGCGCCGTCACTGACCGCCATTGCCACGAACAGGTCATGTCCGTCAGCGCTGGCGCTGAGCCCATTGCCTGCGCTGAGCCGCTGCGTGTCCAGGCAGTGCTCGGGCTGCTCGTGACCGGCCTGGATCCGTATCAACGTGGTGCCACAGGCAGTGGACGTGCCGAGATAGCCGATCGCATTGCTGCCGGCCACCGTCCAGGCCCGGTAGCGCCAGCGGCTGGGCCGGTCATCACTGATCTGCTGCACGCTGGCGGGCGACAACGCCGCATCGGCCGACCACAGGCCACTGGCGGCCAGGCGGGTGAACAGCACCCGTCCGGTGCTGCGGTCGAAGCGCGCCTGCGAAACGCCATCGACACTGCCCAGGCGGCGCCATGGCTGCACGCTGCGGTCGTACAGGCTCAGCCGTATGCGCTGGTCGGCATCGCGTTCGACCACCAGCAGCTGCTCCGGCGTCGCGCCATACAGGGCCTGCAGCGGCTGCTCGCCGGGCACCGGCAACGGCTGCAGGCGTTCATCGCGCGGAGCAATCTCGTAGACCACGGTCCTGCCGTGCTCATCGCGGCCCACCACCAGCAACTGGCGGCTGTCGGCCGACCAGTCCGGCGCCTGCCGCGCTTCCGGACGCAGCCCTTCGATCGGTCGCAGCGAGTCGGGGCGCTGCATGTCGGCCCACCACAGGGCGAAGCTGCCGGAACGATCGGAGGTGAACACCAGCTGGCGCCCATCCGGTGCCGCCATCGGCTGGCCATCGCGGCCGCTGGAGGCGAACAGGCGTTCGGGTTCGCCATTGCCCTGCATCGGCACCTTGAACACGCCGAACTGCGCGCGGCGGTGAACGAAGGCGAGCATGCCGCCACGGCGCGACACGGCCGGCCACTGCGCGTCGTCCAGGCCCGCATCGCGCAGCGTGCGGCGCTCCACATCCAGGTAATAGAGCCGGGCTTCGCTGTCGACGCGGCGGCCAAACACGATGGTGCGGCCATCGTCCAGCCAGGCCCACCCGCGCAGCTCGGCCGCTTCGTTGGTGAGGCGCTCGGGTGTTCCGCCATTGGCCGGCACGCGCCACAGATCGCCCAGCTGCGGGTTGCGCACGAACACCAGCCACTGCCCGTCCGGCGAATAGCGTGGCGCGTAGTCGAAATCATCCTGGTCCACGCCGTAGTCCAGCGCGCGCCACTGCCCGCTGCCGAGGTCCAGCACGCGGATGCCGCGATGCGCATAGCGCCCGACCATGCTGCCGAACACCAGGCCGCGGCCATCGGGCGTCCAGTCGAAGCTGAGCAGTTCGGTGCCATCGCAGCGCGTGGCCTGGCGCAGTGCGCCACCGGTGGCGCTGGCGACCAGCACCTGGCAGCCGCCATCGGCGGAGAACCGCGCAAAGGCGATCTCACGCCCGTCCGGCGACCAGTTCGGGAAACGATCGACCGCGCCGGCCGGCGGCACCAGCAGCTGGCGTGCGGGCGCATTGCCCGAGGTCTGCACCTTGATCGCACCGCCGCCGTTGCCGTCTTCGTTGGCGCCTTCGTAGGCCACCAGCGAGCCGTCGGGCGACAGCGTGGGATAGGTTTCAAAGCCACTTGTCGCGGTGATCAGCCGATAGGGACGCTGCGGGCTGCCGATCACCCGCGTGCCGTTCTCCACGGCGGCATCCACCGGCGAACTGCTGGCCGGCGTGCGCCGCAACAGCAGCGCGGTCATTACCACCAGCGCCACCAGCATCACCACGCCCAGCGCCAGCAGCACACGACGACGCACATGGCGCCAGCGGCGGCGCGACACCTCTGCCGGCATGGCAGCGGCGGCGATCACCGGCGGCGCGTCCTCCGCCTCGTCGTCAGCCAGCGCAGGCGCCGGCGTCTGGACGTCGTCCAGCACCTGCACCGGCATCAGCAGGCGATAGCCGGTCTTGGCGATGGTCTCGATGTAGGCCTGGCCGTTGTCTTCGTCGTGGCTGAACGCCTTGCGCAGCTGGGTAACGGCCTGGGTCAGCACGTCGTTGGTCGGCAGCGTGTCCGGCCACACCTCGGCGAACAGTTCATCGCGGGTGACCACACGGCCCGGTTGCCGCAGCAGCACGCGCAGTACGCCCAGCGCCTTCGGCGTGAGCCGACGCGGCCGGCGTGCGCCGACCACCTCAACCTCACGCGAGGACAAGGTGACGATGCACTCGCCTATCCGGATCCGATCGAATCCGGGGGGCTGGATTTCGCTGCTGTTCATTTTCTGCTACACAGTAGAGACAGGTTCCGGGCAGCGTTTGCCTTTGAAACCGCCCCGTTCCGGGAACAGCGAAAAGCCAGACTCCGCACAAAGCATCGGCGCATACCGCAAAAACAATTGAGCGCGCGAATACTAGCCTATGCCGGTTACCTCGCCTATCGCGTGGTCGACATCAGGCTCTCTCTCGCCGACGCATTCACATAATTTGCAGCACCATTCGCGCCCTTTTGGGCGCGAAATTTTTATCTGGCGTTCATTTTCAGACACGCCTCAGCATGGTCAGTCCGACCAGTCGCGAAACCACCAAAGCTACGTACATCACGCCTGAAAACTGCTCCAGCATGACCAGCGCGCGGGCCTGTGGATGCAGCGGCACGACATCGCTCAACCCCACTCCAGACAACAAGCTGAAGCTCAGATAAAGCAACTCCATCCAGCTGCGCTGCGGACCCTCGCTGGCGCCGTGGAAGCTGCCCGGGTACCACTGCTGGCAGACCGAAAACGCAAACGCAAAGGCCCAGGCCAACAGGGTGAAGGTGGCCCCGGCGGCGAACAGTTCATCGCGGGTGACCTTGTGGTCCTGCAGCATGTAGGCAATCAGCGCACCTGCCGTATAGAAATACAGCAGGCTTTCCAGCAGCTGTGCGGTGGTCACCAGCGCGCTGCGCTCCAGCAGCGCCCCCGCCAACGAAAACACCACGGCGGGGATCGCCAGCAGCAGGGCCAGCCAGCTTCCCAACGGGCTGCGCTGCACCACCCACAGCGCCAGGCCCAGCACCGCCATGCCGAACATGCCCAGCGCGGCACGTCCGCCGGCGGTGTCGTCCAGCGCCGGATACAACACCACCGCCAGCAGCTGCGCCGCCAGCAGCCATGCCGAGGGGTGGCGGCGGGCAATGGCCAGCCAACGCGTGGTCACGGCAACAGGCATGGCGTCCTTTCCTCTGGCAACGATGGGCCGAGCATAGCGGTGACCGGCGTGAGGAACGGTCATGCCGGCCCGCGGCCGGCACGACCGGCCACGCGTCAGCCCTGGTGGTAGACCTCGGCGCCCGAAGCGCGGAACTCGGCGGACTTTTCCTTCATGCCGGCCTCGGCGTAGTCGCGCACATCCTGGGTGATCTTCATCGAGCAGAAGTGCGGTCCGCACATCGAACAGAAGTGGGCCAGCTTGTGCGCATCCTTGGGCAGGGTCTCGTCATGGAACTCCTTGGCCTTTTCCGGATCCAGGCCGAGGTGGAACTGATCCTCCCAACGGAACTCGAAACGTGCCTTGCTCAGGGCGTTGTCGCGCACCTGTGCGCCCGGGTGGCCCTTGGCCAGATCCGCCGCGTGCGCGGCAATGCGGTAGGCCATGATGCCGTCGCGCACGTCCTGGCGGTTGGGCAGGCCCAGGTGCTCCTTCGGCGTGACGTAGCAGAGCATGGCGGTGCCGAACCAGCCGATCATCGCTGCACCGATCGCACTGGTGATGTGGTCATAGCCGGGCGCGATATCGGTGGTCAGTGGACCGAGCGTGTAGAACGGCGCCTCGCCGCACTCGCGCAGCTGCTTGTCCATGTTCTCCTTGATCAGCTGCATCGGCACGTGGCCAGGGCCTTCGATCATGGTCTGCACATCGTGCTTCCAGGCGATCTTCGTCAGCTCGCCCAGTGTTTCCAGTTCACCGAACTGCGCTGCATCGTTGGCATCGGCGATACACCCCGGACGCAGGCCATCGCCCAGCGAGAAGGTCACGTCGTAAGCCTTCATGATTTCGCAGATCTCTTCGAAGTGCGTGTAGAGGAAATTCTCCTTGTGGTGCGCCAGGCACCACTTGGCCATGATCGAACCGCCGCGGCTGACGATGCCGGTTACCCGCTTGGCGGTGAGCGGCACATAGCGCAGCAGCACGCCGGCGTGGATGGTGAAGTAGTCCACGCCCTGCTCGGCCTGCTCGATCAGGGTGTCGCGGAAGATTTCCCAGGTCAGCGCTTCGGCGCGGCCATCGACCTTCTCCAGCGCCTGGTAGATCGGCACGGTGCCGATCGCCACCGGCGAGTTGCGGATGATCCATTCGCGCGTTTCGTGGATGTGCTTGCCGGTGGACAGGTCCATCACCGTGTCGCCGCCCCAGCGGATCGCCCACACCAGCTTCTCAACTTCCTCGGCGATGCCGGAAGACACCGCGCTGTTGCCGATGTTGGCGTTGATCTTGGTGAGGAAGTTGCGGCCGATGATCATCGGCTCGCTTTCCGGATGGTTGATGTTGTTGGGCAGTACCGCGCGGCCGCGTGCGATCTCGTCACGCACGAATTCGGGGGTGATGATTGTCTGGATCGACGCCCCGAAGGCCTCGCCCGGGTGCTGCTGCAGCAGGCCGGCATCACGGATCGCGTCCAGGCGCTGGTTCTCGCGGATGGCGACGAACTCCATTTCCGGCGTGATGATGCCGCGCCGCGCGTAGTGCATCTGGGTGACGTTGGCGCCGGCACGCGCACGGCGCGGCAGGCTGCGCGCGGGGAAACGCACCGCGTCGAGCTTCGGGTCATGCTCGCGGTCGCGGCCGAACGAAGAGCTCAGGCCATCGAGCTGTTCGGTATCACCGCGCTCCTCCACCCAGCCACGGCGCAACGCAGGCAGGCCGGTCGACAGGTCGATGGGCACCTCCGGATCGGTGTACGGGCCCGAGGTGTCGTAGACAGTGACCGGTGCATTCTCTTCGCCGCCGAACAGCGTCGGCGTGCGGGTCAACGCAATCTCGCGCATCGGCACCTGCAGGTCCGGGCGCGAGCCGGGCACGTGGATCTTGCGCGAACCGGGGATGGGCCGGGTCACCGATTCGGAGAGTTGCTGGGCCTGTTGCTGCAGGGCGGAGAGCTGTGCGTTCATCGGGCATCGTCCAGGAAGGTCAGGGACGAAGCGGCGGCGCACTGCGCCCGCGCGCGGGCGGTCCTTGGGCGGAGTCCGGGCACGGCTGCACTGCAAAGCTTCCCTACGCCGGTATGAGCCGGATCAGGTTCCAAGGGACTGTCTCAACCGTGGCCACAAGGCCCGGTACCCCCGCTTCTTGGTGCGCATTAGAGCATAGACCGCCCGACTCCGGGGTCAGATCCGCTTTCCTGCAGAAAGCGGATCTGACCCCAATCGCCATTCGTTAACAGAACCATGACGTCGCGTTCAGTAACGTGCACGCCCATCGCGTCGCTGCGACCGATGTATCCCCGCCGCCTTCGCGGCCCCTGCCCGGCTCGTGCTGCATGCCGCCGGCCCTTCGCTGCAAGCTCTGCTCGCTCCCCTCAATCCCCTTGATCGGAGAAGCTCCTTCATGGTGTTTCGCGTTTCCATCGCACTGGTACTTCTGCTGGTGCTGCTGGCCGGCATCGCGCCCGGCCCCTTCAATACCGTTGTGCAATCCATGCTGGCGGAGGTCATCCGCAGTGTCGGCTGGCTGTACCTGCTGGTGGTGTTCCTGGCACTGGTGTTCCTGATGTACCTGGCCTTCGGCCGCTTCGGCAACCTGCGCATCGGCGGCGAAGACGCCGAACCCGAATTCTCGCGTGCCAGCTGGATGTCGATGCTGTTCGCCGCCGGCATGGGCATCGGCCTGGTGTTCTGGGGTGCGGCCGAACCGATCTCGCATTTCAGCAAGCCGCCCGAAGGCATCGCTCCGCAAAGCCTGGATGCGGCGCGGGCATCGATGCGCTATGCGTTCTTCCACTGGGGCCTGCACCCCTGGGCGATCTACGCGCTGATCGGCCTGGCGATGGCGTGGTTCCAGTTCAACCGCAACGGGCGCGGCCTGGTCAGTGACATGCTGCAGCCGATCATCGGCCGCCACCATCGCGGCTGGATCGGTCGCGTGGTCAACATCGCCGCGGTGGTCGCCACTGCGATCGGTGTCGCCACCACGCTGGGCTTCGGCACCATCCAGATCGCCGCCGGCATCGAGCGGGTGTTCGGCGTGCACGCTACCGTGGCGGTGCAGATGACCATCATCGCCATCGCGTTCGTGCTGTACATGGCCTCCACCGCCAGCGGCGTGGAGCGCGGGGTGAAATGGCTGTCCAACTTCAACCTGGCATTGGCTGCGCTGCTGGCGGCGACCCTGCTGGTGCTGGGGCCGACCGGCTTCATCTTCGATACGTTCACCACCACGCTGGGGTCCTACCTCAACCAGCTGGTGACGATGAGCCTGCGCATGTCGCCGTTCTCGGGCAGCACCTGGGTGGCCGACTGGACGATCTTCTACTGGGCCTGGTGGATTTCGTGGGCGCCGTTCGTGGGCTCGTTCATCGCGCGCATCTCGCGCGGCCGCAGCGTGCGCGAGTTCGTGATCGGGGTGGTGCTGGCGCCAACGCTGCTGGGCTTCTTCTGGTTCGCGGTGTTCGGCGGCACTGCGCTGTGGGCACAGATCTTCGGCCACGCCGACCTGGTGCAGGCACTGGACAATGGCTACGAGACGGTGCTGTTCACCTTGTTCGACAGCATGCCGTTGCCGCTGCTGCTGTCGTGCATCGCGCTGGTGCTGCTGATGATCTTCTTTGTGACTTCGGCTGATTCGGCGGTGCTGGTGCTGGCCAGCATGTCCACCGACGAGGCCGGCGATCCGCCGCTGAAGCGCAAGCTGGCCTGGGGCATCGCGGTGGCCCTGATTGCAGCGGCGCTGTTGCTGGCCGGTGGCCTGGACGCGCTGCAGGGCATGATCACGATCGCGGCGTTGCCGTTTGCGCTGCTGATGGTGCTGGTGATGGTGTCGCTGTACCGGGTGCTGGACCAGGAGTACACGCGCGAGCGGCGACAGGCGCAGCGCCAGCGGCACATGATCGATGCGTGGATCGCACGCGAGATGGCGGCGCAGGAAGAAACGCAGGCGGAGGCCGCTCGCGCGCAGGATCAGGATTGAGGGGGTTTTGCAGCCTGCGGCTGCACCGCTTTTTTCAGGCAAGTGCAAGTGCAGGAGCCAAAGCCGCTCTGGGTTTCTGCTGGTTGGGCGGGGCGGTGTGGGTTGGCAGGACACGCCGTAAACCCGTCCATGGGGGCTCGATGGCGCCATCCATGGCGCCAACGGTCCTGCCAACCCACACCGCCCCACCCCCGACAGATTCCCGGTGACGGTGGGTCCATCCACGCCATGCGTGGATGAGGTGTATCGGAAAACACGAAGGGGTCGGATCCGTTTTCCTTCGGAAAACGGATCCGACCCCAACCCACAGCGCGCGGCTGTTGCTGTTGCCTTTGCTTTTGATCTTCTTCTTTCTCTTCCTGCGGTGGCGGCCGCAGGAAACTGTCAGGGGCCGGGCGGGTGGGCTGGGCGGGGGTGTCAGCCGCATGGATGCGGCTGCCAAGCCTCCATGGACGGATTCACGGCGTCCCCCGACCAGCCCACCCGCCCGGCCCAATCACATGATCCCGCTTTCCGGAACCCACCGCAGAGGGGGCTCAGCCCGGTGGCCCGGAAACCTCAGTAGCCCGCCGCCTGACCATCCTTGCGGCTCTCCGACGCGCCGTAATACACGCCCGTCTCCGGATCGCGCATGATCGCCTGATACCCACCATACGGACCGTCGGCGAACACAATGCGATGCCCCTTGCGCATCAGCGCACGCACCGTCTCATAGGGGAAGCCGGTCTCCAGGTTCACTTCGCCACCATCGGTCATCGCCGTGGCCTGCCCGGTCGGCTCGGTGGAACCTTCATGCTGGATGCGCGGTGCATCGCCGGCTTCCTGCAGGTTCATGCCGAAATCCACCAGGTTCATCACGATCTGCGCATGACCCTGCGGCTGCATCGCGCCGCCCATCACGCCGAAGCTGGCATACGGCTTGCCGCCCTTGGTGATGAACGCCGGGATGATGGTCTGGAACGGGCGCTTGCCCGGTGCGTAGCCGTTGGGATGGTTCTTCTGCAGCACGAACATCTCGCCACGATCCTGCAGGATGAAGCCCAGCCCGGGCGGTGCCATGCCGCTGCCCATGCCGCGGTAGTTGGACTGGATCAGCGAGACCATCATGCCGTCGGCGTCGGCCACGGTCATGTAGATGGTGTCGCCCTCCTCCAGCTGCTTCGGCGTGCCCGGCTGCACTTCCTTCAGGGCCTTGTCCATCGAGATCAGCGCGCGGCGCTGCGCGGCGTATTCCTTGGAAATCAGTTTCTGCACCGGCGCCGGCTGGAACGCCATGTCGGCGTAGAAGCGCGCTCGATCGGCGAAGGCCAGCTTCTTCGCTTCCACGAACAGGTGCACATGCTCGGGTGAGCCGAATGGAATCTTCGAGAAGTCGTAGCCTTCCAGCACATTGAGGATCTGCAGCGCGGCGATGCCCTGGCTGTTCGGTGGCAGTTCCCACACATCGTAGCCACGGTAGTTGCTGCTGACCGGCTCCACCCACTCACCGTGGTGGTCGGCCATGTCCTGGTAACTCAGATAGCCACCATTGGCCTTGAAATAGTCGCCGATGGTGTGGGCGATGTCGCCCTTGTAGAAGGCGTCGCGGCCGCCGTCGGCGATCTTCTGCAGGGTGCTGGCCAGGTTCGGGTTCTTCCACATCTCGCCCTTGCGCGGGGCGTGGCCGTTGAGGGTGAACTGCTCCTTGAAACCCGGGTACTGCGAGAGCTTGGGCACCGAGCGGTCCCAGTAGTAGGCGATCACTTCGGCGACCGGGTGGCCTTCGCGGGCGTAACGGATGGCAGGGGCCAGGTTGTCGGCCATCGGCTTGCGGCCGAAGCGGTCGTGCAGGGCGAACCAGCCATCGACCGCGCCGGGCACCGACACCGGCAGCGGGCCGGTGGCCGGGATCTCCTTCAGGCCACGGCGCTGGAACTCGGCCAGGGTCAGCGACTTCGGCGAGCGGCCCGAGCCGTTGTAGCCGTAGAGCTTCTGCGTTTTCGGGTCCCACACGATGGCGAACAGGTCGCCGCCGATGCCATTGCCGGTCGGCTCCATCAGGCCCAGCGCGGCGTTGGCGGCGATCGCTGCGTCGACCGCCGAGCCACCGCCCTTCATCACGTCCAGTGCGATCTGGGTGGCCAGCGGCTGCGAGGTGGCGGCCATCGCATGCGGGGCGATCACCTCCGAGCGGGTGGCGAAGGTGTGGCCGGTGATGCGGTCTGCGGCCAAGGACAGCGCCGGCAGGGCAACGAGCACGGCAGCGGCGAGCAGGGAACGGGCAAGGCGACGGGACACGGCGGGTTCCGATGGAAGGGTGGTCCCCGATCTTCGCCGCTGCGGCCGCCACGCGGTATCGGGCAGAGGTCATGGGCGAGGGTCTTTCGCTGGATACGGATCAAGGTCCGCACCCACCCAGGCGAAAACCACCCGGAATCCGCGCAAAAAGTACCCGGGAAAGACTGAATTCGGGTTCACCGAAACAATTTCAGCGGCAACCATCCTTGTGCCGCAAGCGATTGCGCTGGATGCACGCGAAACCGTAAAAATTTCTTCGACAAGGGTTGACACCGCCGAAATGGCTGTGTTTCTCTCGATCACATGTTGCATCACAACACGCCACCGCGAATCCACACCGAAGCCGCCGACACCGGCGCCGCCTCGCTGCGTTCGATTCTTGTGCTCGTACTTATTACCCAACCTACAGGTGCGGGACGAGCCAGCGTGTAAGCAACAAACACACCGGAACTCATCAAAAACCCGCACCCGCCCCGGTGCGGGTTTTTTCATTTCAGGACCTGGTTTCAGACGCAACCACCATGCACACCGCCCCTCGCAAAACCCGGACCCACACCGCCACGATGCCTCGTGGTGCCTGTGCCTGTGCGATGCGCGGCGCCTCCTCCACCGCTTTCCCCTGACCGGCCGGCACGTCACCTCGACGACCGGCCGTTCTTTTTTCTTCCCACCGCAAGGAACCTCCCCCATGAGCACCAACGACCTGCCCCAGACCAAGATCGCCGTCATCGGCTACGGCAGCCAGGGCCGCGCCCACGCGCTGAACCTGCGCGAATCCGGCTTCGACGTGGTGGTAGGCCTGCGTCCGGGTGGCCCCACCGAGGTCAAGGCGCAGGCCGATGGCTTCACCGTCAAGGCACCGGCCGAAGCCGTGAAGGATGCCGACCTGGTCGCCGTGCTGACCCCGGACATGGTGCAGAAGAAGCTGTACGACGACGTGCTGGCGCCAAACATGAAGCAGGGCGCGGTGCTGCTGTTCGCGCACGGACTGAACGTGCACTTCGACATGATCAAGCCGCGCGAAGATCTCGACGTGGTACTGGTCGCACCGAAGGGTCCGGGCGCGCTGGTGCGCCGCGAGTATGAAATCGGCCGCGGCGTGCCGTGCATCTGGGCGGTCTACCAGGACAAGAGTGGCAAGGCGGCCGACTACGCCCTGGCCTATGCCGGTGGCCTCGGCGGCGCGCGCGCCAACCTGATCCAGACCACCTTCAAGGAAGAAACTGAAACCGATCTGTTCGGCGAGCAGGCGGTGCTGTGCGGCGGCGCTTCGGCGCTGGTGCAGGCCGGTTTCGAGACCCTGGTCGAAGCCGGTTACCAGCCGGAGATCGCCTACTACGAAGTGCTGCACGAACTGAAGCTGATCGTGGACCTGTTCTACGAAGGCGGCATCTCGCGGATGCTGGAATTCATCTCCGAAACCGCGCAGTACGGCGACTACGTCAGCGGCCCGCGGGTGATCGACGCAGGCACCAAGGCGCGCATGAAGGAAGTGCTGAAGGATATCCAGGACGGCACTTTCACCAAGAACTGGGTGGCCGAGTACGAAGCGGGCCTGCCGAACTACAACAGGTTCAAGCAGGCCGACCTGGAGCACCCGATCGAGAAGGTAGGCAAGGAACTGCGCGCCAAGATGGTCTGGTTGCAAGGACAGGCCGCGTAACCACGCGGCCTCCCCCACCCGCTCTGCAAGGTTCCCCCATGAACTCTTCCACACACCGCAGCGCGCCGCCCAACGGCGCGCGCTGGCTGACCCAGGCGCTGGAGGCCGAAGGCGTCCGCACGCTGTTCGGCTATCCCGGCGGCACCATCATGCCGTTCTACGACGCGCTGGTGGATTCGTCGCTGAAGCACATCCTGGTGCGCCATGAGCAGGGCGCGGCGCTGGCCGCCAACGGCTTCGCCCGCGCCAGCAACCAGGTGGGTGTCTGCGTGGCCACCTCCGGCCCGGGCGCCTCCAATCTGGTGACCGGCATTGCCGATGCGATGCTGGATTCGGTGCCGATGGTCTGCATCACCGGCCAGGTCGGCACCCCGCTGCTGGGCACCGATGCCTTCCAGGAGCTGGATGTGTTCGGCCTGACCCTGCCGATCGTCAAGCACAGCTGGCTGGTGCGCAGCGTCGATGACCTGCCGCGCGTGGTCGCCGACGCCTTCCGCATCGCCCGCGAAGGCCGCCCCGGCCCGGTGCTGATCGACCTGCCCAAGGACGTGCAGCTGGCCGATGCCAGCCATCTGCCAGCGCACGTGCCGAGCAGCGTCGAACCGCCGCCGGCGCCGGCCGACGACGCCATCGCCGAGGCCATCGCCGCGCTGGCCGCAGCCGAAAAGCCGGTGGTCTACGCCGGCGGTGGCATCGCGCTGGGTGATGCGGTGCAGGACCTGCGTGACTTCGTTGAAGCCAGCGCCATTCCCACCGTGATGACCCTGCGTGGCCTGGGTGCACTGCCCCCGCAGCACCCGCAGTCGCTGGGCATGCTGGGCATGCACGGCACCCGCGCGGCCAACATGGCGGTGCAGGAAAGTGACCTGCTGCTGGTGCTGGGCGCGCGCTTCGATGACCGTGCCACCGGCAAGCTGGCCGAGTTCGCACCGTTCGCCCGTGTCGTCCACATCGATGCTGACGCGTACGAGATCTCCAAGCTGCGCAGTGCCGATGTCGCCGTGCCCGGCAATGTCGGCCATGCCATCCGCGCCCTGCGTGCGGCCTTCCCCTCCCCCAAGGCCCACCAGGACGCATGGCGCAGGCGCTGTGCGCAGCATCGCGATCGCTTCGCCGCACGCTACGACGCACCGGGCCAGCACATCTACGCGCCGGCCCTGCTGAAGCGCCTGAGCGAGCTGGCCCCGGCCGATGCGGTGATCGCCTGCGATGTCGGCCAGCACCAGATGTGGGTGGCCCAGCATTGCCGCTTCAACCACCCGCGCAACCACCTGACCAGTGGTGCGCTGGGCACCATGGGCTTCGGCCTGCCGGCGGCGATGGGCGCGCAGTTCGCCTGCCCCGACCGCACCGTGGTGCTGGTGTCCGGCGATGGCAGCTTCATGATGAACGTGCAGGAGCTGGCGACCATCGCCCGCTGCCACCTGCCGGTGAAGATCGTGCTGCTGGACAACAGTTCGCTGGGCATGGTGCGGCAGTGGCAGGAACTGTTCTTTGCCGAGCGCTACAGCGAGATCGACCTGTCCGACAACCCGGACTTCGTGGCATTGGCGCAGGTGTTCGGCATTGCCGCCACCCGCATCGAGGCACGCGATGACGTGGAGGGTGGACTGGCCGCCCTGCTGGCCGAGCCGGGCCCGGCGCTGCTGCACGTGGCCATCGATGCCCGCGCCAACGTGTGGCCGCTGGTGCCACCCAACACCGCCAACAGCACCATGCTGGAAAGCAACCCTGCCCATGCCCGCCAGGAGACCCCCAATGCAATACCGGCTTGACCTGGTGCTGCACCCGGCCGAAGGCGCGCTGCTGCGCGTGATCGGCATGGCCGAGCGTCGCGGCTTCGCGCCGCGCGCAATCAGCGGCGCGCCGGTGGCCGCCGACGATGGCCGCTGGCACCTGCAGCTGGTGGTAGATGGCCAGCGCCCGGCCGAAACGCTGTGCCGGCAGATCGAGAAGATCTACGACTGCGTGTCCGTGCAGGTCACCGCCGTGGAAGGAGTATCGCCATGAACACCCGTACCGTAATGACCACGGTGCCGGTACGGAGGCGTCTTCTTCGCCGCCCGTGCCCGCATGCGGTGGTCGCCTGCACCCCGTCGGTGGCCCATGCCGGCCGCTGATGCCAGCCAGGAAAGCGATGTCGGCGACGTAAGCGTCGCCGACGTCCTGGCCGCGCAGGCCCGCCTGCGCCGCTTCCTGCCGCCCACCCCGCTGCACCATGCCGAGCGTTTCGGCACCTGGCTGAAGCTGGAGAACCTGCAGCGCACCGGTTCGTACAAGGTGCGCGGCGCGCTGAACGCACTGCTGGCCGGCCGCGAGCGCGGCGATACCCGGCCGGTGATCTGCGCCTCGGCCGGCAACCACGCCCAGGGCGTGGCCTGGTCCGCCTACCGCCTGGATGTGCCGGCCATCACCGTGATGCCGCATGGTGCGCCGGCCACCAAGATCGCCGGCGTTGCCCACTGGGGCGCCACCGTGCGCCAGCACGGCAACAGCTATGACGAGGCCTATGCCTTCGCCGTGGAACTGGCACAGCGCCATGGCTACCGTTTCCTGTCCGCGTTCGACGATGCCGATGTGATCGCCGGCCAGGGCACGGTCGGCATCGAGCTGGCCGCGCACGCCCCAGACGTGGTGATCGTGCCGATCGGCGGCGGCGGACTGGCCTCCGGCGTCGCGCTGGCACTGAAATCGCAGGGTGTGCGCGTGATCGGTGCACAGGTGGAAGGCGTCGACTCGATGGCGCGCGCGATCCGCGGTGATCTGCGCGACATCGCCCCGGCAGCCTCGCTGGCCGATGGCGTGCGGGTAAAGATTCCCGGCTTCCTGACCCGCCGTCTGTGCAGCTCGCTGCTGGATGATGTGGTGATCGTGCGCGAGGCCGAACTGCGCGAAACCCTGGTCCGGCTGGCGCTGGAAGAACACATCATCGCCGAGGGCGCCGGTGCGCTGGCGCTGGCGGCCGGCCGTCGCGTTGCCGGCCGGCGCAAATGCGCGGTGGTGTCCGGCGGCAACATCGATGCCGGCGTACTGGCCGGCCTGCTCACCGATATCCGTCCACGCCCGCCGCGCAAGCCGCGGCGACGGCGCAGTGAAACTCCGCGCTCGCCCGGCAAGGCCAGCGCCGCTGCTTCCCCCACGTCTTCCCCTTCCCCCCTGCAAGCCGCAACGCCCGCTGTCGAGGAGATTTCCCTGTGACCACCATCGAACGAATTACCACCCCGCGCATTCGCATCTTCGACACCACCCTGCGTGACGGCGAGCAGTCCCCCGGCTGCAGCATGAGCCCGCCGCAGAAGCTGGTGATGGCGCGTGCGCTGGACGAACTGGGCGTGGACATCATCGAGACCGGCTTCCCGGCCAGCTCGCAGTCCGACCGCGAAGCGATGGCCCTGATCGGCCGTGAGCTGCGCCGCCCCAGCCTGAGCCTGGCGGTGCTGTCGCGCTGCCTGCAGGCCGACATCGAAACCTCCGCACGTGCCCTGGAAGCGGCGGTCAATCCGCGCCTGCATGTGTTCCTGTCCACCAGCCCGCTGCACCGCGAGCACAAGCTGCGCATGACCCGCGAGCAGGTACTGGAATCGGTACGCAAGCACGTCACCCTGGCGCGCTCGTACATCGATGACGTGGAGTTCTCGGCCGAGGACGCCACCCGCACCGAGCTGGACTACCTGATCGAAGTTTCGCGCGTGGCGATCGCCGCCGGCGCCACCACCATCAACCTGCCCGACACCGTCGGCTTCACCACCCCGGAAGAGATCCGCGCGATGTTCCAGCAGGTCATCGCTGGCGTGGCCGATGTGCCCAACGCGGCCAACGTGATCTTCAGCGCGCACTGCCACAACGACCTGGGCCTGGCCGTGGCCAACTCGCTGGCCGCCATCGAGGGCGGTGCACGCCAGGTCGAGTGCACCGTCAACGGCATCGGTGAGCGCGCCGGCAACTGCTCGCTGGAAGAAATCGCGATGGTGCTGAAGGTGCGCCAGGCCTTCTACGAGCAGGACAGCGCGATCAACACCCCGCGCATCGTCGGCACCTCGCAGCTGCTGCAGCGCCTGGTCGGCATGCCGGTGCAGCGCAACAAGGCCATCGTCGGCGCCAATGCGTTCGCCCATGAATCGGGCATCCACCAGCACGGCATGCTGCGTCACCGCGGCACCTACGAAATCATGCGCCCGGAAGATGTGGGCTGGGAGGACTCGCAGATGGTGCTGGGCCGCCACAGCGGTCGCGCCGCCGTCGAAGCCCGCCTGCGCGCGCTGGGCTTCTGGCTGGAAGAAGACGAACTGAAGCTGGTGTTCGAGCAGTTCAAGAGCCTGTGCGAACAGCAGCGCGTGGTCACCGATGCCGACCTGCAGACGCTGATGCAGGGCGGCTCCAATGCGCAGGGCTACCGCCTGGCCTCGATGACCATCAGTGACGTCGGCAGCCGCGCCAACGCCCTGGTGGAGCTGTCCGATCCGGAAGGCAACCGCGTGGCCGAAACCGCGCAGGGCGACGGCCCGGTCGATGCGCTGTTCGGCGCGCTGTCGGCCGCCACCGGCGTGCAGCTGATGCTGGACAGCTACCACGTGCACAGCGTCGGCATCGGTGCCGATGCGCGCGGCGAAGCCAATCTGAGCGTGCGCCACGAAGGCGTGGAGTACGACGGCACCGGCACCAGCAAGGACATCATCGAAGCCTCCGCGCTGGCTTGGCTGGACGTAGCCAACCGCCTGCTGCGCCAGCGCCAGGCCACCGCTCACAGCAGCACCGACGTTGCCACCCCCGCCACCGCTTGAGGAAGCCGAGATGAGCGCCTTCGACACCCCCACCCCGACCAGCGCCGCTGGCCAGCAGTGGAACGCCCAGGACTATGCGATCGACGCCGGCTTCGTGCCGCTGCTCGGCGGCGCGGTCGCGCGCCTGCTCGACCCGCGCGCCGGTGAACGCATCCTCGACCTGGGCTGTGGCGATGGCGTGCTCAGCACCGAGCTCGCGCTGAGTGGTGCACGCATCCACGGCGTGGATGCGTCGCCGGAACTGGTGGTCGCCGCCCGCGCGCGTGGCGTCGATGCGCAGGTGATGGATGGCCACGCACTGACCTTCGACAGCGAGTTCGATGCGGTGTTCAGCAATGCCGCGCTGCACTGGATGGGCAATCCCGACCAGGTGCTGGAAGGCGTGCGCCGGGCACTGCGTCCGGGCGGGCGCTTTGTCGCCGAGTTCGGCGGCCACGGCAACGTCGCTGCGATCATTGCCGCGGTGCAGGCTGCGCGCGTGGCCCATGGCCACGGCGCCAGCGCGTTCCAGTGGTACTTCCCCACTGC
The DNA here is from genome assembly GCF_003028475.1 of Stenotrophomonas sp. Nf1. Lineage (NCBI taxonomy): Bacteria > Pseudomonadati > Pseudomonadota > Gammaproteobacteria > Lysobacterales > Lysobacteraceae > Stenotrophomonas > Stenotrophomonas sp. Nf1. Next base: position 24,757 of record NZ_PYTV01000005.1, on the reverse strand, counting down.
TGATGCCTACGCAGACCGACTGCGCCAGCATGGTTTCCAGGTGCAGCTGATCGAGTGCACGCCGCGCCCGACCGCGCTGCCGACCGGCGTGGCCGGCTGGCTGCGCGTATTCGCCGCGCCGCTGCTGGATGACCTGCCCGCCGATGCCCGTGCCACCGTGCGCGAGGCTGCGGCCACGTTGCTGGCCGAGCTGCCGCGCAATGCCACCGGCCAGCCACTGGCCGACTACGTGCGGCTGCGCGTGCTCGCCCGTCGCCGCTGATTCAACCTTTTCGCTATCTTTCCTGATGTCCGCACTTTCGTACTTCTGCCAGGCACACGCATGACTTCCGCACCCCGCACCCTGTACGACAAACTGTGGGACGCCCACGTGGTGGTTCCCGAATCCGACAGCGCGCCCGCTGTGCTGTACATCGACCTGCACCTGATCCACGAGGTCACCTCGCCGCAGGCGTTCACCGAGCTGCGCGCGCGCGGCCTGGCGCCGCGCCGCCCGGACCGCACCAAGGCGACGATGGACCATTCCACCCCGACCCTGCCGGCCGGTGCCGACGGCAAGCTGCCCTATGCCAGCGCCGCCTCCGAAGCGCAGGTGGCCACGCTGGCGCGCAACTGCGCCGAGCACGGCATCGAACTGTTCGACATGGCCTCGGACAACCGCGGCATCGTCCACGTCATCGCGCCGGAACAGGGCTTCACCCAGCCGGGCATGACCATCGTCTGCGGTGACAGCCACACCTCCACCCACGGTGCGTTCGGCTCGCTGGCCTTCGGCATCGGCACCAGCGAAGTAGGCCACGTGCTGGCCACCCAGTGCCTGCTGCAGCGCAAGGCCAAGACCTTGGCGATCACCGTCGACGGGCCGCTGGCGCCGGGCGTGGGCGCCAAGGACGTGGTCCTGCACATCATCGGCGTGATCGGCGTGAACGGTGGCACCGGCCATGTGATCGAGTTCCGTGGCAGCACCATCGAAGCGATGGACATGGAACAGCGCATGACCCTGTGCAACATGTCCATCGAAGCCGGTGCGCGCGCCGGCATGGTGGCCCCGGACCAGGTCACCTTCGACTTCGTGGCCAACACCCCGCGCGGCCCCAAGGGCGCCGACTTCGATGCTGCCGTGGCGCGCTGGCAGCAGCTGCGCAGCGATGACGGTGCGCGCTTCGACAGCGAAGTGCACATCGACGCCGCCGACATCCGCCCGACCCTGACCTGGGGCACGCATCCGGGCACCGCCATCGCAGTGGATGCACCGATTCCCGCCGCCAACGATGCCGCCGCGCAGAAGGGCCTGGACTACATGCACTTCCAGGCCGGCAAGGCGCTGGCCGGCACACCGGTGGACGTGGTGTTCGTCGGCTCCTGCACCAATGGCCGCCTGAGTGACATGCGCGAGGTGGCACAGGTGCTGCGCGGCCGCCGCGTCGCCGACCGGGTGCGCATGCTGGTGGTGCCGGGCTCGGAGATCGTCAAGCGCGAGGCCGAGGCCGAAGGCATCCACGAAATCGTGCGCGCGGCCGGTGCCGAGTGGCGCGAGCCTGGCTGCTCGATGTGCATCGCCATGAACGGTGATCTGGTCGCGCCGGGGCAGCTGGCCGTCAGCACCAGCAACCGCAATTTCGAAGGCCGCCAGGGCCCCGGTTCGCGCACGCTGCTGGCCTCGCCGATGAGCGCGGCGTGGGCCGCAGTGAACGGGCACGTTGCCGATACCCGCGAACTGTTCGCACAGGAGGTGGCGTGATGGCCGGTTTCCGTACCCTGACTTCGTCCAGCGTGGTGCTGGCGCAGACCAACATCGACACCGACCAGATCATTCCGGCACGGTTCCTGTCCACCACCGAGCGCGCCGGCCTGGGCCGCCATGCGTTCAATGACTGGCGCTGGCAGGCCGACGGTGCGCCGGTGGCCGAGTTCGCCTTCAACCAGCCGCACAACGCCGGCCGCAGCATCCTGCTGGCCGGCCGCAACTTCGGCTGCGGCTCCTCGCGCGAGCATGCGCCGTGGGCGCTGACCGACCTGGGCCTGCGCGCCATTGTCAGCAGCGAGATCGCCGACATCTTCCGCGGCAATTCGCTGAAGAACGGCCTGCTGCCGATCGTGCTGGACGAAGCCGATGTGCAGGCGCTGATGCAGCGCCCGGACGATGAGCTGACCATCGATTTGGCCGCACGCGAGCTGCGCACCCCCGATGGCCGCGTGTATTCCTTCCCGCTGGATGGCTTCTCGCAGACCTGCCTGCTGGAAGGCGTGGATCAGTTGGGGTATCTGTTGGGCCGTGTCCCTGAAATCGAACGTTACGAGAGTGAGCATGCACGCTGAGATTGTTGTCCTGCCCGGTGATGGCATCGGCCCGGAAGTAGCCGCCGCCGCGGTTGCCGTCCTGAAGGCCGTCGCCGACCGCTTCAACCATACCTTCACCTTCAGCGAGCACGATATCGGTGGCATCGCCATCGACCGCCACGGTGAACCGCTGCCGGCCGCGACGCTGGCCGCCTGCCAGGCCGCCAATGCGGTGCTGCTGGGTGCCGTGGGTGGCCCGAAGTGGTCCGACCCGAATGCCAAGGTGCGCCCGGAGCAGGGCCTGCTGGCGATCCGCAAGGCGCTGGGCCTGTATGCCAACCTGCGCCCGGTGCGCACCCACGAGGCCGCACTGCACGCCTCGCCGATCAAGGCCGAACTACTGCAGGGCGTGGACTTCGTGGTGGTGCGCGAGCTGACCGGTGGCATCTACTTCGGCGACAAGACCCGCGATGCCGACAGCGCCAGCGACCTGTGCCGCTACACCGTGGCCGAGATCGAGCGCGTGCTGCGCAGCGCCTTCCGCCTGGCACAGCAGCGTCGCGGCAAGGTCACTTCGGTGGACAAGGCCAATGTGCTGGAAACCTCGCGCCTGTGGCGCGACGTGGCCGCACGCATCGGCCGCGAGGAATTCCCGGACGTTGCCCTGGAGCACCAACTGGTCGACTCGATGGCCATGCACCTGCTGGCCAAGCCGCGCGAGTACGACGTGATCGTGACCGAGAACATGTTCGGCGACATCCTCACCGATGAAGCCTCGATGCTGGCCGGTTCGCTGGGCCTGCTGCCGTCGGCCTCGCTGGGTGAGCCGGGCGCGGTGGGCATCTACGAGCCTATCCATGGATCGGCGCCGGACATTGCCGGCAAGGGCATCGCCAATCCGTACGCGACGATCTTCAGCGCGGCGATGCTGCTGCGCCATTCGTTGGGCTTGGAAGCCGAAGCGGCCGCGGTGGAAGCGGCCGTGCATGCGGTGTTGGATGACGGCGTGTTCACCACCGACCTCGCGGCGAAGGGCCAGGCCGTGAGTACGGCGGCCGCCACCGACGCGGTACTGGCCAAGCTGGCCTGATCCGGTAGCGCCACGCCATGCGTGGCGGCTTTTGTCCGTGCCAACCAAGGTTGGCACCTACCAAGACGATAAGTCCACGCCATGCGTGGCGGCCTTTGCCCGTGCCAACCAAGGTTGGCACCTACCAAGACGGTGGAGCCACGCCATGCGGGGCTTTGCTTACTTGGTGGTATACCCACCATTGACCAGGATCGTCTGCCCGGTCATCCACCAGCCATCGGTCACCAGGAAGCGGATCCACGGCACGATGTCGGCGATGTCGGTCAGGCCGGTACGGGTGAACGCCGACAGCGCCGCAGCAGTCTTGTGATACGCCTGCGCATCAGCACTCTCGGCCGGGTAGAAGAACGGCGTATCCATCGGACCGGGGCCGATCGCGGTCACCGAGATGCCGCGCTCACCAAACTCCTTCGACGCCGCACGGGTGAAATGCTCGACCGGCGCCTTGGTGCCGGCGTAGCTGGAATAGAACGGCGTGTAGGCACCCAGCAGCGAGGTGACCAGGGTGCAGATGCGGCCACCGTCGTTGACGTGGCGCCCCGCCTCCTTGAGGAAGAAGAACGCCACCTTGGCGTTGACCGCGCTCATCTCGTCGTACTCGGCTTCACTGATCTCCAGCAGCGGCTTCTTCAGCACCTTGCCCACGGTGTTGATGGCAATGTCGGGACGGCCAACCGCGGCCACGGCGTCGGCGAACAAGCGCTCCATCGCTGCCGCCGAGGTCAGTTCGCCCTGCAGGGCCACCGCCTTGCTGCCGGCCGCCTGCACCGCAGCGACGGTGGCTTCGGCGTCGGCCTGGGTGGCGGCACTGTTGTAGTGGATGACGATGGCCTTGGCGCCCTGTGCGGCGAAGTCGCGGGCGATCAGGCCGCCCAGGTTCTTGGCGCCACCAGCGATCAGCACGGTCTTGCCCTTGAGGGAATGGTCGGTCATGGCTTCGGTCTCGGGGAGGAGGCTGCCCGGGGTGGCAACCCTGTCCTGACGACGATATCGTGCGGAAAAAGCGGATAAAGCCCGCCACATTGACTTAACTTTCCAGAGCCAGCGAACAATGGACCGGATCGACCGCTTCCGCATCTTCGCCCGGGTCGTGGAGTGCGCCAGCTTCACCCGCGCCGCCGATCAACTCGGCCTGCCGCGCTCCACCGTGTCGGCGGCGGTGGCGGAGCTGGAGCAGCGGCTGGGTACCCGCCTGCTGCAGCGCTCGACCCGCCGCGTCTCCACCACCCACGATGGCGACGTGTTCCATGCGCGCTGCCTGCGCCTGATCGCCGAGGTCGAAGACGCCGAATCGCTGTTCCGCCAGGACGACGCGCAGCCGGTGGGCCTGCTGAAGATCGACGTGCCCAGCCGCATCGGCCGCCGCATCATCGCCCCCGCCCTGCCCGACTTCTTCGCCCGCCATCCGCAGGTGGAGGTGGATCTGGGCATGACCGACCGCGCGGTGAACCTGATCGAGGACGGTTGCGATGCGGTGCTGCGGGTCGGTCATCTGGGCGATTCCAGCCTGGTGGCGCGTACGCTGGGCGAGCTGGATTTCGTCAACGTCGCCGCGCCCGCATATCTGCGCGAGCACGGCGAGCCGCAGCATCCTGCAGATCTGCAGCAGCATCGCGCGGTGAACTACGCCTCACCGACCACGGCACGGGTGGAACCTTGGGAATGGCAGGACGGTGCGCAGCTGCGTACGTTGCCGATAGCCGGCTGGGTGCGGGTGAACAGCGCAGAGGCATCGATCGCATGCTGCGTGGCCGGGCTGGGGCTGTTGCAGATTCCGCGCTATGACGTGCAGGCGGAGCTGCAATCCGGCGAACTGGTGGAGGTGATGCCGCAGTACGTGGCACAACCGCTGCCGGTGACCCTGCTGCTGCCGCATCGGCAGCACCGCGCACCACGCGTACAGGTGTTCATCGAATGGCTGTTGCCGGTGCTTCGAACCGGCCTGCAATTGCGGTAGATCCACGCCGCGCGTGGATGGTGCAAGATGGAGATAGCGAACCAGAGCGCTACAGCCAGGGAGCCCGGCCGTGTTTCACTCCGATCTGATCAACGCTATCGCGGCAGGCATGGCCCTGCTGCTTTCTGTCATCGCCGCCTGGACGATGCACCGACGGCTGCGCACGCGCAGGAGTGCCGGGTTCGCGTGGTCGACCACGGCCATGTGCCTGTGGCCCTTCCTGTCGTCCCCTGCCATGGCCCTGGTGATCTACTATTCCGGCAACCCGTTGCCCGAACCCTGGGCCAACGCTCTGGGCCTGGCCATCGATTCGTTCATCCCGATGCTGCTGACCCTGGCATCCGCCGCGCTCTTCCTGCTGGCGGTGCGCGGCATCGAGCGCCACAAGACACCTTCGGTCTGAACGAGAGAGGCATCGAACCATCTCCTGCAGCCACCCATGGGGTGGCTCTACTGATTACGTGGGGGATTGGGGGCATCCGTGCCAACCAAGGTTGACACCTACCACATCGGTAGATCCACGCCATGCGTGAATGCATGCATCCGTGCCAACCAAGGTTGGCACCTGCCACATCAGTAGATCCACGCCATGCGTGGATGGTGCATCCGTGCCAACCAAGGTTGGCACCTACCTGGAGGGGACCAACCGGCATGGGTGGGGTCAGAGCCCTTTCCCGGAGGGAAAGGGATCCGACCCCGGCCGGGTATTACGCCCCGGATTCGTCCGGCTTGACCCGGAACCACGCCGCGTACAGCGCCGGCAGGAACACCAGGGTCAGTACCGTACCCACGATCAGGCCGCCCATGATCGAGATCGCCATCGAGCCGTAGAACGCGCTGCGCGACAGCGGAATCATCGCCAGCACCGCTGCCAGCGCGGTCAGCACGATCGGGCGGAAGCGGCGCACGGTGGCATCGATGATTGAATGCCAACGGTCATGCCCGGCATCGATGTCCTGCTGGATCTGGTCGATCAGGATCACCGAGTTGCGCATGATCATGCCGGCCAGCGCGATCGTGCCCAGCAAGGCCACGAACCCGAACGGCGCGCGGAACAGCAGCAGGAACAAGGTCGCGCCGATGATGCCCAGCGGTGCGGTCACCAGCACCATCGCCGCACGCGAGAAGCTGCGCAGCTGCAGCATCAGCAGGGTGGCCACCACCACCAGGAACAGCGGCATGCCGGCCTTGATCGAGTTCTGGCCACGTGCCGAATCCTCCACGGTGCCGCCGGTCTCCAGCAGATAGCCATTGGGCAGCTCGGCACGGATGCCGTCCAGCGCCGGCAGGATCTGGTGCACCACGTCCAGCGGTTGCATGCCGTCGCCGATGTCGGCACGTACGGTCACCGTCGGCAGGCGGTTGCGATGCCAGATGATGCCGTCCTCGAAGCCGTACTCCATCGTCGCCACCTGCGACAGCGTGATGCTGCCGCCGTTGGTGGTCGGCATCGACAGGCTCGACAGCAGCTCCAGCTGGTTGCGCTCGTCGGCCGGGCCACGCAGCAGCATCTCGATCTGGCGGTTGCCTTCGCGGTACACGCTCACCGACTGCCCGGCCAGCGAGCTGGACAGGAACTGGCTGACCTGCGCGCTGCTCACGCCCAGCGCGCGGGCGCGTTCCTGATCGATCACCAGGCGCACCACCTTGCTCGGCTCGCTCCAGTCCAGGTTGACGTTGATCACGTGCGGGTTCTGGCGCACCTTGGCCTCGACCTGGCGGGCGATCGCCTGCACCCGCTCGATGTGCTCGCCGGAGATGCGCATCTGCACCGGGTAACCAACCGGCGGGCCGTTCTCCAGGCGGGTCACGCGCATCTGCACGTCCGGGAACTGCGGGATGACCTCCTTCAACAGCCAGCTGCGGGCGGTTTCACGCGCCTTGGTGTCCTTGGCCAGGATCACGAACTGGGCAAAGTTGGTGGCTGGCAGCTGCTGGTCCAGCGGCAGGTAGAAGCGCGGCGAGCCGGTGCCCACATAGGACACGTAGTTGGCGATGTCCTGGCGGCCCTGCAGCAGCTTCTCCAGCTTCTCGGCCTGGGCCTGGGTCGAGCGCAGCGACGCGCCCTCGGCCAGCTCGATGTCCACCATCAGTTCCGGCCGGGTCGAATCCGGGAAGAACTGCTGTGGCACGAAGCGGAACATCATCAGCGAGAACACGAACAGCGCGATGGTCGCGGCGATCACCCACCAGCGACGGCGCAGGCAGGCGTCGAGGAAGCGGCGGAAGCTGCGGTAGAACGGGCGCTGGTACGGGTCATGGTCGTGCCCGTGCTGCGGCGGCGCGATCAGGTTGGCCAGTGCCGGGTAGCGATCGGCCCACTGCTGGCGCTTGGCATGCCAGCGCGCGGACAGGCTGCCCGGCTTCGGCGGCTGCGGATTGAACAGGTCCGGCAGCATCTTGTCGCCCAGATACGGGATGAACAGCACTGCGGCAATCCACGACACCACCAGCGCGATGGTCACCACCTGGAACAGCGAGCGGGTGTATTCACCGGTGCTCGATGCCGCCGTTGCAATGGGCAGGAAGCCGGCCGCAGTGATCAGCGTACCGGTCAGCATCGGGAACGCGGTCGACTCCCAGGCGAAACTGGCCGCGCGCAGGCGGTCGTAGCCCTGCTCCATCTTGGTGGCCATCATCTCCACTGCGATGATCGCATCGTCCACCAACAGGCCCAGTGCCAGCACCAGCGCACCGAGCGAGATCTTGTGCAGGCCGATGTCGAAGTAATGCATGACGAAGAACGTCATCGCCAGCACCAGCGGGATGGTCACGCCTACCACCAGGCCGGTGCGCAGGCCCAGCGAGAAGAAGCTGACCAGCAGCACGATCACCACCGCTTCGGTCAGCACCTGCACGAACTCGCCGACCGACTCCTCCACCGACTGCGGCTGGTCGGAGACCTTGCGCAGCTGCATGCCCGCCGGCAGGGTCTTCTGCAGGCGCTGGAACTCGGCATCGAGGTTGGCACCGAGCTTGAGGATGTCACCGCCATCCTTCATCGCCACCGCCAGGCCGATCGCCTCTTCGCCCATGAAGCGCATCTTCGGCGACGCCGGATCGGCGAAGCCACGCTTGACCTCGGCGATGTCGCCCAGATGCACGGTGCGCTCACCGGCGCGGATCGGGAACTGGCGGATCGCTTCGATATCGTTGAACTGGCCGGTCACGCGCAGCTGCACGCGGTCGGTGGCGGTCTCGAAGAAGCTGGTGCCACTCACCGCATTCTGGTCGGCCAGCGCCTGCTGCACCTGCTGCATCGACACGCCCAGCGTGGCCAGGCGGGTGTTGGACAACTCGATCCACACCTTCTCGTCCTGCAACCCAACCAGGTCGATCTTGCCGACGTCGGGCACGCGCTGCAGCTCCAGCTGGATGCGGTCGGCGTAGTCGCGCATCACCGCATAGTCGAAGCCCTTGCCGGTCAACGCATAGATGTTGCCGTAGGTGTCGCCGAATTCATCGTTGAAGAACGGGCCGACGATCTCGCGCGGCAACGTCGCGCGGATATCACCCACGCGCTTGCGCACCTGGTACCACAGGTCCGGAATCTGCTTGGAACGCAGGCTGTCGCGGGCCATGAAGATGACCTGCGATTCGCCCGGGCGCGAGTACGAGCGGATGAACTCGTACTCGCCGGTGTTCATCAGCGCCTTTTCGATCGGCTCGGTCACCTGCCGCGAGACCTGCTCGGCGGTGGCGCCCGGCCACAACGTGCGCACCACCATCGCCTTGAAGGTGAACGGCGGATCTTCGGATTGGCCCAGATGCTTGTACGACCACGCACCGATCAGGGCGAAGGCAAGCATCGCAAACAGCACCAGTGGTCGATTGGCCAGCGCCCACTCGGAAAGATTGAAGCGGCGCACCGGCTTACTCCTTGGCCTTGGCGGCAGCAGGCGGTACGGCCGGTTTCAGCACCGGGCGGTTCTGCCGGTCCACCGCGATCACCGGCTGGCCGGCGCGCAGCAGATGGCCACCGGCGGCGACCACCCAGTCAGCGGCGCCAACGCCGGACAGCACCGGTACCGTCTCGCTGCCATAGGCACCGGTGGTGACGGTGGCAGTCTTCAGCGTGCTGTTGGCCGGATCGACCACCCACACGCTGGCCGCACCGTTGGCGCCGCGCTGCAGCGCGCCCAGCGGCAACTGCAGCGTGCCGTGGCGGCCGGCGCTGCTGTAGACGCGCGCGCTCTGCCCCAGTTCGACATCGGCCAGCGCATCGGCGGCCAGGCTGACGCGGGTGGCATAGGTACGCGCCTGCGGATCGGCGGCGGCGGCGATCTCGCGGATCGTGCCCGGCAGGCGCTGGCCCGGGCGGTTCCACAGTTCCACCTCGACCGGCTGGCCGACTGCATAGTCGCGGATGGTGGCTTCGGGCAGGTCGATCAGCACTTCGCGGCCACCGTCGGCGGCCAGGTTGAAGATGGTCTGACCGGCGGATACCACCTGCCCGGCTTCGGCCTCGCGGCTGGCGATCACACCATCAGCCGGCGCGCGCAGCTGCGCGTAGTCAGCCTGGTTGCGCAGCACATCGAGGTTGGCGCGGGCGGCGTTGGCCTGGCCCTGCGCAGCCTTGAACGCGGCCGATTGCTGGTCCAGCTGCGAGCGGCTGACCAGCTGCTGGTCGGCCAGCACCTGGTAGCGCTTGAGGTCGTCGCGGGCGCGTACCAGATCGGCTTCGGCCGCGGCCAGCTGGGCCTGCGAGGCACGCGCCTGCAGCGCGAAGTCGGCCACGTCCAGTTCGGCCAGCACGTCGCCCTTCTTCACCCGCTGGCCGGCATCGACATGACGCTTGACCAGGTTGCCGCCGACGCGGAACGACAGTGGGCTTTCCTGGCGGGCACGCACCGTGCCCGGGAACGCCGCCGGCGCCTGCCCGGCCTGTTCGCCGGGATGCACCACCAGCACCGGCACGGCCGCCTGCGGCGCCTGCTCCTGCCCCGAACAGGCTGCCAGCGCAGCCACCCACACCATACCGCCCATCCAGCGCACGATCTTCATCGGTCAACGTCCTGAAAACGCAGGGTTGCAACAAGGGGGCCACGACTGCCGGCCCAATTTAATAAACCGGCCGGTATAGTATAAATATCGAACCGCTTGGTCTAGTATTGTTGCGATGAGTTCTTCCACTTCCCGCAAGCCGTCGGCCAAGCCCGCTGTCAAGGCCGCCGGACCCGGGCGCCCCAAGGATCTGGGCAAGCGCGCGGCGATCCTTGAAGCAGCCAAGGCACTGTTCATCGAACAGGGCTATACCGGCGTGAGCATGGACGCCATCGCCGCCCAGGCCGGCGTCTCGAAGCTGACCGTGTACAGCCATTTCGGCGACAAGGAGACCCTGTTCTCCGAGGCGGTGCAGTCCAAGTGCATTGAAATGCTGCCCGATGCGCTGTTCGTGGCCGATGCGGAGGGTCCTCTGCGCGACCAGCTGATCGGCATCGGCCTGGCCTTCTTCGAGCTGATCACCTCCGACGCGGCGATCTCGATCCAGCGCATGATGATGGCACCGGAGACCGACGAGCGCCTGCGCGAGCTGTTCTGGCAGGCCGGCCCGGAGCGCACCTGCGAGGCCCTGGCCGACTTCCTGCGTGCCCGCGGCGAACGCGGCGAGCTGGACATCCCCGACTACTACCTGGCCGGCCAGCAGTTCCTGACCCTGGTGAAGGGCGAAGTGCACATGCATATGATGTGCGGCATGCCACTGTCACCGGTGGAGTGCGACCCTCTTGCCCACGTGACCGCCAGCATCGACTTTTTCCTGCGCGCCTATGCGCCGCGAAGGGCCGGAACCGGCTGAAACGGCAAACCTGAATGAACCGGAGGTCGCGATGACTTCCGGCACTGCGACCCCGGCCCCCCGGCAGCTGATGCTCTGGGCGCGCCGCCGGCCTCCGGCACCGGTAAAATGGCCGGCCCACTGCGCTGGATTTGAACCTCATGACGATTGATTACGCCCACGCCCGCGAACTGATGGTGGAACAGCAGATCCGTCCCTGGGACGTGCTGGACATCAAGGTGCTCGACGTCCTGGCCCGCCTGCCGCGCGAGGCCTTTGTCGCCGATGCACACCGGGCGCTGGCCTACGCCGATGTTGAACTGCCGATCGGCAACGGCCAGAAGATGATGAAGCCGGTCATCGAGGGCCGTACCCTGCAGGCGCTGGACCTGCAGCCGGGTGACGAAGTGCTGGAGATCGGCACCGGCAGCGGTTTCCTGGCCGCCTGCATCGGCGCGCTGGCGCGCGACGTGCTGAGCCTGGAGATCGATGCCGAACTGGCCGCTGCCGCGCGCGCGCGCCTGGACGCTTCCGGCCTGGGCAGCAATGTCCGCGTGGAAGTGGCCGATGCCCTGTCGTGGCAGACCGAACGCCGTTTTGACGTGATCTGTGTCACTGGTGCGGTCGACGTGGTGCCGTCACAGTTTGCTTCGTGGCTGCGTCCGGGTGGCCGCCTGTTCGTGATCCACGGCCGCTCGCCGGCGATGGAGGCCCTGCTGGTCAAGGCCGACGGCAGCACCGAGTCCCTGTTCGAGACCGATATCGATTACCTGCGCGGTGCCGCCCCGGCACCCCAGTTCCACCTCTGAGTCCAAGGAAGCCGCAATGATCCGCCGATCCCTCGCTGTTGCGCTGGCCACTGCCCTGCTGCCGTTGTCCGCCCATGCCGCCGACCTGCTGCAGGTCTACGAAATGGCCCGCAACGGCGATCCGCAGCTGTCTGCCGCCGAATCGACCCGGCTGTACGACAAGGAAGGCGCCGTGCAGGCGCGCGCCGCCCTGCTGCCGCAGATCAACGGCCAGGCCACGCTGAACCGTTCGCGCAGCGAAGCCAATGCCGATGCCAACTCCGGCACGGTCACCAGCAAGCGCCGCAACTACACGATCGAGGGCAGCCAGACGCTGTTCAACTGGACCCAGATCAACAACCTGCGCTCGCAGCGCGAGCTGAGCAAGGCGGCGGACTTCACCCTCGATTCGGCCAACGACAGCCTGATCGTGCGCACCTCGGCGGCCTACTTCAATGTGCTGGTGGCGATCGAATCGCTGAACGCCGCACAGACCAACGAAGCGGCCGCGAAGAAGCAGTTCGACTTCGCCGACAAGCGCCTGGAAGTGGGCCTGGCGCCGATCACCGACGTGCACGAAGCCCGCGCCCAGTACGACCAGGCGCGCGCCAACACCATCGTTGCGCAGAACACCCTGGCCGATAACTACCAGGCGCTGACCGAACTGACCGGCCAGCCGGTGGTCAACCTGCGCGGCCTGCCGGCCGACTTCCGCCCGGAAGTGCCGGCCAACCGCGGCAACATCGACGAGCTGGTACAGCAGGCCAGCACCCAGAACCCGGCGCTGAAGGCGCAGGAACTGAAGGTCAGCGCCGCCGAGGCCGGCGTGCAGGCGGCCCGTGGTGGCCACTACCCGACCCTGTCGCTGGGCGGCAGCTGGGGCAAGTCCGCCACCTGGGGGGACAGCACCGGTGCCGGCTCGCTGTCGCCGGACGCGCGGACCAACAGCATCGGCCTGACCCTGAGCGTGCCGATCTTCTCCGGCGGCGCCACCCAGTCCGGCGTGCGCCAGGCGCTGGCCCAGCGCGACATCGCCCAGGACGGCTACGAGCAGCAGAAGCGTGCCCTGGACCGCAACACGCGCAATGCCTACCAGACCCTGGTGCAGGGCATCAGCGAAGTGGAAGCGCGCCGCCTGGCGGTGGTCTCGGCGCAGAGCGCCTACGACGCGTCGCAGGTCGGCCTGGAAGTCGGTACCCGCACCGTGCTGGACGTGATCCAGAACCAGCGCATCCTGTTCTCGGCGCAGCTGGACTATGCCAACGCGCGTTACACCTTCCTGCAGAACCGTCTGCTGCTGAGCCAGTCGCTGGGCGCACTGGACGTGGCTGAACTGCAGGACGTCAACCGCCTGCTGACCCAGGATGCCGGCAGTCCGGCCACGACCACGCGCTGAGTCCAGGCCCCCGCCCGCAACGAAGAAGCCACCCGCAAGGGTGGCTTTTTTCGTGGGCGATGGCGCGGGCGCCTGCGCGCAAGGCGCGGCCTCTGCTCAGCCCGGCCACGCCTGCAGCCGTGCCAGTGCCGCCAGCAGGCACAGGAGCGCCGCCATCGGCGCCAGCAACGGCATCATCCGGGCCGGCCAGCGCAACGGACCCTGCCCGGCGGCATGCGGGCGCGGGCGCAGCACCGCCAGGCACAGCATGCCCATCACCAGCAGCGCGGCTGCGCCCGGCAGCGCCGGCAACGCCCCCGCCGGTACCCACAACGCCAGCAACGTCGCCAACACCAGCACCGCCACCAGCCGTGGCCGCCACGCAGCGGCATGCGGCGCAGGCCGCAGTGCCATCGCCAGCTGCACCGCCAGCGTCAGCAGCACTACCTGCAATGCGGCAAGGCCGGCGGCGCCGGCCAACGGCAGCAGCGGCAACATCCACTGCAACGGCGGATGGCTCTGCAGGGCCACCGACAGCGGCCGCGTGCTGGCCAGCGCCGGAAACTCGATCAGGCCGGCCTGCAGCGCCGCCAGCAGGATCAGCCACAGCATCGCCAGCAACGACGCCAGCGCCAGTACGCTGGGTTGCCGGCGCCGGTGCTGCCGCCGCAGCGCGGGAAAGCCCAGCGCCAGCCCGACACTGGCAAACACACCCAGCAGCGGCACCGCAGCGGCCAGCACGCCGCCCAGACCGAAGCGATACGGCGCGGTGGCGTCCGGCAGCCACGGAACCCAGTGCGCGTAGTGCACATACCGCGCCGCCAGCGTGAGCAGCAGCAGCCCGGTGCCGATCTTCACCGTCAGCAGGGCACAGGCCACCAGCGCCACCACCCGCGCGGGCAGCAGCGCGGTCGCGCCCAGCATCAGCAATCCCAACGCGGCGGTCAGCTGCACCGGTACCGTGTGCTCGGCCTGGACCCCGTACAGGGCCAGCACCGCGTGCAGGTGGCTGGCGGAGGACTGCGCCGCACCCGCCGCGGTCACCACCAGCTCCAGCAGCAGCACAGCGCCCAGCACGCCGGCCACCCGCGGCCCCCACCCGGTCACCAGCAACCCGTGCAGGCCCGGCGCGTCGGATTGCCGCGCCACCAGATCACGCAGGCAACACAGCACCAGACCCGCCCCGAGCGCGGCCAGCAGCAGGCTCAGCACGATCGCCGGGCCGGCCTGTGCGGCCGTGTGCTGCCCGACCAGCGCGATCACGCTGCCACCGACCAGCAGCGTCAATGCCACCACTGCCAGATGGTCCAGTCCCGGCCGATCGTCATTGATGCCGTCCCTGCCGCCGTTGCCGTCCATCCCAAGTTCCCTTGATATCCGCCCAAGCGCGGTGGACATCAGGCTGGCAGGCTGCAGCACCGGCGCGATATCGGAATTTGTAGCGCGTGCGCCATGTTGTGATCACAGGCACGCTGCAAGCGGCGGAGTCGGTCCAGCCGCGACAGGCTACGCATCGCTAAGTGGATTTGATGAAGTCGATCACGACAGTGCGCCGCCAGATCACGGCGGCGCAGAGGTCACTCGCGTGGTGGCGGCAGATGCGGCGCCACCAGCGCCAGGGTCCGCTGCAGCGCGCCGCGGCCATTGCTGACCAGCGTGCACCCGGCGCGGGCCATGTCCTGGCGGGCCTGGGCGTTGTCGAGCAGATGCTGCAGCAGGTCGCCAACGGCCTGTGCGTCCTCGCCGATCAGCAGCGCGCCGGCCTCGCGCATGCGCCGGGAGATCTCGGCGAAGTTGTGCAGGTGCGGGCCGGTCACCGAGGCGGTGCCCATGGCCGCAGGCTCCAGCAGGTTGTGGCCACCGATGGCCTGCAGGCTGCCACCGACGAAAGCAACCTGGGCGCAGGCGTAGAACGGCATCAGTTCGCCCAGGGTATCGATGACGAACACATCGGTGCCGCCCTGCGGCCACTGCTCCACCCGGCGGGTGGCCACATTCCAGCCTTGTTCGCGCGCCAGCGCTTCCACCTTCGGGAACCGTTCGGGGTGGCGCGGTGCCCACAGCAGCAGCAGGTCCGGATGCTGCTGGCGCAGGCGCCGGTGCAGCTCGACCACCGCCTGCTCTTCGCCCTCGTGGGTGCTGGCGGCGATCCACACCGGCCGCCCGGCCGGGACGCGGGCATGGAACTGCCCGACAAAGCCCTGCACATCCGGCGTGGTGATGTCGAATTTCAGATTGCCCAGCGCCTGCACCTGCTCCGGCGCCGCCCCCAGCTGCACGAACCGCTCGGCGTCGTCCTGCGACTGCGCAGCCACGCAGGTGACGGTACGCAGTGCGCGCCGGATCAGCGCCGCCAGCAGCCGGTAGCCGCGCAACGAGCGCGCCGACAGGCGTGCGTTGAGGATGTAGACCGGAATGCCACGGTCACGGCAGCCGAACAGCATGTTCGGCCACAGCTCGGTTTCCAGGATCAGCGCCAGGCTCGGCTGGAAATGGCCCAGAAAGCGATTGACGCTGCCCGGCACGTCGTAGGGCAGATAGACGTGGTCCAGGGCATCGCCCCACAGCGCGCGCACGCGCTCGGAGCCGGTCGGGGTGATGGTGGTGATGACCCAGCGGATGTCGGGGCGCTGCTCGCGCAACGCGTTGACCAGCGGCGCGGCGGCATTGACCTCGCCCACCGAGACGGCATGCAGCCAGACCCGCGGCTGGCCGCTGGGCTGCGGATAGGAGGCATAGCGCTCGTCCCAGCGCCGGAAGTACTCGCGGACCCGGAAACCGCGCCAGACCAGGTGGTACACGGTGATCGGCAGCAGGATGTAGAGCACGACCGAGTACAGGCCACGCAGGATCCATTCGACAGGGTCTTTACGCATGCGGCAAGGATACGGGAGCCCCCCGGGAAAGACACGCGGCCGGGTTGGTAGAATGGGGCAATGTCCGATGCCACCACCGCCATCCGCCCGTCGCTGCGCGATCCCCGCAACTGGCCGATGTTTGCCGCCATGTTCGGCGCCTTCGCCCTCGCCCGCCTGCCGTGGTTGCTGCAGCGGGCGCTCGGCCGCGGCGTCGGCTGGATCAGCTGGCGCCTGCTCGGCAGCCGCCGCCGCGCCGCCGAGGTCAACCTGAAGCTGTGCTTCCCGGAAAAGGACGACGCCTGGCGCCAGCGCCTGGTGCGTGACAGTTTCGATGCGCTGGGCGTGGGCGTGTTCGAGTGCATCCGCGCCTGGTGGGGCAGCATCGACAGCCTGCGCCCGCAGGTACGGATCGAAGGGCTGGAACACCTGCGGCAGATGCAGGCCGAGGGCCGTGGTGTGCTGCTGGTGTCCGGCCACTTCATGACCCTGGAAATGTGTGGGCGCCTGCTGTGCGACTACGTTGATCTTTCGGGCATGTACCGCAGGCACAAGAACCCGGTGTACGAATGGGCGGTGAAGTTCGGTCGCCTGCGCTACGCCAAGGCGATGTTCGCCAACGAAGACATCCGCGCCACCGTGCGCCACCTGAAGAAGGGTGGCTTCCTCTGGTATGCGCCAGACCAGGACATGCGTGGCAAGGACACCGTGTTCGTGCCGTTCTTCGGCCACACCGCCTCGACCATCACCGCCACCCACCAGCTGGCGCGGATGACCGGGTGCGCGGTGATTCCGTATTTCCATCGCCGCGAAGGCGGGAAGTATTTCCTGAAGATCGGCGCACCGCTGGAGAACTTCCCCAGCGAAGATGTGGAAGCCGATACCACGCGGGTCAACCAGGCCATCGAAGAGATGGTGCGCGAGGCCCCCGACCAGTACCTGTGGATCCACCGCAGGTTCAAGCGCCAACCGGGTGGACGGAGCGACTTTTACAAGTAGCGGTGGGACCGGGGGCTCCATCCACGCATGGCGTGGATCTACTGCGGATGGATTCATCCACGCATGGCGTGGATCTACCGGACATCCTGAAGTAGATCCACGCCATGCGTGGATGCTCTTTGATCCCGTGCCAGAAATCACAACGGCCAGCGGCACCAGGCGTGCGGGTACTCTCCCACCACGCACGCCAAGCCAGCGCGGACCGGGTTGGCAATGATGTACATCGCCTTCTCGTGAAGTGATTCGTCAGTCCGCACCGCATGGTCGTGATAGCCGTGCTGCCAAAGCGTGCCATGGCGGCCAAGCTGCTGGTTCAACAACCGGCTGCTGCGTGATTTGAGCAGGGCCATACACTCGGCCAGGGTTCCTTCGCGCAGCTCCATCAGCCAGTGCAGATGGTCGGGCATCACCACCCACGCCAGGCTGTGACTGGAACCGCTGCGTTCGACGAAGCGCAGCGCATCTACCAGGATCGCCACACTGGCGGCATCGGCGAAGAACGGTTCCCGGCCAAGGGTTGTTGTGGTCAGGAGGTACACGTTCCCCGAGTGGGAGTAGCGACCGTAGCGGAGTCTTGGGCTGGCCATGGCCCCAGCGTGCGATACGCAGGGAAGCACCGGTAGTGGAGGTTGGAGCGTGTTTGCGTCGGGAAAGTGCCATCCACGCATGGCGTGGATCTACCAGGGTGACGTTTGTTCGGTGACCGCCCATCAATGTTCGTTCGGTGACCGCAGTAAATCCTCGCCATGCGGGGACACGCCGTTATTTCAGCGCCGCTGATTCATCTGCATCGCGCGCCAACAGGCTGCCGGCGAACAACGCCGCCAACAGCACGGTCAGCCCGCCCCAGAACGCAGAATAGAAGGCCAGGTGGGTGTTGAGCGGAAACACGGTGACCGCCAGGGCCAGCATCGCCGGTCGCGCCCGCTCACGTGCGGCAGCCGGGGCGTAGCGCCAGGCACGCCAGGCCTGGGCCACGGCCGCCAGCCACAGCAGCAGGCCCAGCACACCGGTTTCGGCCAGGATCTCCAGCACGATCTGATGGGCATGCAGCGCCGGCAGGTCCCCCCACACCGCGGGGCCCTCGTCGGCCACACAGGCCGGGTAGGCATCGCGGAAACCGCGTGCGCCGACGCCGTTGAACGGGTGCTCTTCAATCATGCAGGCGGCCGCTTCCCAGATCCGCGCACGCCCGGACAGCGCCTCGTCGACACCACGCTCGCCACCGTCCCAGGCCATGGCCGTGCGCGCAACGCGTTCGCGCAGCTGCGGCACGCTGGCGGTCAGCGCAGCGGCGCCGAGCAGGGCGATCAGTGCCAGCAGCGCCAATCGCTTCCAACCCAGCTGGCGCATGCCGCTGTAGGCCAGCACCAGCGCGAAGGTGATCCACGACGCCCGCGAACCGGCCAGCAGCAGTACGCAGCCCAGCGCAGCGGCCGCCAGCAGCCATCCCAGGTTGCCGAAGCGACGCGCCAACGGCAGCAGCAGGAACGGTGACAGGCTGGCCAGCACCTGGCCGAACTTCAGGTTGCACGGTCCCAGCGCACCACTGAGGCGGTCGACCAGGGCCGCTTCGCCGGCCGGGCACAAGGCGTGACCGCTCACCGCCAGCTTCAGCTGATCCAGCGACCAGAACCATGGGCTGGTGCCGGCCACCGCCTGCACCAGCGCATCCAGCGTCCAGGCGCCGGTGATCAGCGCCAGGCCCGCGAAGGTCAGCCGTCGCCGTTCCGACGTGGCCACCGCGATCGCCACCAGCCACATGAACGGCAGGTAGCGCAGGCCGGCGGCGGCCTTGGTCCACGAGGCCGCCGGGTCGATGGCATCGAACGCGGAGAACGCCTGCGGCAGCCAATAGCCCAGGAACAGGATCGAGGTCAGCGCCCAGGCGGCCGTGCTCAGCAGATGCGGCCGGCGCTGGAGGCGGCGCGTGACCATGCGCGCGGCGGCATACAGCGCACCGAGCCCAAGCACGGTTTCGGCGATGCCCGGCAACGGCCACAGTGCCACGTATGCCAGCACCCACCAGGGCGCCCAGCGCCCAGCACGGTCCTCGCGCACGATGGCAGTGGGATCAGCCGGCGAGGTCGGCATAGAGGCGGAGGGTGTCACGCTGCATGGCCTGCAGGGTAAACGGGATGCGGGTCGGTAAGGACGGCGGCTGCGCCAGCAGGGCCAGCGCACGTTCACCCAGCGCGCGCGCGTCGCCGAGCGGCACTGCGCCGCTGGGCTGCAGCTGCCGCAGCAGTTCGCCCACACCGCCATGGTCCCAGCCCAGCACCGGACGCCCCACCGACAGCGCTTCGACCACGGTGCGGCCGAACGCTTCGGGCTTGTCCGACAACTGCAGTACCAGATCGCTGGCTGCATAGGCCTGGGCGATGCGCGCGGTGGGCGTGCTGATCTGCACGGCCTCGGCCACGCCCAGCGCCGCGGCCTGCCGGCGCAGGTCGGCCACGTAGGCGTCCCGCCCGGGCTCATCGGTGCCCAGCATCCACAGCTGCGCCGGCACACCGGCGGCGCGCACATCGGCCAGCAGCTGCAGCGCGTGGATGTGGCCCTTCAGTCGGGTGCCGCGCCCCGGCAGCAGCAGCAGCGGGCCGTCGACCTGGGCCAGCCACGGATAATCGGCGGCCAGCGCCAGGCGCGGGCGACGGTCGGCACGTGCTACACGCGGGAACTGGCCGACATCGACGCCGCGCGGAATCACCTGCAGCCGGGCGTCGGGTACGGTCGGGTAATGCCGGTGCACGTAATCGCGCACAGTGTTGGACACGCAGATCACGCGTTCGCCGCTGGTCATCACCGCGCTGTAGCGACTGGGTGAGTTCAGGCCGTGCACGGTGGTCACCCAGTGCGGGCGCTGCGCGGCGGGCATGGCGCGGATCGCGTACAGGCCCAGCCAGGCCGGCAGCCGCGAGCGGGCATGCACGATGTCGGCCCCCACTTCGGCGAACAGCCGGCGCAGGGTCGGCAGATGCCGCAGCGTGAGCAGCGACTTGCGGCCGATATCGAGGGTGAGGTGCTCGGCCCCGCTATCGAGCAGCGGCTGCACCAGGCGGCCACCGGCGGACACCACCAGCGCGCGATGGCCGGCGGCGACCAGGGCCGCAGCGATTTCCAGGGTCGAGCGCTCGACACCGCCGGAGTGCAGCGCCGGCAGCAACTGCACCACGGTCAATCGGCGCATCGAAGGGGCGGCCGCTTAGTCGGCCAGCACGAACACGGAACCGCAGTACGGGCACTGCGCTTCGCCGTTGGGCTCGTCTTCGATCGGCAGGTACACGCGCGGATGCGAGTTCCACAGCGCCATTTCCGGGGTCGGGCAGCTCAGCGGCAGCTCGCTGCGGTGCACGGTGTAGCGCTTCTCGGCGTTGGCGGGCGCGGTGGCGGTATGGCTCATGGCGGATGTCGATGGACGGGTTGCGAGGGCTGTGATTCTAGCATCCGGGCCGCCCGGACATTGCGCCGCAGCAGGCGGTTGGACGTGCCGGCAGGCGTGCGCCGGAAAAATGCCTGCATCGATCCGGCAAGTTCCCGGCGCAAACCGGGGCTTGCGCAGATTTCCCGCATTTGGATCGAACTAAATGGCACTTGTCAGGCTGCGGCGGCTGTTGCAGGATCGGCCCAGGTCAGCACTCGACCTGCCCAATCCGACCCGATCGCATGGCCCGCCCCCACCGGACCGGCATCGCCTCTTCCGCCGCGAACGTGGCGGGTGGCGTGATGCTGTCCGTGGTGTCCGCCGATGCGGGTTCTGCCCGCCGCCAGCCCTTCCGGGAGACCCCTGCATGACCCTGTCCGATCCTCGCCGCGCCCTGCTTCCGCTCGCCCTGGCCCTGGCCTGCGCGACCACTGCGATGCCGGCACTGGCACAGGGGCTGCAGACCTCGTTCGAACCCGGAGAGCCGGCCCCGGCTGCGGCCGCCGGTGCCTTGCAGGTCAGCCTCGGCAACGGCCCGGCCGCGCCCTACACCGCCAAGCGCAACGCCGGCTACAGCGGCCTGCATGCGCTGCGCTACAGCAGCGAAGGCGGCAGCGCGCGGCGCGAACTGTTCAGGACCGACCTGCCGATCGAGGCCGACACCACGCTGTCGTGGCTGGTGCTGCCGGAAATCGTCGGCAAGGACACCGTGGCCTCGACCTATGTCTCGCTGGATCTGCGGCTGGACGATGGCAGCCGCGTTTCGGCCGGTGCCGCGCGCGACCAGCACGGCGCGGCGATCGGCGCACGCGCGCAGGGCGATTCGAAGACGTTGTATCCGCAGCAGTGGGCGCGCAAGGCAGTACGCCTGGGCGATGTGCCCGCACTGAAGGGCCGCCGCGTGGTCGCGATCGAACTGGAAGTCGCCAGTGCCGACGGTGCACCGGTATCCGGCTGGATCGACGATGTGCGCCTGGACGCCGCGCCGCGCCAGCAGCCGCAACGTGTCTCGGACTGGGTGCTGACCACGCGCGGTACCCAGGCCAACGGCACCTTCTCGCGCGGCAACAATTTCCCGGCCACGGCCGTGCCACACGGCTTCAATTTCTGGACCCCGGTGACCGATGCCGGTGCGCTCAACTGGCTGTACCGCTGGAACGAGCAGAACGATGCGCAGAACCGTCCGCAGCTGCAGGCGCTGGCCCTGAGCCACCAGCCCAGCC
The DNA here is from genome assembly GCF_003028475.1 of Stenotrophomonas sp. Nf1. Classification (NCBI taxonomy): domain Bacteria; kingdom Pseudomonadati; phylum Pseudomonadota; class Gammaproteobacteria; order Lysobacterales; family Lysobacteraceae; genus Stenotrophomonas; species Stenotrophomonas sp. Nf1. The sequence goes on along the minus strand of NZ_PYTV01000005.1, from coordinate 2,990 downwards.
CGTGGATGGGCGACCGCCAGACCTTCCAGGTGATGCCCTCGGCCAGCCAGGGCGTGCCGGAGGCCGACCGCCGCAAGCGCGCCCTGTCGTTCGACCGCAGCCACGAAAGCGCCCGCCCCTATCGCTATGACGTGCGCTTCGACAACGGCATCGCCGCCGCGATCGCACCGACCGACCATGCCGCGCTGTTCCGTTTCGATTTCCCCGAACGCGGCGACGCCAACCTGCTGTTCGACAACGTCGACGCGCGCGGTGGACTGAGCCTGGATGCGGCCACGCAGACCCTGAGCGGCTACACCGATACGCGCAGCGGCCTGTCCAACGGCGCCAGCCGCATGTACGTGGTGGCCAGCTTCGACAAGCCCTGGCGCAGCAGCGGGCGTCTTGAGACCGGCCGCCCGACCGGCTACATCAAGTTCGATGCCGGCAGCGAGCGCCGGGTGACCATGCGCATCGCCACTTCGCTGATCTCGCTGGAGCAGGCGCGGCACAACCTGGCGCTGGAAATCGCCGCCGCCGACACGCTGGAGAGCGTGGCCGGCCGCGCACAGGACGCGTGGGACACGCGCCTGGCCCGCTTCGACATCGGCGATGCCAGCGACGACCAGAAGACCACGCTGTACTCCAGCCTGTACCGGCTGTACCTGTACCCGAACTCCGGCCACGAGAATGCCGGCACCGCGGCCGCCCCGGACTGGCGCTACGCCAACCAGGCCAGCGCCAGCGATGACAACACCGACGGCAGTGCCAGCCGCAGCTTCACCGGCGTGCGCGACGGCAAGGTGTTCGTCAACAACGGCTTCTGGGACACCTTCCGCACCACCTGGCCGGCCTATGCACTGTTCACCCCCGACGATGCCGGGCAACTGGTGCAGGGTTTCATCGAGCAGTACCGCGCCGGCGGCTGGATCGCGCGCTGGTCGTCGCCGGGTTACGCCGATCTGATGGTCGGCACCAGCTCGGATGTGGCCTTTGCCGATGCGTGGCTGAAGGGCATCGGTGGCTTCGATCCGGCCGAGGCCTACGCGGCCGCGCTGAAGAACGCGACCGTGGTACCGCCCGACCGCCATGTCGGCCGCAAGGGCATGGACCGTTCGACCTTCCGTGGCTACGCCAGTGCCGACGTGCACGAGGGCATGTCGTGGACGATGGAAGGCGCGCTCAACGACTTCGGCATCGCCAACATGGCCGACGCCCTGGCCAAACGTGCGAGCACACCGGCGCTGCGCGAGCGCTACCGCACCGAGGCCGACTACTTCCGCTATCGCGCCGCCAGCTACACGACGATGTTCGATCCGGCCGCCGGCTTCTTCCAGGGCCGCAGCGCCGATGGCCGCTGGCGCGTGGACAGCGCGCACTACGACCCGCGCGTGTGGGGCCACGACTACACCGAATCCAACGGCTGGACCTTCGCCTTCACCGCCGCGCATGACGGCGAAGGCCTGGCCGCGCTGTACGGAGGCCGCGACAAGCTGGCCGCCAAGCTGGATGCCTTCTTCGCCACCCCGGAAACCGCCGATCCCGCGCTGGCCGGCTCCTATGGCGGCACCATCCACGAGATGACCGAAGCACGCGATGTACGCATGGGCATGTACGCGCACAGCAACCAGCCGGCGCACCACATCCCGTGGATGTACCTGTACGCCGGGCAGCCGTGGAAGACCCAGCAGCACGTGCGCGAGATCCTGTCGCGGCTGTACGTGGGCAGCGAGATCGGCCAGGGTTACCCGGGCGATGAGGACAACGGCGAGACCTCGGCGTGGTACGTGCTGGCCTCGCTGGGCCTGTACCCGTTGCGCATGGGCGCGCCGGAGTACGTGATCGGTTCGCCGGCATTCCGCCACGCGCGGGTGGAACTGCAGGGCGGCGCGGTGTTGACCGTGAACGCGGAGAACAACTCACGCGAGAACGTCTACGTGCAATCGCTGAAGATCAACGGCACGCCGTGGACGAAAACCTGGGTTCCGCACGAGCTGATCGCCAAGGGCGCCACCCTGGACTTCGTGATGGGCCCGCAGCCCTCGCGCTGGGGCAGTGGCGTGGACGATGTGCCGCGCTCGCTGACCGCCCGTGGCCAGCGTCCGCAGCTGCTGCACGATCTGCTTGGCCACACCGCGAAGGCGACGCTGGCCGATGGCCGCGCGCTGCCAGCGCTGGTCGATGACGATGCCGGCACCACGGTGGGGCTGGGCGGTGGCGCGACCATCGCGTTGAGCGGTCTGAGCGAGGGCATGCCGACGATGTACACGCTGACCAGCGGTGACGGCAGCATCCGTGGCGGCGCGTGGACACTGGAGGCACGCACTGGCAGCGGCGCTTGGATCACGCTCGACCAGCGCAGCGCCGAGGACTTCGAATCAGCACGGCAGACCCGTCCGTTCCGCATCGCAAAGCCGGGCCGCTACAGCGAGTACCGCCTGCGCCTGACGGCGCCAGGACGACTGCCGCTGGCGGAGATTGAACTGCTGGCACCGACCCCGGTGCAATGAGCCGCCGTGGGGGCGCGGCTTCAGCGTGACTGCACGAAGCCGGCGTACAGCGCGAACAGCTGCTGGAAGTACCGCCGCGTCACTCGATTGCGCATGACACCCTCGCCGAAGAAAAGTGGGTCGGGCCCAGGGTGGGAAGGCCGGTCCGGTCCCTTCCCACGGCCGGGCCGCGTGGGCGTATTGGGCCGGAGCGGCGTTGCAGGGGGATGACCAGGTGGCGTCGCGCATGTGGCAGCCACCCCTACGGTAGTGCCGGCCGCTGGCCGGCTCTGAGACGGTAGTGCCGGCCGCTGGCCGGCTCTGGGACGGTAGTGCCGGCCGCTGGCCGGCTCTGGGACGGTAGTGCCGGCCGCTGGCCGGCTCTGAGACGGTAATGCCGGCCGCTGGCCGGCTCTGAGACGGTAATGCCGGCCGCTGGCCGGCTCTGAGACGGTAATGCCGGCCGCTGGCCGGCTCTGAGACGGTAATGCCGGCCGCTGGCCGGCTCTGAGACGGTAGTGC
>NZ_PYTV01000004.1:0-402304 GCF_003028475.1 Stenotrophomonas sp. Nf1 | reverse complement strand
TTGCTTTAAAACAATTAATAGTTGCTTGATCAAACGTCTGCAAGATGGACAATCATCCTTCCTGCAGGCGCCTTCACAAGATACCTGCGCATACTTTCAAAGATCCGGGGAAGTGGCCTCAGCGCCGCTCCCGTGTGCTGCGAAGTTTCCTTCGTAGCGAGCCGCCCATTATGTCAGACTTTTTCAGTCTGTCAACACCCTCGTTCGATCATCTCGTTCGTCGGTGGTGGGCGCCCTGTTGTCGCTGAAGCCCCTTGGTGGCGACCCCTGCGACGGGGGAGGAGAAGTATGTCCCCATCTGCATCATTTGTGAAGGGGGTGTGGCGATTTTTTTCAACGGATGTTGCATCCGTTCATCCGGCGCGCTGCGGGAGGACCCCGTGAAGAGCAGCCGAGCGTGGGCTATGCCGGGCGTCCTGCCCGGCCCCCTGCCGGCCGTCGCAAGCGACGTTGGCAACGGCTCCTGCCGTTGCCTTCGGCTCCACAAGAGCCTAAGGAAGGGCCGGCTGGCGCCGGCCCTTCCTTTGTCTCAGGCAGCGACCAGGCGCACGCGGGCAAACGTACGCTTACCGACCTGCAGCAGGCCTTCGAAGCCCGGTTGCAGCACCTGCTGGCCATCTTTCACTACTTCGCCGTCGACCTTCACCGCGCGCTCCTTGAGCTTGCGGTTGGCTTCGGAGTTGCTCGGGGTCAGCCCGGCCGCGGTCAGCAGCGCGGCAATCCGCAGGCCCTCGGCCGGGATCGCCACGTCCTGCAGCGGCAGCTGGGTGATGTCGCCCTGCCCGGTCACCGCCGCTTCCCAGCCGGCAATGGCCTGCTCGGCCGCGGCGGCGTCGTGGAAGCGGGTCGCCAGTTCACGCGCCAGACGCAGCTTGACCACGCGCGGGTTGAGGCCGCCAGTGGCCACCTGCTCGCGCAGCTGCACCGCTTCGGCCTGGCTGATGTCGAACGACAGCAGCTCGATCCAGCGCCACATCAGCGTGTCGTCCACCTTCATGGTCTTGGTGACGATATCAATGGCCGGCTCGCTGATGCCGATGTAGTTGCCCAGCGACTTGGACATCTTGTTGACGCCGTCCAGGCCTTCCAGCAGCGGCATGGTCAGCACCACCTGCGGCTTCTGGCCATGGTGCTCCTGCAGGCCACGGCCCATCAGCAGGTTGAACTTCTGGTCGGTACCGCCGAGCTCAACGTCGGCTTCCAGGGCCACCGAGTCGTAGCCCTGCACCAGCGGGTACAGGAACTCGTGGATGGCAATGGACTGCTGGGCGGCGTAGCGCTTGGCGAAGTCGTCGCGCTCGAGCATGCGCGCCACGGTGTGCTGGCCGGCCAGGCGGATCATGTCGGCCGCGCCCATCTTGCCGAACCACTCCGAATTGAAGCGGACTTCGGTACGGCTGCGGTCCAGCACCTTGAACACCTGCTCCTCATAGGTGCGGGCGTTGGCCAGCACGTCCTCGCGGCTGAGCGGCTTGCGGGTCAGGCTCTTGCCGGACGGGTCGCCGATCATGCCGGTGAAGTCGCCGATCAGGAAGATGACCTGGTGGCCAAGGTCCTGGAACTGACGCATCTTGTTCAGCAGCACCGTATGGCCCAGGTGCAGGTCCGGCGCGGTGGGGTCGAAGCCGGCCTTGATCCGCAGCGGACGGCCTTCCTGCAGGCGCGCACGCAGATCCTCGAGCTTGAGGATCTCGTCGGCACCACGGCCGATCAGGGCAAGGGCTTCTTCAATCGAGGACACGTGACTACTCCCGGCAACGCCGATTCTTGTGTGGGGTGTTAAAGCAAAGTTAACCCGATTGGCTTCACAAAAGCCAATGGGCACAAGGGTTTGACGCGGTTTTCTCAGGTGTCTATGGTAACCGGCGTTTAGGCCCGCGCTCCCGGGCCGTCAGGAAAAATCGCCGATGCACAATTCCGAACAAGGGCGCGCACGCAAGCAGCGCTTCCAGGAACGACTCCACGTCCTGCACGACAACGCCCTGCATCGGAAGCTCAGGCAACACCTTCCCGCCGCCTTCAACGAGCGCTGGACCCGGCGCCATTGGATGCATGCCAGCCTGTTTGCGACCATCGGTGCGCTGGTGGCGACGATCGTCCCCGGCTTCTCGCACACCATCGATGCGCCCTTCGCCGACAGCCACACCAGCCTGGCGCTGCCGTTGCCGCCGCTGGCCCTGGCCCGCCAGCAGCAGGTGCCCGGTGACAGCTGGCAGGTGCTGCGCGTGCAGCGCGGCCAGACCCTGAGCGATCTGTTCGACAAGGCCGGCATCCCGGCCACCACCCTGCACCGGGTGCTGGACCACCCCGGCGCGCGCGAGGCGCTGACCAAGCTGCGGCCGGGGGCCGAGATCGCCTTCGACATGCCGCTGTCGGGCGACCTGCGCAGCATCCGCTTCGACCGCGATGCCGACAACCGGGTCGAACTGAGCCTGGCCGGCGATGACATCAAGGAGAAGGTGACCCAGCGCGAGACCTCCACGCGCACGGTGGTGACCAGCGGCGAGATCACCAGTTCGCTGTACGCCGCCGCGCGCCGGGCCGGGCTGTCGCCGTCGGCGATCGCGACGATGACCGACGACATCTTCAAGTACGACATCGACTTCTCCAAGGACCTGCAGCCGGGCGACCGCTTCAGCGTGGTGATGGATGAAACCTGGCGCGAAGGCGAGAAGGTGGACACCAGCAAGATCCTGGCAGCGACCTTCACCACTGGTGGCAAGACCTATTCCGGCTTCCGCTTCGACCGCAACGGCAAGTCCGAGTACTACGACATCAACGGCCGTTCGCTGAAGAAGAGCTTCATCCGCATGCCGATCCCGTTCGCACGGTTGAGCTCGACCTTCGGCGCGCGCAAGCACCCGGTGCTGGGCAAGATGCGCATGCACAAGGGCGTGGACTACGCTGCGCGTACCGGCACCCCGATCATGGCCGCCGGCGACGCCCGCGTGCAGTTTGCCGGCGTGCAGCGTGGCTACGGCAACGTGGTGATCCTCGACCATGGCCGCGGCCACACCACCCTGTACGGGCACATGTCGCGCTTTGCCAACATCAAGACCGGCCAGCGCGTGGCGCAGGGCACGGTGATCGGCTATGTCGGCTCGACCGGCCTGGCTACCGGCCCGCACCTGCACTACGAATTCCGCGTCAACGGCGAGCACCGCAACCCGCTGACCGTGACCATGCCGCCGCCGGAGCCGCTGAAGGGCGCCGAGCTGGTGGCCTTCCGCGCGCAGACCGCGCCGGCGATGGCCCGCATCCAGGGCATGGAGAAGCTGATCTACGCCGATGCCAGCCCGGCCCCGACCAGCCGCGACGAGGCCGCCCCCGAGGTGGCCAGCGCCAAGGACAAGCAGGCGACCGGCCGCAAGCGCGGCTGAACCCCTGCGTTGACGAAGAAGGACGCGGCAGCCCAAGCTTGCCGCGTCCTTTTTTTATGCCCGCCATGAACACCACTGCCGCCACTGACGCCCCCCTGTACCTTGGCCTGATGTCGGGCACCAGCGCCGACGGCATCGATGCCGCGCTGGTGCAGTTCCCCGACAGCGGTGGCTGCCGCTTCGTGCACGGGCTGACCGCCCGCTGGGAGCCGGTGCTGCGCGCACGCCTGGTGGCGCTGGGCGAAGGCGGTCCGCTGGACTCGCTGGAGGAACTGGGCGAACTGGATGCGCGGATCGCCATCCACTTCGCCGAGGCCGCCAACCAGCTGCTGGCCGAGGCCGGCGTGGACCGCCGCCAGGTGCGTGCGATCGGCTCGCACGGGCAGACCGTACGCCATCGGCCACTGGCCGACCCGGCGTTCACCGTGCAGCTGGGCGATGGCAACCGCATCGCCGAACTGACCGGGATCACCACGGTAAGCGACTTCCGTCGCCGCGACGTGGCGGCCGGGGGCCATGGCGCGCCGCTGATGCCGGCCTTCCACCTGGGCATGCTGGGCGCGGCCGACGAGGACCGTGCAGTGCTCAACCTGGGCGGTATCGCCAACCTGACCCTGATCCCGCGCGAGGGACAGGTGCGTGGCTTCGATACTGGCCCGGCCAACGCGCTGATGGATGCCTGGTGCCAGCGCCACACCGGACGCACCTTCGATGCCGACGGCGCCTACGCAGCCAGCGGTGCGGTGGATGACAGCCTGCTGGCCGGTTGGCGTTCGGACCCGTGGTTCGATCTGCCGCCGCCGAAGAGCACCGGCCGCGAACAGTTCCACCTGGCCTGGGCCGAGATGCACATGGGCGAAGGGCAGTTTGCCGCCGCCGACGTGCAGGCCACCTTGCTGGAACTGACCGTGGCGACGGTGGCCGACGCGCTGCTGGCGCAGCAGCCGCAGACGCGCCGGTTGCTGGTGTGCGGCGGCGGCGTGCGCAACCGGCAGCTGATGAAGCGGCTGAGCGCACGGCTGCCGGGCGTGCAGGTGGAGTCCAGCGCGGTGCATGGGCTGGACCCGGAGTATGTGGAAGCCATGGGGTTTGCGTGGCTGGCACAGCGGACGCTGGACGGACTGGCCGGCAACCTGCCGAGCGTGACCGGGGCCAAGGGGCCGCGGATCCTGGGTGCGATCCATCTGGCGTGAACAGAAGCAGTCGAGCATGGCTCGACTCTACAAAAGCACGTGGTAGCGCCGGGCCATGCCCGGCGAGCAGCGATCAGATCAATCGAAGCCCTGCCCTGCCGGCAGGGCCTGCAGCGCGGCGATGGCATCAGAAAGTGCGTCGACTTCGGGATCGCCGAAGCCGGAGCGGACCTCCAGTTCACTACTGAACAGCCCCTGCTCCAGCAGCGCGGCGCAGGTCTGTTCATGGGTCCAGCCGCGGGCCACGGCGACCCGACGGATGCGTTCCAGCAGCAGCGGGTCCAGGTCCCGCAGCACAACGTCGGCCATGCTCACTTCCCCGTTCGCAAGGCACCGCCCCCTCGGCGCGTCGGGGCGATGATCCCGCAGACCGGGCGGGCAGGCAATCAGGCCGCCGGTGGCGGGGTCCGGTCGACGATGCGCGGCCACAGCCACGCCAGCAGCAGCAGCGTCGGCACCACGGTGATCGAGCTGAGGATGAAGAACGTGCTGTACGACGTGGCTTCCACGATATAGCCGGACACGCCACCGACGAACTTGCCGGGCAGGTTGGCCAGCGACACCAGCAGCGCGTACTGGGTGGCGGTGAAATTGCGGTCGGTGAGCGAGGACATGAAGGCCACCAGCACGGTGCCGGCGAAGCCCTGGAACAGGTTGTCGGCACTGAGCGCAGCATAGAACGCCCACAGCTTGCCCGGGTTGTGCGCCATCAGCAGGAAGGCCAGATTGGACAGCGCGACGCCGAGCGCGGCGACCAGCAGCATGCGACGGAAGCCGAAGGCCGCCACCGCGATGCCGCCGAGGAACGCGCCGCCGATGCCCATCCACACGCCGAACAGCTTGGACACCGTGGCGATGTCGGCCTTGTCGAAGCCCGAGTCGAGATAGAACGGACCGGCCATCACCCCGATGACCTGGTCGGGGAACTTGAACAACCCGACGAACGCCAGCAGCACCAGGGCCAGCGCCACGCCATTGCGGCTGAAGAAGCTGGTGATCGGCTGCACGAACGCTTCGGCCACGTCGATGCGCCGCTGCACGATGGTGGCCGGACGTTCCGGTTCGGCGCACAGCAGGGTGGTGATGATCGGCAGCAGCATCAGCGCGGCCATCGCCAGGTAGGCGATGATCCAGCCTTCGAACTGGGCCAGGTACAGCGCGCCGGCCCCGGCCAGGATCAGGCCGATCCGGTAGCCCAGCGTATAGGTGGCGGCCAGTGCGGCCTGGGCGGTCTGCGGGGCGATCTCGATACGGTAGGCATCGACCGCCGAATCCTGGGTGGCGCCGGCAAACGAGGCCACCAGCACCCACGCCACCAGCGGCCACACCCCCTGCTCGGGGCGTACGAATGCCAACGCCACCAGGCCGACCAGCACCATCACCTGCGATACCAGCAGCCACGAGCGCCGGCGTCCCAGCCCGCCGAGCAGCGGGAAGGCGTAGCGGTCCAGCAGCGGCGCCCACAGGAACTTGAGCAGGTAGAAGAAGCTGGCCAGGCTGATCAGCCCGATGCTGCCCAGGTCCAGGCCGACATCACGCAGGCGGGTGGACAGGGTCTGCGAGGCGATCAGCAGGAACGGCAGCCCGCTGCCGAAGCCGAGCATGGCCATGGTCAGTGCCGAGGGCGTACCGAAGGCGCGCTTGATCCCGGCCCAGCCCTTGTAGCTGGCCGGCGTGGCCGCCTCGGTCACAGGTCGTAGTCCACGGTGAACGGGGCGTGGTCGGAGAAGCGCTCGTCGCGGTAGATCGAGCAGCTGCGCAGGCGCTCACGCAGGCCCGGGGTGATGAACTGGTAGTCGATGCGCCAACCGACATTGTTGGCGCGGGCGGCGCCGCGGTTGCTCCACCAGGTGTAGTCCTCGCCGGTGGGGTTGAGCAGGCGGTAGGCATCGGCCCAGCCACGGCCGGCGGCGACATCGGTGGCCTGGCCGTGGTCGGCGCACAGGGCGTTGAGCCAGTCGCGCTCCTCCGGCAGGCAGCCGGAATTCTTCTGGTTGGACTTCCAGTTCTTGATGTCCAGCGCTGAACGCACGATGTTCCAGTCGCCGCACAGCACGTAGTCGCGGCCGCTGCGCGCCCACTCTTCAAGGATCGGCCGCAGCCATTCCATCACTTCGAACTTGAAGCCCTGGCGCAGGTCGCCCGAGCTGCCGGACGGGATATAGAAGGAAACCACGCTGAGGTTGCCGTAGCGGGCCTCGATGTAGCGGCCTTCGTCGTCGAACGGGGCCCAGCCCAGCGAGGTGATGACCTGGTCCGGCTCGCGCTTGCTGTAGATGGCCACGCCGCTGTAGCCCTTCTTGGTGATGGCGTCGCGGTAGAAGCAGTGGTGGCCGTCCGGGCGGAACATCGGGTCGGTCAGCTGGTCTTCCTGGGCCTTGGTTTCCTGGATGCACAGGACGTCGGCGTCCTGGGCCCGGAACCAGTCGAGGAAGCCCTTGGTTGCGGCCGAACGGATGCCATTGGCGTTGAAGCTGATGATGCGAAAAGTCACGGTAACCTATTGTTCTTAAATGAGGTCTATTGGGCTTAGTGCCTTCCGTACCAACACCAGTACCAACTGCTTCAGGCGCTGTGTACCAACACATTGCGTCGGCAAGCCTACTTCCGGCTGCGCTCCAATGCTACCGATCGGAGGCCACCTGGGCGACGAAGTAGTCGGGCTTCCTGGCCATGCCCCACTGACGGACGGCGGTACGCACCAGCTCCTTCGCGTCCATGGCATCTACCGGGCAGACCCCATTGTGGACGTAGTAGTCCACCCAGCCATATTCGTTCACGGGCTCTACGTCGCACGACAGGTGAAGCAGGGAGTCGGCGTCCTCCCGCTCGGAACATGAACCAGCAACGCTTCTGCAATCGACTACACCGACCGCGGAGAGCGCAGAACGGGAATTTTCATGAAGCCGCCAATGGGGTGAAGGAACCATGATCGTGCTCCAGCCCAGTCGCACCGGCTGAGACGTGGCGGACGGTGGGTAATAGACGGCGTACCAGCCGTGAAAGCTCTACTTCAGTGACATCTGCCAAACCAGAGGCCTCGGAACTCGGCAGCGACGGACCAAAGCCCGTCTATTGCCAGCTCAAACCGAAAGGACCAGCTCTGACTTTCAGAGCAACGTCAGTACAAGGTTTTTCCTACCAGACGCCAGAGGAAACCACTATGTACAGCGCCCCGCTGACCTGAGAACTTCTGCTTGAACATGAAGACTTCATGAGTACCAGCCGGGAGCTTGCGGACCGCACTAACCAAACGGTCATCAGGCGCCAATCCCTTCCGTTGGTTGATGCGCAACGTGCCGCCAAACCTTCGATCTTCAACCCAAGGGAACGCAATGCATCGAAGAAGTACATTTTTCTTTCTGCCTGCATCCATGATCTTGATCGGGTCAGGCATCTGGTATTGCTCAACGGCCAAAGACACAGCGGAGGCAGAGCGCAAGAACACTACTACCATTTCATTTGCACCAGCCACTGGAAATTCTTCGAGTACATCAACCTCCGCCGTTGCAGCCTCGTCACCACAATCGCCGGCAAACAGGGCTGTTCGCGTGCGGCAACTGTCCGGAAGAGCTTTCGCAGTTGAAGATTTCGGCCGAGTACCAACCGGGACCGTTGACAAGGTGATAGCGGAACTCACTTCGCAGGCCGTAGCCGGAGACGCCACCGCATCCTACGGAATTTTCCTCAAGCTCAATGAATGCGCGAATATCAGCAGGCGTGCATCAAGAGGTAGCGCACTTCACGCACCGGAAGATGTGGTGGCCGCGTGCAGCGACCTTTCCGTGGAGAACGAACTCAGTTCCAGTAAATGGTTGGCGCTTGCAGCGGAGCAAGGAAATATAGGAGCACGGCTCCTCTATGCCGCGGATTCAGAGTCCGCCCTTGGCGGACGCGCAGAACTCCTACGTGATCCTGATCGCGTGAAAGATTACAAACACAGAGCCGCTGGCTATCTGGAAGAGATGGTTGACCAAGGAAGCGTGGATGCACTTCTACAACTTGGCAATGCCTACCACGCTGGCGTACTGATCGATGAGGACCCAGTTGCGAGCAGAGCCTACTTTGAAGCTGTTCGTATCGCGGATCCGTCGGTGGTTCCAGCTCAGCAAGTAAGCACATTGGACAAAGCACTGAGCGCACGACAACTGTCGCTTGCCATAAGAAAAGGAAATCAAATATATGACTCGTGCTGCAGGTAGGACCGGACTCCACATCTCGCAACGAAACGCAATACTCATCCTGTTGGTCGCTGCAGGACTTGCAGTTGCCGCAAGCACATTGGCCTTTGAGCGAGGGCCATACTTCTGCACGGATTGTAGAGTGGAGTCACCAGTACCGGACGGAAAAACGCTGGAGATCATCAAAGATTCCCGTGCGCCAATCGACTACGTACCCCTTTTCGCTTGGGCAACAGGGACCACTTATCAGATCTGCAATCCAACGCATTGCACCGTCTATCACGAGAACTTTGAGTCAAACTGGGTGGGCGAAGGACAGACGCCCCGCGAAGGAGCCCTTCCCGTACGTATTGACGAAGGAAGTGGCGGTGGCGGTGGCGATGGCAGCGATGGCGGTGGCGCTGCAGGCGGAAATGGCGGAATGGACCGTCCTGGAAGCAACTGGGGAAACGAGCCGCCGATGTGCGGTCGCGGCCCTTGTAGCGGCACCGTAACCGTCGGCGGGTAACGACTGGTCCCGCTGGCTGATGAGATGGGTCGCGTTGAAACCCATCGCATCACTTACCCCCCCCCTACGCCGCCAGCAGCAACCTCGGGGGCGTACTGAGGGTTGGAAATCAGGGCCGTGCGTCACCAACGGCAGCAGCGGCGTGTCGGACACCATCCACGACCGCATACGCATCCAGACCCGCCAGCAGCCTGGCATTGTCACGGCGAAGTGCGCCACAGCGTGCATACGGGTGGCTTCTTGAATGTCTGACAGGGTCCGCTGGTCCCGATAGCGCCTTGCCCGGTCTCGGTGCGAGGCCGACCAAACGTTCTCCGCGCCTGAGTGCCCGTCCTCGGGCACTGGTGATGCGCATGCGGGGGAGCCTGCGGCGGGAAACCGCGCAAGCATACCGGTTGCCTGCGGGGCTGCGCAGTCCGCCGGCGGCCCCCGGGCGGGCCTTCACAGCAGGCCAAACGAGCGCGAAACGCCCAGCTGGATTAGGATTTGTGCTCCAAATGAAGATGAATCGAGTTTTGATGAGCGACCACCGCCACCGTTTCCTGCAGCTGGCCCTGACCGCCGATGCCCTGCGCTTCGGCCAGTTCACCCTCAAGTCCGGCCGGCTGAGCCCCTATTTCTTCAACGCCGGCCGCTTCGACTCCGGCTCGCTGCTGTCCCAGCTCGGCGCCTGCTACGCCGATGCCATCGACGCCACCGGGATCAAGTACGACGTGGTGTTCGGCCCGGCCTACAAGGGCATTCCGCTGGCCACCGCGATGGCCTGCGAGCTGGCCCAGCGCGGCCGTGACCTGCCGCTGTCGTTCAACCGCAAGGAAGCCAAGGACCATGGTGAAGGCGGCCAGCTGATCGGCGCTGACATGAATGGCAAGCGCGTGCTGATCGTCGACGACGTGATCACCGCCGGTACCGCGATCCGCGAGGCGTTGGCCATCATCCGCGGCGCCGGCGGTACCCCGGCCGGCATCGTGGTGGCGCTGGACCGCCAGGAGATCGCTTCGGAATCCGACCGCCGCTCGGCCGCGCAGTCGGTGGCCGAAGAAGCAGGCATCCCGGTGATCGCCGTGGCGTCGCTGGCCGACCTGCTTGATTTCGCCTCCGGCAACCCGGAACTTGTGGGCTACCGGCAGCCGCTGGAAGCCTACCGGGCCCAGTACGGCGTTCGTTCGACCCGCTGACCACCCAGGGGAAAGGCCATGTCCCGCGTTCCTGCTGTTCTCTTCACCGGCCTGCTGCTGGCCGTGCCGTTCACCGTGCCGGCGCAGTCGCGCGACCCCGGCAAGGTGGAGAAGAAGCTGTACTGCTGGAACGAGGGCAAGGAACGGATCTGCAGTGATTCGCTGCCGGCCGATGCGGTCAACCACGCCCGCGAGGAGTTCAATGCGAAGAGCGGCCTGCGCAATGCGCAGGTCCAGCGCGCGTTGACCGACGCCGAACGCGCCGAGGCCAGCACGGCTGCGGCGCAGCAGCAGCTGGACCTGATGGCCGTGCAGACCCGCCAGCGCACCGAGCAGGCGATGCTGTCCACCTATGGCAGCGAGGACGACCTGCGCCGGGTGTTCGCCGAACGCCAGGAAGTGCTGGACAACAACCTCAAGACGGCCGAGTACAACGTGGCCAGCATGCGTGAATCGCTGGTGGCGCTGTTGTCGGCCGCCGGCGACCGCGAACTGGGGGGCGCCCCGGTGGCCGAGAAGCAGGCCGAGGCGATCCGCCAGCGGCACGCGCAGCTGCAGTCCCAGCAGCGGCTGCTGGCCGGGTTCGCGCAGCAGCAGCAGGCGTTGAAGGCCGAGATCGAAAGCACCCTGCAGCGCTATCGCGAGCTGAAGGGGCTGGCGCCGGCGAGCCAGGCGCCGTGATTCCTGCGTAGCGTCGAGCTTGCTCGACTGTTCCTGCCCGAGAATCAGTCGAGCAAGCTCGACTCTACGGAAAGCATCACCCGGCATGGCGGGGGATACAGAAGGCGGGTCTGGTTACGGGTTGACCCGCTGAATTTATGCACTCTTTACGCGCCGGCCCGGTCCGGCGCGTAGTGCGTTTATGGCCGGCAGGACGACGATGGCGGCCTGAGGTGGAGGGGTTCCACCAGGACGCTATTGCAATGTCCCCCTGGCTGTCGTTGTTGTGTGGCGTGCTGGTGCTGGTCGCCGCCGCCTATCTGCTTTATGTCGTGCTGCGGCCCGAGTCGTTCTGACGGAGCCTGACATGACTGAGATGCTTGTGATTATTGCCGTCAGCGTTGCGCTGGCGTGGCCGTTGGGCGTGTACCTGGCGCGGGTGATGCGTGGCACGCCGATGAAGGTCGACGTGCTGTTCCACTGGATCGAGAAACCGCTGTACCGGGTGTTCGGTGTCGATCCATCGCGTTCGATGAGCTGGCGCGGCTATGTGTTGGCGTTCGTGCTGAGCAACGTGGTGGTGGCGGTGCTGACCCAGACCGTGTTCATGACCCAGGCCTGGCTGCCGTTGAACCCGGACCAGATCCCGAACATGCGCTGGGACACCGCGCTGCACACGATGATCTCGTTCCTGACCAACACCAACCAGCAGCACTATTCGGGCCAGGCGCAGCTGTCCTACCTTTCGCAGATGACCGGCATCACCGGCCTGCAGGTGGTGACGCCGATGATGGGCCTGGCGTTGGCAGTGGCCACGCTGCGCGCGTTGTTCTCGCGTGCGCCGCAGGCTGCGGCGGCCACCGGGGCCGGCGATGACCGCCAGGTCGCGGTCGGCAACTACTACGTGGACGTGGTGCGCTTGTGCGTGCGCTTCCTGTTGCCGCTGTGCCTGGTGTGGACCCTGCTGCTGACCAGCCAGGGCGTGCCGTCGACGATGGCGGGCGGGCCGCAGGCCACGCCGATCGACGCCAGCGCTGGCATGGCCGAGCAGAAACTGCCGTTGGGCCCGGTGGCGGCGATGGTCGCGGCCAAGCAGCTGGGTGCCAATGGTGGCGGCTGGTACGGCCCGAACAGCAGTTTCCCGCTGGAAAACCCGACGCCGCTGTCCAACGCGCTGGAAGTGCTTGGCATCCTGCTGGTGCCGATGGCGGTGATCTTCATGATCGGTGCATTCACCGGCCGCCGACGCTTCGGCGTTCTGGTGTTCAGCTGCATGCTGGGCATGTCGCTGCTGTCCACCGGCGCGATGATGTGGAGCGAGGGCCATAGCGCCAGCGCCGCCACCCCGCTGCTGATGGAAGGCAAGGAGGTGCGTTTCGGCGCCGATGGCACCGCGCTGTGGGCGGCGGTGACCACCCAGGTCTCCAATGGCTCGGTGAACGGCATGCACGATTCGCTGGCGCCGCTCAGTGGTGGCATCGCGATGGTCAACATGCTGGTCAGCGCGATCTGGGGCGGCATCGGCTGCGGCCTGCAGCAGTTCATCGTGTACCTGCTGCTGGGCGTGTTCCTGGCCGGCCTGATGACCGGGCGTACGCCGGAGCTGTTCGGCCGCAAGCTGGAGACGCCACAGGTACGCCTGCTGGCGCTGCTGGTACTGCTGCAGCCGATCACCCTGCTGGTGTTCACCGCGATCACCCTGGCCGTGCCCGGCCTGGCCGGTACCTCCAACCCCGGCTTCCATGGCATCAGCCAGGTGTTCTACGAGTACGTCTCGGCCTATGCCAACAACGGTTCGGGCTTCGAAGGGCTGGGTGACGCCACATTGTGGTGGAACCTGAGCTGCTCGCTGGTGCTGCTGCTGGGCCGCTTCCCGCTGCTGATCATCCCGCTGGTGGTGGCCGCGCAGCTGGCCGCCAAGCGCCAGGCACCGGAATCTGCCGGCAGCCTGCAGATCGAAACGCCGACCTTCGCCCTGACCCTGGTCTCGGTGATCGTCATCCTGACCGTGCTGCAGTTCATGCCGGCGCTGGTACTCGGCCCGATTGCCGACCACCTGAGCCTGGGACTGCACTGAGGACACCCCCATGAGTAGTCATGCAAGTTCAACCCGTAGTTCCCATGCGCCGCGCCCTGCCCTGCTCGATGCTGCCGGCCTGCGCCGTGCGCTGATCGAGGCGGTGCGCAAGCTGTCACCGATGCACCTGGTGCGCAGCCCGGTGATGGCGGTGGTGATGGCCGGCACGATCGTGGCAGCGATCGTCACCTTGACCGGCAATGCGCCGCTGGGCTTCGGCCTGGCGGTCACCGCGATCCTGCTGGTGACCGTGCTGTTCGGCAACTTCGCCGAGGCCGTGGCCGAAGCCCGCGGCCGTGGCCAGGCCGCCTCGCTGCGCCGTGCCCGCCAGGATCTGGTGGCACGCCGGCTGGCCGCACCGCAGCCGGACGCCGCCGAGACCCAGGTACCGGCCGCCGAACTGCGCCCGGGTGACCACGTGATCGTCAGTGCAGGAGAACTGGTGCCGGCCGATGGCGAGATCGTGCAGGGTCTGGCCACCATCAACGAAGCGGCGGTGACCGGCGAATCGGCACCGGTGCTGCGCGAGGCCGGCACCGACCGTTCCGGCGTGATCGGCGGCACCAAGGTGCTGTCCGACCAGATCATCGTGCGGGTGACCGCCGAGCCGGGCCACAGCTTTCTGGACCGGATGATCGCGCTGGTGGAAGGTGCCAACCGGCAGAAGACCCCGAACGAGATCGCGCTGACCCTGCTGCTGGCGGCGATGACGCTGACCTTCCTGGTGGTGGTGGCAACGCTGCCGGCCATCGGCGCTGCAGTTGGCGTGCAGGTCGATCCGCTGCTGCTGATCGCGCTGCTGGTGTGCCTGATCCCGACCACCATCGGCGGCCTGCTGCCGGCCATTGGTATTGCCGGCATGAACCGTGCGCTGGCCGCCAACGTGCTGGCCAAGTCGGGCAAGGCAGTGGAAGTGGCCGGCGACGTCGATGTGCTGCTGCTGGACAAGACCGGCACCATCACCTACGGCGACCGCCAGGCCAGCCACTTCCATCCGCTGGCCGGCATCGACGCCAGCCAGCTGCGCGAAGCGGCACTGCTGTCCTCGCTGGCCGACCCGACCCCGGAAGGCAAGTCGATCGTGCGCCTGGCCCGCGAACAGGGCTGCGCTACCGCCGAGCCGGAGCATGCCGACTACCTGGCCTTCAGTGCACAGACCCGCATGTCCGGTGTCGACCTGGAACACGGACGCCAGATCCGCAAGGGTGCGCTGGACGCGATCCGCAACCACGTGCAGACGCTCGGCGGCAGCGTGCCGGCCGAACTCGGCGGACGCGTCGAGCAGGTGGCCCGCAATGGCGCCACCCCGCTGGTGGTCGCCGAGGGCCGCCACGTACTGGGCGTGATCGAGCTGTCGGACGTGGTCAAGCACGGCATGCGCGAGAAATTCGCGCAGCTGCGGGCGATGGGCATCCGCACGGTGATGATCACCGGCGACAACCCGCTGACCGCCGCCGCCATCGCCGCCGAGGCCGGTGTGGACGACTACATCGCCGAGGCGCGCCCGGAAGACAAGCTGGCGCGCATCCGCCAGGAACAGGCCGGCGGTCGCCTGGTGGCGATGGTCGGTGACGGCACCAACGATGCGCCGGCGCTGGCCCAGGCCGACATCGGCCTGGCAATGAACTCCGGTACGCAGGCGGCGAAGGAAGCCGGCAACATGGTCGACCTGGATTCAGACCCGGCCAAGCTGCTGGCGGTGGTGGAAGTGGGCAAGCAGCAGCTGATCACCCGCGGCGCGCTGACCACGTTCTCGCTGGCCAACGACGTGTCCAAGTACTTCGCGATCCTGCCGGCATTGTTTGCCGCCGCGGTTCCGACCATGGCCGCATTGAACGTGATGCAGCTGTCCAGCCCGCGCAACGCGGTGCTGGCGGCGCTGATCTTCAATGCCCTGGTGATTCCCGCGCTGATCCCGCTCGCTCTGCGTGGCGTGCGCTTCCGCCCGGCCACCGCAACGGCGCTGCTGCGCCGGAACATGCTGGTGTACGGCCTCGGCGGCGTGCTGCTGCCGTTCGCGGCAATCAAGCTGATCGACCTCCTTCTTGTCCTGGTATTCGGCGCATGAACCGTTCTGTTTCCACTTCGTCTTCCCTGTCCCGCGAACCGAAAGCCGAGGCCCGCGTGGCCAGCCTGCAGGACGGTGCCAGCTGGCGCCCAGCGATCGGCCTGGGCCTGGCCACGCTGCTGCTGGCCGGCGCGGTCTATGCCGGCATCGCCACCGGCTTTGCCGGCCTTGCCTTCCCGGGCCAGGCCGAAGGCAGCCTGCTGCGCGATGGCAACGGCCAGGTGCGTGGCTCGGTGTGGCTGGCGCAGCCGTTCACCGCCGAAGGCTATTTCCAGGCGCGGCCGTCGGCAGCCAACTACGACCCGATGGCGGCGGCCGGTTCCAACCTGGCGCGCAGCAACCCGGCGCTGGCCGAACGCGTGGCCGCCAGCACGGCGGCCGTGGCCGCACGCGAAGGCGTGGCGCCGGCGCAGGTGCCGGCCGATCTGGTCACCCAGTCCGGTGGTGGCCTGGACCCGCAGCTGTCACCGGCCGCGGCCCAGCTGCAGGTGGCCCGCGTGGCGCGCGCCCGCGGGCTGCCGGTGGAACGGGTGCAGGCGCTGGTGCAGGCACATACCGAAGGACGCCAGTGGGGCGTGTTCGGCCAGCCGCGGGTGAACGTGGTTACGCTGAACTTCGCCCTGGACCACGCGGCCAAGGCGCCGTGATGCCGGCCTGCACCTACTGCGCGCACAATGGCTGGCATGACAGCGGCACCCATGACTGATGTGCGTACCCGCCAGGCCGATGCCCTGGTGGAAGGCCTGCAACGCGAAGCCGGCGGCAAGCTGACCGTGTTCCTCGGCGCGGCGCCGGGCGTGGGCAAGACCTACACCATGCTGACCCGCGCGCAGGAACAGCTGCGCCGCGGTGTCGACCTGGTGGTCGGGCTGGTGGAAACCCACGGCCGCGCCGATACCCAGGCGCTGCTGGAAGGCCTGCCGCAGCTGCCGCTGAAGGACGTGGCCTACCACGGCCACGCCCTGCAGGAGATGGATCTTGACGCCGTGCTTGCACGGCGTCCTGCGCTGGTGCTGGTGGACGAGCTGGCACACCGCAATGCGCCGGGCAGCCGCCACGAACGACGCTGGCAGGATGTGATGGAACTGCTGGACGCCGGCATCGACGTCTGGACGACGGTCAACATCCAGCATCTGGAGAGCCTCAACGATGTGGTGATGCGCATCACCGGCGTGCGGGTCAGCGAAACGGTGCCTGACGGCGTGCTCGATCGCCTGCATGACATCGTGCTGGTCGACCTGCCGCCCCGCGAGCTGATCGCGCGTCTGCAGCAGGGCAAGGTATATGTGCCCGAGCAGGCCGCACAGGCGCTGCAGGCGTTCTTCTCGCCCGCCAACCTGACCGCACTGCGTGAGCTGGCGATGCAGGAGGCCGCCGACCGCGTTGACAGCAGCCTGCGCGAGACCCGTGCCGCACGCGGCGAAGGCAACCTGCCGCTGCGGCGTGGCGTGCTGGTGGCCATCGATGGGGGTGGCCAGAGCGAGTACCTGGTGCGGGTGGCGCGGCGCATCGCCGAACGCCGCGACGCACCGTGGACGGTGGTGACCGTGCAGAGCCGGCGCCAGGACGAGGCGACCCGGCGCGAGATCGATGCGGCCTTCGCGCTGGCGCGGCGGCTGGGCGGCGACGCCGAACTGCTGCATGGCTCCAGCATCGCCGATGCCCTGCTCGACCATGCCGCGCACAACGGCGTATCCACCCTGGTGCTGGGCCGTACCCGCGAACGGCCGCTGGCACGGATGTTCAACCGCACGCTGACCCAGCAGCTGATCCAGCGCGGCGCGCACTACGAGATCACCATCATCAGCACCCCGCAGGCGCGCGCGCGATCGCGACGCGAAGGCCTGTTGCCGCCCGGGCGCGGCATCAGCTACGAGCCGGTGCAGGCGCTGGTCGCCACCGCGCTGGCCTGTGCCGTGGCGTGGCTGGCCGAGCGCTGGGTGGGCATGGCCGACCTGTCGATGGTGTTCATCGTGGCGGTGGTGCTGGTCGCTGCGCGTACCCGCGCCAGCGTGGCGGTGATGGCAGCGATCCTGTGCTTCCTCGCCTACAACTTCCTGTTCATCGCACCGCGCTTCACCTTCGCCATCGGTGCGCGCCAGGGCGTGATCACCGTGTTCCTGTTCCTGGCTGCGGCACTGGTGGCCGGCCGGCTGGCATCACGCCTGCGCATGCAGGTGATCGCGCTGCGCGCGGCCAACCGCCACGCCCGCGCGCGCCAGCAGCTGGGACGGCAGCTGGCCAGCGCGGCCGGCAATGGCGAGGTGGCGCAAGCCGGGCGGCACGCGCTGGAACAGGCCATGGACGTGCCGGCGTGGCTGCGGATCGGGGCCGACACCGCCACCGGCGGCCGCAGCCAGCCAGGCGACACCGATCTGGCGGCCGCCGATTGGGCCCTGCGCCACGGCCAGCCCAGCGGTCGCTTCACCGATACCCTGGCCGGCGCGCAGTGGTGGTTCCTGCCGCTGCTGGACGGCGAGGACCGTGCGATCGGCGTGGCCGGACTGTACCTGCCCGGTGCCCAGGCACGCTTGTTACCCGAGCAGCGCCAACTGGCCGAGGCGATGGTTGACGACATCGCCCAGGCCGCGCTGCGCACCCGTCTGGTAGCCGAACTGGAACAGGCCCACGTCAGTAACGAGACCGAGCGCCTGCGCTCGGCCCTGCTCTCTTCGGTATCGCACGATCTGCGCTCGCCGCTGGCGGCGATGATCGGTTCGGCCGACAGCCTGGCCAGCTATGGCGGGGCGATGGACAGCGCCGACCGCCGCGCTCTGCTGGACACCATCCTGGTCGAGGGCGAACGTCTGGACCGCTACATCCAGAACCTGCTGGACATGACCCGGCTCGGCCACGAAGGCCTGAAGATCAACCGCGACTGGATCGGCGTGGACGAGCTGATCGGCTCGGCGGCGCGGCGCCTGCAGCGCTACCAGCCGAAGGTGCGGCTGGAGCTGGACATTCCGTCCACGCTGGCGCCGATCTGGGTGCACCCGGCACTGGTCGAACAGGCGGTGTTCAACGTGATGGAGAACGCCGCCAAGTTCTCCCCGCCCGACGCCGCCGTGCAGGTGCAGGCGCGCGAACTGGACGGGCAGCTGCGCATCGATGTGATCGATGCCGGCCCCGGCATTCCCGACGACGAGCGCGCACGCATCTTCGACATGTTCTACAGCGTCGAGCGCGGTGATCGCGGCCGCCACGGCACCGGCCTGGGGCTGACCATCTGCCAGGGCATGATCGGCGCGCATGGTGGCAGCGTGCAGGCGCTGCCAGGACGCGATGGTCGCGGTACCCTGATCCGCATCACCCTGCCCCTGCTCAAGCCAGCGTCCCATGATGAGCCCGACTCCGACTGATGCCAGCGCGCCAGCCCCGCGCGTGCTGGTGATCGATGATGAAACCCAGATCCGCCGGTTCCTGGACATCAGCCTGCGCGCGCAGGGCTACCAGGTACGCCAGGCCGAGAATGGCCAGCAGGGACTGCAGATGGCGGCCAGCGAAGACATGGACCTGGTGATCCTGGACATCGGCCTGCCGGACATGGAAGGCCATGAGGTACTGGAGCAGCTGCGGCAATGGAGCCAGGTGCCGGTGATCATGCTGACCGTGCGCGCCGGTGAAACGGAAAAGGTGCGGGCGCTGGACAACGGCGCGAACGACTATGTGACCAAGCCGTTCGGTACCCAGGAACTGATGGCAAGGGTGCGGGCACTGCTGCGCACGCGCAGTGTGCCGACCGACGGCACGCCACCGGTGTTCGACGATGGCCACCTGCACGTGGACCTGGTGCGCCGCGAAGTTGCGCTCGATGGCGAGCCGGTTGCGCTGACCCGCAAGGAATATGCGCTGCTGTCGCTGCTGCTGCGCAATGCCGGGCGTGTGGTGACCCAGCCGCAGATCCTGCAGGAAATCTGGGGCCCGACCCACCAGCATGACACCCACTACCTGCGCATCCTGGTCGGCAAGCTGCGGCACAAGCTGGGCGATTCGGCACTGGATTCGCGCTACCTGTTCACCGAACCGGGCGTGGGATTGCGGTTCAAGGGGTGAGGGTGTGCCGACCAACGGTCGGCACCCACCCTGCGTGGATGGCCACACCAGGTAGTGCCGGCCGCTGGCCGGCAACATCGCCACGCATCTGCCGGCCGGCGGCCGGCACTACCGCGGGTGCCGGGCGCAGCCCGGCCCGCCCTCAGAAGCCCAGCGGGGTGTCGCCCAGCACCGGTTGCAGCTGGCTGCGGAACAGCGCCTGGATGCGTTCCAGCGCGGCCTCGTCGCTGCCTTCAAAGCGCAGCACCAGCACCGGCGTGGTGTTGGAGGCACGCACCAGGCCCCAGCCGTCGGGGAAGTCCACGCGCAGGCCGTCGATGGTCGACAGCCGGCCACCCACGTAGGGGTTGTCCGGCGACTGTGCCGCCGCCACCAGCATCGCCACCAGCGCATGCGGCGTGCCTTCGGCCACTGGCACCTTCAGTTCCGGCGTCGCCACCGTCTCCGGCAGCTCGGCCAGCACCTCGTCCGGGGTTTCTTCGCGCTGGGCCAGGATCTCCAGCAGGCGTGCCGCCGCATACAGGCCGTCGTCGAACCCGAACCAGCGTTCCTTGAAGAAGAAGTGGCCGCTCATCTCGCCGGCCAGCTCGGCATCGGTCTCGCGCATCTTGGCCTTCATCAACGAGTGCCCGGTCTTCCACATCAACGGGCTGCCACCATTGCGCAGCACGTGGTCGGACAGCTTGCCGGTGCACTTCACGTCGTAGATCACCATCGCGCCCGGGTTGCGCATCAGCACATCGGCGGCGAACAGCATCAGCAGGCGGTCGGCATAGATGATCCTGCCTTCGCCGGTCACCACGCCCAGCCGGTCACCATCGCCATCGAAGGCCACGCCGAGGTCGGCACCGAAGCGCTTGACCGTCTGCACCAGGTCTTCCAGGTTGGCCGGTTCGCTCGGGTCGGGGTGATGGTTGGGGAAGGTTCCGTCGACATCGCAGTACAGCGGAATGACTTCGGCGCCGATCGCCTCCAGCAGCTGCGGCGCAAATGCACCGGCCACACCGTTGCCGGCATCGGCCACGACCTTCAGCGGACGATCCAGCTGCACGTCATCGGCAATGCGCTGGATGTACTCGGCGCTGACGTCGCGCTGCTGGTAGTCACCCGGTTCGGTGGCCTGCACCAGGCGGCCCTCGACGATGCGCGCGTAGAGATCGGTGATGGCATCGCCGGACAGCGTCTCGCCGCCGATGACAATCTTGAAGCCGTTGTACTCGGGCGGGTTGTGGCTGCCGGTCACCGCCACGCAGGTGCCGGTACGCAGGTGGAAGGCGGCGTAGTACACCACCGGGGTCGGTGCCAGGCCGATGTCGATCACCGCGCAACCGGCGCGGCGCAGGCCTTCGGCCAGGCCCGCCGCCAGCTCCGGGCCGGACAGGCGGCCATCACGGCCGATCACCACTTCGCGCAGCCCCTGTTCCAGCGCCACGGTGCCGATGGCCTGGCCGATCAGCGCGGCGGTCTTCGGCGTCAGTTCGCTGCCGGTCACGCCGCGGATGTCGTAGGCACGGAAGATCCCGGCCGCCAGCTCTTCAGCCGGCACCGGCGGCGGCGGCGGCGGGGTGGCATCACGGTTGGCCGTGCTGGCCACCGGCGGCGGGGACTGCTGCAGGCTTTCGCTCAGCGTCGGGCCCAGGTCGGCCTCGACCGCCGAGGCGCGGCGCGGCAGCGGCAGCGACGCCGGCAAGCGATGACGCCCCACCACCAGCAGCACGGCGATGAACGCCAGCAACAGGGCAACAATGGCGCTGGCCAGCGCGCCCAGGCCCAGCGGCCCGGCCTCGACGCTGGGCACCGACGCGGCCAGCCGCAGCGGCGTTCCGGGAATGGGACGCGCCAGTGCTTCGGCACCTTCGGCCAGGCTGGCGTTGCCCTGGCTGACCAGGTCGCGCACGCCCTGGCGCAGGCCGAGGAAACCGCTGGACGGTGCACTCACCTGGTCCAGCGCCGAGGTCAGCCGCAGCAGCGGCTGGCGCACATACACCACGGCCGGGCCGAGGTTGCCCAGCTGTACCGGCGCGGCCAGGCCCAGCCGGTTGCCACCGCCGTCGCGGACCACCCGTACGCCGGGCTTGCCTTCAGCCAGCGCGGCCTCCAGCAGGGCCAGGCGGGCATAACCGAAGGCCGCCGGATCGGCATAGGCGGTCGCCAGGTCGGAGGTCAGCACCTCCACCTGTTCCACGCCGGTCCAGCTCTCGCGCACGGCCAGCGCGGCGGCGGCCGCGTCACCGGCCTGCAGCGCCTGCTGCACGCGATCATTGTTCAGGTGCTGCTGCAGCTGCTGCACCTGGCCGGCGGCGGCCTGCTGCAGCCCCCGCACGGCCTGGTCACGCGCCTGTTCCAGCGCCTGGCCATTGGCCTCCTGGCGCCATTGCTGCACCGCGCTCCAACCGAACCAGCCTGCCAGCAGGACCAGCAGCACCCCCAGAAGGGGAGCGCTGCGCCCCAATGACCGTCCCCGCTGTCCTTCCCCGATGCCGCTCATCGATGTCCCCTGTCAACGCACCCCGGTATGGCCGAATCCACCCGTGCCCCGCACGCTGTCGGTGAAAGTATCCACCACCTGCAGGCTGACGCGGACAATCGGCACGACCACCAGCTGGGCGATGCGATCACCCGGCTCGATGGTGAAGGCTTCGCGGCCACGGTTCCACACGCTGATCAGCAGCGGCCCCTGGTAATCGGCATCGATCAGGCCGGTACCGTTGCCGAGCACGATGCCGTGGCGATGGCCCAGCCCGGAACGCGGCAGGATGACCGCGCACAGGTGCGGATCGGCAATATGGATGGCCAGGCCACTGGGCACCAGCGCGGTGTCGCCGGGCTGCAGGGTCAGCGCGGTGTCCAGCGCCGCACGCAGGTCCATGCCAGCGCTGGCTTCGGTGGCGTAGGCCGGCAACGGCCAGCTGTCGCCGAAACGCGGGTCGAGCAGCTTGACCTGCAACGGCTGCGGGGAAAATGCCGGGGTGGATACCGCCTGGGTCATGCCTGAAGCCTCCGCGCGATCAGCGCCAGCAGTTGTTCGGCCAGCTCGCGCTTGGAGGTGGCCGGGAAGTTCTGTTCGCCGTCCTGCCAGAAGGCCGTGGCGGCATTGTTGTCGCTTTCGAAACCACCGCCGCTGATGCCGACCTGGTTGGCGATCACCAGGTCCAGGCGCTTGTCGACCAGCTTGCCACGGGCATATTTCTCCACATCGTGGGTCTCGGCGGCAAAGCCCACCACCAGTTTCAGCGACTGGGTCTGCGCGGCGACTTCGGCCAGGATGTCCGGCGTGCGCACCAGTTCAATCACCAGCGACTGGCTGTCGGCGGTCTTCTTCAGCTTCTGCGCGGCCACCTGGCGCGGCGTGTAGTCCGATACCGCCGCTGCACCGATGTAGATGTCGGCCGGCAGCGACTGCAGCACGGCATCACGCATCTGCGCGGCCGAGCGCACATCGATGCGCTGCACGCCGGGCGGCGTGGGCAGTTGCACCGGGCCACTGACCAGCACCACCTGTGCACCCATCGCGGCGGCCGCGGCGGCCAGGGCGAACCCCATCTTGCCGCTGCTGCGGTTGCCGACGTAGCGCACCGGGTCCAGATCTTCGTAGGTCGGGCCGGCGCTGATCAGCAGGCGCAGGCCCTGCAGTGCGCGCGTTTCCGGCGCGGAAACGGGGGTGGCACCGCTGCCATTGGCGGCCAGCGCGGCCACGATGTCGCCCGGTTCGGCCAGACGGCCGGGACCGGATTCACCTTCGGCCAGCGGGCCATCGACCGGACCGATCACCTGCGCGCCGCGCTGGCGCAGCAGGGTGATGTTGGCCTGGGTGGCCGGATGCAGCCACATGCGATGGTTCATCGCCGGGCAGATCGTCAGCGGCGCGGTGCTGGCCAGGCACAGCGTGCTGACCAGGTCATCGGCATGGCCCTGGGCCAGCCGCGCGAGCAGATCGGCGGTACCCGGGGCGACCACGATACGGTCGGCCCAGCGCGCCAGCTCGATATGGCCCATGGCCTGTTCGGCGGCGCTGTCCCACAGCGTGGTGCGGGTCGGCTGCCCGGACAGGGCCTGGAAGCTGAGCGGGGTGACGAACTGCTGGGCACCGGCGGTCATCGCCACCTGTACCTGGGCGCCGGCGTCGCGCAGCCGCCGCACCAGCTCCAGAGCCTTGTAGGCCGCGATCCCGCCTCCGACGCACAACAACAGTTTCTGGCCTTCCAGCGCGCGGGCCGGCGCCGGGGAAGCGTTGGGGGAGTCAGCCACCTGGATTTCCTGTGCAAACGAGGGCGCTAGCTTACCCGATGGCCGGTAATGTCCCGGTGCAGGGTGCACATAGCCGGCAGCTATCAGCAGATGGAACTTGCACCACGACAATTTCTGAATCCGCAACCGTGCGATTCGGAACTTTCCTATACCTGTAGGCCGATCACCTTTGCAGAATCGGGGTTGGCCACCGCTGGTGCGCCGCTTCGCCTCCCGAGGATTCCACGTGCAACCGCGCATCATCATCGCCGACGACCACCCCGTCGTCCTGCACGGTATCCGCATCGTGCTGCAGACCCACCTGATGGACGTGGTCGGCGCCGCGCGTGACGGCGCCGGGCTGCTGCATCTGGTGGAACGCGAAACCTGCGACGCCGTGCTGACCGACCTGTCCATGCCCGGCACCGGCCCTGATGGCCCCGAACTGATCGGTGAACTGCAGGCGCGTCACCCGGCGCTGCCGGTGGTGGTGCTGACCGGCGCCCGCCATCCGGGCCTGCTTGATGGCCTGCTGCGCGACGGCGTGGGTGGCCTGGTCGACAAATGCGCCGATTTCGGCCAGCTGCCGCAGGCGCTGAACGCGGCGATGGCCGGCCAGGTCTTCGTGTCGCCGCAACTGCGCCACCACCTTGAGGCGCGCGACCTGATGTTCGCGCGTGAACCGTCGGCGCTGTCGGCACGCGAGCAGGAAGTGCTGGACCTGCTGGCGGCCGGCTTGAAGGTCAATGCCATTGCGGCCCATTGCGGCCGCAGCCCGAAGACGATCAGCCGGCAGAAGGCTGAAGCCAAGCGCAAGCTGGGCCTGCAGACCAACCAGGAACTGTTCGCCTATCTGCAGCGCCGGCGCGATTGAGGCATGGGCCGACGCGAGCGCGCGAGGTGTACCGATGGGAGGCCGCAATGCGGCCGGCGATGATCAACGCATGCCCATCCGCGACTGGCCCGAACAGGAACGTCCCCGCGAGAAACTGCTCGCGCACGGCGCTGCCCTGCTGTCCGATGCTGAATTGCTGGCACTGTTCCTCGGCTCCGGGTCCGG
Source organism: Stenotrophomonas sp. Nf1 (assembly GCF_003028475.1). Taxonomy (NCBI): domain Bacteria; kingdom Pseudomonadati; phylum Pseudomonadota; class Gammaproteobacteria; order Lysobacterales; family Lysobacteraceae; genus Stenotrophomonas; species Stenotrophomonas sp. Nf1. Next base: position 377,719 of record NZ_PYTV01000004.1, on the reverse strand, counting down.
CGGCCGCGATGCCGTGCACACCGCGCGTGATCTGCTCGCCGCGCATGGCCCGTTGCGGCAGCTGCTTGACCGCCCGGCCCGCGACCTGGCGCGACTGCCCGGCCTGGGTCCGGCGCGCAGCTGCACGCTGGCGGCCGGCCTGGAGCTGGCCCACCGCTACCTGGCCGCCGAACTGCAGCACGGCGAGCCTGTCGGCAACAACCCGGTCGCGGTCGGCCGCTACCTGCAGCACCGGTTGCGCGGCCAGGCCCGGGAGATCTTCATGGTGCTGTTCCTGGACAACCGGCACCGGCTGATCGCCTGCGAGGAACTGTTCCAGGGCACCATCAACGCGGCCCCGGTGTACCCGCGCGAAGTGGTACGGCGGGCCCTGCTGCACAACGCCGCGGCGGTGATCCTCAGCCACAACCACCCGTCCGGCGACCCGGAACCCTCCCCTGCCGACACCCGCATTACCGACGAGCTGCAGCAGGCGCTGGCGCTGGTGGACGTGCGCCTGCTGGACCACTTCGTGGTGGGTGAGGGGCGCCCCGTTTCGTTTGCTGAACGAGGGCTCCTGGCTCAGCCACAACCGCGCCTGTTCGGCTGAGCGGGGGCCGGCGACGGGGCTCCGCCCCCGCCAGGCAGGCGGGGCTCAGCGTGGCTGCGGGTATCTGCGCTAAAATGGGCGATTCCGCCGCTCATTCTCACAGCAGGCCTCGTGAAAAATCTCCTCCGCGCCCTGATCAGCCAAGGCATCGAAGCCTTGCGCGCCAATGGCACCCTGCCCGCCGACTCCCTGCCGCCGGACTTCGTGGTCGAGCGCCCGAAGACCCGCGACCATGGCGACTTCGCCACCAACGCCGCGATGCTGCTGGCCAAGGCCGCGCGCAGCAATCCGCGCGCGCTGGCCCAGGCGCTGGTCGAGGCGCTGCCGCGCAGCGAGGACGTCAGCAAGGTCGAGATCGCTGGCCCGGGCTTCATCAATTTCCACCTGGCCCCGGCCGCCTACCAGCGCGAAGCCGCTTCGGTCATCAAGGAAGGCCATGACTACGGCCGCAACCTGTCCGGCAATGGCCGCACAGTGGGTGTGGAGTATGTGTCGGCCAACCCGACCGGTCCGCTGCACGTCGGCCACGGCCGCGCCGCCGCGATCGGCGACTGCGTGGCGCGCGTGCTTGATGCCAACGGCTGGAACGCCAAGCGCGAGTTCTACTACAACGACGCCGGCGTGCAGATCGAGAATCTGGCGCTGTCGGTGCAGGCCCGCGTGAAGGGCATCGCCCCCGACCAGGACGGCTGGCCGGAAGGCGGCTACCGCGGTGAATACATTGCCGACGTCGCCCGCGCCTACATGGCCGGCGCCAGCGTCGACCTGGAAGGCACCCTGGTGGTCGGCGCCAAGGATCCGGACGACATGCAGGCGATCCGTCGCTTCGCTGTGGCCTACCTGCGCAACGAGCAGAACCTGGACCTGGCTGCGTTCGGCGTCGACTTCGACATCTACTTCCTGGAAAGCTCGCTGTACGCCGACGGCAAGGTCGCCGAGGCGGTGGCCAAGCTGCAGGCGTCCGGCCACACCTACGAGGAAGGCGGCGCGCTGTGGCTGCGCAGCACCGACTTCGGTGACGACAAGGACCGCGTGATGCGCAAGTCCGACGGCACCTTCACCTACTTCGTTCCGGACGTGGCCTACCACCTGTCCAAGTGGCAGCGCGGCTACGAGCGCGCGATCACTGAGCTGGGCGCCGACCACCACGGTTCGCTGGCACGCGTGCGCGCCGGCCTGCAGGCCATGGAAGTGGGCATCCCGCAAGGTTGGCCGGAATACGTGCTGCACCAGATGGTCACCGTCATGCGTGGCGGTGAGGAAGTGAAGCTGTCCAAGCGTGCCGGCAGCTACTTCACCCTGCGCGACCTGATCGAAGAAGCCGGCCGCGATGCCACCCGCTGGTTCCTGATCGCGCGCAAGCCCGATTCGCAGCTGACCTTCGACATCGACCTGGCCCGCCAGCAGAGCAACGACAACCCGGTGTTCTATGTGCAGTACGCGCACGCGCGCGTGTGCAGCCTGTTGCGCCAGGCGCAGGAGAAGGGCCTGGTGTACGAACAGGGCAATGGCCTGGCCAACCTCGCCCGCCTGGGCGACGACGCCTCGCTGGCGCTGATGAACGAGATCTCGCGGTATCCGGAAGTGGTGGAAGCGGCCGGCGTGGCGCTGGAGCCGCACCTGGTGGCGCAGTACCTGCGTGAATTGGCGCATGCGTTCCACACGTGGTATCACGGGACGCCAGTGCTGGTGGATGACAGCGTTGAGCGCAATGCCAAGCTGACCCTGGCCTGCGCGGCACGCCAGGTGCTGGCCAACGGCCTCGAACTCCTGGGCGTCAGCGCCCCGGAAAAAATGTAAGCATCAGGAGACGCAGTACACATGGCAGCACGACGCGGCAAAAGCCAGGCACGACGCAACAGCGGCAGCCAGGGCACACCCGGATGGGTGTGGCTGGTGGCCGGTGTGGCGATCGCCGCTGTGGTGTTCCTGGCGGCGCCGAACCTGTTCAAGGGCGAAGGCGATGGTTTCCTGCGCGCCGGTCCGCAGCCGAACCCGAACGCGCAACCGGCCCCGGTCGCTGACGCCGACAGCGATGTCGGCAGCCAGCCGGCCGCGCAGCCGGCCACGGCCAAGCCCGCCGAAGCGGAAAAGCCGGCCGCCACCCAGTACGACTTCTACACCCTGCTGCCGGGCAAGGAAGTGGAGATGTCCGACGCCGAACTGGCCGCCAGCGCGCGCGCCGAGGACCAGCGCCGGGCCAAGGCCGAGGCGCAGCGCGCGCAGGCCGCACTGGAAGGCAAGCCGGTGCCGCCGGCCAGCACGTCCACTCCGGCACCGACGGCAACGGCCAGCGTCGCCAGCACCGCACCGGTGACCGCGACCAACCGTCCGCTGCCGGCACCGCTGAGCGAGCGCCCAGCCGCGGCAACCCCGTCGGCCAGCACCGCACCGGCGTCGACCAGCACCGCGGCCACCACCCCGGCGGCGCGCGCGGAGACCGCACCTGCCGCATCGGCGACGCCCGCGGCGGCTGCCGCACCGGCCGCCGCCGACAATGCCCGCTACATCCTGCAGGCCGGCGCGTTCGGTGCCTCCGGCGATGCCGAAGCCACCAAGGCCAAGCTGGCGATGATGGGTCTTGCGGCACGCGTGGAATCGGCACAGATCAACGGCAAGACCGTATACCGCGTGCGCATGGGGCCTTATGGCACGGCCGGCGAACTGTCCGAAGCCAAGCAGAAGCTGGATGGCACCGGGCTGCAGGCCATGGCGATCAAGGCGCAGTGAGCCTGCGGGGGGGAATGAAGAAAGCCGGGCATTGCCCGGCTTTTTTTTGTTTCTGTAGAGCCGAGCCATGCTCGGCTGAATCCCGACGAAGCCGAGCATGGGCTCGGCTCTACAGGACACGCCCCACCCGCGATGGCACGGGACGTCGCACGGCGCAGGTCAGCCTTCGCGGGCCACCTGGAAGCCGGCGAACGACTGGCTGACCGGCATCAGTTCCAGGCGATTGATGTTCAGGTGCGGCGGCAGCGTGGCCACCCAGAAGATCTGCTCGGCGATGTCCTCGGCGGTCATCGGGTTGGCGCCGCTGTAGAGCTTGTCCGAGGCGTTCTGGTCGCCATGGGTGCGCACCACGGTGAATTCGGTCTCGGCCATGCCCGGTTCGATCGTGGTCACGCGTACGCCGGTGCCGTGCAGGTCCGAACGCAGGCCCAGCGAGAACTGGCTGACGAATGCCTTGGTGCCACCATAGGCATTGCCGCCCGGGTACGGGTAGACACCGGCCACCGAAGAGATGTTGATGATCGCGCCGCGGCGCTCCACCAGCTGCGGCAGCAGGCGGTGGGTGAGGGTCACCAGTGCGGTGATGTTGGTGTCGATCATGGTGGTCCAGTCCGACAGCTTCGCACCCTGCGCCGGCGCGGTGCCCTGCGCCAGCCCGGCATTGTTGACCAGCAGATCGATCTCGCCGAAGGCCGGCGGCAGCGCCAGCAACGCTGCTTCCATCGCCACCGCATCGCGGATGTCGAAGGCGGCGGCGTGCACCACATCCTTGCCATAACGGTCGACCAATGGCTGCAGGCGCTCGCTGCGGCGGCCGGTGGCGATCACCTTCCAGCCCGCCTGGGCGAAGCGGTGGACGGCGGCGGCGCCGAAGCCGGAGGTGGCGCCGGTAATCAGGACGGTGCGGGTCATCAAGCAACTCCAGGGCGAAAACCAGGCCCCCATTCTGGCACCGTCGGCCGGCGCCTGTGTTGCCGGATCGGCCAGATCCGGGGGCGGCCCCCTCCAGATCCGGGGGTCAGATCCCTTTGCTCGGCAAAGGGATCTGACCCCACCTGTCGGGGTGACCGGTACAATTGGGCCATGATCAACAACGATGTCCTGCGCAGCGTGCGCTACTCCCTGGACCTGGGCGACCAGCACGTGGTGACCCTGTGCCAGATGGCCGACCCGGCCTTCGCCGTGGATGCCGAACAGGTGAAGGCCTGGCTGCGTCGCGAGGATGAAGCCGGTTTCGAGGCGATGAACGACAGTGCGCTGGCGCACTTCCTCGACGGGCTCATCGTGCACCTGCGCGGCCGCGACGAGAGCCAGCCGCAGCGTGCGGTGGAAACCCGCATCGACAACAACCTGGTGCTGAAGAAGCTTCGGGTGGCGTTCCAGCTGCGCGATGTGGACCTGATGGAGATCTTCGCCAGCGCCGGTTTCAATGTCTCCAAGTCGGAAGTCGGTGCGCTGTTCCGCCAGCCCGGCCACGCCAACTACCGGCGCTGCCTGGACCAGATGCTGCGCAATTTCCTCAAGGGCCTGAGCCTGCGCCTGCGCGGCTGAGCACGGCCTCGACGAAGGCCCGTGCCGCCGGTGTCGGCAGCCGCTGCCAGACCAGATGCACGCGGCGGGTCGGGGTGGGTTGCAGCGGAATCTGCACCACGCCCTGGAAGCCGTCGGCGATCAGCGCCGGCACGATGCCCACCGCCAGCCCATGGCGGACGAAGCGCTCGACCAGTTCCATCAGGTTGACCTCGAAGCGCACCGTGTGCGGCAGGCCGGCGGCAGCGAAGGCGTCATCGGTCTGTCGGCGCGCACCCGTGCCGCGCGGAAAATCGACCAGTGCCTCATCCTGCAGTGCGGTCAATGGCAGCCGCCTGCGCCGCGCCAACCGGTGCGACGGGGACAGCACCGCCACCAGGTCTTCCTCCTGCAGCGTCTGGTGACAGACCCCCTCCAGCGCCGCCGAGGGCGCCAGCCCGACCAGCGCCACGTCCAGCGCGCGCGACTGCACCTGTGCGATCAGGTCTTCGCTCTTGTCCACCCGCAACTGGAACTCCACCTGCGGGTGCACCTGCTGGAAGGCAGCCAGCATTGCCACCACGTCGATGCCGGTGAGTGAGGAAATCTGCCCGATGGCCAGCAGGCCACGCACTTCACCACTGACCGCCGCCACATCGGCACGCAGGTGACGCAGGCTGGCCAGCACCTGGCGCGCGTGCACCAGCAGCGCCTCACCGGCGGCGGTAGCGCGGACCAGGCGTGGCAGGCGCTCGAACAGCGTGGCTCCCAGTTCCTGCTCCAGCGCGGCGATCTGGTGGCTGAGCGCGGACTGCACGACATGGCAGCGTTCGGCGGCACGGGTGAAGTTGCCTTCCTCGGCCAGGGCGACGGCGAACTCGAGCTGCTTGAGGTTCACGCTTGTATCTTGTTTTCAGATGACAGGGATGATGATGATTCATTTCCATCATGGCTGCAGCAGGCGGACACTGTGCGCCCCGCCCACTGGAACACCGCGTGAGCCCGTCCCTCCCCCCTCTGCACCGCTGGCAGGTGCTGCTGATGTCGGTGGCCACCGGCGTGGCCGTGGCCAGCAACTACTATGCGCAGCCCCTGCTGCATACCATCGCCGATGCCTTCGGCGTGCCGTTCGGCCAGGCCGGCATGGTGGTCACCGCCGCGCAGTTGAGCTATGCCGCCGGCCTGATCCTGCTGGTGCCGCTGGGTGACCTGTTCGAGCGCCGCCGCCTGATCGTGGTGATGAGCCTGCTCTCGGCCGGCGGCCTGGTGATCAGTGCCTGTGCGCCGTCGCTGGCCTGGCTGCTGGTGGGCACCGCGATCACCGGCCTGTTCTCGGTGGTGGCGCAGGTGCTGGTGCCATTCGCCGCCACCCTGGCCGCACCGGAGCACCGCGGCCGCGTGGTCGGCACGCTGATGAGCGGGCTGCTGCTGGGCATCCTGCTGGCGCGCACCGTAGCCGGCCTGCTCTCGAGCCTGGGCGACTGGCGGCTGGTCTATGCCATCGCCGCGGCCACCCTGGTACTGACCGCGCTGGCCCTGCAGCGCGGCCTGCCACGCTTCCACCACAGCGCAGGCCTGGGCTATTTCGCCCTGCTGCGCTCGATCGGCGTGCTGTTCGTGCAGGAGCCGGTGCTGCGCCAGCGCACCCTGCTGGGGGCGTGCAGTTTCGCCATGTTCGCGATCTTCTGGACCCCGCTCGCCTTCCTGCTGGCACAACCGCCGTATGCCTACAGCGACGCCACCATCGGCCTGTTCGGTCTGGTCGGTGCCGCTGGCACGCTGGCCGCCGGACTGGCCGGGCGCATGTCCGACCGCGGCCAGAGCGGGCGCGCCACGGCCATCGCGCTGGTGCTGCTGCTGGTGTCGTGGCTGCCGCTGGGGCTGTCCACCCATTCGCTGCTGGCGCTGCTGGTGGGCGTGGTGGTGCTGGACCTGGCCGCGCAGCTGCTGCACGTCAGCAACCAGAACCTGATCTACGCCTTGCAGCCGGCCGCGCGCAACCGGCTCAACGCCGGTTACATGACCGGCTACTTCATCGGCGGCTCGCTGGGCTCGCTGCTGTCGGCGCAGGTCTACCAGCGCTACGGTTGGACCGGCATCTGCCTGGCCGGTGCAGTCGTGGCCGTGCTGGCGCTGCTGCTGTGGCTGCCCGGCGCGCTGCGTGCGCGCCAGGCCACGGCTGCCGACTAGAAGCTGCCCTGCAGCGCCAGTTCCCAGCGCCCGCCGGCGTTGCCCGGGAACAGGCGCTTGGCGGCGCTGTCGGTGTCGTGCACGGTGGCACGCAGTTCCCAGGCCGGCGTCAGCGTGGCGATCGCGCTGAGCTGGCCATGCAGGTAGTCCGGCCCCTGCGCGTTGGCCAGCCAGTACTGGCCGACCGCCGCTTCCAGGCGGAAGCGCTCGTGCAGTGGCACGCGTACGCCCAGCTGTGCATAGGTCCCGCGATGGCCACCGGCCAGTGCATCGTTGGAATGCGCCAGCTGCAGCCAGGCGCGCTGTTTCCAGGTCAGCGTAGTGTTGAGCTCGGTCCAATCCAGCGCGCGTCCGGTGCCCGGGTACAGGTAGCGGGTCAGGTTGGCATCCAGTGCCCAGTCCGGTGCCAGTGCGCCGGACCAGCCCGCCACCAGATCGAACTCGCTGCGCGCGCCGTTGTCCGGCTTGAACGAAACATTCGAGCCCCACACGCTGGCGTACCAGCCCGATGCCATCGCCACCTTCGCGCCCGCCTGTACCGCCGGGTCGCCATCGCTCTGCGAGCTGCCGCGCCACACATAGTCACTGGTAAACGCTGCGTTGCCGCTTGCCTGCACCTGTGCCTGCGCGCTGCCGATACCGAGCAGACCTGCCAGCGCGGCCACGGCCGCCGCCATCATCCCCTTGCTGTTCACTGCACTTGTTTCCTCGTCGAAAGCGGCCACGCCGCCGGGACGGCAGTGTCCAAGGCAAGGCCGTAACGGATCGAGGGGGTTGCCCGGCCTGCGGCGCAAATTCAGCGTAAATCCCATTGATCCGGGCCTGCGCTTGCCGGCGCGGTATCATGGCGCCTCGTTTCCAGGAACCAACCGCGTGGACGCCATCCTGACCCCGGTATCGATCGGCGAGCTGATCGACAAGATCACCATTCTCGAGATCAAGGCCGAGCGCATCGACGATGCCGCCAAGCTGGCCAACGTGCGCACCGAACTGGGCGGCCTGCTGCCTCTGCTGCAGCAGCAGCTGCAGGCGCAACCGGCACTGGCCGCATTGAAGCAGCAGCTGAAGGCGATCAACGAGCGCATGTGGGACATCCAGGACCAGCTGCGCGACAAGGAAGCGGCACAGGTGTTCGACGACGCGTTCATCCAGCTGGCGCGCGGCGTGTACGGCACCAATGGCGAGCGCGTGCAGGTCAAGAACGAGATCAACCGCGTGGCCGGTTCAGCACTGGTGGAAGAAAAGCAGTACCAGGGCGAGTAACGCCGCTCAGCCGCATTCGAACAGGTGCCGGAAGCGGAACAGGTCGCCGTCACCGCGGATGCCGAGCTTGCGATAGGCCGACGTTTTCTGCGAACTGATGGTGCTGGCCGAACGGCCGGCGCGCAGCGCCATTTCGGTGGTGCTCAACCCCTTCAACACCAGGCCGAGCACCTCGCGCTCACGCTGGCTGAGCGGTGCGAGTGTCGGCGTGGGGGTGTGCCCTGCGCCCTGCGGGTTCAGTTCCGCGCGCAGCTCCGGCGGCACGAAGCGGCCACCCCGGGCCACCACATCAATCGCGCGCAGCAACATGCCCGGTGCCGTCGATTTGGACAGGAAGCCACGTGCACCGGCGCGCATGGTCGTGCTCACTGCGCTGGCGTTGCATTGTGCCGACAGCACCAGCACCGGCAGCATCGGCCAGCGCTGCGACAGCACGCGCAGCAGGGCTACCCCATCACCCAGGTCGCCCATCGGCAAGGCGTCGAACACCAGCAGGTCGATGCAGGTGGGATTGCGCTCCAGCAGCCGCAGCAGGCGCTGTTCATTGGAAAGACTCACCCTTACCTGCACACCGGTGTGCTGGCGCAGCAGCACCTCCACGCCCAGTCGCAATACCGGGTGCGGATCCAGCAGCGCCACCCGGCAGGGCCGATCGGCAGACAGAGCAGCAGGTGCCATCACAGCAGCCCCAGCAGTACGGAATGCCCACCGTAGGCGGGTGCTGGAGGCAGCGGAATCCAATTCGTTGCAACGCAGCAATGACACCGTGCCTGTGGTCAGGTGCCGTTCCGGTTCGTCACAACGCAACAGGCCCGGCATATGCCGGGCCTGTCGAGGCATCGTCAGCGCGCACGCGCACCGAGGAAGCGATTACCAGCTGAAGCGCGGGCCGACGGTGTATTCCTTGTCGCCGTCGCGGTTCATCTTCAGCTCGCCGTTCAGGCCCCAGTTCTGGTTCAGCTTGACCTGACCACCCAGGCGGCCGTACCACTGGCCTTCCGGATTGATGCCGTGCTTCTTGGAGTAGTCTTCGTAGCCGACCAGGCCATAGACCTCGGCGTGGGCGCCGAAGGCGGTGCGGATACCGGCTTCAGCGCTGTAGCCGTTGAAGTCCAGGCCGTGCTTCTGGTCCAGCTTCTGGTAGGCAACGCGGGCAATGAAGTCGGTCGACGGGGCGATCTCGACGTTGTAGCCGGCACCGACCTTCCACTGGTCGCGCTTGATGTTGGTGTGGTCGATTTCCTGGCGGCTGTATTCACCGAAGGCGTGGAAATTCGGCAGGAAGCCGTAGGAACCCTTCACGCCCCAGCCGTCGGACTTGAACGCATCGTTGTCGGTCTTGGCGTAGTTGGCTTCGGCGTAGTTGTAGGACAGGTTCTCAGCAGCCGAGGCGGTGAACGGCAGGGCAGCGGCCAGGGCCAGAGCAATCAGCGAATTCTTCATGGGGGTACACCTTTACTTTCTTATGGTGTGCAGCAGCGCCAAGGCGCCATCGCATCGGGAATGTAAATTCTCCGTTATTCGCCCCAACGCTCCCTGAAAACAGCGGTCTTCGCATTGCTGAATTTTTTGGCTTGATTCAGGCTGTTTCTGGCATACGCGCGCGGCGCGCGTGCATTCTCCCTGCAGCTTTCCCTCACCTTTCAACCATTGTCGATCCAGCACGCTCTGGTTCGTCGGGTACTTGAAGGCCGTGCATGCGGCACGGTCCACTGCGGAGGCAGGCAATGAGCTACATCGATGGTTTCGTACTGGCGGTCCCCACCGCCAACAAGGAGAAGTTCCTCGCCCACGCGCGCGCGGGCAATCCGGTCTTCGTCGAGTTCGGCGCGCTGCGCGTGGTCGAGTGCTGGGGCGATGACGTGCCACACGGCAAGACCACCGACTTCTTCGGCGCGGTGAAGGCCACGCCGGAGGAAACGGTGGTGTTCTCCTGGATAGAATGGCCGGACAAGCCCACCCGCGACGCCGGCATGGCCAGAATGATGGAAGACCCGCGGATGGATCCGGCCAAGAACCCGATGCCGTTCGACGGCGCGCGGATGATCTACGGCGGCTTCGTGCCGATCTACGAACTGAAAGGCTGAGCCGGAGCGACGCGCTCAGCGCGCGTCCGCCTCATCGCTGGCAGACCCATGGCCGGCGCCCAATGCGGCGCCGGCACCCAGCCCCATGCCGGCACCCATCCCACCGCCCATCCCGCCCCCCGCTCCGCCACCGGTGCGGCCACCCTTGGCATCGCCCTCGCTGCGGCCCTTGCTGCCGCCGCTGCTGCCGGGCCGGGTCGGGCCCTGCGGTGGAATCTGCAGATCGGCCGGAATCGGCGCCAGATCCAGCGCTTCGCGCACGAAATCGCGCAGCGAGATCACCAGTTCGTGGGTGTGTACCGGCCGCCCCTGTGCCAGTTCATTGGCGGCACGCGCGGCCAGCCGCACCTGCTCGTCGGTACCCAGCAGCAGGATGTCCGACAGTGCCGCTTCAACCGCATCGCGGATACGACGTGCGCGATCCGAGCGCGGCTCGGCGATGCCTTCGGCGTCTTCGCGCTGGCGCAGGTCACGGCGATGCGAAGGATCCACACCCAGTTCGCCGGTGAACGAGCCGCCCAGGGTCTTGTAGGCCGCCATCAGGGTGCGCAACCGTTCGTTGATCTGCCGGTTCTCGCGCTCACGGCGCTGCTGCAGGGTCTGCATCACCAGCAGGCGGATGCCCACGCCCAGCAGGGTGATCAGCACCAGGCCGGCCAGAGTGGACAGCACGCCCTGCCAGGAACTGAAATCGATACCGCGCATGCTCGGGGCTCCGGCCGGAAGAACCTGCATCTTGCCCCAGGCCATGTCCCACAAATGCGAAAGGCCCCACCACCCGTTGGGCGGCAGGGCCTTCGGTCACAGCGCGATTACTTGCGCTTGGCGACCTTGCGCACGGCCTTGGCCGGGGCCTTCTTGGCGGCAGCCTTCTTGGCCGGAGCCTTCTTGGCAGCAACCTTCTTCAGCGGTGCAGCCTTCTTGGCGACAGCCTTGCGGGTAGCGGCGACCTTCTTGCCGACAACCTTCTTGGCAGCAGCGGTCTTCTTGGTGGCGACCTTCCTGGTGGCGGCAACCTTCTTGCCGACAACCTTCTTGGCAGCGGCGGTCTTCTTGGTGGCGACCTTCTTGGTGGCGGCAACCTTCTTGCCGACAACCTTCTTCGCAGCCACGGTCTTCTTGCCGGCGACCTTCTTGGCGGCGACGGTCTTCTTGGCCACGGCCTTCTTGGCGGTGGCGACCTTCTTGCCGACCACCTTCTTGGCGGCTGCGGCCTTCTTGGCAACGGTCTTCTTGGCGACGGCGGCCTTCTTGGTGGCAGCCTTCTTCACGGTGGCGACCTTCTTGCCGGCAGCCTTGGTGGTCTTCTTGGCAGCGGCGGCCTTCTTGGTCACGGCCTTGCCGGCAGCGGCCTTCTTCTTGGCCACTTCCTTCTTCAGGGCAGCGGCTTCGGCCTTGGCATTCTTCTTGGCCGTTTCCAGCTTCTTCTTCGCCTTGGCAACGGTCTTGCCGACCGACTTGGCAGCCTTCTCGGCCTTCTTGGCAACGGTCTTCTCGACCTTTGCCACAGCCTTCTTGGCCTTGGCAACGCGGGTACCGGCAGCCTTGGTGGCGCGCTTGACGGTCTTCTTGACCGACTTCACGGCGTCTTCGGCGGCGTGGGCGATGGTCTCGCCGACGTTGGTGGCGGCTTCTTTGACGTTCTCGACGGCGTCGGTCACGACCGACACACCATTACCGTTGCTCATGTTGCCCTCCTGCGGGCCTTAGGTATCAAAACGGGGCGATGCTATACCGACATTGACGATCGTGGAACGGGGCATGCGCCGTCAATCGCATCTGCTGCGACGGCAATGGTGTAGCCGGTTGCCTTTGCCGGGCTTGCAGGTATGCAGGAAACCCCTTTTTTTCAGTGCTGCGCCGCACGCCAGGTACGGCGGCAATGGCGTGTCGCGTGCATCGGTCCGGGTACGGCCGCGGGTGCAGGTTGTGGTGTCCTGCAGCACCCGGTTGCGCCGAACTGCGCAAGTATCGGCCGGTGCTGGCTGCGTTCGCGGCGTACCTGGACGCTGCACGCATCGCCTCCGCCGGTGTCGCACTCTGCGTTCGTGACCGCGCCTGGCGCCGATGTCACGCATCCGACTTTCATGGCGCATTTATCCAGATCGCGACAGACTCATTCAGCTTGTTTTACCGTAGGGCCGAACGGCCCCTCCTTCCCGCCTGCGAACCGACGCCCATGCGACCGCTACCCACCCTGCTCACGCTCGCAATCGCCGCCGCCTTCGGTGGCTTCGTTGCCACCGGCATCAACGCGCACCTGGACAATCGCGCCGATGCAGCGCCCCTGCCAGCGATGCTGCCCACCACGGCGGCGCTGCCGGCTTCGGTCGCCGGGCAGGCGGTACCGTCGCTGGCGCCGATGCTGGAAAAGGCCATGCCGGCGGTGGTCAGCGTCAACACCAAGCAGGTGGTGCGCGTGCGCAACCCGTTCTTCAACGACCCGTTCTTCCGCCGCCTGTTCCCGGATATTCCGCAGGAGCGCATCAACGAATCGCTGGGCTCGGGCGTGATCATCGACGCCAAGGAAGGGCTGGTACTGACCAACCACCATGTCATCGACAACGCCGATGACGTGCAGGTGACACTGGCCGACGGGCGCACGGTCAAGGCCGAGTTCCTCGGTTCAGACCGCGACACCGACATCGCACTGATCCGCATCCCGGCGCAGAACCTGACCGACATCAAGCTCGGCAACAGCGACCAGCTGCGGGTAGGCGACTTCGTGGTGGCCATCGGCAACCCGTTCGGTTTCAGCCAGACGGTCACCTCGGGCATCGTCTCGGCGGTGGGCCGCAGCGGCATCCGCGGGCTGGGCTACCAGAACTTCATCCAGACCGATGCGTCGATCAACCCCGGCAACTCCGGTGGCGCGCTGGTCGACCTGCAGGGCCAGCTGGTGGGCATCAACACCGCCAGCTTCAATCCGCAGGGCAGCATGGCCGGCAACATCGGCCTGGGCCTGGCCATTCCTTCCAACCTGGCGCGCAGCGTGGTCGACCAGCTGGTCAAGCACGGCGTGGTGGTGCGCGGCACGCTGGGCGTGGAAAGCCAGAACCTGACCGCGCAGATCGCGCAGGGCCTGGGCCTGGGCGAAACCCGTGGTGCACTGATCACCCGCGTGCTGGCCGGCTCGGCCGCCGCCGCCGCCGGCCTGAAGCCGGGCGACGTGGTGGTTGCGGCCAACGGCCAGCGCGTGGACAGCGCCGAGTCCCTGCACAATGTGGAAGGCCTGGCCGCAGTGGGCAGCGCGATGGCGCTGGACGTACGTCGTGAAGGCAAACCCCTGCAGATCAAGGCGACGCTGAAGGAGCAGGCACGTGCGGTCACCGGCGACAGCCTGGACCCGCGGCTGGGCGGCGCCACCTTCGTCGACCTGCCCGAATCGCTGCGCCAGTCCGGCGCGGGCGGGGTGCTGGTCAGCGAGGTCAAGCGCGGCAGCCGCGCGGCCAACAACGGCCTGCAGCAGGGCGACATCATCACCGATGCCACCGTAGGTGAATTCGCTGATCTGGCCAGCTGGCGCGCCAACTTCCAGCAGCGCCCACCGACCCTGGTGCTGCGCATCCTGCGCAACAACGGCCAGCAGCAGGGCCAGCTCGTGATGCGCTGATCGCTCTGCCGTAACACCTCCTATACCCCGGCAATGCTATTGCTGTCAGTCCAGGTCGGCACCGCCGACACCCGTTCCCCCATCGCAACAGGAGTGATTCGATGAGCCCCACCAATACCGAGAACCTGAAGGAACACCTGGGTGAAGCCGGTTCCCACCTGAAGCAGGCCGCCAGTGCCGCCGGCGGTGCAATCAAGGGTGCGACCGGTGCAGCGACCGACGAGCTGCGCATCGGCAAGGCCAACGTCAAGGCTGAACTGTCCGACAGCGCCCTGTCCGGCCTGGCCGCCGCCGAGTTCGGCGGTGCCGCCGCCAAGGAACAGGTCGATGCACTGATGGACAAGGGCAAGGACCTGATCGACAGCGCCGCTGAACTGATCCGCGAACGCCCGCTGGCTTCGTTCGGTGTGGCCTTCGCTGCCGGCTGGATCATCGCCAAGCTGGCCCGCGGCAGCAGCGACAAGTAAGCGACAGCGTGAGCGAAGACACCACGCAAACGCCTGATCCAGCGGCGACCCCGCCGCTGGATGAGAGCATCCGCCAGGTCGGCGCGGCCGGTCGTGCCGCAGCGGATTCGGCCAAGCACACCGTGCGTTCGCTGCGTCGGCTGGCATCTGCCGATTTCGCACTGGCCCGCAGTGCGTTCGGCCGTGCGCTGGCCTGGGCCGGTGTGGCCATCGTGTTTGGCGCCTCGGCCTGGCTGCTGATGGCCGCCACCCTCATCGCCCTGCTGCAGAGCTGGGGCCTGAGCTGGCTGCAGGCGCTGCTGATCACCTCGCTGCTGAGCCTGGCGGTCACCGGCTATGCGATCTGGCGGGTGTCCTACTTCTTCCACCACACCGGCATGCACGCCACCCGGCGACAGCTGTCACGTCTGGGCCTGTTCGACGAGCCCAGCGAAGACGATCCCGATGCCGAGGTGCAGCTGCCGGAGGGCAAGCCATGAAGTTCGGCGCGCTGCAGCGGCGGGTGAAACGCTGCGAACAGGTGGTGACGGTGCGCCTGGGCGAGACCCAGGACCACTGGTCCACGCTCAGCCAGGTCTGGCGCCAGGGCTGGTCGCCGCTGCGCATCGTGGTGGTCGGCCTTGCCGGCGGCTTCATCGCCGGCAAGCTGGAGGTGCCAGGCAAGGTCAACGGTGCGCGCTGGCTGCAGATGGTCGGTTCGGTCTCCAACCTGTTCGCCAGCGCACAGGCGGCGTTCGCCACCGCGATGGCCGCACATGCCGCCGCCTCCGCCGACGATGCGGCTGACGACGCCGACGAGGCCAGTGAACAGGCACAGGCGGCGGCCTCCAGCGCTGAAGCGCGGCCCACACCGCAACCGGCGCCGGAACCGGAACTGCGCGAACCGCGCCCGGCCGAAGCGGCCACCGAGCTGTCCGAACGTTGATCCACGGAATCCGCCGCGCCGATCACGGCCGGCGGATAATGCGTTCCCCTTCCTGGTTGCCGCATCGATGAGCGAGTCCCTTCTGTCCCCCTCACCGGGCACCCCGGACGCACCCGAGGCGCCGCTGCCGCCACCATCGCGCCCACGCGGGCCGATGTCGCTGGTGGTGCTGGCGACCCTGGCGATGGGCTTCACCCTGTGGGCCGCGCAGGACATCATCCTGCCGGTGCTGCTGGCGATGTTCTTTGCGCTGGTCGGCAACCCGATCCTGCGCCTGCTGCAGAAGCTGTGGATTCCGCGCGCACTGGGCGCGCTGCTGATCCTGGGTGCCGGCCTGGGTGTGACCGGTGCGCTGGCAGTGCAGCTGATCGGCCCGGCCATGGACTGGGCGCAGGAGGCGCCGCAGCAGCTGCGCAAGGTCGCCCGCCAGGTACAGGACCTGACCAAGCCGGTGCAGCAGGCCAACCAGGCCGCGGAAAACTTCGCGCGCGTGGCCGGCGGTGACAGCAACCACAAGGTGCAGGTGATCCGCGCCCAGCTGGACGACCCGTACCGCATGCTGACCCGCGCGCCCCGGCTGGCTGCCTCGGTGCTGGCGGTAGTGCTGCTCACGCTGTTCTTCATGATCTATGGGCAGAGCCTGCAGCGCGCGGCGATCGCGCTGTTCCCGAACCGCCAGCAGCAGCGCTTCACCAGTGACATCCTGCGTTCGATCGAGCGCGAGGTCTCGCGCTATGTGCTGACCATCAGCGTGATCAACACGCTGGTGGGCCTGGTGTTCTCCGGCGTGCTGATGCTGCTCGGCATCGGCCTGCAGGAGGCGTTGCTGTGGGGCACGGTGGCCGCGCTGCTGAACTTCGCACCTTACGTGGGCCCGCTGATCGGCGTGACGCTGATGCTGTTGATGGGCTTCGTCGAGTTCCGCGACCCGTTGCAGGCGCTGCTGCCAGCGGCCGCCTACCTGGGCCTGCACACCCTGGAAGGACAGATGGTGACTCCGATCGTGCTGGGCCGGCGCATGAAACTGTCGCCGCTGGTGCTGATCCTGGCGCTGATGGTGTTCGGCTGGGCCTGGGGCATGATCGGCCTGCTGCTGGCGGTGCCGCTGCTGGTCTGCATCAAGCTGGTGCTGGCACGACTGGAGGGCATGCAGGGCTGGGCGCGGCTGCTGGAATGAACACGGCAGCGGCGGCGGCGCGCAGACAGCAGGGCCGGAACGAGGGCAGAACTGGCAGACTATGCCCCCTTTTTTTCGGATGGATCCGTTCGGATGATCTCCTTCGCCACGCGTTGCCTCGCCCTGGCCAGCCTTGCCGCTCCCGCGTTCGCCGCGGCACCACCGACCGCCGAGCAGGCGCGTACCCAGCTTGTTGAAGCGGTGACCTGCAAGCGACACCTCACGCCCCAGCAGTTCGACGCCATGGCCCGGCTGCTGGCACCGGCCCCGGCACGCGCGGCAAACGGCGAGTCCAGCGGCGAGTTCCGGCTGACCACGCCCTTGATGGTGCTGGGCCAGCCGGTGAACCGCCTGCAGTCCTATGACGGCGCCAGCGGCGAAGACGGCATCGACAGCTTCACCGCGTACTTCAGCACGGCCAGCGTTGAGCAGATCGCGGCCCTGGCGAAGATGTCCGACCCGGTGGCCGGCACCTATACGAAGGAAGTGGGCCGACACAATCTGGACGTGCAGGCGTTCGACGGCCAGACCACCATCGCCTGCTCGTACAACCTGCGCTGACCCGGCCCAGCACCCGTGCCCCCGCCCGCCGCGCCGCATGAAAGCCCGCGCGGGCAGGGGTAGAATGGCGGGGTGAATTTCCCCGTCCAAGCCATCACCCTCGACCTTGACGACACGCTGTGGCCGTTCGCTCCGATCGGCGCCCGCATCGAACAGGTCCTGCACGCGTGGATGTGCGAACACAGCCCGGCCACCGCCGCGATGTATCCGGTGGCGGCGATGCGCGAACTGCGCGAGCGGCTGTACCACGCCCATCCGCACCTCCACCACGACCTGAGCGCACTGCGCCGGCTGACCCTGCACGAAGCCCTGCAGAAAAGTGGCGCCAGCCTTGATCTGCTTGAACCGGCGTATGAGGTGTTCTACGCCGCGCGCAACCAGGTGGAGTGCTACCCCGATGCAATCGATGCGCTGGCGCGTATCGCCGCGCGGGTACCGGTGGCGGCGCTGAGCAACGGCAATGCCGATCTGGAACGGATCGGCCTGGCCCATCATTTCGCCTTCCAGCTGGGTTCGCGCGAACACGGCGCGGCCAAGCCCGAGGCCAGCATCTTCCACGCCGCCTGCGCCCGTTTGGGTGTGGCGCCGGCCCAGGTACTGCACGTCGGCGACCATGCCGAGATGGACGTGGCCGGAGCGATTGCCGCCGGCCTGCGCGGCTGCTGGATCAACCGCGAGGCCGCCACCTGGACCCATCCGCAACTGCAGCCGGACCTGCAGTTCGACACCCTCACCGGCCTGGCCGACTGGTTGGACGCCAACCTCGACGCCGCCGCACCCCGGAGTATCTGACGCATGAGCGAGATCACTGGCTTCACCGCCGACACCACCGCGGCACTGCCGCTGTACGTGCTGGACCGCGAACAGTTTGCCGCCTGGAAAGACGACCAACCGGCCGCGACCCAGGCGTGGCTGGCCTCGCAGGGCTTCAGCGCCGGCGCGCACAGCGTGGCCCTGCTGCCCGGTGCCGATGGCCTGGCCGGCGCGGTGATGGGCGTGGGCGATCGGGGCGATGCCTACAGCTACGCGCACGCGCCGCACGCGCTGCCGGAAGGCAGCGTCTGGCAGCTGGCCAATGAACTGCCGGCCACCGAACAGGCGCTGCTGCAGCTGGGTTGGGGCCTGGGCAGCTACCGCTTCGACCGCTACCGCAAGCGCAACCGTGCGCCGGCACAGCTGGTGGCTGCACCGTCCGGCGAAGTGGCCGACCTGATCGCCGCCAGCCTGCGCGTGCGCGACTGGGTCAACACCCCGACCGAGGACATGGGCCCGCAGCAGCTGGAAGATGCCGCGCGTGCGCTGGCCGATGCACACGGTGCGCAGGTCGAGGCAATCACCGGCGATGAACTGCTGAAGCAGAATTTCCCGGCCATCCACGCCGTGGGCCGCGCCTCGCATCGCGCGCCGCGCCTGGTGGTGCTGCGCTGGGGCAAGGACACCGATCCGTCGCTGGTGCTGGTCGGCAAGGGCGTCTGCTTCGATACCGGCGGCCTGGACATCAAGCCGGCCGACGGCATGCGCAACATGAAGAAGGACATGGGCGGCGCCGCCCACGCGCTGGCCCTGGCCGGCCTGGTGATGGCACGCGGGCTGCCGGTGCGGCTGACCCTGCTGGTACCGGCGGTGGAAAACGCAATCGGTCCGGATGCGTTCCGCCCCGGCGAAGTGATCGCCACCCGCAAGGGCCTGAGCGTGGAGATCGACAACACAGACGCCGAGGGCCGCGTGATCCTGTGCGACGCGCTCACCTTCGCCGGTGAGCAGACGCCGGACCTGGTGCTGGATTTCGCCACTCTCACCGGCGCCGCCCGCATCGCGCTGGGCCCGGATCTGCCGGCACTGTTCAGCAACGACGACACGGTGGCCCAGCAGTGGCTGCAGGCTGGCGATGCAACGCGCGACCCGGTCTGGCGCATGCCGCTGTGGCGCCCCTACCTGCGCTACCTGAGCAGCGGCATTGCCGACCTGGCCAACGCCGGTTCGCGCATGGCCGGCTCGGTCACCGCCGCGTTGTACCTGGAGCGGTTCCTGCAGGACGGCCAGCGTTGGGCGCACCTGGACGTGTATGCCTGGAACGATGGCGAGCGCCCGGGCCGGCCAGCCGGTGGCGAAGCGCTGGCGCTGCGCTCGGCGTGGGCGATGCTGAAGGCGCGTTACGCCTGATGGCGCCGCCGGGCATGGCCCGGCGCTACCCATGCAGGTGCGGGCACAGGTGCTGACCCGCAATCCCGGTGGGTGCCGACCTTGGTCGGCACGCCGTCCCCGGCAAACTTGACGAAAATTTGAATACCGGGCCTGGAAGGGTTCTGCGAGGATGTGTGGGTCGACCACCCACACGCTCCGTGAAGGCAGGACTCCGACCATGTCGCTCTTCCGCTACACCCGTGCCGGCCAGACGCCAGGCGCACCGCGCACGCCTTCGCCACTGCTCTGGATCGCACTGATTGCGCTGATTCTGGGTGCGGTCGCGCTGACCTTCGCCTGGCTGGCCGGCTGGATCGGCAACCGCCTCACCGCGCAGCGCTTCACCGACACCATCGAGGCCACCGGCCCGGCCCATCCGGGTTTCCGCCGCGCGCACAGCAAGGGCATCTGCGTGAGTGGCTGGTTCGAGCCCAGCGCGCAGGCGCCTACCCTGTCCAGCGCACGGGTGTTCTCGCAGACCCGGGTGCCGGTGATGGGCCGCCTGTCGATCGGCGGTGGCGACCCCTACGGCGCCGACAACACCGCACGCGTGCGCAGCCTCGCGGTGCAGATGGTCAGCGACGACGGCCAGGAATGGCGCATGGCGATGAACAGCTTCCCGTTCTTCGCTGTGCCCAACGCCGAGGCGTTCTTCGAGCAGACGCGTGCCTCCATTCCCGACCCGGCCACCGGCAAGCCCGACCCGCAGAAGATGGCGGCGGTGCTGGCGAAATACCCCAGTGCACAGGCGTTCCAGCAGTGGGCCAAGACCGCACCGTGGACCAGCAGCTGGGCCGACACCACCTTCAACAGCGTCAACAGTTTCTGGTTCACCAATGCGCAGGGCCAGAAGCGAGCCGTGCGTTGGCGCTGGCAGCCGCAGGCGGCGGTGGTGGAGATGGATGCCGAAACGCGCAAGCAGGCCAGCGTCGATTTCCTCAGCCAGGAACTGAAACAGCGCCTGGCCAATGGCCCGGTGCGCTGGAACCTGGTGGTCAGCACCGCCGCGCCTGGCGATGCCGTCGATGATCCGTCGGTGCCGTGGCCCGCGTCGCGCGATGAGGTGGTGGCCGGTGTGCTCAGCCTGGACCGCATGCAGTCGCAGGAGCAAGGCGCCTGCGGCCAGATCAACTTCGATCCACTGATCCTGCCCAGCGGCGTGCGCGGCAGTGACGATCCGATCCTGGCCGCGCGCTCGGCCGTGTATTCGCAATCCTTCAACCGCCGCGAGCGCGAGCGCGCCAGCGGCAACGTCGAGCAACCGAAGGAGGCCGCGCGATGAGCAACGGCAACGGCCACTTCAACCTGCTGGCGCGGGTGCTGCACTGGACCATGGCGCTGATGATCATCGCCATGCTGTTCATCGGCGTGACCATGGTCGCCTCGCTGCATCTGCGTCCGGTGCTGATCGACCTGCACCGCCCGCTGGGCATTGCGATCCTGCTGCTGGTGCTGCTGCGCCTGTACAACCGCCTGCGCCACCGCCCGCCGCCGCTACCGGCCGACCTGCCGGTGTGGCAGGTGGTGGCTGCGAAAGCCTCGCACTGGATGCTGTACGCACTGATGCTGGCGATGCCGCTGATCGGCTGGGCGATGCTGTCGGCCGGTGGCTACCCGATCGTGCTCGGGGGGGGCCTGCACCTGCCGCCGATCGTGCCGCACACCCCGGCGCTGTATGCCGCCCTGCGCAATGCGCACAGCCTGTTGGCGTATGTGTTGTTCGCCACGGTGCTGATGCACGTGGGTGCGGCGCTGTTCCACCTGTGGGTGCGCCGCGATGGGGTGTTCCAGGCGATGGCGCGCGGGAAGGATTGAAAGGGTTCGCCGGGCGTTCCCGGCGGATCGTTTCCGCGCCCGCGGAGGGGTGTCACTTTCTTTGCGCGCAAAGAAAGTAACCAAAGAAACGCTCCGCCGGCCGCGAGCCGACGTGCTGCGCACGCCGGTGCCCTGTGCTCCTCGGCCCGTCGAGGGACGGCGCGGGAACTCGCTGCGCTCAAACACCCGCGCCTCTTCGCCCTCGCCGGACCTGCGGTGCTCGGCTCGCTTGAAGGCGGACTGGAAGGGCAAGATCAACGGCTAGAGCATCCACGCATGGCGTGGATCTACTGGGTGCAGCTGCGGCTTTTGCTCTTGGGTCCGCCTTGAGCGAGCCGAGCATCGCAGGCGAATCAGGGGCGCAGAGGCGTCGATGTCTGAGCGCAGCGAGTTCGGCGCCGTCCCCTGATTCACCGAGAAGCGCAGGGAACCGGCGCGGAGCGACGGCTCGCGCTCTGGCGGCGTGTTTCTTTGGTTACTTTCTTTGCACGAGCAAAGAAAGTGACACCTCTCCGCAGGCGCGGAAATGATCCGCTACAACCATCCCTTCTGCCGTGCCAGCCGATACGCCTCGATCCGGTTGGCCACACCCAGCTTGCCGATGCATTCGGACAGGTAGTTGCGCACCGTGCCGTGCGACAACCCCAGCTGCTCGGCGATCTCGCTGGCGGTGCGGCCCTCACCGGCCAGGCGCAGCACACGGCGTTCGCGGTCGGTCAGCGGGTCGGCCTGCGACCACGCATCCAGCGCCAGCTGCGGATCGATCGCGCGGATGCCCTGCTTTACCTTGCGCAGGGCCTCAGCCAGATTCTCTGCCGGCGCATCCTTCAACAGGTAGCCGAGCACGCCCGCTTCCAGCGCGCGGCGCAGGAAACCGGCACGGGCGAAGGTGGTCACGATCACCACCTTGATCGGCAACGCATGGCGGGCGATGCGCTGTGCCAGCTCCAGCCCCGACAGGCCCGGCATTTCGATGTCGGTCACCAGGATGTCCGGTTGCAGCTGCTGCAGCATGCGCCAGGCGGCTTCGCCGTCGGCAGCGCTGCCCAGCACCTCGATGTCCGGCTCCAGGCCCAGCAGCGCCGACAACGCACCCCGCACCATCGCCTGGTCTTCAGCCAGCAGGATGCGGATCATGCGGCACCGCCCGCTGCCAGCGTCGGCGGCGTGCCCGGCGGCAGCGGCGTGGTGGACGCACCCACAGGCACGCGCACGGTCAGCACCGTGCCCTCGCCCTTCGCAGACTGCATCTGCAACTGCCCGCCCAGCGCCGCCACCCGCTCACGCATCCCGCACAGGCCATTGCCTTCGGCCTGCACACCGCCGCGGCCATCGTCGCGGATCTGCATCGCCAGCATCCTTCCTTCCAGCATGAAATCCACCCGCGCCTGCGTTGCCTGCGCATGCCGGGCGATGTTGGTGGCCGCTTCGCGCAGTACCAGCGCCAGGCCGCGTTCGACGTCCACCGGCATCGCCGGTGGTGGCGCATAGTGCAGGTGCACCTGCTGGCATTCCAGCAGCAGGCGTGCCGAGGCCAGTTCGCCCGCCAGATCGCTGGCACGGATGCCGGTGACCGCACTGCGCACCTGTGCCAGTGCCTCACGCGCGATGTCCTCGGCCTCGCCGATCTCCTGCCGTGCACGTGCGTCGCCGCGGTCGTGCAGCTTGCGCGCCAGCTCCAGCTTCAAGGTGATCAGCGACAGGGTATGGCCCAGCAGATCGTGCAGGTCGCGGCCGATGCGCTCGCGCTCGGCGGTGGTCGCCAGCCGCCGCACTTCCTCCTGCGACAGCTGCAATGCGGCGTCCTTTTCCTTGTTCACCGTCTCCACGTTCACCACCATGCCGATGATGAACGACACCGCCGGCACCCAGACCAGGCTCTGCCACGGGTAGTGCGCAAGGTAGGCCACCAGGTAGAACACCGCGTTGAGTGCGGCCAGCAGCAACAGATAGCGCCACCAGCTGCTGCGCCCGCAGACCCGCAGCATCACGCAGCCGAAGATGAAGTAGCTGATGCCCGACGGGTACCAGGGCACCAGCACGATGGCCAGCGCGGTCATCGCCAGCGCGTAGCGGGGCGCGTGGTGCCGCGGCGACAGCAGCAGGCGCGCATACAGCAGCAGGAACAACGGATAGCTGGCCAGGGTGAACCACAGCCAGCGCAGCGTGTAGCCCCCGGAAAACAGCGGCGTCATGAACACCCACACCGTCCACAGCAGGTGGATGGCATCGGCCCAGGCCGGCTTGCCCCGGCGCAGGTTGTCGGCCACGGCCGAATCCGGCGCGGGACGCAGCAGGGAGGCAAGCCAGCTCGGCGGCACGGGAGGATCCAGGCGGGGACGATCGTTGCCGATCATGCCAGTTCAGCCGATCCGGCGCAGGCGGCGCCGCGCCAGCAGCAACGCCACGAAGGTGACCGCCAGCAGCACCAGCAGATGGCCGGCGACGTTGCCCACCGACGGCAGCCCGACCACCGGCAACGCCAGCTGCGCCAGATGCCAGGTGGGCCACAGCGGTGCCATCATCGAAAACACCTTGGGCAGCGCCGACAGCGGCAGCCACAACCCCGACAGCAACGCCAGCGGCAGGTAGACCAGATTCACCATCGCCGGCGCGGCGCTGGCACTGACATGGCTGCCGATCAGCAGACCGATCGCCCCCAGCGGCAACGCAGCCAGCCCCGCTACTGCCAGCAGTTGCAGCATCTGCAACGCCGACAGCTGCACACCGCCGAATACGCGCGCCACGCCGATCAACACCACCGCCACCAGCAACGCGAACATCACGGCCATGGCCAGGCGTGCCAGCAACGGTGCCGCGGCCGGCATCGGCAACGCGCGCTTCAGCGTCAGCAGGCCGCCTTCGCGGTCCAGCGCCAGCTGCACGCCGAAGCCGAACAGCGCCGGCGCCATCGCGCCGAACACGCAGTAGGTGGCCAGCAGGTACAACGGCGCGTGGCCACGCCCCAGCAGCACACCGAACAGCAGATAGAACAGCACCGGAAACAGCAACGAAGGCACGGCGAACGCCGGCGTGCGCCAGGCGCGGCGCAGCTCGGCCTGCAGTTCGGCACGGTAGGGGCGCACGGCCTGGCGCCAGGCAGGGGCCGGTTGCGCGGCGCTGCGGATCGGGGCGCTGTGGATCGGGGCGCTGCGGATCGGAGTGTTCATGCGGCCTCCCGGGTCAGGTCGAGGAAGGCGTCGGCCAGCGCCGCGCCCTGTACTTCCAGCTCACGCAGCTGCGCGTCGGCCGCCAGCAGGCGCGCCACCACCGGTTCGGCCGGGCTGGCCAGCAGCTGCAGGTGCTCACCGTCGCGCTGCACCTGCTGCACCTCCGGCCACTGCTGCACCTGCTCGGCGGGCAGCACACTGCGGCAGCGGATGCGGCGCGGCCGGTCGGCCAGGCGCAGCTCGGCCAGCGGCGCATCGGCCAGCACCCGGCCCTGTTCCAGCACCACCACCTGCTGCGCCAGGGCCTCGGCCTCTTCCAGGTAGTGGGTGGTGAGCAGCACCCCGCAGCCTTCGGCCACCAGCTGCCGGATCGCCTGCCACAGGGTCTGCCGTGCCTGCAGGTCCAGGCCGGTGGTCGGCTCGTCCAGGAACAGCACGCGCGGGCGGCCACACACCGCGATGGCGAACTGCACGGCGCGCTGCTGGCCACCGGACAGCTGGCCATAGCGGCGGCGTGCCAGCGCCTGCAGCCCGGCACGCTGCAGCACCTCCGGCAGCGGCATCGGATCGGGGTAGCTGGCACTGGCCTGGGCCACCAGCTCGTCCACCTGCAGCATCGGCGGCAGGCTGGTGCTCTGCAGCATCACGCCCAGGCCAAGGCGGCTGGCGCGCTGCTGCGGGTCGCCGCCCAGCAGCTCGACCTGGCCGGCATCGGCGCGGCGCAGGCCCAACAGCACGCTGATCGCGGTACTCTTGCCGGCACCGTTGCGGCCCAGCAATGCCAGCACCTGGCCAGCGCGGACCTGCAGGTCGATGCCGTGCAGGGCGGTATGGTCGCGATAGCGCACCTGCACCTGCTGCAGGCGAGCCAGCGACGGGGCGATCGGATCCATGGGCGGTACCGGTAGCGGGGACGTTGCCATCCTGTGCCGCCGTGGTCACATTTCGCAGTTGCCGCCGTCAGTGACATCGGATGACAGCTGTCACTGCCGTCATCGCTGTGCCTGCCTGCATGCTGTGCCGCACGCTCCACCGCCGGAACCGCCGCCGTCCGCCCTTCCGGTCACACCCGCCCGAACGCCTGTGATGGAACGAATGAACGCTTCTGCCGAGCTGTTGAAGGAACTCCGTATCGAACGCAAGTCGCCGCCGCCCGCCTCCGGCGGCAGTGGCGGTGGACGCCGCTGGCTGTGGATCGTGATCATCGTGATTGCGCTGCTGCTGGCCGCCGGCGCCTTCGCACTGTTCGGCCGCACCCCCGCCGTGGAGGTGGAAACCGCGCCGGCAGTGGCCATCCAGCAGGGCAGCGCCAGCAGTTCGGTGCTCGATGCCAGTGGCTATGTGGTCGCCCGGCGCATGGCCACGGTGTCGGCCAAGATCACCGGCAAGGTGCGCGAGGTGATGATCGAGGAAGGCATGCGGGTCGAGGCCGGCCAGGTGATGGCCACGCTGGACCCGATCGACGCCGATGCGCAGCGCAGCCTGTACGCCTCGCAGCTGCAGGCCGCGCGCAGCCAGGTGGCCGGGCTGGAGGCGCAGCAGCGGCAGGCCGCCGCCGAAGCCAGCCGCCTGCAGGCGCTGGTGGGCCAGCAGCTGGTGTCGCGCTCGCAGTACGACCAGGCCGTGGCCCAGCGCGACAGCCTGCGTGCGCAGCTGGATACCGCACAGCGCAACGTCAAGGTCGCCCACGACCAGCTGGCCATCGCCGACCTGGGCGTGGACAACAACGTGGTGCGCGCGCCGTTCTCCGGCGTGGTCACCGCCAAGGCGGCGCAGCCGGGCGAAATCGTCTCGCCACTGTCGGCCGGTGGTGGCTTCACCCGTACCGGCATCGGCACCATCGTCGACATGGATTCGCTGGAAATCGAGGTCGAGGTCGGCGAAGCCTTCATCGGCCGCGTACAGCCGAAGATGCCGGTGGAAGCCACGCTCAACGCCTACCCGGAATGGAAGATCCCGGGCGAGGTGATCGCGATCATTCCCACCGCCGACCGCGGCAAGGCCACGGTGAAGGTGCGCGTGGCGCTGAAGGTGAAGGACCCGCGCATCGTGCCGGAGATGGGCGTGCGGGTCAGCTTCCTGGAACAGGCGCAGCCGCAGGCCGCGGCCAAGCCGCAGGGCGTGCGCGTGCCGGGCGGCGCCGTGGTCCAGCGCGATGGCGCTTCGGTGGCCTTCGTGCTGGCTGATGAGAACCGCGTGCAGCAGCGCACGGTCGAGGCCGGCCAGGCGATGGGCAAGGACCGTCAGATCCTCAAGGGCGTAAGTGCAGGCGAGTCGGTGGTGGTCAATCCGCCGGACACCCTGCGCGATGGCGCCAAGGTGCAACAGAAACAAGCGCAGTAACGGCCTGGCGCCTTCGGGCGCCGCCGGCAGCACCGTTCGACGCACGCCCCCGGCCCCGGCCGGTGCGCTTCCCCGTTTCCCGCCTTCCGTGGAGAACCACCCATGTCGACCCTGGTTTCACTGCGCAACATCACCAAGACCTACCAGCGTGGCCCCGAGAAAGTGCAGGTGCTGCACGGCATTGACCTGGACATCGCGCGCGGCGACTTCGTCGCACTGATGGGCCCGTCCGGTTCGGGCAAGACCACCCTGCTCAACCTGATCGGCGGCCTGGACAATCCCAGCGGCGGCGAAATCAGCATCGAAGGCGAGCGCATCGACCAGATGAGCGGTGGCCAGCTGTCCACCTGGCGCAGCCACCACGTCGGCTTCGTGTTCCAGTTCTACAACCTGATGCCGATGCTGACCGCGCAGAAGAACGTGGAACTGCCGCTGCTGCTGACCCATCTCAGTGCCGCCCAGCGCAAGCGCAATGCCGAGATCGCGCTGACCCTGGTCGGCCTGGCCGACCGCCGCAGCCATCGCCCCAATGAACTGTCCGGCGGCCAGCAGCAGCGCGTGGCGATCGCCCGCGCCATCGTCTCCGACCCGACCTTCCTGATCTGCGACGAACCCACCGGCGACCTCGACCGCCAGTCCGCCGAAGAGATCCTGGGCCTGCTGCAGCAGCTCAATCGTGAGCACGGCAAGACCATCATCATGGTCACCCATGACCCGAAGGCGGCCGAGTACGCCACCCACACGGTGCACCTGGACAAGGGCGAGCTGGCCGACGCGCCGCTGGCTCACTGACGGAGGCCACGGCGATGAAATATTTCTCGTTGGTGTGGGCGCAGCTGTTCCGCAGCCGCACCCGCACCCTGCTGACCCTGCTGTCGGTGGTAGCCGCGTTCCTGCTGTTTGGCATGCTCGATTCGGTGCGGGTGGCGTTCGCCTCCGGCGGCAGCGTGGAAGGCGCCAATCGCTTGGTCGTGGCCTCGCGGCTGTCGATCACCCAGTCGCTGCCGATCCGCCTGGAAACCCAGATCCGCCAGGTGGCCGGTGTGCGCGATGTGGCCTACGGCATGTGGTTCGGTGGCATCTACCAGGACCCGAAGAACTTCTTCCCGAACTTCTCGGTCTCGCCCAACTACTTCGACGTCTACCGCGAGTTGCAGATCGACCCGGCGCAGCTGGAAGACTGGAAGCAGACGCGCACCGGTGCCATCGTCGGCGAGACCCTGGCCAAGCAGTTCGGCTGGAAGATCGGCGACACCATCCCGCTGCAGGCAACGATCTTCCCGCGCGGTGGCAGCAACGACTGGCCGCTGGAGCTGAAGGGCATCTACCGCTCCAAGGACCGTGCGCTGGCGGCCAACGAAGAACGCCAGCTGATGATGAACTGGAAGTACTTCGATGAATCCAACGATTACATCAAGAACCAGGTGAGCTGGTACACGGTGACGCTGGACAACGTCGACCACGCCTCACGCGTGGCGCAGGCCATCGATGCGATCTCGGCCAACTCCGACCACGAGACCAAGACCCAGACCGAATCGGCGTTCCAGCAGGCCTTCGTCAAGCAGTTCGCCGACATCGGCATGATCGTCACCTCGATCATGGGCGCGGTGTTCTTCACCCTGCTGCTGCTGACCGGCAACACCATGGCGCAGGCGGTGCGCGAACGCGTGCCGGAGCTGGCCACGCTGAAGACCCTGGGCTTCAAGGACAGCACCGTGCTGACCCTGGTGATGGTGGAGTCGGTGCTGCTGATCGGCCTGGGCGGCCTGATCGGCATGGGCCTGGCGTCACTGGTGCTGCCGGCCATCAGCCCCAAGAGCATGGGCATGCTGCCACCGCACGTACCCACCCCGACCTGGCTGATGGGGCTGGGCCTGATCGTGGTGATCGGCATCATCGTCGGCCTGCTGCCGGCGCTGCGTGCCAAGCGCCTGAAGATCGTCGACGCACTGGCCGGCCGCTGAGGAGACCTGCAGATGAACAAGTTCAAGAAGTGGGCCGGCAACGCGTTGACCGTGCTGCTGCTGGTCATCGGCCTGGTGCTGTGGATCGGCCTGCCGTGGATCGGCGTGCTGGCCGTGGCCGTGCTGGTGGCGCTGTGGCTGCTGCTGACCCGCGGCGGGCGGCTGGCCCTGGCGGCCACCCGCATCGGCGTGGCCAGCCTGCCGCAGCGCTGGGGCGCATCGTCGGTGATCGTGGTCGGCATCGCCGGCGTGGTCGGCGTGCTGGTGGCGATGCTGGCGATGGGCGAAGGCTTCCAGGCCACGCTCAACAACACCGGCGATGACACCACCGCCATCGTGCTGCGCGGAGGCTCGCAGGCCGAGACCAACTCGGTGATCACCCGCGAACAGGTGCCGATGCTGTCCACCCTGCCCGGCATCAGCCGCGACGCGCAGGGCCGTCCGCTGCTGTCGCCGGAACTGTCACAGGTGGTCAACCTGGTGTCGAAGTCCGATGGCACCGACGTCAACGCGCAGTTCCGTGGCGTCGGCCCGCAGGCGTGGGCGGTGCATGACCGGGTCAAGATCGTCGAAGGCCGCAAGTTCGGCACCGGCCTGCGCGAGATCGTGGTCGGCCAGGGCGCCAAGGGCCAGTTCCGCGACCTGGAGGTGGGCAAGACGCTGACCCTGGGCAACCAGACCTGGACCGTGGTGGGCGTGTTCGCCACCGGCGATGCGCATGACTCGGAACTGTGGACCGACGCCGACACGCTGGCCACCACCTACCAGCGCAGTGCCTGGCAGTCGATCACCGTGCGCACCGAGGGCAAGCCGGGCTTCGAGCAGTTCAAGACCGCCGTGGCGGCCGACCCGCGCCTGAAGCTGGACGTGGAAACCACCCGTGCCTACTACGGCAAGCAGGGCGGCGGCCTGACCAAGCTGATCGACATCCTCGGCAAGGTGATCGGCACGATCATGGCGGTCGGTGCGGTGTTCGGCGCGCTCAACACCATGTATGCAGCGGTGGCCACGCGTGCGCGCGAGATCGCCACGATGCGCGCGATCGGCTTCCGCGGCCTGCCGGTGGTGACCGCGGTGATGCTGGAGACGATGCTGCTGGCGCTGCTCGGCGGCCTGCTCGGCTGCGCGGTGGCGTGGCTGCTGTTCAATGGCTACAGCGTGTCCACCATCGGCAGCAACTTCAGCGCGGTGGTGTTCAAGTTCCATGTGTCGCCGGAACTGCTGTGGACCGGGCTGAAATGGGCGCTGGGCATCGGCCTGGTCGGCGGCCTGTTCCCGGCGTTGCGCGCGGCGCGCCTGCCGATCACCACGGCGCTGCGCGAAACCTGAGCTTGGGTTTCGCAGCGGTACACCCGGAAGGACGGAGCGAAAACTCCGTCCTTTTTTCTGTCACGCGTCTGTGGATTGTTGGACGCGATTCATCTTGCCGGCACGCTGTCAGACCGTTGCCCAGGGAAACCCTCTAGAATCGCGCGCCCATCATCTGCAACCGCGTTCCCGTCACGGCCATCTCTCTCTCCTGGCCGTGGATGGAAGCAGAACGGCGCCCTTCGGGGCGCCGTTCTTTTTGCAGGAAGCGGGGTCGGATCCCTTCGCCCGGCGAAGGGCTCTGACCCCAGAGCCGCTATCGCTTGCGCATCGCGCGCAGGTTGTCGCCAACAAACAGGATCAGGCCGGCCCAGATCGCGGCAAAGCCGATCGCCTTGCCGGTATCGAAGGCTTCATGGAAGAAGAACACGCCCAGCAGCAGCTGCAGGCTCGGTGCGATGTACTGCAGGATGCCGACCAGCGACAGCGGAATCCGCTTCACGCCGTAGGCAAAACCGATCAACGGCACAGCGGTGACCACGCCCCCGAAGATCAGCAGCAGATCGTTGCGCCAGCCCCAACCATGGAAGAATGCGCCACCATGGCCGTTCTCGGCCCAGATCGCGAAGGCCAGCGCCGGCAGGAACAGGTACAGGCTTTCCACGCCCAGCCCGGCCACCGGATCGACCGAGACCAGCTTGCGCAGCAGGCCGTACAGCCCGAACGAACAGGCCAGGCCCAGCGCGATCCAGGGCGGCGTGCCGGCGTCGATGGTCAGCCAGGCCACGCCCACCGCCGCCATCGCCACCGCCACCCACTGCAGGCGGCGCAGGCGTTCCTTCAGCACCAGCACGCCCAGCAGCACGTTCACCAGCGGGTTGATGAAGTAGCCCAGGCTGGTCTCGATGACATGGCCGGCGTTGACCGCCCAGATGTACAGGCCCCAGTTGAAGGCGATGGTCAGGCTCGACACCAGCAGGATCGGCAGCGCGCGCGGCTGCGCGGCGATCTTCTGCCACCAGCCCAGGCGCGCACTGAGCAGCAGCCAGCCCAGCACCAGCACCGTGCTCCAGATGATGCGGTGGGCGATGATCTGGAACGAGGGCACCTCGTTGAGCAGGTGCCAGTACACCGGCACCAGTCCCCAGATCACGAAGGTGGAGGCGGTGACCAGCAGGCCACGGCGTTGTTCTTTTTCGTCCATGCTCATTTCCTGCGCGTCCTTGCCATCGTCAGCACCACCACGCCCAGCAGGATCACCACCATCGCCAGCAGGTCACGCCAGCCAAAGCGCTCACCGTTGAGCAGCGCGCCCAGCAGCACCGCGATCACCGGATTGACGTAGGCGTAGCTGCCGGCCAGTGCAGGGCGCACGTTCTGCAGCAGCCACACGTAGGCGGTGAAGGCGACGATGGAGCCGAACACACACAGATAGGCCATCGCCAGCAAGCCGCCGGTGTCGGGCAGCGTGGTCGGGCGTTCGCCAACGGCCAGGCCGATCAGCACCAGCAGCACGCCACCGCAGATCATCTGCCCGGCTGCGGTCATGAACGGGCCCGGCAGGTCCAGCCCGCGCGCCCACACCGAGCCGAACGCCCAGCCAACCGGTGCGATCAACAGCAGCACCAGCCCGGTCGGCGAGGCGGTCAGGCTGCTGCCGGCATTGAGCCAGACCACGCCGAGGAAGCCGATGGCGATGCCCAGCCACTCACCGCGGCTGGCGTGCTGGCCGCGCAACGCTGAAAACAACGCCATCCACAGCGGCACCGAGGCCACCGCGGTCGCCGCCAGGCCCGAAGACACCTCGCGTTCGGCCAGCACCACCATGCCGTTGCCCAGCACCAGCATGGTCACGCCCATGATCAGCAGGTTGCGCCACTGCCGCAGGGTCGGCCTGGGCAGCTTCCAGAACAGGCGCAGCGCCGCGTACATCACACCGCCGGCGATGATGAACCGGCTGCCGGAGACCATGGTCAGCGGCAGCGCGCCGCCATGCAGGGCCTTGGCGATGCCCAGGTAGGTCGAGCCCCAGACCACATAGACCAGCAGCAAGGCCAGCGCGACAAGGCCACCCCGGGGGGCAGCCGCAGACGGAGAAGGGGGAGCCGACATGACGCACCAGCAGACGGGGGAAACCGATTCTAGAGCCTTCTACAGAGGGAAATCACCCCGGTTTGCGACAACCTGCCGGTGCCCGCCGAAGCCCCCGCGATGACACCGGATACGACGATTTAGTTATGGTCCGCAGGCGTGGCCTGGTCCACCCTGTGCGGTCCCATGCCCTGCCCGCCCTCCCGGCACCCGGCGTTGACGTGGGATGCAGTACCTAGGAGGCTGGCCCGCAGCGCCCTGCGCACGCCTGGCACCGATCTTTCCCGCACGGAAGCGCCGCATCGAGGATTCCCACCCAGATGAGCACCACGTCCCAACCCGCTGCTCCCAGCACCGACGGCGCCGCGCTGCGCCGCTCGATCTCCAATACCCTCAAAGGCTCCGCCGGCAACCTGGTGGAGTGGTATGACGTCTACGTGTACTCGGTGTTCGCCGTGTACTTCGAGTCGCAGTTCTTCTCGCCGGACGACAAGAACTCCACGATGTACGTGTGGGCGATCTTCGCGGCCACCTTCCTGATGCGCCCGATCGGGGCCTGGTTCTTCGGCCGCTTCGCCGACCGCCATGGCCGCCGCCTGGCGCTGACCGTCTCGGTGACGGTGATGGCGCTGTGCTCGTTCCTGATCGCCATCACCCCCACGGCGGCCAGCATCGGCATCTGGGCGGCGGTCATCCTGCTGTTCGCGCGGCTGCTGCAGGGCTTCGCCACCGGCGGTGAATATGGCGCCAGCGCCACCTACATGTCCGAGGCCGCCATTCCCGGCCGTCGCGGCTTCCTGTCCTCGTTCCACTACGTCACCCTGGTCGGTGGCCACGTGCTGGCCCAGCTGACCCTGCTGCTGATGCTGACCTTCTGGGGCAAGCCGGAGATCTCCGAGTGGGGCTGGCGCATCGCCTTCGGCATCGGTGGCATCGCCGCAGTGGTGGTGTTCTGGCTGCGTCGCGGCATGGACGAGTCGCTGTCGGAGTCGTCCATCGAAGCCGCACGCGAGGGCAAGGCTCAGAAGTCCGGCTCGATGTACGAGCTGTTCGTGCACCAGTGGCGGCCGCTGCTGCTGTGCTTCCTGATCACCGCCGGTGGCACCATCGCCTTCTACACCTATTCGGTGAACGGCCCGAAGATGATCCAGAGCGCCTTCGCCGGCAACGACCCGATGACCGGCACCCTGATCAACCTGGGCGTGCTGGCCTTCCTGATGGTGCTGCAGCCGGTGGGCGGCTGGCTGTCGGACATCATCGGCCGCAAGAGCCTGCTGGTGTTCTTCGGCGTCGGCGGCGTGCTGTACAGCTGGTACCTGATCACCCAGCTGCCGCACCAGCATGACGCCACCCTGGCCTTCCTGACCCTGGCACTGGGGTTTGTCATCCTCACCGGCTACACCTCGATCAACGCGGTGGTGAAGGCCGAACTGTTCCCCACCCATGTGCGCGCACTGGGTGTGGGCCTGGGCTATGCGCTGGCCAACTCGCTGTTTGGCGGCACCGCACCGCTGCTGTACCAGGGCGCGCTGAAGACCGGCCATGTGGACTGGTTCGCCATCTACGTCACCGCGACGATCGCGGTATCGTTGGTGGTCTATGTGTTCTTCCTCACCAACAAGGGCCCGAACTGGCTCGACGGCACCCGCAAGTAAGGATGCTGTAGTGATCGCGGCCACCGGTGCAATGCCGGTGGCCGCTGCGTCTGCGGCCTCGCCGCTGATGTGGATGGCGGTGATGCTGACCGCCGCCACCGCGCTGGCCTGGCTGCTGCGCCGCCCCGACGCGCAGGCGGCGTGGCCGCGCATCGGTTTCGGCATCGCCCTGCTGGTGGTCTGCGCCGCGCTTTCGCTGCAACTGGCGATGGACCTCGGCAGCGGGCACAGTTCGCTGCAGCTGCGCTGGAGTTCCCGCCCGGGCCCCCTGCATGAGGTCGGCCTGCGCACGATGGTGGTGTGCTATCTGGCCGCACTCGCGGCGGCCGGCTGGGGCGCGTGGAAACTGCTGCGCCGACGACGGTAATGCCGGCCGCTGGCCGGCAACCCCATCGTCTTTGCGAAGCTTCATGAGCTTGCCGGCCGGCGGCCGGCACTACCCCGTCGGCGGCGCGCTGCGCAACTCCGATTCCCTTTCCCACCTCGGCCAGCAACGGTAGTGCCGGCCGCTGGCCGGCAACCCCCGTCAGCGGAACGCTGCGCAACTCCGGTTCCCTTTCCAGCCTCGACCAGCAACGGTAGTGCCGGCCGCTGGCCGGCAACCCCCGTCAGCGGCGCGCTGCGCAACTCCGGTTCCCTTTCCCACCTCGACCAGCAACGGTAGTGCCGGCCGCTGGCCGGCAACCCCCGTCAGCGGCACGCTGCGCAACTCCGGTTCCCTTTCCAGCCTCGACCAGCAACGGTAGTGCCGGCCGCTGGCCGGCAACCCCGCCATCAGCGGCGGGCGGCTTCGCTCTTGTCACGCGCGCCGCGGAACTCCGATTCCTTTTCCCACGTCGGCCAGCGGCGGCTGTTGGCCAGCTCGGCACCCAGGTCGTAGACCAGCAGGGTGTCGGCGGCGTGGCCGCTCGGGTCCCAGCTCGGGGTCCAGGCATCGCAGGCCTGGTGGTAGCAATCGGCAAAGTACTTCTCGCGCAGCGCGCGGCCGACTTCTACCCCACCGTCCAGCTTGTCCAGGCCCGGGCCGATGGTGATCGCCGGCACGCCCAAACGGGCGAAGGCGAAGTGGTCGGCGCGATAGAAGAAGCCGGCTTCCAGGTTCGGGTCCGGGCTGTAGCTGCGGCCACGGGCCTTGGCCACGCGCTCCAGGTCGCCTTCCAGCGAGACACGGCCCTTGCCCCACGACGCAATGTCGCGGGTCGGGCCATCCGGGCTGAACATCTCGATGTTCAACACCGCCGCCGTCTTGTCCAGCGGCGCCAGCGGGTGCGCGGCGTAGTAGCTGGCACCCAGCAGGCCCTTCTCTTCGGCAGTGAGCGCCACGAAGTACAGCGTGCGCTGCGGCTGCGGGCCGGCCGCGAACACGCGACCCAGCTCCAGAACCGTGGCCACGCCGGTGGCGTTGTCGATCGCACCACGGCGGATGCGGTCACCCTTGGCATCCGGCTGGCCGATGCCGAACGCATCCCAGTGCGCAGAGAAGATCACCGCTTCGTCGCCATGCTCGCCACCGGGCAGCTTGGCCACCACGTTGCGGGTCACCACCTGCTCGCGCTTGAGCGCGAAATCGACGCTCAGCTTCGCGTTGTCCAGCGCCACCGGGCGGAAGTCGGCGCGCATCGCCTTGCGCTTCTCGGCATCGAAATCCAGGCCGGCGTCGGCGAAGATCGCCTCGGCCAGTTCGCGCTGCATCCAGCCGCGCAGCGGCGTGTGCTGGGCCATCGCGTCGGCCTGGCCGCGCTCGATGTCGAACAGCGGCGAGGTGCCCGAGCTCTTCACCGTGGCCCAGCCATAGGCGGCCGGTGCGGTCTCGTGCACGATCAGCACGCCCTCGGCGCCACGGCGTGCGGCTTCCTCGAACTTGTAGGTCCAGCGGCCGTAATAGGTCACCGCCTTGCCGTCGAACGCGCCCGGCGCATCGGCCTCGAAGTCGGCATCGTTGATCAGCACCACGGCAATCTTGCCGTGCAGGTCCACGTCCTTGTAGTCATTCCAGTGGCGTTCCGGCGCGTCGATGCCGTAGCCAACGAACACCAGCGGCGCATCCTTGATCTGCACGCGCTTGCGCGGCTGCAGGCTCTGCAGGGTCACGTCCACGCCATTGGCCAGCGCGCGCTTGCCCTGCTTCAGCGACAGGCTGGCCTTGGCCGGGCCGTCCAGCTGTGCACGCACCAGCGGCACCGGCTGCACCCAGCTGCCGTCCACGCCGCCCGGCTGCAGGCCATAGCTGCGGAACTGCTCGATCAGGTACTGCACGGTGCGCTCTTCGCCGGCAGTGGCCGGCGCGCGGCCTTCGAACTCATCCGACGCCAGCACACGCACGTGACGCGACAGCGCCTGCGGATCGATGCCGCCGCCGGGCAGATCGTTGGCCGCATGGGCCAGGCCACCGACGAACAGGCAGGACGACAGCAGCAACACGCGCATCGGATTCACGGCAATACCACGGCAGGCTTGGAAGTCACCAGAGTGTAACGTGGTCGTGACATTGCGGCGCAGCGTGGCCTCGCCTCATTCACGCGTGGCGTGGCGTCAGGTGCGGATGCGGTCCAGCCAGCAGGCCAGGCCCTGTGCGTTGAGCTCGATGTCCATCGCCAGTACCGCCGTCACGGCCGCCTCGTCCAGCGCACAACCATGCTGCTGCGCGCGTTCCAGGTACAGCGCCTGCAAGGCCGCCAGCAGGCAGCGGTGGCGGTCCGGGCGGCCATCGCACTGGCGGCCGATGGTGGCCATCGCATCGATCTGCTCGAACAGATCGTTGGCCAGTTTCTGCACCTGCTGCACGCGGCCGTAGTGGGTCAGGTACATCGCCTGCGGCGCGTAATCGAGCATGCGCCGGATCGAAGCCTTCATCGCCTCCGGGTCGAACTGCACCGGCGAGGAGGTGGGGAAGATGAAGGCGCCCTGTGCACTGTCCAGCTCGCGGTAGGAGATGCCGAAGGTATCGCCGGTGAACCAGCTGCGGCTGCGCGCATCCCACACGCAGTAGTGGTGCAGCGCGTGGCCTGGTGTGTGCAGCAGCACCAGCTCGCGGCCGGCCAGATCGATGCGGTGGCCGTCTTCGGCCACCACCACGCGCTGTTCCGGTATCGGCTCGATGCGGCCATAGCTGCGCGTGATCTCCTCGGCGCCGTACACCGCCGTCGCACCGGCAATCAGCCGAGTCGGGTCGATCATGTGCGGTGCACCGCGCGGATGCAGTACCGCCTTCGCGTTCGGCAGCTGCTGCATCAGCAGGCCGGCGCCACCGGCGTGGTCCAGGTGCACGTGCGTGAGCAGCAGCCAGTCCACCGCTTCCACGCCCAGTTCCGCATCGGCCAGCGCCTGCAGCATGGCCGGCACGGAAAGGCCGGTGCCGCAATCAATGAACGCGGCGCGGCCATTTTCAACGATCAGATAGGCCGCATCGAACTCGGCGCGTTGGAAGCCGGTATCGATGGTGTGGATGCTGGGGTCGGCGGTCATCGGCACGCACCTGGCAGGATCGGGAACAGACGCCCATGGTAGGCGCGTGGGCGGGCCGGGTTCGATGCGGCTTTGGTCGGGTAGTGCCGGCCGCTGGCCGGCAACCTCATGAACCTTTGGAAAGAATGTGGTGTTGCCGGCCAGCGGCCGGCACTACCTTTGCAGCCAGCGCGGCCGCAGCAACAGGGCCAGCACCAGCACCGCCAGGAATGCGCCGTAGGCGTACAGCACCGCCAGCACCTGCGGCCAGATCGGGCCGGCGCCGGGCTGCACCACGCCGATGTGGTGCCCCCACAGCATCGAGACGATGCTCAGGGCGAATGCCAGCAGCAGGGTGGTGCCATCGAACAGGCGCCGCCGCGCAGTACGCGGCTGGCGTGGGAACAGCCAGTACAGGCTGCCCAGCAGCAGGAACCAGGGCAGGAACAGCAGCAGCGACAACCAGGCCATCGCAGACTCCATGTCATCGCGCCGGCGGCGCGCGGACATCATGCCATGACCATCGTTCGCGGGTAGTGCCGGCCGCTGGCCGGCATTCGCAAGATGGAGGGAAGCATGCAGTTGCCGGCCAGCGGCCGGCACTACCCTTACTCTTCGCGCAGCGCCGCCAGCGCGGCCAGCACCGCGTCCACCTCGGCCTCCAGCTTGAACAGCTCGCTCTGCAGCTGGTCGCCCTGCTCGGCCTGCTTGATCACCGCGATCAGCTGGCCGGCATCGCGCGGCGAATCGAAGCCTTCGCTCTGGATCAACAGCGTGCCGTCACCGGCGGTCAGCTTGAAGTAGAAGCGGCCATCCTTCTCGCGGTACTGCTTGAACAGCGGCGGTGCCACACGGGCCACACCGGCGTCCTCGCTGGCGATGTCGCCGGCAGTGGACAGGTCGCGCAGGCCCACCGCATGGCGCAGCTCGTCCAGCAGCGGGGCCGCCAGCTGCTCACGCAGCTGCTGGCCACGGCGCTTGAGCAGCGCTTCAATCTTTTCCGGCTCGGCCATCAGCGCGTTGTAGCGCTCGCGCAGCGGCGACAGCTCGCTGTCGATGCGCTCGAACAGCTGCTGCTTGGCATCGCCCCAGCTGATGCCGGCGGCGAACGCCTTGGCAAATTCGGCGGTCTGTTCCGGGGTGGCGAACGCCTGGTACATCTGGAACAGCGCCGAGCCCTCGGTGTCCTTCGGCTCGCCCGGTGCGCGCGAGTCGGTCAGGATCGAGAACACCAGCTTCTTCAGCTCCTCGCGCGGCACGAACAGCGGAATGGTGTTGTGGTAGCTCTTGCTCATCTTGCGGCCATCCAGACCGGCCAGCGTCGCCACCTGCTCGTCGATCACCACCTCCGGCAGCGGGAAATACTCCTTGCCGTACACGTGGTTGAAGCGCTGGGCGAAATCGCGCGCCATCTCGATGTGCTGGATCTGGTCACGGCCCACCGGTACCTGGTTGGCCTTGAAGATCAGGATGTCGGCGGCCATCAGCACCGGGTACATGAACAGGCCGGCGCTGACGCCCGCATCTTCATCCACGCCTTCCTCGCGGTTCTTGTCCACCGCCGCCTTGTAGGCGTGCGCGCGGTTGAGGATGCCCTTGCTGGCAATGGCGGTGAGGAACCACATCAGCTCGGTGGTCTCGCGGATGTCGCTCTGGCGGTAGAACCACACGTGTTCCGGGTCCAGGCCGCAGGCCAGCCAGCTGGCCGCGATCTCCAGGGTCGCGCGCTGGGTGCGCTGCGGGTCCTGCGACTTGATCAGGCTGTGCAGGTCGGCCAGGAAGAAGAAGCTCTCGATCCCCGGGGCGCGGCTGGCCGCGATCGCCGGACGGATCGCGCCAACGTAGTTGCCCAGGTGGGGCGTGCCGGAGGGGGTGATGCCGGTAAGGACTCGGGTCGTCATGACTGCGTGGGGAAACCTTCGATGAACGGGGCCAGTTTAGCGTGCCCACGGCCAACCCCGTCAGGGCCGGCGGCGCGTTCATTCACTCAACCCCGCTGGAGACGCCCGATGAAACGCCTGCTGCCCCTGCTGCTGATCCTGCCCCTGGCCGGTTTCCGCCCGGCCCCGCCCCCGCCGCCGGTGTACGAGGGCGGCCCGGTGCGCATGGCCCTGGTCGACCGCGACCGTGGCACCGAACTGCGCAGCTACCCCGCCGAGGGCCAGCGCTGGGTGGCCGGCGAGCGTGGCCATCGCTACGCCGTGCGCCTGTACAACGACAGCCCGCGCCGGGTGCTGGTGGTGCTGTCGGTGGACGGCATCAACGCCATCTCCGGCGAGAATGCCGATCCCTCGCAGACCGGCTACGTGCTCAACCCCGGCCAGCGCGCCGACATCACCGGCTGGCGCAAGAGCCAGGACGAAGTGGCGCAGTTCGTGTTCAGCAGCCCCAGCGGCAGCTATGCCAGCCGCACCGGCCGCCCGGACAACATCGGCGTGGTCGGTGTTGCGGTGTTCGAAGAAGCGCGGCGCTGGCGCCCCGAGCCGATCCTGCGTCGTGGCCTGCCACCGCGCGCTCCGGCCGCACAGGCCGAGGCGGCCGCCGATGCCAGTACCAGCCGCATCGAGGGCTACGCCAGCAAGTCGCAGGCCCCGGCGCTGGGCACCGGCCACGGTGCGCGCGAACAGTCCTCGGTGCGCGATACCGAGTTCGAGCGCGCCAGCCGCAGCCCGGCCCAGGTGCTGCAGCTGCGCTACGACAGCGCCCGCAACCTGCGTGCGCGCGGCATCCTGGTCGATGCGCCCTCGCGCCTGCCGCGCGAACCGCAGGCCTTCCCGAACCGCTACGTGCCCGACCCGCCGGCACGCTGAGCGCAGACAGCACAACGCCCGCAACCTCACGGTGCGGGCGTCGTGCTGCGGGGGAACGTGCTGTGGGGGAAACCGTAGCGCTTACTTGTAGTCCGGGTAGTCCTTGCTCACCGCATCCTGGAACTCACGGACTTCCTTCTCGGCGCGGTCCTTGGCCCAGCCATAACGTTCCTGCAGGCGGCCGGCCAGGTACTCGGCATTGCCTTCGGCCACATCGAAATCGTCGTTGGTCAGATCACCCCACTTGGCCTGGGCCTTGCCCTTCAGCTGCGACCACTTGCCGGAAATGATGTCTTTGTTCATTGCTGGGAGTCCTTGGTTGCAACGGCGTTCTTACCGTGGCTCAAGCTTCGCGCAGCGGCTGTTGAATGCCGGTCAACCGGCAATGAAATGCGTGCTCACCTGCTTGAATGGTTCACTGAACCTACAATTGCATGAACTTTCATGTAAGTTCATGCTGCTGTGCTCAGATGACTATCACAAGAAGGAAAGATTGATGCGAAGCAGTACCGAAAAGGAATTTGCTGCCCTGAGGGCATTCAACGACGAACTTGCGGAGATGGCGCGTGCCAATCCGCTGCAACAGGTAGATGAGACGTCCAAGCCTTTGCTTCAGATCATCGCATATCATCTGATCTTTGAATTCCTCATCGAGAAGTGGATTGATCACGCGATCAATGAAGGAAATTCGACGTTCCGTGGAATAGAAAAGATTGGCTTCCACAACAAGCTCTATCTCGCCAAGAATCTGGGATTCCCCATGGATCTTTTCCATGTCCTGGATCAGATCAACAACGAGCGCAATCAGCTTGCGCACAAGATCGACAAGAAGCCGTGGAGCAGAAAGGAATTGATGAAGCTGGGCGAAAGTGCTGACAAACTTGGCCACAATGGATCAAGTCTTGCCGAACTTCGTCTCTCGAATGGAAAGACAACTGCTTCCGGCGCGGAATTGACCGAAGGAGAACTGCTTTATCTTGTTCTCGCTGCGATCTATGGAAAGCTTCACAACTTCGTCTTTACGGATGTCCACAATCGACTGTCATCCCCGCTTCGCTGAACACATCGGAAATCGTGCTCGCAAAAAAAGGCCGGGGGTATCCCCCGGCCTTTTTCTGTTGCGTTCCGCGCCGGGCTTACTTGCCCTTGGCGGCGTCCTCAACCTTTTCACCGGCCTTCTGCACGTCCTTGCCAGCACCGGCCACGGTGTTGCAACCGGCCAGCAGGGCCACCGAGAACATCGACAACAGCATCAGGGCAACTACGCGCTTCATGGGCTTCTCCTTGGGTTCGCCGCTATACCGCTTCATTCGCGGATGGGATTCTTTCGCTCGGCGGGAGGGCACCAATGCCCACTGCCGCCGCGTGAAGTGCAATCTGGCGGCAGGGGCGTGGAGCGGGTGTGAACGGTTCGGGATTCCGTTCAGGGGACGCCTTCAATCGCGCATCAGGGTGGACTTGCCGAACAGGCTTTCGACCAGGTCCACGGCCAGTTCCGCGGTGGCATTCTGCTTGTCCAACAAGGGGTTGAGTTCGACGATGTCCAGCGAACCCATGCGCCCGGTGTCGGCGATCATCTCCATCACCAGCTGCGCCTCGCGGTAGTTGACCCCGCCCGGCACGGTGGTGCCCACGCCCGGCGCGATGCTCGGGTCGAGGAAATCCACATCGAAGCTGACATGCAGGTGGGTGTTCTCGTCGATGCCGGCCAGCGCCGCTTCCACCGCGCGCTTCATGCCGTTCTCGTCGATGTAGCGCATGTCATAGACATCCACCTTGTGGGTCTTGATCAGGCGCTTCTCTTCCGGGTCCACCGAGCGGATGCCGATCTGGTGCATCTGCGCCGGGGTGATCGCGGGCGACGTGCCGCCCAGCCGGGTCAGCGCATCCGGGCCGAGGCCGCACAGGCAGGCCACCGGCATGCCGTGGATGTTGCCCGACGGGGTCACATCGCTGGTGTTGAAGTCCGAATGCGCATCCAGCCACAACACGCGCAGGGTCTTGCCCTGCTCGCGGCACCAGCGCGCCACGGCGGTGATCGAACCGATGCCCAGGCAGTGGTCGCCGCCGAGCATGATCGGCATGCGCCCGGCCTGCAGCTCGGCATAGCTGGCTTCCATCAGTGCATGGTTCCACGCCACCACTTCATCCAGGTGGCGATAGCCTTCCACCGGCGCGGTCCACGGGTTGCGCGGGCCATCCAGGTTGCCCAGATCGCGCACGTCCACGCCGCGCGCTTCCAGCGCCTCCGGCAGGCCCGCCACGCGCAGCGCTTCCGGGCCAAGCCGTGCACCGCGATGGCCGGCACCGACATCGGTGGGAACGCCGATCAGCGATACGGAAATGGGATGGGCCATGGGTGCCTCCTGCGGGGGAAAAAGAAGCACAGTCTAGCCAGAGCTGTGTGACACCACTCGCGGCGGTGCAGCAGGCAAGGCGCTCATCGCTGTAGCCAGGCAAGCAGCCCCGGTCAGTTGTTCCCGCGCTGAGGGGTCAGGAACCGGGCCTTCTGCGATCGGCCTCACATCCGCGTCGGTATCGCCTCTTCTGCCACGCCACGGCCACCACCACCCTGCGTCGGCACCCTGAGGGTGCCTCTGCAATGTCCCATCTTTGGAGAACGACGCCTATGAAACATGCATTCATTGGATCTGCGGTACTGGCGATGGCCCTGGGCACACTGCTTCCGGCAGGCGCCAGCGCATCCTCGCAACGCATCACCCATACGGTGACCTCGGATGCGTTTGCGATGCAGACCACAGGCGCACGTCAGGTGCTGGACTGGGTAGCCCAACGCGTACGCCCTTCGTTCGCCCCGCAGGGCTACGGCCATGTGCAGGTGGAACGGCGCGCGGTCTCGGTGGGGCGCGCCGCTGCGCGTTCGGTTGAATCGATTCCGGGAAAGCTGCCGGAGCAGGGTCTGCCCGGTGAGATCTACCGCGTGGAGAACATCCTTCCCGACGGCTCCACCCAGAGCTGGGAATTCACCTGGGTGCAACCCTCCTCCGGGCATGGCGGTGGTTGGGAAATCACCGCTTACACGTACAAGAAGGGCAACGACCCGGAAAACCCGCGCTGACCTCCCTCCTGGCATGCCGCAGCGGTGCAGCGGGCCATCTGCATGGCATGATGCCGCGCGGACCCAACCACCTTTCATGGAAGATTGTGATGTCGCCCTTCATCAACACCGCCTGGCCCCGCTTCTTCATGGGCGCGCTGCCCATCGCCGCTTTTGCGGTTCTGTTGAGCAGCTCGATCGATGCGTCGCCGTACCGCTGGCTGATACAGGCGACGCTCCTGCTGACGCCCTTCTCGCTTCTGGTATTCCTCGGGTTCGGCTGGCAGCGTCTGCGCAAGGCACACGCTGCGTATCCCATCCTGACCAGCGAACTGGACCGCATGCTGGCGGCGTTGATCGGCAACGTGAAGGTGGCCGTGCTGTGGTTCGGCCTGACCGTCGTCGGCATGTTCGCTCTGATGCTGGCGTGGGTGCTGCTGTACAGATCCGGCGGCTGACGCCGGATCTGCACCGCCTGCGCTCAGCGTCCGCGGCGGCGCACCGGGGTGACGCTCTGCACCTGGCCGTTGTTGCGCATCATGCACAGGAAGCGGCCATCGGGGTAATCGATGATCAGCTCCTGGTAATCACTGCCCACCGGCATCTGGGTGACCAGGGCGCCCTGCGCGCCCTTGCGCATGTTGCAGGCGCCCAGTGCGGTATCGCCTGCGGGCGCCGGGGTGGTCACCGAAGACACATTGCGGAACACCGCGCGGCAGCCGCCATTGACCCACACCGAGTGCCGCGACAGGCCCCAGTTCTTGCCTTCTTCGCAACGGGTGCGGCTGAGCTGGCGCACGATTTCCACATTGCCACGGGTATTCAGATCGCATGACACCTGCTGCTGGCCGGTGGATTCGCAGGTGACTTCGCGCGGCAGCGCGGCATCCCCGGCGGCATCCCCGGCCGCAGCGTCGCGAGGGCGTGCGCTGTTTGCGACGGGCGCGGGCGTGCCGCTGGTACTGACCTGGCAGAGGCCATTGGCGCCGGCCCGGCCGGTGTAGCTGACCTGCGGCGCGCCGTCATCGTTGCGGCTGATCGACAGGGTGATGCCGCTGTTGGCATCGCGTGCTTCGAAATAGCGGTCGTTGAAGCGCTTCAACGCCGTCTCGCGGCCCTGCACGTAAACCGGCCCGCCCTCATCAGCGTGCACATCGATGCCGCCCGGGCAGCTGGCGTTGAAGAACGGCACAGCGGCCATGGCCGGGCCTGCGAAGGCGGCGGACAACAGTGCGACGGTGAGCGGCAGGGCGTGGCGACGCATGGGCGGGTCCCGAAAGGTATGTGCCCGAAGTATGCGGTGGGCCGCCGGGAGTGGTGTGTGAGGAGAATCAATATCCGGGCGCGCGTTTGGGGGTTTGTGTTTGCTATGGTGGCTGTGGCGCCTCGACCCGGGCTGTTAAGCCAGCTTCACGTTGTAGGTCTTTCCAGGCCTTGCAACAGCGCCGACGCCTACCGATTTCCAGCGGATGATCGCATTGCGCGATATGTCGCTTTCGGCATCGCAGCGGCGGGAACAGGCCAATCGCGATAATTCATTTTTCCTTTCAGATCACCCGATGCCATCGAAACAATCGACTGGCAGGCGGGGGT
Source organism: Stenotrophomonas sp. Nf1 (assembly GCF_003028475.1). Lineage (NCBI taxonomy): Bacteria > Pseudomonadati > Pseudomonadota > Gammaproteobacteria > Lysobacterales > Lysobacteraceae > Stenotrophomonas > Stenotrophomonas sp. Nf1. The sequence continues at coordinate 333,173 of NZ_PYTV01000004.1, read as the reverse complement.
TTGGCGTGCGCATGATGAATCGCCACCCGTAAAGGTGGTCGGGACTTCCAAGCCCGTGTGGTTAACGATGTATACGCTTGCCAGCCGGCGCCGTCCTCCCAAGATCGGCGCCGGCTGGCAATCCGTTCGCCGATCGACGGCGGGCGGTGCGTGGGGGCCTCGTGCCCGCCGTTTCGTTGACCCGGTCTTGGAAGCCACGCATCGCCCGCCACCCTATCGTGGCGGCGCCTCTGTGCCTGACGAGGATGCCCGCATGTCCAAGACGCTCTACCCCTATCTGACCGCCACGCTGGGCGACGCCGCCCTGCATCTGCCGCTCGAACTGGCGCAACCGCTGGAAGCTGCCTTTGCCGCCGCCAACGATGCGCCCGCGCCCATCAACCTGCCCGTCTGCCTGCGCCGCATTCAGACCGGAGATGCCGCCGACGGACAGCCGTGGCAGGGGCCGTCCAACACGCCCGGCCACGCCGTGGCCGCCGCACGCAGGGACAGAGCTGCTACGGGCCTGGTGTCGCTGCTGGAGCTCTATCACGCCAACGAGCGCGTGCGCGTGGATGGGGAAGAGAAAGACGATATCGGCGATGGTGTGCGCGAAGGGCTGATGCTGGCCTGCCGGGGGCTGGCCGAGTATGTGGCGTTGCAGGTGCGGGGGGCTCAATAATGCAGAACGGTGGGATTCCCAACGCACAGGTTCAACGCGTCGCCACCCCGGCTATCGAATCAGGCGGACCCGCTCCTGAAATGAGCACACCCTATCCAAACCTGAAACCTGTTCTCGTTGAGCTGCGGCTGGACGAAGTGGATTCGCGTGGTGGCGCTGTTGCCGAGATGCTCGCCTCCACCGCGCGCCCCATGGCGCTTTCGATAAGCCCTGAACTCATGTGGTACAGCTTCGTGCTGAATGATCGTGCCATCACCCACATCGCGCCGGGCACGCGGGCACACTGCACGATCTCATTCGTCAACCATGACGGTGCGAAAGAGGTATTCCGCTGTGGCACGGTGGCCGCCTTCGGAGACGGATCGGCAACACGAGGGTTGATCCGCATCATTCGGTTTGATTGAACCTGATCGCGGCGGACTACTTGAGGCGACAGCGGCTGACGCGCAGTGCAGTGATACGCCCCGTGCAGCGCAAGCTGCCTTGAACTGGAATTGCCAGACGACTCCTCCTTTGCTGCGTCATTGAGTTGACTCACCGGCTTGGGACGAAGAAACCGCCGAAAGGCGGTTTTTTCATGTTCATACCGCCGTCTTTGCGGCCGGCACCGTGGGAACGCGTCAAGGTCGGCGCATGTACTTATGCTGCGCTGGCATGCAGGCGCACACCCAGCGCGCGGGTCACCTTCAGGATGGTGGCGAAATCGGGGCTGCGCTCGCCCGAGAGTGCGCGGTACAGACTCTCTCGTGACAGGCCCCCCGCACGCGCAACCTTGCTCATGCCCTGAGCGCGGGCGATATCGCCGAGTGCTTTGGCAATGAATGCAGAATCGCCGTCGCTTTCCTCGATGCAGGCATCGAGATAGGCGGCAATCTCTTCGGGTGTCCGAACATGCTCGGCCACATCAAATGCCTTGATTTCAATCCACTCCTTGGCGGCCATATGGGTGCGGCTCCAATAGTTCGTCGTTGACGATCCTCAAGCTGATCTGATCATCAGCAGCCCGATTAACCACACCATACCCGGAAGGCTCGCGCGTTGACACCAACGCTGCGTCCGGGCTCGCCGGTGAGCCCGTGTTGTACGGTTCGATCCGAGTGCTCGGTGTCCGGCTGCAATGCACCGGATGCGGTACGGGCGCCTGATGATTCGATATGCTCATTCAGCATTCGGCCCGTCTCCAGGCTGCGCAGCATCGACATCGAAGTACACGTAAGCGGGCTCTCGTCTTAGCCCTTCTGCTGGATAGGTTTTAACGATCCTGAGGTTATCGACCTCGAACGTAAGTCCATCGACAAGACAGTGCTCCGCGATTCTCGGATTGTACTCGTGCAGCCAGGCGTAGTTCCGCTTTGTCCAGGCAAGGATAGCCTTATGCAGAGCGCGGCTATCCCTATCATGGTTGCCTTGGCTCAATCTCAGTCCCATTACGTTCAAGCAAAAGGCCAGGATCCTTGCACCCTTGAAATTTGGAAACCTTCTCATGTCTGCGACTTCGTCGTACAAGAGTCGCCTCAACTTGAACTTAATGACCTTACCAGCCGAATTATCCAAGCGATGGGACCTTAAGAGCTCCCCCCACACCGAGTTGTGCTGAATCGTCCAACACTCCCACTGAGGAGACGTCACGGCAGATGCATCAAGCACCACCTCGAAAATCATACTTGCAATGTGATCATAGAATGATTCGCCAGGATGGCCATATTCTTCCTTTATTCGCAAGCGGATATACTCGGGGACCCCCTTCCTATCCAGAACTTTCACTGCATCGCCAATGAACTTAACGACGACACGAAGGCGACGAACTGAATCGCTATCCCATGTACCAGGGATTCCGTCCAGCTTGTATAGGTCGGATGCCGCGTTCTCGATGTAACCTTTGGCCCGATACAGGACAGATGAGTGGTTCCAGAATCCTCTTTCTACGTAGTCATGGAAGGTCATCAGAACGACCCGACAATAGGCCTCCCAATAGCCCGAATCCCATTCCGACTTTCGCAAAATGTCAGGGGCGAGCATAGTCTGCACTTCTTCGACCATCTCATAATTTGCAAACATGGCCTGGCTAAGTGGCTTGACATACCCAATCAAGCCCGATTCATAGCCTTCAGCCTCGTGATACAGGAAGGACTCCTTGTTTGCTAACGCCTCATCTACTATGTTCCTGGCAAATGTTCCGATCTGAACCCCATACTTCCCCGTTTTACCAATTTCCTGAAAAACGGCCAGAGCGGTAGCCGGCGAGGAACTGACAATCGCCCTGCAGAGTCTCTTATCTGCAATCAGAAGGAGAATGTCGTTGGCGTACGCCTCTACCTTCGAGGGCTCAGGGCGCTGCTCATCATGATTTTCTCCCCCTCGAAATCGTTCAAACCGTTCTCTGTTCGTCGCATAGTGGACGAGCGCCCTAGCCGAGCGTGCAAGCTCATCCGCCACCACTGCGAGATCAGTTGGTGATCCTTTGAGAACGAACCGGTACAGCGTATGAGCGAAGCGCTTTGCGTTTCGCTTTCCATAAGTAGGCGGCTTGATAAAGGCAAACCATGTCCAAGTCAGGAACGTCAGCAGAAACAAGCTTGCCAGTAGCGCTTGCCAAGACCCGGGCGAAAGTAAGTTGCCTTGCGGAACCAGCCATTCTTCCGCCCGCCACAAGTCGGTCAAGAGCGTGAAAACCCCAACCATGACCACGACACCAAAGGTCAGCCCTTGAAGAGGAATCGGTGCAGTTCTGATGCGGAAGCGATAGCGAACGTCAGCGATAGTCCACGCTAGAATCATGAGCGCGAGACCCGCAAGAAACTCTGAGAACCCGAATATCTTCGGGGCACCTGCATCTAACGGAGTGAAACATACTCCTGCGAAACAGCGTTCGAGCGACATATATACCCCCTTCTAGAGTGCCCTCCTCTAATGATGCTTTCCGTTTTGCACAAAGCAAGTGGGCTGTAGTTGTCAGACATCCATTTGGTCGCTCCTACCACTGACCGTCCTGAAAACAACCCGCAAGAAGGCGGGCGTATCGCAAGTCGATCTGACCAAACGGCTGGCACACACAGACCTTCGTGCCCAAGTGCGAGCGTGGCGAACGTCGGATCGAAGCCGGGGAGTTGGTCGATTTCGCCGGCGCCATCGGCATGCCGTCGCTCGCACTGCTACTCGAGTTCCCCGAGAAACGCGCGGCCAGACTCAAGCAAAGATCCGAAAGAGCAGCGCAAAGGGACGCTGATCAAAAAAGATGGTGCCGCTTATCCGAATCGAACGGATGACCTACTGTTTACAAGACAGTTGCTCTACCAACTGAGCTAAAGCGGCATGGGTGGATCACCGGCGGCAGCGCCGCGGTCCGGGGGATTCTAGCGCAACCGTGCGCATTCCAGCGACCGGCTCTGTGCCGCACCGCTGCGCTGCTGGGCCTGGGCTGACTGCGTGCCCGCCGCCAGCTGCCCCTCCAGCCACCACTGGCCGGCGTCGCCGCTGGCCACCAGGCGCGGCTGGAAGCCGGCGGCCTGCACGGCGGCCATGCGCCGCTCGGCACCTTCGCGGTTGCGGTACTGGCCCAGCGCCACGGCGTTGGCGTCCTCGCCCTGGCTGATGATGTAGTAGTCGCTCAGGCCAGCGGCGACGATGCGCTTCACCGTGGCCTGGGCTTCTTCGCGGTTGGCGGCGGCCGGCAGCAGCACCCGGTAGCGAGCACTGCCGCTGGCAGCGGGCTGTTCGCGCAGGCGCACCTGGCTGATCACGTTGCCGGCCTTGCCCTGCGCGCTGGTGGCGGCGGCGCGGTCAGCAAACGGACCCAGCGCGACGCAGCGCGGCGTCTCGGCAGCGGCTGCCGGCGGGGTCGCGGGCTTTTCCGGCGCGGGGGTCGGGGTCGGGGTCGGCGCGGGCGGCGTCACCGGCTTGGCCGTTGCGGCAACCGACGTGGCCTCGGGCTTGGCCGGCACGGCCGGCGCAGGCGTCGCTGCCACGGCGGTCTTCTCGGCCGGTTCGCGTTCCATCAACGGCGCGGTTGGCGCTGCCGCCGTGTCTTCGGCAGCGGCGGCGGCATCCACGCCACCGGGCACCCAGCGCAGCTCGGCCACGCCGGGCGCTGGCGGCGGCGGCGGCGGCGCAGGCTTCTGCGGCGCATCGCGCAGCAGCCACCAGCAGGCGACGCCAAGATTGAGAATGGCCAGTACGACGATCAGGGCACGGGTCAGCATGCGCGGATACTAGCCTGCGGGCTGGTGCACCGCCCAGCGGGCGAGGCCATCGAGCACCAGCGAGGGGTGGTAATCAGCGCCCGGCAGCAGCGGCATCAGCGCCGGCGCGCCGCCGCCGTGCACCAGCAGCGACGGGGCCACGCCCAGCAGCGCGTGTGCCTGCTGCGCACTGCGTTCGATCAGTGCCACGGCGGCACCATCGCAGCCGGAGGCCAGCGCGTCGGCGGTGTCGTTGGCAAATTCGCTGTAGTCGCCGCCGGTGGCGGGCAGCTGCACCGCGCGCGCGTGCAGCGCTTCGCGCATGGTGGTGGGCGATGCGGAAATGCGGCCACCGTGGTGCTGGCCATCGGCGTCGAGCAGATCGATCGTCAGTGCGGTGCCCACGCCGACCACCAGCACCGGGCGCTGCGCCTTGGCCGCAGCCAGCAGCGCCAGGAAGCGGTCCACGCCGAATTTTTCCGGCTTGGCGTAGGCGATGCGCACACCGGCGCATTCGGCACTGGTACGCACCACGTGCACGTGTTCGAAGCGGCGCTGCAGCTGGTCCAGCATGGCGCTGGTCAGCGACGGTGCGGCCACGCTGGCCACGAACGCGGTGCGGCCGCTGGGCAGGCTGTGCGGCGGCTGCCCGGCCATGCCTTCGGCGCCATGCGCCCAGGCCTGCACGTCGCCGGCACGGTCACCCTGCAGCGGCGCGAACTTGAAGCGCGAGTTGCCCAGGTCGAACAACCAATCGCTCATGCCGCCCTCACGCTGACTTCGCCGGCGTGCAGCAGGCGCTCGCGGCCGTCGATGCGCACGCGCAGCGCGCCGTCATCGGCCAGGCCAAGCGCGGTGCCGTGCTGCCACTGCCCTTCCAGTTCCACGCGTACTTCGCGGCCGGCCAGCACATCGAAGGCGGCGTAGCGCGGCAGGAACGGCGCGAGCCCTTCGCGATCGAATTCCTCCAGCGCCGGCAGCAGGCGCGCGAGCACGGCGGCGACCACCACGTTGCGGTCCACCGGCGTGCCGGCCAGCGTGTCCAGATCCACCCACGGCTGGGTGATCTGTTCGGCGAACGACGGCGGCATGTGCGTGTTGATGCCGATACCGATCACGGCGCGCGCCGGGCCGGCGTATTCGCCACCGCCCTCGGCGAGCAGGCCGACCAGCTTGCGCTTGCCATCGACGATCAGGTCGTTCGGCCACTTCAGCTGCGCCTGGGTGAACCCGAGGTCGTGCAGGGCTTCGGCCACGGCGACGCCGGCCACCAGGCTCAGCCCGGCCAGGCGGCCCAGGCCACCGGAGAACAGGCGCAGCACCGACAGGTATACGTGGGCGGCCAGCGGCGAGGCCCAGCTGCGGCCACGACGGCCACGGCCACCGGTCTGGCGCTCGGCCAGCAACACGCTGACCCCGCGCTGGGGCGCGCTGCAACGCAGCAATTCGGCATTGGTGGAGTCCACCGTCCAGGCCACCTGCAGGTCGTGCAGCAGCGGCAGCACCTGGGCCGGCAGGCCGGCGCGGATGGCATCCGGGTCCAGCAGGTCCACCGGTCGGGTCAGGCCATAGCCCTCGCCGGCACGGCCCTCGATGTCCACACCGGCGGCCCTAAGTCCTTGAATACGCTTCCAAATGGCCGCCCGGGTCTGGCCCAGCTCACGGGCCAGGGCGTCGCCGGACAGACGACCGGCAGCGAGTTTGGCCAGCAATTGGCGATCGTCCACGGCAGCTTCCACGAAGTCAGGGTGGAATTATGCGGGAAAGCCGCCAGCGACGCCCGCCACGCTGGGTTCTGCGGGGGCTTCCAACGGAGCGCCGGGTTCGGGCTAGAATCGGGAACTCACCCTCCCTTAACGTGGATGTCGTCAATGCGCCGTTATGCCCATTGCCTGATCCTGCTGACGATGCCCTTCGCGGCGTCTGCAACGGCAGCGCTGGACGACAGCCGCGGAGCGTGTGTGTCCTCCAACGGCGACGCGGCCTCGCAGCGCGCTCCGACGGCTACCGCATCGGCCGCCCCGCCCAAGCCGGCAGCGGTACGCCCGGCCGCCAACACCAGCAGCGGTGGCGGTGGCAGTGACGACGACGTGCTGCAGCGCATCCGCGCGCCGAAGTGGCACAGCTACCTGCCGGGAATGTTCCGCTGATCAAGTCGTTGCTGCAGTGGCTGCGGCCTGCGCCGCGGCCGATTGAGGATGCGCTTTGGGATGACGCCTGCCGCCGCGCGGCCTGGCTGCACGGCCTCGACGATACGCGCCGCATGCGCCTGCGCACGCTGGCCACGCGCTTCCTGCATGAGAAGACCCTCACCCCGATCGGCGAGTTGCAGTTGCAGCCCGGCGATGGCGTGCTGCTGGCCGCGCTGTGCTGCCTGCCGTTGCTGGAATTTGGTGAGGTGGGGCTGGAAGGTTGGTCGCAGCTGATCATCTATCCCGATGCGTTCCGTGTGCACCGCAGCCACCTGGATGCGGCCGGCGTGCTGCACGAATGGGATGACGAGCTGATTGGCGAGTCGTGGGACAGCGGTCCACTGATCCTGTCCTGGGCCGATGTGCAGGCCGACCTTGATGCGCCGCACGAGGGTTACTGCGTGGCGGTACATGAGATGGTGCACAAGCTGGATGCGCTGGATGGCGCGATGGACGGCACGCCGCCGCTGCCGCGCGCGTGGCAACGCGAATGGGCCGACACCTTCCAGCGCGCCTACGATGCGTTCTGCGCGCAGGTGGATGCGGGCGAAGAAACGCTGATCGATCCGTATGCGGCCGAAGCGCCGGAAGAATTCTTCGCGGTGGCCAGCGAGTACCACTTCTCCGCACCGGATCTGCTGCAACAGGCGTTGCCGGAAGTGGCCGCGCAGCTGCGGCGGTTGTATGGCGAGCCGCCGACCATCAACACGCGGTAGTGCCGGCCGCTGGCCGGCAACCCGGCAATGCCGCCGAAGATCACGGGTTTGCCGGCCAGCGGCCGGCACTACCGGAGAATGCGCGCCGGAAGAATTCTTCGCGGTGGCCAGCGAGTACCACTTCTCCGCACCGGATCTGCTGCAGCGCGCGTTGCCGGAAGTGGCCGCGCAGCCCGCCAGCCATCAATACGCGGTAGTGCCGGCCGCTGGCCGGCAACCCGACAATGCCGCCGAAGATCACGGGTTTGCCGGCCAGCGGCCGGCACCACCGGACAATGCGCGCCGGAAGAATTCTTTGTGGTGGCCAGCGAGTACCACTTCTCCGCACCGGATCTGCTGCAGCAGGCGTTGCCGGAAGTGGCCGCGCAGCCCGCCATCCATCAACACGCGGTAGTGCCGGCCGCTGGCCGGCAACCCTGCACTGCCAACGAAGATCACGGGGTTGCCGGCCAGCGGCCGGCACTACCGGATTGCGCACGCGTTGTTGGGTAAGGCGATGCCCGGCCGACGGTAACGCGCGCGCTTACGGCCCCGGCGGCAGGCGCACTTCGAAACGGGCGCCGCCCAGTTCGCTGGAACGGCCCACGGCCAGTTCACCGCGGTAATCCTTGATCAGGTCCTGCACGATCGACAGGCCGATGCCGTGGCCCTGCACGCGCTCGTCGCCACGCACGCCACGCTGCAGCACCTTGCCGATGTCATCCGGGGCGATGCCCGGGCCGTCACCGTCCACCGCCAGCAGCAGGCCGGCACGACGCGCATTCGGTGCCGGCAGCGGCTGTGCGGTCAGCAGCACGCGGCGCTTGGCCCACTTGAACGCATTTTCCAGCAGGTTGCCCAGCAGCTCCTGCAGATCGCCCGGCTCGCCGTGGAAACGCGCGGCCGGGTCGATGTCGAATTCGCACAGCACGCCCTTGGCTGCATAGACCTTCTCCAGGCCACGCACGATTTCCTCGGCGTTGGATTCGATCGGCAACGGTGCGGAGAACAGCTTGTGGCCCGAGGAGGCCGCGCGCGCCAACTGGTAGGACACCAGGTTGTTCATGCGTTGCAGCTGCACGTCCAGTTCCTCGCGCAGCGCACCATCGCCGGCACCGCTGTCCATCTGCGTGCGCAGCACCGCAATGGGGGTCTTCAGGCTGTGCGCGAGGTCGGCCAGGGTGTTGCGCTGGCGTTCGAGGTTCTCGCGCTCGCTTTCGATGAAGGCGTTGATGCTGTCGGTCAGCGGCTCCAGCTCGCGCGGGTGGCGCTCGCTCATGCGCTCGGTCTCGCCGCGCTGGACCTTGGTCAGCTCGGTGATCACCCGGCGCAGCGGGCGCAGGCTCCACTGCAGGATGACGGTCTGCAGCAGCAGCAGGATCAGGCCGATGCCGCCCAGGTAGAACCAGACGCGGCCGCGGAACACACGCAGCTGCGCACCCAGCGCGCGCGAGTCTTCCATCACGTAGATGGTGTACGGGAATTCGGTGGCCGGATCGGCATCGGCATCCCACACCAGGCCCAGGCCGTAGCGGTACACCGAGCCCTGACTGCCGTCGATCTGGATCATCGGCAGCGGGCCTTCGAACACTTCCTGGCGCGGTGCCAGCAGGCCGCCGCCGACGGTGGGCAGCATCGGGCCTTCGGCGGACATCGAATTGCCCTTGCCGTGCGGCATCACCACCTGCAGGTACAGGCCGCTGCCGGGCACGTCGAAGCGCGAATCCGGCGGCTGCTCGCGGATGTACAGCGAGCGGTCGCGGGTGAAATCGATGCCGGCCGCGTAGGCGGTGGCGTAGTTCTTCAGGCGCTCGCGCAGGTTCGCCTTGGCCGTATCGGCAAAGGCGGCGTCAAGCGCGTAGCCGGCCAGCGCCAGGAACGCGACCAGGCCCACGGACGCGGCAAGCATCTGGCGCGCCTGCAGGGAGCGCGGCCGCCAGCGTCGGAAGAACCACAGACGGCCGGACATCATGGTGTCGCCAGGCGGAGCCGGCTCAGCCCTCGTTGCGCGGGATCGCGAAACGGTAGCCGCGACCGCGCACGGTCTCGATCGGCTTCAGTTCGCCATCCGGGTCCAGCTTCTTGCGCAGGCGGCCGATGAACACTTCCAGCACGTTCGAGTCGCGGTCGAAGTCCTGCTGGTAGATGTGCTCGGTGAGGTCGGCCTTGGAGACCAGTTCACCGGCATGCATCATCAGGTACTCCAGCACCTTGTACTCGTAGCTGGTCAGGTCGACATTGCTGCCGGCCACGCTGACCGTCTGCGCTGCCAGATCCAGGGCAACCGGGCCGCATTCCAGGGTCGGCTTGCTCCAGCCGGCGGCGCGGCGCAGCAGCGCGTTGACGCGGGCCAGCAGCTCTTCGACGTGGAACGGCTTGACCAGGTAATCGTCGGCGCCCTGCTTCAGGCCCTCGACCTTGTCCTGCCAGCTCGAACGCGCAGTCAGGATCAGCACCGGGAACTTCTTGCCTTCGTCACGCAGGGCCTTGATCAGCTCCATGCCCGACATCTTGGGCAGGCCGAGGTCGATGATGCCGACATCGAACGGCACTTCACGGCCCATGTAGAGGCCTTCCTCGCCGTCCTGCGCAGCATCGACGGCAAAGCCTTCGCGCTTGAGCCGGGCTGCCAGGGTCTCACGCAGCGGGGCTTCGTCTTCGACCAGAAGGATACGCATGAACTCTCCCTAGTGTCCTGGGTGTGGCCCGGAGGCCTGTGGGGTACGGGTTGATAGCGACAACTATCCCTGTTCAGGGGTTATCGCCGCGTAGTGATGACATATCCGACCGCGGCGTGCGCGGCTGTGAACGCGACGGGGCGGGGTCGTCCATGTAGCGGACCCGGCCCCGGTCGTCCATGTACTTCACCCGGTTGATGTCACGCCCATCGAACGGCACGCGCTCGGCGCCGAGGATGTGCCCGCCGGTGGTGCGCTGCACGCGGCGCACGGCATCGGACAGCGAGCGCTCGTCGTTGCGGCCACCGCGCTCGCCCCGCTCCATCATCTCCGCGCGCCCCTGATCGCCACGCGGCGGCTGTTGCGCCAGCGCCGAAGACAGCGGCGCAGCCGCCAGCACCACGCAGGTGGCCAGGGCAATGCGGCAATGGAAGGGAGCGGAAGACATCGATGCGATCCTAGCCGAGCACGGCGATTCGTTCAAAAGTCGTAAATCCGGGAGCCGGGTGCGGGACCCGGCCTTTACAATTCCTTTGCAAATTCTTGGTTTAGGGCAGTGAATCCGATCTGAACTTTTCCGGGCGATGCCGCGCGTCGTTCATCTAGGTGAACATTCGGGACGAAAGCGCTGGCCTTGTCAAGTCAGGAATGTGACGAACATCACGCTGCAGCGCGATCGGCATCGCGATCGGTGACCGCCAGCGCCTGCTCGACCAGGGTCCAATCCGCACCCGGGCGGTGTGCGCCCTCGCTCAGTACCTGGCGGAACGCGCGGCCACCGGGCTGGCCGTGGAACAGCCCCAGCAGGTGGCGGGTGATGTGCTTGAGCGCCAGACCCTCGGCCAGCCGCGCTTCCACGTAGGGGCGCAGCGCGCGCAACAGGTCGCCACGCGCCTGCAGCGCGGCGCCGGTGTGCAGCGCCTCCAGCTGATGCAGCAGGTAGGGATCGTGGTAGGCCGCGCGGCCCAGCATCACGCCATCGACGTGCGCGGCCTGCGCCTGCACCGTCTCGATGCTGGCCAGGCCGCCGTTGATCACCACCGGCAGTGCCGGGCGCTCCTGCTTGAGGCGGTAGGCCCAGTCGTACTTCAGTGGTGGAACCTCGCGGTTCTCCTTCGGCGACAGGCCTTTGAGCCAGGCGTTGCGCGCATGCACCACCACCATCGCCGCGCCGGCGGCGACCTGGCGGTCGACGAAGGCGGCGAACACCTCGTAATCGTTGTCTTCGTCCACGCCCAGGCGGCATTTCACCGTCACCGGGATGTCGACCGCATCGACCATCGCCGCCACGCACTCGGCCACCAGCGCGGGCTCGCGCATCAGGCAGGCGCCGAAACGCCCGGCCTGCACGCGGTCGGACGGGCAGCCGCAGTTGAGGTTCACTTCGTCGTAGCCCCACTCGGCGGCGATACGCGCGGCCTGCGCCAGCAGCGCCGGATCGCTGCCACCGAGCTGCAGCGCCAGCGGCTGTTCGCTGACATCGAAACCGAGCAGGCGCTCGCGGTCGCCGTGGATGACCGCGTTGGCGTGCACCATCTCGGTGTACAGCCGCGCGCCCGGCGCCAGCACGCGGTGGAACACGCGGCAGTGGCGGTCGGTCCAGTCCATCATCGGGGCAACGGACAGGCGCAGGGAATCGGCGTAACGGGCGGTGGCGGACGTCATCGGAGTGTTGATCGTGGAGACTGGCATTGCCAGTGAGATCAATAGTTTACACCGGGTGGCTGAATGACGCCGGGGCGTCAGGCAGTGTACGAAGCGCCGGTGCCCCATTGCCGGTGTGGCACACGCCCATCACATCATCAAATACGAATGAGAAGTGATATCATTTGAGTGTCGCATAACGATGTGCGGCATGGATGTCCCAAGCAAACGGAACATGTAATGCAGCAACGCACCTATATCGAACTGGTCCTGGAGTTGTTCGCCTTCATCAGCCTGTGCATGGCGATGACGACCTCCGGCACCCCGGTGCTGGTTTTTGGTCTCACGACCATCCTGCTCACGGTATGGATACCCTTCCAACGGCGCGAGATTCATCGCTTCACCCGCGCCGTGTCGATTGCGCTGGTCATTGCGGCAGTAGCCAGGATCGTCATTCATTTCCTACCCAATCCATCCATCTAGGAATCGAATTCGATGAGGCTGTTCCGATACGCCACTGCGGTGGCGTTGTTGCTCTGTGCGCAGGGAGCGCACGCGCAGGTGAAGCAGATACAAGATATCCCGTGCGAAGGGTGTTCATACGCTCAGATGCAGGCGGCCGCGCTGTCGGACGTCGACGTCGGCGGTGCACTGGTAACCAGTATTTCCACGGGAGAGATACGGAAGTTCGTCATCCTGTGGGATCGCAGGATCCAGGAGCTGCCGATCGAACAGGACCTGGAAGACTACTTCGTAGCCCTGGTCCGCTTCTGGCACGCCAATGGGCGCAGCCTTGAAATGAACTACGACGTTGCGTCGAACACGTGGAGACTCCCCCAGCAAGCGATGGCGACTGCACGCGTGCGACGGGCACTGGCGGCTCCCGCCGCAGACCGGCCGGTTCCGGCAACCGTATACGATGCATTGCAGAGCCCGGCCAGGATGAACAACGCGATCGAGCAGTTGAATGCCTCCTGGCTCGCCCGTGGGTATGCGGCGCACATGACGTTCGTCAATTCGGTCAGGGGAAAGAACATCTCGCTGACTGCGGGCCGCCCGGTGACCACCCTGAACTTCGCCGATGGCTCCAAGATCAAGGCCTCCTACGACATCGAGATGAAAAGCTGGGCGCCTATTCCCGGCACCGGCCGCGACGTTCACGGCAACCCGGTTCCAGAGACCAAAGCAGACGTTGCCAAGGACGGCAAGCCGGTGGTGTACGAGTTCCCCGGTGGCATCACCAGTGACGCCTACATGGACTTCAGTCGCTACCTCTTCGATCTGGGCGTGCGCCCCAATATCGGGCCGGGCGACAACCAGATGATCTGCACCAGCGAAGTGATGGACGCCGATATGCGGGTGGAAGTCAGGTGCATGGGCCGCAGGCACTGATGCAACAACGCGGGTGACCGCCGCTGCGGTCACCCGGGTGCCCCCTGTCGAATCAGAGGCAGATGCCAGTGCATGCCCTGGCATCTGCCGAAGCGCTTGTGGACCCATCCTCCAGCACAGATGGCGGCGATGGGTGAGTGCGAACTCAGTGTCCGCCGCCGCGTCCACCCACCTGCTCGATCAACGTCCGGCTGGCGGCATTGAGCCCCACCACCGTTACCTCGGCGCCATGCGCGGCCAGTTTTTCCTGCGCGCGTTCCAGCGCGGCCACGGCGGTCAGATCCCACAGATGGGCATCGCGCAGATCAATCTGCACCTTCGGTGCCACGTGCTGGTAATCAAACGCCGCGCCCAGCTGGCCGGCGGAAGCGAAGAACACCTGGCCGCGCACGCGGTAGACCTGCGTGCTGCCGGCCTCCTCGCGCTGCACCTCCAGCATGCGGCCCACCTTGCGCGCGAAGAACAGCGCCGACAGCAGCACGCCACTGAGCACGCCCTTGGCCAGGTCGTGGGTGGCCACGGTGACCACCACGGTCAGCAGCATCACCGCCGACGAACTGCGTGGATGGGTGCGCAGGTCGCGCAGCGAGCGCCAGCTGAAGGTGCCGATGCTGACCATGATCATCACCGCCACCAGCGCCGCCATCGGAATCTGCCGCACCAGCGCGCTGCCGTACACCACCATTGTCAGCAGCACGACACCGGCCACCAGGCATGACAGACGACCGCGGCCGCCGGAGGACACGTTGATGATCGACTGGCCGATCATCGCGCAGCCGGCCATGCCGCCGAGGAAGCCGGTGACCGTGTTGGCCACGCCCTGGCCGACGCATTCGCGGTTGCGCTCGCTGGGCGTTTCGGTGAGGTCCTCGACGATCTGCAGGGTCATCATCGATTCGAGCAGGCCGACCACCGCCAGCGTGGCCGATACCGGCAACAGGATGCCCAGCGTTTCCCAGGTGAGCGGTACATCGGGAATGAGGAAGTACGGCAGGCTGTCGGGCAGCTGGCCCATGTCGCCGACACTGCGCACGTCGATGCCAAAGCCGATCACCACGGCGGTGAGCACCACGATCGCCACCAGCGGCGACGGCACCACCCGGGTGATGCGCGGCAGCAGGTAGATGATCGCCAGCGCGGCCGCACACAGCACGTACACGGCCGGGCCGCGGCCAACCAGCTCGGGCAGCTGGGCGAGGAAGATCAGGATCGCCAGCGCGTTGACGAAGCCGGTGATGACCGAGCGCGAGACGAAGCGCATCAGCGAGCCCAGCTTGAACACGCCGGCCAGCACCTGCAGCAGGCCTGCCAGGATGCTGGCGGCGAACAGGTACTGCACGCCGTGGTCCTTGACCAGATCGATCATCACCAGCGCCATTGCGCCGGTGGCGGCGGAGATCATGCCGGGACGGCCGCCGGCAATGGCGGTGATCACCGCAATGGAGAACGCGGCATACAGGCCGACCTTGGGGTCGACACCGGCGATGAGCGAGAAGGCGATGGCCTCGGGAATCAGGGCCAGGGCGACGACGATGCCGGACAGCAGGTCGCCACGGAGGTTGCCGAGCCATTGCTGGCGCAGCGGATAGGACGTTTGCATGGGAAAACTCCGCGCACACGCGGGCGTGGCCGCGAGGCGCTGCAGTGGAAAGACACGGGTTCCTGAGCCGGGCGCGCCGGCTGCCGAGGTGCGGCAAGGGTCAGGGTGGCGTGATCACTGCAGGGCGGGGTCGGTGCGTGGGAGGGGCGCAGTCTACGGGAAGTGGCTACATGAGGGTAGCGCGGTCGGCCGCGAAAGGCAGCGGAGCATGGCTCCGCTCTACAATCCAGACATGGCCAACGACCGCGCGCACTTCTTCGACCCCACCACCGAGCAGGGCGTGCTGCGCCTGTCGATCGCCGGCGCGCTGCTGCTGGCGGTGGCCGCGGTGGTGTTCGGCCTGCTGGCCAATTCCTCGCTGATCATCTTCGATGGCATCTACGGGCTGATCGACGTGGTGATGACCTGGCTGTCGCTGCTGGTGGCGCGGCTGATCGCGCTGTCCACCAACACCGATGCGCTGCAGTCGCGGCTCAACCAGCGCTTCACCATGGGCTTCTGGCACCTGGAGCCGATCGTGCTGGGGGTCAGCGGCACGCTGATGATCGGTGCGGCGCTGTATGCGCTGGTCAATGCGGTGGATGCGCTGATGTCCGGCGGCCGCCACATCGCACTGGGCCCGGCGATCATCTTCGCCGGCCTGTCGCTGGTGGCCGAGAGCGCACTGGGTTGGTTCGTGCTGCGCGCCAACCGCCGCATTGGTTCGGAATTCATCGCGCTGGACGCGAAGAACTGGGTGGTGGCGGCCAGCATGTCGGCCTGCTATCTGCTCGCCTTCCTCGGCGGCGTGCTGGTGCAGGGCACGTCGTGGGCATGGGTGGGGCCGTACATCGATCCGGCCATCCTGGCCTTTGTCTGCGTGCTGGTGATGATCGCTCCGCTTGGCACCGTGCGCCGGGCGCTGGCCGGCATCCTGCTGGTCACCCCGCCGGAACTGCAGGCGCACGTGGATGCGGTGGCACGCGGCATCGTTGCCAAGCATGGCTTTGTCGAGCACCGCAGCTATGTGGCGCAGGTCGGCCGTGGTGAGCAGATCGAGCTGTTCTTCGTGGTGCGCGAGGATGATCCGCCGCGGGCACTGCTGGAATGGGACCGGCTGCGCGACGAGATCGGCGAGGCGCTGGGCGAGGCCTCGCCGGACCGCTGGCTGACCATCCTGTTCACCACCGACCGTGAGTGGACGATCTAGGCCGGCAGGACGCTGAATCAAATTTTAAGGACGGAATGTCACCCAACGTACGCGGAAAGCAGGCAAAGTAGGCTCCATCGCAACACCCACCCACTGACCAGGAGCATCCCGATGTCCATCGAAAAGGTTCTGTACACCGCCCAGGCCACCTCCACCGGCGGCCGTGAAGGTCGTTCCGTCTCCTCCGACAACGTGCTGGACATCCAGCTGTCGACCCCGCGCGAGCTGGGCGGCGCCGGCGGCCCGGGCACCAACCCGGAGCAGCTGTTCGCCGCGGGCTACTCGGCCTGCTTCCTGGGCGCGCTGAAGTTCGTGGCCGGCCAGGCCAAGGTCGCGCTGCCCGCCGACACCACCGTCACCGGCAAGGTCGGCATCGGCCAGATCCCGACCGGTTTCGGCATTGAAGCCGAGCTGACCATCAACGTGCCGGGCGTACCGCGCGAGCAGGTGGAAGAGCTGGTGCAGAAGGCCCACATCGTCTGCCCGTATTCGAATGCCACCCGCGGCAACATCGACGTGACGTTGATCGTTGCCTGATGCAGCGAGGGGTCGGCCGGGGTCGGATCCCTTTGCCACCGGCAAAGGGCTCTGACCCCAGCGCAGGACCCCAGGGGTCAGAGCCCTTTCGCGTTGCGAAAGGGATCCGACCCCAAAAAAATGGGCGGATGCCGGTCGAAACCGGGCATCCGCCCATCCCACCTCGGGTGGGCCCCGGCACAGGGCCGGGGACGCATTCGCTGCGGCGCGCATCCATCCTTCTGGAGAAGAGCCCCCTTGTTGTTCAAGGGGGCGCGCCAACGGCGCGGGGATAAGGTGGAATGCGCGGACCAGCGACCAGTTACTGGTCGCTGGTGATCAGCTGCACGACGCTGGAGAAATCCAGCTTGCCGCGACCGGCCTGGTGATTCATCGAGTACAGGTTGCGGGCCACTTCGCCCAGCGGAATCGAGGCGCCGACACTCATCGCCGCTTCCACCGCCAGGCCCATGTCCTTCAGCATCAGATCGCTGCCGAAGCCGCCGCTGTAGCCGCGCGAGGCCGGTGCATTTTCCAGCACGCCCGGCCACGGATTGCACACTTCGGTGGCCCAGCTGCGGCCGGTGCTGACGGCCATCATCTGCGACAGCACCTTCGGGTCCAGCCCGTGCGCCACACCCAGCGCGATGGCTTCACCAGTCACCGCCATGATCACGCCCAGCGCCATGTTGTTGCACAGCTTGGCGACCTGGCCGGCGCCACTGGCACCCACGTGGAAGATGTTCTTGCCCATCGCCTGCAGCACCGGGCGCGCGCGTTCCAGCGCGTCCTCTTCACCCCCGACGATGAAGGTCAGGGTGCCGGCCTGGGCACCGGCGGTACCGCCGGACACCGGTGCATCGATCATCTGCAGGCCGCGCGCGGCAGCCGCTTCGGAGACCTTGCGGGCGCTGGCCGGGGCAATGGTGCTGCAGTCGATGACCAGCGCACCGGCCGGGATCGCGGCGAGGATGCCGTCATCGCCCAGGTACACGCCTTCGACATGGCGGCTGGCCGGCAGCATCGAGATCACGACCTCGGCATCGGCCAGGGTCTCGCGTGCCGACGCGGCCGCGCTGGCACCGGCGTCGACGGCGGCCTGCACCGCGGCCGGGACCAGATCGAACACGCGCACGCTGTGGCCGTTCTTGACCAGATTGGCGGCCATCGGGCCACCCATGTTGCCCAACCCAATGAATGCAATGCGGCTCATGCCAGGCTCCTTTCAGCGACGGGGGTGCCCAGGTCGGCCAGCGGATGCGCGGCATCGGCCCAAGGCGAAGCGAAGAACGTATCAGCCCACGCGGTGGTGGCCTCGGCCAGGCGGGCCGGTTTCCACTGCGGGTTGCGGTCCTTGTCGATCAGCAGCGCGCGGATGCCCTCGGCGAAATCGCCGTGGGCGGCGCAGTGCAGCGCGGTGATGTATTCCAGACGGTACACGCTGGCCAGGTCCTGGCCGGCGCTGCGGCGCTGCAGCTCGAAGGCCAGCCGCGCCGAGCCGGGCGCACCGGCGGCGAGGGTCTTCTGCGCGGCCTGCAGCCAGGCATCGTCGGTCTGCAAAGCGCCGATGCGCGCGATGATCGCAGGCAGGTCATCGCCCGCGCACAGCGCGTCGATCTGCGCGGCGTTGGCCAGCAGCGGACCGATGGCCGCATCGCTGGCGTGCGACTGCAGCAACTGGCTCAGGCGTTCGTGGTTATGTGCGGAATTACTGGACCAGGCCACCTGCAGCAACGCATCGAACACCGCGCTGCGGCGTTCTTCGGCCACGTGCACGTCGGCCAGTCCGGCATAGATGGCGTCACCCGGGTTGAGCAGCGCGCCGGTCAGGGCCAGGAACAGGCCACCCTTGCCGGGCACGCGCGGCAGCAGCCAGCTGCCACCGACATCGGGGAACAGGCCGACGGTGATTTCCGGGAACCCCAGCTTGGAGCGCTCGCTGACCACGCGGTGGCTGGCACCGGACATCAGGCCGATGCCGCCGCCCATCACGATGCCATGGCCCCAGCACAGGATCGGCTTGGCGTAGGTGTGGATGAGGTAGTCGACGCGGTACTCGACGTCGAAGAACTCGGCGGCGTAATCGTTGTCGCGAATATCGCTGCGGCCTTCTTCGCGGAAGGCGACCATGGCCTTGTACAGGCTGTGCAGGTCGCCGCCGGCGCAGAAGGCCTTCTCGCCGGCGCCCTGCAGCACCACCATGGCGATGCCATCGTCGTCGGCCCAGGCATGCAACTGCTGCAGCAGCAGGTGCGCCATCGGCAGCGAGAAACCATTGAGCGTACGCGGCGCATTGAGCGTGGCGATGCCGATGCGCGTGCCGTTGCCGGCTGCGCGCTCTTCGAACAGCACCGGTGCGTCGTCGGCAACGGTGTCGGTGCTCATGCGTTCTTCCACTGCGCAGCGCGCTTTTCCAGGAAGGCGGTCACGCCCTCGACCTGGTCGGCGGTGTCGAACAGGTCGACGAAGGCTTCGCGCTCGGCCACCAGTGCCGAGGCGTGGGTGCCGGTGCGGGTGGACTGCACCAGGGTCTTGCAGGCGGCGATGCTGGTCGGGCTCTGCTTGCCGGCCTTGTTCGCCCATTCCAGGGCCAGCGCCTTGGCTTCGCCCTTGCCGACCTTTTCTTCGGCAAGACCAATCCGCAGTGCGGTCTCGGCGTTGATGCGCTCACCCAGCAGGATCATGCGCTTGGCCCAGCCCTCGCCGACCAGGCGCGGCAGGTTCTGGGTGCCACCGGCGCACGGCAGCAGGCCGACGGTGGCCTCCGGCAGCGCGACCTGGGCGTGCTCTTCGATGATGCGCAGGTCGCAGGCCAGCGCGCATTCCAGGCCGCCGCCCATCGCATAGCCGTTGATGGCGGCAATCGACACGCCACGGAAAGCGGACAGCGCTTCGAACGCTTCACCGAAACGGCGCGCGGCCTCGCGTGCGGCGGCCTTGTCACCGGAGGCGAACTGGTTGAGGTCGGCACCAGCGGAGAAGAACTTCTCGCCGTCACCGGTGATCACCAGCGCGTAGATGTCGCGGTCTGCGTTGAGCGCGCCCACCAGGTCGCGCAGCGCCGACAGGCTGTGCACGGTCCAGGTGTGCGCGGGCGGGTTGTGCAGGGTGACCACGGCGGTGTGGCCATCCACCTCGACCTTCAGGCCCACGTGCTCCTGGGTACGCCAATCCTTCATCGCAGTTCCTCTTCGGTGTTGAGCAGGTGACGGGCAACGATCACCCGCATGATCTCGTTGGTGCCTTCCAGGATCTGGTGCACGCGGCAGTCACGCAGCAGGCGCTCGATCGGGTACTCGCGGATGTAGCCGTAGCCACCGTGGATCTGCAGCGCTTCGTTGCAGACATTGAAACCGGCATCGGTGGCGAAACGCTTGGCCATCGCGCACCACACGTTGGCATCGCTGGCACCGGCATCGAGCTTGCGCGCGGCGGTGTGCACCATCTGCCGCGCAGCGACCAGTTCGATGGCCATGTCGGCCAGCTTGAACTGCAGCGCCTGGAACTCGGCCAGCGCCTTGCCGAACTGGCGGCGCTCGCCCATGTAGCGGCGTGCGGCATCCAGTGCGCCCTGCGCAGCACCCAGCGAGCAGGCGGCGATGTTGATGCGACCGCCGTCCAGGCCCTTCATCGCCAGCTTGAAGCCGCCGCCTTCCTCTCCCAGAAGGTGGCTGACCGGCACGCGGACGTTTTCAAAGGTGATGCCACGGGTGGGCTGGCTGTTCCAGCCCATCTTCTCTTCCTTGCGGCCGAAGCTGACGCCCGGCAGGTCCGACGGCACCGCGATGGCGCTGACGCCGCCGGCACCGGCACCGCCGGTACGCGCCATCACCACCAGCAGTTCGGTGGCACCGGCGCCGGAGATGAAGGCCTTGGCGCCGTTCAGCACGAAGTGGTCGCCGTCGCGCACCGCCGTGGTCTTCAGCGAGGCCGCATCGGAACCGGCGCCCGGTTCGGTCAGGCAGTACGAGGCCAGCTTGTTGCCCGAGGACAGAGAGGTGCCCCACGCTTCGCGCAGGGCCGGCTGGCCCCACTTGGACACCATCCACGAGGCCATGTTGTGGATGCTGATGTAGGCCGCGGTCGACGGATCGACGTTGGCGAGCTCCTCGATGACGACGGCGGCGTCCAGACGGCTCAGGCCGCTGCCGCCCACTTCCGGGTCCATGTACAGACCGCAGAAGCCCAGTTCACCGGCCTTGGCGATCGCCTCGCGCGGAAAGATGCCCTCCGCATCCCATCGCGCGGCGTGCGGCGCCAGTTCGGCGTGTGCGAAGTCGCGCGCAGCCTCGCGGTACGCCTGCTGTGCTTCTTCCAGTTCCGTCGTCATCGAGTGGCTCATGGCTGCTCCTGCGGTTACTTCAGGCTGATCGTGGTGTTGACGCCGTGGCTCAGCGTTTCGTCATCGAACCAGCGCGCGGTGACCGTCTTGGTCTGGGTGTAGAACAGCACCACCTGCTTGCCGTACGGGCCCAGGTCGCCCAGCTTGGACGCGCGCGAACCGGTGAACGAGAACAGCGGCACCGGCACCGGAATCGGCACGTTGATGCCAACCTGGCCCACGTCGATGTCTTCCTGGAACTTGCGTGCGGCCGCGCCAGACTGGGTGAACAGTGCGGTGCCGTTGCCGTTGGGGTTGCTGTTGACCATCTCGATGGCGTCTTCCAGCGTTTCCGCTTCGAGGATGACCAGCACCGGCCCGAAGATTTCTTCCTGGTAGATGCGCATGTCGGTGGTGACACCGGCAAAGATGGTCGGGCCGACGAAGTTGCCCTTCTCGAAGCCATCCACCTGCGGCTTGCGGCCATCGAGCACAAGCTTGGCGCCCTGCTCCACGCCCGAGGCGATCAGGCCTTCCACGCGCTCGCGGGCGCTGCAGGAAATGACCGGGCCGACATCGGTGCCGGATACGGTGCCGCCGCTGACCTTGAGGGTCTTGGCCTTGGTCACCAGGTCCTGCACCCAGTTGCGTGCTTCACCGACCAGCACCAGGGTGGAGGCGGCCATGCAGCGCTGGCCAGCCGCACCGAAGGCAGCGCCGACCATCGCGTTGAGGGTCTGTTCCTTGTTGGCGTCCGGCAGCACCACGGCGTGGTTCTTGGCGCCCATCATGCACTGCACGCGCTTGCCGGCCAGCGAGGCACGGTTGTAGACGTGGGTGCCGACGCGGGTGGAACCGACGAACGACACGGCCTTGATGTCCGGGTGGTCGCAGATGGCGTTGACCACTTCCTCGCCGCCGTGGACGACGTTGAGCACGCCCTTCGGAATGCCGGCTTCCAGCGCCAGTTCGACCAGGCGCATGGTGACCATCGGGTCCTGCTCGGACGGCTTGAGGATGAAGGTGTTGCCGGTGGCAATGGCCATCGGGAACATCCACAGCGGGATCATCGCCGGGAAGTTGAACGGGGTGATGCCGGCGCAGACGCCCAGCGGCTGCATGATCGTGTAGGTATCCACGCCATTGGCCACGTTGTTGGCCAGTTCGCCCAGCTGCAGGTTGCCGATGGCGGCGGCGTGCTCGACCACTTCCAGGCCGCGGAACACATCGCCTTCGGCGTCGGGCAGGGTCTTGCCCTGTTCGGCGGTGAGGATGTGGGCCAGCTCGCTCATGTTCTCGCGGATCAGCTGCTGGTACTTCAGGAAGATGCGCGCGCGGGTGCCGATCGGGGTCTTGCGCCAGGTCTTGAAGGCTTCCTTGGCGGCAGCGACGGCGGCGTCCACTTCAGCGGCGGTGGCGAAGGGCACCTGGGCCAGCACGTCCTGGGTGGCCGGATTGACCACGTCCTGCCAGTGGGAGGTGGCCGATTCGATGAACTGGCCATCGATCAGCATGCGGATACGGGGCGCTGCAACAGTCATGACGACAATCCCACGGGCTCGAAAGATGCTTGGCATTATTCACAGCGCCCACCTCGATTTCCGGGCTGAACCCGCTTAATCTGGCCAACACACCCCACGATTCCTGTTAATTCTGTGAATTATTCAGCTGCCCAGCGACAACTCGGCCTGCGCCTGCTGCGGCTGCGCGAACAGCGCGGCTACAGCCAGGCCGACCTGGCGCGGGCGCTGGGGCTGTCGGCCAGTTATCTGAACCAGATCGAGCGCAACAAGCGCCCGCTGACCCCGGCCGTGCAGAAGAAGCTGGGCCAGGTATTGGGCGACGTTTCGGCCCTGTTCGACGAAGATGAGCCCGCCGCGTTGCAGGAAGCGCTGGGTGAGACCCTGCGCGACCTGGGCCTGGCCGACGTCAGCGCCACCGAACTGCGCGCCCTGGCCGGCAACCTGCCGCAGGTCAGCCGTGCCCTGCTGGACCTGCACCGCCGTCACCTGGCGCTACGCGAGCATGCCGCCGCACTGGAGTTCCAGCTCGGTGAGCCGGAGGCCGGCAGCACCCTGCCGGCCGGCGACCAGGTACGCGAGTTCTTCAACCGCATGCACAACCACATTCCCGAACTGGACGAACTGGCCGAACGCCTGTTCGCCGAGTGGGGGTTGTCGCCCGGGCACGTGGCGCCGCGCCTGCGCCAATTGCTGGCCGACCGCCACGGGGTGCTGGTGGAAGTGGCCGCGCTGCAGGCCGGGCGCGAGAAGCGCCAGTACGACGCCGGCAGCCGCCGGCTGTGGCTGCCCGACTACCTGGAGCCGGGCCAGCAGGCATTCCAGATGGCCGCCGAACTGGCCCTGCACGGCTACCTGCCGCAGATCGATGCGGTGGTGGCGCGTGCCGGTTTCAACGATGACGCGCGCATCGCACAGGCACGCATCGGTCTTTCCAACTACTTCGCCGGTGCGCTGGTGATGCCCTACCTGCGCTTCCTGCGCGCGGCCGAAGCCAGCAGCTACGACATCGAACTGCTGGCGCACCAGTTCGGCGTGGGCTTCGAGGCGGTGTGCCATCGATTGAGCACGCTGGCGCGGCGCAGTGCCCCGGGGCTGCCGTTCTTCTTCATCCGCGTGGACCGGGCGGGCAATGTGTCCAAGCGCCACTCGGCCACCGATTTCCATTTCTCGCAGGTGGGCGGTTCGTGCCCGCTGTGGATCGTCTACGAGGCGTTCAACCAGCCTGGGCGCATCCTCACGCAGACCGCGCGCATGCCCGATGGGCGGCGCCACTTCTGGCTGGCGCGCCAGGTCAGCAGCGGGCCGGTGGGACATGGCCAGCCGCGCAAGACCTTCGCCGTGGCGCTGGGCTGCGACCTGCAGCACGCCGAGCGGCTGGTGTATTCGCTGGGGCTGGATGTGCAGAGCCCGGGCAACTCGGTATCGATCGGCCCGGGGTGCCGGGTGTGCCCGCGCGAGGACTGCATGCAGCGCGCGTTCGCGCAGTTGCCGGGGCGTTGATGCCGTTGGGGTCAGATCCCTTTTGCCCTGCAAAAGGGATCTGACCCCATGATGGGACGCGCGGGATTAAACCTTTCGTGTGTCGGCTGCATCCCAATCGGGATGCCCGCCCATGGAGACACCCATGTTCCTGCTACGCCCTTGCCTGGCCCTGCTGCTCGTTGCCGTCGCCGCACCGGCGTGGGCGACGTTTTCCATCGTGGCCTGCAACCAGGCCGGCGACTGCGGCGTGGCAGTAGCCACGCACAACCTGGCGGTCGGTGGCGTGGGTGTGCCGTGGGCGCAGGCGAAGGTCGGTGCCGTCGCCAGCCAGTTTGAAACCAATCCGACCTACGGGTCGAAGGGCCTCGCATTGCTGGCCAAGGGCCGCACGCCTGCCCAGGTGCTCAAGCAACTGCTCGATGAAGACGGCGACTTCGATGGCACCACGCTGGCCGAGCGCCAGGTGGGGCTGGTCAGCGCGCGCGGTGGCAATGCGCAGTACACCGGCGCCACCGCTCAACAGGCGGACTGGGCCGGTGCATACGGTGAGGGCATGCTCAGCGTGCAGGGCAACGGCCTGGCCGGGCCGGAGGTGCTGGCCGCCATGCAACGCAGCTTCCAGGCATCACGCGGCGCACTGGCGGCGCGCCTGCTGGCGGCACTTGAAGCCGGCCAGGCGGCGGGGGGCCAACGCAGCGGGCAATGGTCGGCAGCGTTGCTGGTGCGCACCCCCGGCGGCGACTGGCAGGACACCGACCTGCGCGTGGACGCCGATCCACGCGCGGTAGCGCGGCTGCGCGAGCTGTACGACATGCGCCTGTCCAACGACGCGATCATCCGTGCCGAGCAACGCTGGGAGAAAGGCGATGTGGCCGGTGCGCGCGCCGCGCTGGCGACGTCGCTGTCGCTGGCACACGGCTGGGACCGCACCTGGGCCCGGGCTGCGCGGCTGGCCATGCGCCAGGGCGATGCCGCGCTGGCACGCGAGTATCTGGCCGGTCTGCGCACGCTCAACCCGGGCTGGGTAAAGCAGGAGCTGGCATTGCCGCTGTATGCGCCGCTGCGGGGTGATGCGGTGGTGGAGGCGTGGCGCTGAGGTACCCCGGGGAGGGGTCAGATCCGTTTTCCTGTGGAAAACGGATCTGACCCCGATTGCCCCCGATTGGACCGGTTCAATAAATCGGCGTCACCTTCATCTGCGGCAGTGGCCGCGGCGCCCCGTCGGTGAGGTCGGGACCGAGGTCGTCCCAGCTGCGGCCCTGTTCGACCATCAGCCCCCACAGCTGCTGTGAGCCCAACCGTTTGTCTTCCGAGCCCAGCTTGTACGACGGCGGTGCCGGCACGCCGCTGGCGACCATCGAATAGGCTGCGCGATACGCCAGTACCTGCTGCGCCGGATCATCGGTACGCGCCACTTCCAGCGTGTAGCGCTGGTAGGCCGAGGCCAGATTGCGCCAGCGGATCCAGTAGTGGTTCTCGAACGAGAACGCACAGAAGCGTGCGCCGGCCAGGCTGCCCTTGTCGGCAATGCGGGTCAGCACCTCCTGCGGCATGTCCAGGTTCATTCCCCCTTCGTCACCCTGCAGGCTGACGTGCACGATGCGGTCGCGGTAGCCCGGCGCCCGTGCCTGCAGCAGGTCACGCCAGTTCTGCATGGTCGCCACCACCGCGAACAGGAAGCGGCCCAGTTCGGCGGCGGCCAGCGGCGTGGCGATCGACTGGTAGGTGCGCTGCCAGCCGTGACGGTTTTCGGTGGGCAGGAACACCGCGTGTTCCAGCGCCTGGCGGCCGCTGCCGCCGTGGCCGACGGCCTCGGCATGCTGCGGATAGACCAGATTGATGGCGAAGGTCGGCCAGCGCGGCAGCGCGGCGTCGAACAGATGGATCGGGAAGTTGCTGCTGATGCCGCCGTCGGAGAACCAGCAGATGCGGAAGGCGGTGATCACCGGGCCACAGGCCTGCCC
Organism: Stenotrophomonas sp. Nf1; assembly: GCF_003028475.1. Classification (NCBI taxonomy): domain Bacteria; kingdom Pseudomonadati; phylum Pseudomonadota; class Gammaproteobacteria; order Lysobacterales; family Lysobacteraceae; genus Stenotrophomonas; species Stenotrophomonas sp. Nf1. Next base: position 307,138 of record NZ_PYTV01000004.1, on the reverse strand, counting down.
GGCACTGGTCAACCCTTCCATGCTGTCGGCGACGTTGTGCTCCGGATCGGCTGCCGCGGCCGTCGGCTCGCAGCGTCGCTCGCGGCGCGACGGCTCATGCAACGGCACCGCGCTGATCAGCAGCGGGAAGCTCAGGCTCATGCGCGTGGCCACCAGCACCGGCAGCTGCGGGCCCTGCGGCAGGCGGTGATAGTGCCGCCCGTCCACCTCCAGCGGCGGCCCGGCGTGGTCCACCAGCCACTGCACCACGCTGGCCGGGAACAGCTGCGCGAACTCCTCGCGCAGGAACCAGAACTGCGCCCCGCCCAGCGGCAGCGTGCGCGGCTCGTTGTGCGAGACACAGGTGGTGATCATCTGCAGGCTGATCGCATGCGGGCTGTCCGGCTCACCGGCGTAGCGCGGCGCGTCATGCAGGTCGGCGAAGGTCAGCGGCGCGTCCAGTGCCTTGCCCGACAGCTGCTGCAGGCAGGTGTGCAGCCACTCGGTCAGTGCCGGCTTGGAGCGGTCACGCCCCAGACCACTGCACAGGCCCAGCAGGTTGCGCCGCGCCACCCGCGCCACCCGCAGCGCAGCGCCGGCCACACCCGCCCCATACGCGCACAGCAGCGACGGCACCAGCGTGGCCGCCATGCCGCTCCAGCCACCGCCCCACCAGCCCAGGCCGAGCAGCAGCGCCAGCGAGACCAGCACTTCCAGCGGTGCAATGGTGAACACCGCGATGGCCAGGCACAGCAGCTTGCGCGGCAGGCCGGCATTGCCGGTAAGTACCACCAGCAGCCGGTACGCCGCACGCGCACCGCGTGCAGGCTGGAACAGCCGATAGATGAAGCCGCGCTGCGACAGCTGCGCCGACACCGCCGACAGTCCGTTGTAGCCGGCGTCATCGGGCAGGTGCTCGCCGGCCTGCTGGCGACGATCGCCGCAGGCCGCCGCCGCCGCCACTGCCGCGGCGATGGCGCCGGCCGAGGTACCGCCGATGCTCTTGAAGCGGTATTCGCGGGCCAGCGCGAGTACTGCATTGGGATACACGATGCCGCTGGTGATGCCGCCCTTCATGACCAGATCGCAATATTTGTCTGCCACACGCCCTCTCCCGTCCGCTGGTGTCCAGTATGGCAAGGGACGCTCTCACAACCTGAGAAGTGAGCCACACCACTGCACGGACTTCGGTCCTTGACCATTGTCGCCAACCGGTCCACCGTGCACACGCCGAAGGTATCCCTGTCCTCGCTCCGGCAAAGGCAGGGATTTAAACGGGAATCCGGTGAAGGCGCCTGGCGCGCCCATTCCGGAGCTGCCCCGCAGCGGTGAATGGAAACGAATCCTGCCAACAGCACTGGGCTTACGCCTGGGAAGCGGCAGGGAGTAGGAGGGCTTCGGCCCGTGTCCATCAGCCCGAAGACCGGCCCCGGCCGGGGGACACGACCGTCCCCTGATTCGACCTGGACTCTCCGCGGGGAGGGTGCCGGGGCTGTCGTTGTCCTGCGCAGGCGGGCAGCGCGGTCGCGCGCGTCCTTTCCACGGTATCCGATCAGACCCGTTCCCCACGCCCTGAGGCAGGGGCCGTCGCCGTTGCCGGCGGCCCCTGCGGTACCCGACCATGACCGAGCTCCAACGCCCCACCCTGACCCTGCCCGCCGACGGCAAGCGCCTGCTGCTGCATTCCTGCTGCGCGCCCTGTTCGGGTGAAGTGATGGAGGCGATCACCGCCTCCGGGATCGACTACGCGATCTTCTTCTACAACCCCAACATCCACCCGGTGAAGGAATACGAGCTGCGCAAGCAGGAGAACATCCGCTTCGCGCAGCAGCACGGCATTCCGTTCATCGACTGCGACTACGACACCGACAACTGGTTCAGCCGCGCGCGCGGCATGGAGAACGAACCCGAGCGCGGCATCCGCTGCACGATGTGCTTCGACATGCGTTTCGAGCGCACCGCGCTGTATGCGCACGAGCACGGCTACGACACCATCAGTTCGTCGCTGGGCATCTCGCGCTGGAAGAACATGGCGCAGATCAACGACTGCGGCATCCGCGCCGCCTCGCGCTACGAAGGCCTGCAATACTGGGACTACAACTGGCGCAAGGGCGGTGGTGCCAGCCGCATGGTCGAGATCAGCAAGCGCGAGCAGTTCTACCAGCAGGAATACTGTGGCTGCGTGTATTCGCTGCGCGATGCCAACCGCCACCGCCGTGAAACCGGCCGCGAGCGGATCAGGATCGGCCTGCTGTACTACGGGCAGGACGCTGGGACGCCGCAGGGCGATTGACGTGCGCTCGGGGGGCGGCCACGCTGGTCGCCCCTTCAGTTTGTAGTGGATCTGCCATGACTGCCCTGCCCGCCGATGTCGCCCTGCTGGTGATCGACCTGCAGCCGGACTTCATGCCCGGCGGTGCGCTGGCCTGTGACCAGGGCGATGCGCTGGTGGCGCCGATCAACGCACTGCTGGCGCAGCGCCACTACCGCACGGTGGTGGCCACCCAGGACTGGCACCCGGCCGACCATGCCTCGTTCGCCAGCCAGCACCCCGGCAAGCGCCCGTTCGAGACCATCCTGCTGCACGCACAACCGCAGACCCTGTGGCCCGACCACTGCGTGCAAGGCAGCGAAGGCGCCGTGCTGCACCCGGGCGTGGACTGGACTTCGGCCGACCTGATCCTGCGCAAGGGCACGCGCCCACAGGTGGATTCGTACAGCGCCTTCCGCGAAAACCATGGCCCCGACGGCGAGCGCCCGGCCACCGGCCTGGCCGGCTGGTTGCACGAGCGCCGCATCCGCGAGGTGCACGTGTGCGGCCTGGCGCGTGACTACTGCGTGCTGTGGAGCGCGCAGGACGCGGTGAAATCCGGCTTCCGGGTGAAGTTCCTGTGGGAGCTGACCCGGCCGGTGACCGAGGCCAACGACGCGATGGTGCGCGAGGCGCTGGGCAAGGCGGGGGTTGCGGTGATCTGACCCGCATCTCCTGCGGTTGCTCACTGTAGAGCCGAGCCATGCTCGGCTCATCCACCGGGTTCACAGCATCTGGCCGAAGAACAGCCGAGCATGGCTCGGCTCTACAGAAGGCAGGATTTGGTAGTGCCGGCCGCTGGCCGGCTTCCTCGGGATCTCTACCGTTGCCGGCCAGCGGCCGGCACTACCGGAATACGACCGTGCGATGCCCGTTGAGTCATCATGTCGCCTCTGCCGCTTGTCTGCCCCTGCAGACAGCAACACAATGAACCTCCAGCCCTCCAAGTACGCCACCCTACAGATCGCGGGACGGCCGAACCGAGGGCTTTTTACTGGAAGGAATCGAAAGGGCAAAGGCATGCCAACGGCGATCCTCATCGATGGCGGATATTTCGTTAAGAGATTCCGCCGGATTGAACCTCACAACGCCGGCAACGCTGAACGTGCCGCAGAGGTTGCCTACCGGTGGGCACTTGCGCACCTGAATTCGTCGGGGTGTGAACGACGGGATCTCTACCGCATTTTCTTCTACGACTGCCCACCACTCCGGAAGCGGATGCACAACCCGATCTCAGGCGCCTGCATCGACTATGCACGCTCGCCGGAAGCACACTTCAGGGTCAGCCTTCACGAGGCCCTGAAGCAGAAGCGAAAAGTGGCACTGCGTCTTGGCCATCTCGCGGACTCCAGTTCGTGGACAACCGATTCACGAACGCTCGATGCGCTCCTGAAAGGCAAGCGCTCATTCTCCACGCTTCTGCCCGGCGATCTGCACCCGGAAGTCAGACAGAAGGGCGTTGATATGCGTATTGGTCTGGATATCTCATCGTTGTCGCTGAAGCGGCAGGTTCGCCAGATCATTCTGGTGGCGGGTGATGCGGACTTCATACCCGCCGCCAAACTCGCGCGTCGCGAGGGCGTTGATTTCATGTTGGACCCGATGTGGTCTTCGATTCCGCCTGGCCTTCTGGAGCACATTGATGGCGTCCGCTCAACGTGCCCCAGGCCTGCCTGCAGGAAAAGCGCGTGGAATGCGAATGAAGCCGCTCCTCCTGGAGAGTGAGAAAGCCGCCGGGCATTACCGGCCATCGGTGGCAGTGCCGGCCGCTGGCCGGCAACCTCGGGATTGCTGCAATTGCCGGCCAGCGGCCGGCACTACCGGAATACGACCGTGCGGTGTCCGTTGAGCAGGATGCGGTGCTCCACATGGCGGCGCACCGCGCGTGCCAGCACCTGCGATTCGGTATCGCTGCCCAGCCGCACCAGCTCGCGCGGCGCCATCGCATGGTCGACGCGGGCCACGTCCTGTTCGATGATCGGGCCTTCGTCCAGATCCTCGGTTACGTAGTGCGCGGTGGCACCAATGATCTTGACCCCGCGCGCGTGCGCCTGGTGGTACGGCTGCGCGCCCTTGAAGCTGGGCAGGAAGCTGTGGTGGATGTTGATCGCACGGCCTGCCAATGCTCGGCACAGCGTGGGTGACAGGATCTGCATGTAGCGCGCCAGCACCACCAGATCGATGCGTTCGCGCTCGACCAGATCGATGATCTGCTGCTCCTGCACCGCGCGCGTTTCGGCGTTCACCGGCAGATGATGGAACGGCACCTGATAGGACGCGGCCAGCGGCGCGAAGTCGGCGTGATTGGACGCCACTGCGGCGATGTCCACCTTCAGCTGGCCACTGTGGGCGCGGAACAGCAGATCGTTCAGGCAATGCCCCTGCTTGCTGACCAGCACCAGCAGGCGCGCACGGCGGCGACCGTCGTGCAGCTGCCAGTCCATGCCGAAGTCGGCCGCCAACGTGGCCATCGCGGCGTGCACGGTGTCCAGCGGCAGGCTCGCGTCGCGGTCGAAATGCACGCGCAGGAAGAAGCGGCCGCTCTCCTCGTCACCGAACTGCTGGGCGTCGAGGATGTTGCAACCGTGGTCGAACAACAGGCCGGACACACGGTAGACGATGCCGGTACGATCGGGGCAGGACAGGGTGAGGATGGAATCGGGGCGCATCCTGGCAGTGTAGGCCAGCAGGGTGTTGATCGGATCGATGGTCACCGATGCAACCGAAGGGCTTGGTTCTGTCCCAAGCGATACTTGGCCGATCCCGTGGCAAGCTGGCTGGTCATGAACCTGTTGCAACTGATCCGCAGCTTCACCCGCACCGCAGAGACCGGCAGCATTGCCGCTGCGGCCCGCACCCTTGGCATCAGCGCCACCGCCGTCGGCCAGAACATCAACCGGCTCGAGGCCCATCTGGGCGTACGGCTGCTGAACCGCAGCACGCGCCAGCTGGCACTCAGCGAGGCCGGTGCGTTGTATCTGGCGCAGGTGCGGCACATCGAAGCCGACCTGGCACGCGCGCAGGCGATGGTCACCGCTGGCGATATCGAACCGGCCGGGCCGCTGCGCATCGCCAGCAGCAGCGCGTTCGGTCGCCATGTACTGGCGCCGTTGCTGCCCTCGCTGCAGCAGCGCTACCCGCAGCTGCAGCTGGAGCTGCGCCTGAATGACCGCGCCGTACAGCATGGCCCGGAGGCGGTGGATGCCAGCATCCGCATCGGTGCGCAGCTGGAGGACGGCGTGGTCGCACGGCAACTGGCGCGCGTGCCGTTCGTGTTCTGCGCTGCGCCGGCCTACCTGCAGGCGCACGGTACGCCGCAACACCCGTCCGATCTGGGCAGCCATCGCGGGCTGCTGCACCGCTTCCCGACCGATGGCCGGCCGCTGCGCTGGGGCCTGCTGAAGGACGGCCAGCGCGTGGACGCCGCGCTGCCGCCCAGCATGGTCTGCGATGACATCGATGCGCTGGCCGCTCTGGCCGCCGCCGGAGCCGGCATCACCCGGCTGGCCGCGTTCGTGGCCGAACCCTATCTGCGTGACGGCCGCCTGCGTGCGGTGTTCGACACCGACAGCGCATGGCGCCCGGAACCGATGGACGTCTACTTCTGCGTCAGCGACCGCCGCGACTTCACCGCCAAGATCCGTGCGCTGTTCGAGCACCTGCAGGTCGGCATGGCGCCGGCCTGGCGGGTGTGAGCCTCAGCGGGTCTTGAACACGCCGCGTGCATCGCGCGGTTCGCAGCGCAGGTACTGCGGCGCCGGTAGCACGCTCTCGCGCAGTGCGGCAGCGGCGTGCCACGGCCAACGCGGGTCGTAGAGGATGCCGCGCGCCAGCGCCACGGCATCGGCATGGCGGTGGCGCAGGATCGACTCGGCCTGCTCCGGCTCGGTGATCATGCCCACGGCGATGACCGGCATGCGCACCTTGGACTTGATCGCCGCCGCGAACGGCACCTGGTAGCCCGGGCCGACGGTGATCTTCTGGCGCTCATCCAGCCCGCCGCTGGAAACGTGCAGGAAATTGCAGCCGCGTGCGTCCAGGACCTGCGCCAGTGCTTCGCTCTGCACCAGATCCCAGCCACCTTCTACCCAGTCGCTGGCGGACAGGCGCACACCCACCGCGACCTTGTCCGACACCGCCGCGCGCACCGCGTCGAACACTTCCACCAGCAGACGCAGGCGGTTCGGCAGCGAGCCACCGTAGCCATCGGTGCGACGGTTGCTCAGCGGCGACAGGAACTGGTGCAGCAGGTAACCGTGCGCGGCATGCAGCTCGATCAGCTCGAAGCCCAGGCGCTCGGCGCGCACCGCGCTGGCGGCGAAGGCGGCGATGACCTCGGCGATGCCGGCCTCGTCCAGTGCCTGCGGCGCCGGATCTGCGGCATGGAACGGCAGCGGCGACGGTGCCACCGTGGGCCAGCCGCGGGCATCGTCGGCCGGCAGCTGGCCACCGCCATCCCACGGGCGCCTCACCGAGGCCTTGCGCCCGGCGTGGCCAAGCTGGATGCCCAGCGGCATCGGCGACCAGCGGCGGACGCTGGCCAGCACCTGCGCCAGCGCGGCCTCTGTGCCGTCGTCCCACAGCCCCAGATCGGCCCAGCTGATGCGGCCGCGCGGTTCGACCGCGGTGGCTTCCAGGATCAGCAGACCGGCGCCGGACTGCGCCAGGTTGCCCAGATGCATGGCGTGCCAGTCGCTGGCGCGGCCGTCTTCGGCGGAGTACTGGCACATCGGCGCGATGACGATGCGGTTGGACAGGGTGAGGGGGCCGAGCGAGATCGGCGAAAACAGCTGGGTCACGGCAATGCGGGGCAAGCGGATGGGTGAGCGTATTGCACCGCCGCACGGCCTGCGAATCAACCGTGTGGATGGATCGCTGTTTCGCGCGACCTGGCTGAGCCGAGCGTGGGCTCGGCTCTACAGAAACCAACAACCCCTTGTAGAGCCGAGCCCACGCTCGGCTCAGCCCGCCACCCAGCCGGTCAACGCCTCGGCGCAGTCGCGTTCATCCTTGAACTGCAGCAGGTCATCGGCGCGGGTGCGTCCGCGGTTCAGCGCCGCTACGGGCAACCCTGCCCTGGCCGCGGCCTGCACGAAGCGGAAGCCCGAATAGACCATCAGCGAGGAACCCACCACCAGCACGGCGTCGGCCTGCTGCAGGTGTTCATGCACGGCCGCCACGCGCTCACGCGGCACGTTTTCACCGAAGAACACCACGTCCGGCTTCAACACCCCGCCGCAGTGCGGGCACTCGGGCACCATGAAGCGGGAGAAATCGGTCTCCAGATCGGCGTCGCCATCGGGAGCGATGCCGGCCTCCAGGGCATCCCAGCCCGGATTGGCCTCCAGCAGGCGCTGCTGGAAATCCTCACGGCGGCTGCGGCGTTCGCAGCCCATGCAGCGCAGCAGGTCCAGGCGGCCATGCAGGTCGATCACGTTGTGGCTGCCGGCGCGCTGGTGCAGGCCGTCCACGTTCTGGGTCAGCAGCACCTGCAGCTTGCCACGCGCTTCCAGTGCCGCCAGCGCCTGGTGGGTGCCGTTGGGCCGGGCCCGGCCGAAGCGCGGCCAGCCCAGCAGGCTGCGCGCCCAGTAGCGCTGGCGGGTGGCCGCCTCGCCCATGAAGGCCTGGTAGGTCACCGGCGGCGTGCGCTTCCACTGGCCGTCGGTGTCGCGGTAGTCGGGAATGCCCGAAGCGGTACTGCAACCGGCGCCGGTCAGCACGAACAGGCGCTGGGCGCGGTCGATGAAGTCGGTCAGCGGCGGGGTCATGGTCTTCAGGTGGGGGCGTTCGGGCGCCCCCGCAAGCATCGGTTCAGGGCGCAGCGGGCAGACGCGGCACGGCCGTGGGCTGGCCGTCTTCACCCAGCGCGATCATCACGAAGTGGCCGCGGGTACACAGCTGGCGCTCGCCGCTGTGCAGATCTTCGGCAATCAGCTCCACTTCGACCTTCATCGAGCTGCGGCCAACCTCGACGATGCGGCCGATGGTTTCCACCATCTGTCCGATGCGGATCGGCAGTTTGAAGTCGACCTGGTCGCTGCGTGCGGTCACCACGGTGCGGCGCGAATAACGGGCGGCGGCCAGGAACGCGGCCTTGTCCATCCACGCCAGCGCCTGGCCACCGAACAGGGTGCCCATGTGGTTGGTGTGGTTGGGGAAGACGATTTCGGCCATGCGCACTTCGATGGGCGGCACGGTCTCGGGGATCGGGGTCATGGCGGGGATGTCGGTGTGGGGTGCGGCAATTTTATGCCAGGCCCCGTGCAGGCGGCGCTACACTGCGCCACGCCCACTGCCAGGACTGACCATGCCCGCCCCCTCCGACCTTGTGGCCTTCGCCCTCATCTCGCTGGGCATGGTGCTTACACCCGGGCCGAACATGATCTACCTGGTCTCGCGCTCGATCTGCCAGGGCCGCACCGCCGGCTTGATTTCGCTGGGCGGGGTCGCGCTGGGCTTCGTGTTCTACATGCTGTGCGCGGCGCTGGGCATCACCGCCCTGCTGATGACCGTGCCGCTGGCCTACGACACGCTGCGCATCGGCGGTGCGTTGTACCTGCTGTATCTGGCCTGGCAGGCACTCAAGCCCGGCGGCCGGTCGCCGTTCGCGGTACGTGACCTGCCGCAGGACAGCCCGCGCAGGCTGTTCGCGATGGGCTTTCTGACCAACCTGCTGAATCCGAAGATCGCGGTGATGTACCTGTCACTGCTGCCGCAGTTCCTGCACCCGGAAGGCCATGGCAGTGTGCTGATGCAGTCGCTGGTGCTGGGCTTCACCCAGATCGCGATCAGTGTCAGCGTCAACGCCGTGATCGCGGTGATGGCCGGCAGCATCGCCGGCTTCCTGGCCGCGCGCCCGACCTGGCAGGCGGTGCAGCGCTGGCTGATGGGCACAGTGCTGGCCGGGCTGGCGGTACGCATGGCGGTGGAAGGGCGGCGCTGAGCGTAGCGTCGAGCTTGCTCGACGGCCGTTGAGCCTTTGTAGAGTCGAGCTTGCTCGACTGCCGTTCGCGTAGAGCAGTCGAGCAAGCTCGACTCTACAAGAACAAAAAACCCCGGCGTTGGCCGGGGTTTTTCGTTGCAACCGGAGTGACCGCTTCGATCAGAAGTTCATGTCGAAGGCGACTTCGCCCTGCACGCCGACCTGGTAGGCCGAGACGCGGCGTTCGAAGAAGTTGGTCAGTTCCTGCACGTCCTGCAGCTCCATGAACGGCAGCGGGTTGCGCACGTTGTACTTCTTTTCCATGCCCAGCTTGGCGAAATGCTGGTCGGCGCAGTGCTGCAGATACTGGCGCATGTCGCGGGTCGAGATGCCCGCCACGCCGCCGGACAGCACGTCTTCGGCGAACTGCACTTCGCATTCGATGGCTTCGGCCAGCATGTCATAGACCTGCTGCTTCATCTCATCGTCAAACAGGTCCGGCTCTTCCTCACGCACCACGCGCACCGACTCGAATGCGAACTCCATGTGCGCGCTCTCGTCGCGGAACACCCAGTTGGTGCCCGAGGCCAGGCCCGGCAGCAGGCCACGCGAACGGAAGTAGTACACGTAGGCGAACGCGGCGAAGAAGAACAGGCCTTCGATGCACGCGGCGAAGCAGATCTGGTTGAGCAGGAACTGGCGGCGCTCGGCACGGGTCTCGATGCGCTTCAGGTCCTGGATCGAGTCGATCCACTTGAAGCAGAAGTCGGCCTTCTTCTTGATCGAGTCGATGTTCTCCACCGCGGCGAACGCTTTGACGCGCTCTTCCGGATCCGGCAGGTAGTTGTCGAGCAGGGTCAGGTAGAACTGCACGTGCAGCGCTTCTTCGTACAGCTGGCGCGACAGGTACATGCGCGCTTCCGGCGCGTTCAAATGCTGGTACAGGTTCAGCACCAGGTTGTTGGACACGATCGAATCGCCGGTGGCGAAGAACGCGACCAGGCGGTGGATCAGGTGGCGCTCACCCGGCGACATCTTGCTGTGCAGGTCGGTGATGTCGATCTGGAAGTTGATCTCTTCCACCGTCCAGGTGTTCTTGATCGCGTTCCGGTACATGTCATAGAACTGCGGGTAGCGCATCGGGCGCAGGGTCAGTTCAAAACCGGGATCGAGCAGCATCTGCTTGGGCTTGTCGGCCATGGGTGTTTCCTTGAATTCCTGGGTGAGACGCCGGGCATGGCCCGGCGCTACCGTGGGTGTTTTTCCGCAGCCGGGCATGGCTCGGCTCTACAGGTGCGAGGTGTTCGAGTGCCGACCAACGGTCGGCACCCACCGCGCGGTGTGTTACTGGCAGGCCTCGCAGGCTTCCGGGTTTTCCAGCGAGCAGGCGATCGCTTCGTCCGGGCTGAACACCTTGGCCGGGGCCGCGCTGCTCACCGTGGTCTTGGCGATCTTGGTGGCCGGACGCGAACGCAGGTAGTAGGTGGTCTTGATGCCCTGCTTCCAGGCGTACATGTACATGGACGACATCGCACCGATGTTCGGGCTTTCCATGAACAGGTTGAGCGAGGCCGACTGGTCGATGAAGGCACCACGCTCGGCGGCCATGTCGATCAGCGAACGCATCGGCAGTTCCCACGCGGTGCGGTAGACCTCGCGCAGGGTTTCCGGAATCTGCGCCACGCCGGCGATGGAACCTTCGGCCAGCTTGATGGCATCGCGCATGTCAGCGGTCCACAGGCCCAGCTTCTTCAGCTCGTTGACCAGGTAACGGTTGACCTGCAGGAAGTCACCGGACAGGGTCTCGCGCTTGAACAGGTTGGACACCTGCGGCTCGACGCACTCGTAGCAGCCGGCGATCGAGGCGATGGTCGCGGTCGGGGCGATCGCGATCATCAGCGAGTTGCGCAGGCCATGCTCCTTGATGCGCGCACGCAGGGCATCCCAGCGTGCGGTGTCTTCCGGCACCACGTTCCAGGCGTCGAACTGCAGTTCGCCACCGGCGGCACGGGTGTCGTTGAACGACGGGTGCTTGCCGCGTTCCTGGGCCAGCTCGCAGGAGGTTTCCAGCGCGTGGAAGTAGATCGTTTCGGCGATCTTCTTCGACAGTGCGCGGGCTTCGGCGCTGTCGAACGGCAGGCGCTTGCGGAAGAACACGTCCTGCAGGCCCATGCAGCCGAGGCCGACCGGACGCCAGCGCAGGTTGGCGCGGCGGGCGGTTTCGATCGGATAGAAGTTCAGGTCGATGACGCGGTCGAGCTGGCGCACGGCCAGGCGCACGGTCTCGGCCAGCTTCTCGAAATCGAAGTCGTTGTGCTCGTCGAAGTGGTTGCCCAGGTTGATCGAACCCAGGTTGCACACGGCGGTTTCATCGTTGGAGGTGACCTCCAGGATTTCCGTGCACAGGTTGGACAGGTGGATCACGTTGCCGGCGCGCAGGGTCTGGTTGCTGGCGCGGTTGCACTTGTCCTTGAAGGTCATCCAGCCGTTGCCGGTCTCGGCCAGCGTACGCATCATGCGGGCATACAGCTTGCGCGCCGAGATGGTGCGGCTGGCCTTGCCCTGCGCTTCGGCCTGCACGTAGGCCTGCTCGAAGGCTTCGCCGAACAGGTCGGTGAACTCCGGCACGACGCGCGGATCGAACAGCGACCATTCCTGGTCGGCCTCGACGCGCTTCATGAACAGGTCCGGCACCCAGTTGGCCAGGTTCAGGTTGTGGGTACGGCGGGCTTCGTCACCGGTGTTGTCACGCAGCTCGAGGAAATCCTCGACGTCGGCATGCCAGGTTTCCAGGTAGACGCAGGCAGCGCCCTTGCGCTTGCCGCCCTGGTTCACCGCGGCCACCGACGAATCCATGGTCTTCAGCCACGGCACGATGCCGTTGGAATGGCCGTTGGTGGACTTGATGAGCGAACCACGCGAACGCACGCGGGTGTAGCTGACGCCGATGCCGCCGGAGAACTTGGACAGCTGGGCGATATCGCCGTACTTGGCATAGATCGATTCCAGCGAGTCCTGCGGCGAGTCCAGCAGGAAGCACGAGGACAGCTGCTCGTGGGTGGTGCCGGAGTTGAACAGGGTCGGGCTGGACGGCAGGTAGTCCAGGTTGCCCATGCGCTTGTACAGCGCCAGGGTCTCGGACACGTCCTCGCTCAGCGCGCTGGCGATGCGCAGGAAGAACTGCTGCGGGGTCTCGATCACCTTGCGGGTGTGCGGGTGGCGCAGCAGGTAGCGGTCGTACAGGGTACGCAGGCCGAAGTAATCGAAGTTCAGGTCCAGCGAGATGTCGATGGCATCGTTGAGCTTGCGTGCGTTGGTCTGCACGAAGTTCAGCAGGCGGTCGTTGATCAGGCCCACTTCGTGGCCACGGCTGACCGACTGCGAGAAGGCGTAGATTTCCTGGCCCGACACTTCCTTGGCGATGTAGTTGGCCAGCAGGCGCGCGGCCAGACGGCCGTACTCGGGCTCTTCACCGATCAGCAGCGCGGCGGTGCGGATGGACAGTTCGTCCAGCTCGCGGGTGGTGGCGCCGTTGTACAGGCCGGAAATGGTGCGGGTGGCCACGCGCATCGGATCGACGGCGTGCAGGCCTTCGGAGGAACGCTGCACCGCGCGCACGATCTTGTTCAGGTCCACCAGTTCGGTGGTCCCGTTGCGCTTGGTCACACTCATCGCGTTGGCCGTCGGCGGCGACGTCAACAGGAACTCGCTTTCCTTCTCGATGGTGGCGCTGGATTCGGTGCTCACGGCGTGTGTCCTCTTGGCGTGATTGGGGGTGCTCGATGCATCGGGTGACGCGGCCCGGGACATGACAGCCCAGGGTGGCAGGACGGCGTCGCAGAGGATGAGACCCTGCGCCTGCCACTGCCGTTGACGGTTGCATGCGGGTATCCGGGAGACCCCGCGGCGGACCCCCATACCTGGGGTTGTTGCGACCGGCAGCCACAAGATAGTGGGGGTGATGGGGGCCGTCAACGCCAAATGTAGTGAAATTCGGCAATCCCTTGCGCCGCAAGGATCGTGCCATCGGCGGCCCGATCAGACGCTTCAGACCTGCCGGAACGGGCTGCGCAGTCAAGCCCGAGACGCGTCATTCCGGTGGTACAACGCCGCGCGGAAACGGAACAATGACAGCTTCACATGACAGTGATGAAGCTGGCCAGGGACAACCCTGTGGATAGGTGGTGGGCATCCGGTGGGCAGCCGCTGGCGGGGTGACTTCCGGCCGATGCCGGCGCGGCCTGGCCGGCAGATGCTGCAGGCTCGCCACACGGACTGTCGCCATGGATCTGCGCCTGCCCACCCTCGCCCTGCTGTCGGCCTTGCTGCTGGCCCCCGCGCAGGCCGCCGACGCGCCGAAGCTGCACGCGGACCAGTGCGGCATCCGCACCGATTACGACGTGCTGGTGGACAGCGGTGGCATCTGGCTGCGGCACGGGCCGCAGGCGCCGCACGAGGTGGTGTTCCACGATGGTGTGCTGAGCCTGGACGATACGATCGTGCCGGTCAGCGCCGCCGATGCCGCACGCCTGCGCCAGCTCGAGGCCGGCGCCCGCCAATTGATGCCGGCGGCCACGGCACTGGCCCAGGAAGTGAGCGGACTGAGTTTCGACGTGCTCGACGGGGTCTATGAAAGCCTGACCGGCACCGCCAACAGCCGCAAGGTGCGGCGCCTGCGCCGGCAGGCCGATGACTGGATCGGCGGCACGCTGGGCAAGGGCTACTGGGAACAGGCGGTGTTCGGGCCGGGCTTCGAGGCCAAGGTGCAGGACATGGCCGAATCACTGTCCGCGTCCATCGCCCGCAGCATGCTCTGGCAGATCTTCACCGGCCGCAGCGACGCCATGGAGGCGCGCGCCGACCGCCTGGACGCGCAGATGGAGCAGCAGCTGGAAGGCCGCGCCGAGCGCATCGAAGCCCGCGCGCAGGCGCTGTGCCCGCTGGTGCAGGCGCTGGCCGATACCCACGACGCGCTGGAGGTGCGCTACCAGGGCCAACCGCTGCGGCTGCTGGAGCGCAGCGAGGGGATCCGGGTCGAGCACACCGCCGACACCGGCCTGCAGGTGTCGGCCGGGCCGGATGAGCGACCGTTGGGGAACGCGGTTGCGCCCACGCGGTAGCCACGCGGCACTGTTGTAGAGCCGAGCCCATGCTCGGCTGCTTTTCGGCACGCCAGGTAGAGTCGAGCTTGCTCGACGGCTTCTGGCACCGTGCGAAAAGCAGTCGAGCAAGCTCGACTCTACCAAGCGGGGCGACCGGGGCCGGTCGGGGGCCGACAGCGGCACTCCCCCTCACGCCCGGTGCGGGGTGCCCAGGTATTCGGCGCTCTGCATTTCGATCAGGCGCGAGGCGGTGCGCTCGAACGCGCCCTGCAGGCGCTGGCCGGTGTACAGCTCGATCGGCGAGGTGCTGGCGGTACAGACCAGGTTGACGTGGCGGTCGTACAGCTCGTCGATCAGGTTGACGAAGCGGCGCGCGGCATCTTCGTTCAGGCGGTCGAAGGCGGGAATGCCGCCCAGCAGCACCGTGTTGAACTCGTGCGCGATCTCGATGTAATCCGACGGCCCGCGCGGGCCCTCGCACAGGGCGGCGAAATCGAACCAGGCAATGCTCTTGCCGCGGCCGCGCACCGGAATCTTGCGACCCTCGATCTCGATGTTGCCGGGCTTGGCCGGCTGGCCGCCACTGAGTTCGGCCCAGCGCGTGGCCAGCCAGGCATCGCTGTCGGCGGCCAGCGGCGCGCGGTACACCGGCGAGCGGGTCAGCGCGCGCATGCGGTAGTCCTCAGTGCCTTCGGCGTACAGCTCCACGCAGAAGCGCTGCAGCAGGCCGATGGCCGGCAGGAAGCTCTCGCGCTGCAGGCCGTTGAGGTACAGGTTCTCCACTGCCGTGTTGGAGGTGGTGACCAGGGTCACGCCCTCGGCGAACAGGCGCTCCAGCAGCCGCGCCAGCAGCATGGCATCGCCGATGTCGGTGACGAAGAACTCGTCCAGCACCAGCACGCGCAGGTTGCTGCGCCATTCCTGGGCGATCCTGGCCAGCGGGTCACTCTGGCCCTGGTGCTCGCGCAGGCGCTCGTGGACGCTGCGCATGAAGCGGTGGAAATGCGTGCGGTACTTCTGCTTGATCGGCAGGCCGTCGTAGAACAGGTCGACCAGGAAGGTCTTGCCGCGGCCGACACCGCCCCAGAAGTACAGGCCCTTGACCGGCTCGGGCTTCTTCCAGAACGAGGACAGGCGGTCCAGCCAGCCGTCCTCGGCGCTGTCGACCAGGCCCCGATGGATGCGGTCCAGCTCGGCCAGCGCCGCATGCTGGGCCGGGTCATCCTGCCAGTCGCCACGGGCGACTCCTTCGGCATAGCGCTGCGAAGGCGTCAGCTCGGCTGCACTCATGCCGCCGCGCCCAGCCAGTGCTTGACGCCGTGGGTGAGTGCGCCGCGCAGGTCGATCAGCTTGCGGTGGAAGAAGTGGCTGGTGTCGGGCATGCGCACCAGCTCATGCGGGAAGTCCAGCGTGTCCAGCCACTGGTAGACCGCCTGCGGGTCGACGATCTCGTCCTGCTCGCCCTGGATCACCAGCCAGCGCGCCGGCGGTTGCACGCCGTCGAAATCCCAGCGGCCGGCCGGCGGTGCGATCGAGATCAGCGCTTCCGGCTGCAGTTCACCTGCCGCCTTCAGCGAAACGAACGAGCCGAAGCTGAAGCCGGCCAGCCACAGGCGATCGTCCGCGCGCTGGCTGCGCACCCAGGCGGCGACGGCCTTCAGGTCGTCCTGCTCGCCTACGCCGTGGTCGAACTCACCGGCCGAGGCGCCCACGCTGCGGAAGTTGAAGCGCACCGTGGCGATGCCCAGCTCGCGCAGGGTGGTGGCGGTCATGGTGACCACCTTGTTGTGCAGGGTGCCGCCTTCGGTGGACAGCGGATGGCAGATGACGGCCACGATCGGCTGCGCCGGCACATCGGCCTTGGGCAGGTCGACGACCACTTCCAGCGGACCGGCCGGGCCGTCCAGTTCGAGGCAGGCGGTTTGGCCGGGGGCGACGGGGAACAAGGGCTTGTGCATGGCACCATGATACCGTCCCCCGCCCCTGCCCTGTGCCCGCCCCATGCTCTACCTGTCCCTGGCCGTGATCTGCAGTGTGCTGGTTTCGGTGTTGTTGAAGGTGGCCGGACGCCGCCAGCTGGATGTCGCGCAGATGGTCACCTGGAACTACCTGGTGGCGGCGACGCTCACGGCGGTGGTGCTGCAGCCGCCGCTGGATGCACTGCGCGCGCCGCATGCGCCGTGGCTGTCGCTGCTGGCGCTGGCGGTGGTGCTGCCGTCGATCTTCCTGGTGCTGGGCCGCGCGGTGGCGGTGGCCGGCATCGTCCGCAGTGATGTGGCGCAGCGGCTGTCGCTGCTGCTGTCATTGGCCGCGGCGTTCCTGTTCTTCGGCCAGACCGCCACTACGTGGAAGCTGGCCGGCCTGGCGCTGGGCCTGGTCGCCATGGTGGCGATCAGCCTGCGCCCGCGTGGACCGACCGTGGCGGCCTCGCCCGGCGGCTGGGGCTGGCTGCTGGGCGTATGGGGCGGGTTTGCCGTGGTCGACGTGCTGCTCAAGCAGGTGGCCCTTTCGGGCACGCCGTCGATGGCGGCGGTGCTGGCCAGCTTCAGCGTGGCCTTCGTGCTGATGTTGGCGCTGCAGCTGTGGCGGCACTTCAGCGGTCGCAGCCGGCTGGCCTGGCGAAACCTCGGCGCCGGCGCGCTGCTGGGCCTGCTCAATGGCGGCAACATTCTCTTCTATGTGCACGCGCACCAGTCGATGCCAGACAGCCCGGCCACGGTGTTCGCCGGCATGAACATTGGCGTGGTGGTGCTGGGTGCGCTGGTGGGTGTGTTCGCCTTCGGCGAGGCGACCACGAAGTGGAACCGCGCCGGCCTTGCGCTGGCGGTGCTGGCGATCGGGTTGATCGCCTGGGGGTGAGCATGTGCATCGGGGTCAGAGCCCATTCCGTTGGAATGGGATCCGACCCCTGCCGCGACCCCGGCGTTGCGCGTTATTTATCGAAGCCCAGCAGCAGCGGGTCGTGGTCGGAGCTGCGCCACGGGCCCTGCACGTTGCGGCCCTGGTAGCCGCTGGCGTCCTGCTCGTCGGCATTGCTGTGCCACTCGGCGGCACCGCGCAGGCGCTTGGCCATGCCCGGGCTCAGCAGGGCGTGGTCAAGACGGCCGCTGTAGCCGTTGTAGACGTAGCTGTAGGGGTGCTCGACCTTGGCCACCTTGAACGCATCCTGCCAGCCCAGGTCGTGCAGGGTGCGGATCGGGTCTTCCATCGCGTAGGCATTGAAGTCGCCCAGCAGCACGATGTCCTTCACCTTCAGGCGCGCGGCTTCGGCATTCACCCACTGGTTGAGCTGGCGCGCCGATTCCACACGGGTGGCGTTCCAGCAGCCCTGGCCGTCGTTCTGGTCGGCATCGGCACCGCTGGCATCGCGGCAGCCCTTCGACTTGAAGTGGTTGGCCACCACCATGAACGGCGCGCCCTTGCCCTGGAAGGCCTGCGCCAGCGGCGCACGGCTGTGTTCGGCAAACGGGCCATCGGTCCGGGTCAGCGGCTTGCCCAGCGGCTTGAACGACCCACGCTTGTAGATGATGCCGACCCGGATCGGATTGGTGCCTGGGCCTTCGCCCGGATCCACCGCCACCCATTCGTCGTTCGGGTCGGTGCGCGGCAGTGCATTGAGCGCGGCCAGAAGTTCGGCGATGGCCGACTGCGGACCGTAACCGTCGTTTTCCAGTTCCATCAGCGCGGCGATGTCGGTATCGAGGGCGCTGATGGTGGCCACCAGCTTGGCGACCTGCGCCTTGTGCTCGTCCAGCGTGCGCGCGCCGCGCAGGGTCGGGAAGCCGCCGCCCTGGCCATCACCATTGAAGAAGTTCTCCAGGTTGAACGCGGCGATCTGCAGGCTGCCCGGCACCTTCGGCACCGGCGGGCGCTGCAGTTCCGGCAGCTGCAACGCGCCGTCCACCTGCAGGCGGGCACGGCCCTGTGCGTCCACGCGCACGGTGCCTTCCACGTTGCGCAGCTGCATGCCGGTGCGCAGCACCGGATTGCCCGGCAGATAAGCCACGCTGCCGGGGTCGCGGGCATCGCTGCCGTCGTCCAGCAGCAGGCGGCGGCGCTGGTTGTCGGCCATCACCTGCTCACTGCCCGCGGTGCCCGGCGCGGCCACTTCGGTCGGCTGCCAGAGGCGGCCGTCGAAGGCCACGGTCAGCTCGCCGAAGCGTTCCAGGCCGTCGGTACCGGCCAGGGTCAGCGGCGCGGCGATGCGCACGCGCTGGCCATCCAGCGCGCGCCAGTCTGCGGGCGCGGCGGTCAGCACCACGGTGGCGCTGCCGCGCGCGGCCGGCGCTACCGGGGCCGGTGCGGCCTGCGGCTGGGCCTGGGCGAAGGCGCTGGCCGGCAACAGCAGGGACAGGGCAAGGGCAAGGGAGCGGCGGCGCATCGACGGGCGATTCCAGGGAAGAGGGGGCACAGACTAACCCCGAAATGCGAAACCCCGCTTGCGCAGCCGGGTTTTGGCCGTGGTGGGCAAAACCCCACGCGATGACCGGGCAACCGGGGGCAACCGGGGGCACGGGGGGTAGAGTCGACTGTCAGTCGACTATCGCGCGCAGCGCGGGCTTTTCGGTGCCCTTGGGAAGAGCAGTCGACTAACAGTCGACTCTACCGTTCGCCCGATCACCCGATCGACGGTTCGCCCGTCCGGTGATTCGGGCGTTCGCCGGCTACTTCAGGTTGCCCAGCATCCAGTCCACGGTGGCGTGGATCTGCTCCTCGGTCAGTGCCGGGTTGCCGCCCTTGGGCGGCATGATGCCGCCGTCGGGGCCGGTGTAGCCCTCGATGGCGTGCTTGTAGAGGGTGTCCTTGCCCTGCGCCAGGCGCTTGTCCCAGTGCGCGTGATCCAGCGTCGGGGCCTGGCCGACACCGGTGGTGTGGCAGGCCGTGCACAGGTTGTCGAAGATCACCTTGCCGTCCTTGGTGCCGCCGTAGGCCACCTGCGAGGCGGCCTTGGCCAGTGCGGCGGCCTTGGCGGCGGCCTGCGCGGCGGCACCGGTACTGCCGGCATAGACCGCGCCGGTGGGCGAGATGCGCTGTTCGGTGCGCTTGGCTGCCGTGGGCGACACCTCGGGCGGAATCCGGGTGTGGATGTAGGCGGCAAGGAGGATCAGGCCGAGGGTGATGGCCATCAACAGCGCGATCACCATGGAGAAGCGTTTCAGGAACTCCAGATCGTAATTCCGCACTCTTCGTTACCCCTGGCTGATAGTCGTTGGACCACGGCTGAGCGACTGCGTGATGGGCCGAGTATAGAACGCGCTTCGCGTGCGACAACAGGCGTCACTGCTGGTGCGACGCAACATGCTGGGGCTGGGGTCAGATCCCTTTTGCCATGCAAAAGGGATCTGACCCCCGGCAACAGCAGCCGGCCAGCGGCCGGCTCTACCGGATTGCCGGGGCGCCGATCGCGCGCAGGCAGAAGCTGCAGATCGCGTCCACCAGGGCGTCCTCGTCGCGATGCGCTTCGCGGCTGGGTGCGGTCGGGCCGACCATCGCTTCGGTGAACGCACCGACCAGGCAGGCAGCGGCCGCATGTGCGTCCTGCGCCGGCAGCTCACCGGCCGCCACGCCTTCTTCCACCAGCCGCAGGAACACATCGCCGAATGCGCGCCGGCCGCGCATGCGCTCGGCTTCCACATCCGGGTCGACCGGTTCGACGATGAAGGCATGCGCCAGCCCCGGCCCGGCCAGGGCGCGACGGACGAAGGCGGTGATCGCCAGCCGCAACCGCTCGCTGGCGGCCTCCGGACCCTGCGCGATGCGCTCCATGATCGCCACCTCATGGGCCACCGCGGCGTTGAGCACTTCCACGAACAGCTCGGCCTTGGACGGGAAATGGCGGTAGATCAGCCCGGTGGACACCCCCGCCTGGGTCGCCACGGCAGTCACCGGGGCGTTGCGCCAGCCGCCGGTGGCGACCAGCGCACGGGTCGCCAGCAGGATCCGTTCACGGGCGCCCGCCAGGCGTTCTTCCATCAATGCAGAGCGTTTGTAGGCCATGTTCTGATTCTAGTTTCAATTTTTGAATTCGTATTCACTTCTTACCCGAACCCCGCTACGCTGGGGCCATCGCCCGTGTGGGTGGCGGTCCTGTACACCGCCATCCACTCCCCCGCCGGGTGCGTCCATTTCCTGCCATCCCGCCGTGGAGCCACCACAATGCACGTGCCATCCCTGAACTTCGATCTTGGCGAAGACATCGACCTGCTGCGCCAGAGCGTGGCCCATTTTGCCGCCGCCGAGATCGCCCCGCTCGCCGCCGAGGCCGATGCGACCAACCAGTTCCCGCTGGCGCTGTGGCCGAAGCTGGGCGAACAGGGCCTGCTCGGCCTGACCGTGGAAGAAGCATACGGCGGCACCGGCATGGGTTACCTGGCCCACGTGGTGGCGATGGAAGAGATCTCGCGCGCCTCCGGCGGCATCGCCCTGTCCTACGGTGCGCACTCCAACCTGTGCGTGAACCAGCTGCGCAAGAACGGCAGCGAGGAACAGAAGCAGCGCTTCCTGCCGGACCTGTGCAGCGGCGCCAAGGTGGGTGCGCTGGCGATGAGCGAACCGGGCGCCGGTTCGGACGTGGTGTCGATGAAGCTGCGCGCGGACAAGCGCGGCGACCGCTACGTGCTCAACGGCAACAAGATGTGGATCACCAACGGCCCGGACGCCGATGTGCTGGTGGTCTACGCCAAGACCGACATGGAGGCCGGCGCCAAGGGCATCACCGCCTTCCTGGTCGAGAAGGGCATGAAGGGTTTTTCCACCGCACAGAAGCTGGACAAGCTGGGCATGCGCTCCTCGCCCACCTGTGAACTGGTGTTCCAGGACTGCGAGATTCCCGAAGAGAACGTGCTCGGTGCGGTGGGCGGCGGCGTGCGCGTGCTGATGTCCGGCCTGGACTACGAGCGCGTGGTGCTGTCCGGTGGCCCGCTGGGCCTGATGGCCGCAGCGATGGACGTGGTGATGCCCTATGTGCACGAACGCCACCAGTTCGGCGAGCCGATCGGCAGCTTCCAGCTGATCCAGGCCAAGATCGCCGACATGTACGTGGGCCTGGGTGCCTGCCGCGCCTATGTCTATGCGGTGGCGCGCGCCTGCGACCAGGGCCGTACCACCCGCCAGGATGCCGCCGGTGCGATCCTGTACGCCGCCGAGAAGGCAACCTGGCTGACTGGCCAGGCGATCCAGATCCTCGGTGGCAACGGCTACATCAACGAGTACCCGACCGGCCGCTTGTGGCGCGACGCCAAGCTGTATGAAATCGGCGCCGGCACCTCGGAGATCCGCCGCATGCTGATCGGCCGCGAACTGTTCCAGCGCACCCTGTAAGGCCACCGCGATGACCGTACTGAACAGCCAGCTGCAACCGGGCAGCGATTCGTTTGAAGGCAACCGCGCAGCGATGCAGGCGGTGGTCGACGACCTGCACGCCACCCTGGCCCGCACCGCCCTGGGCGGCAGCGAGGCGGCGCGCGCCAAGCACACCGCACGCGGCAAGCTGCTGGTGCGTGACCGCATCGACGCCCTGCTCGACCCGGGCAGCGCCTTCCTGGAAATCGCGCCGCTGGCCGCGCATGGCATGTACGACGATGCCGTGCCTGCGGCGGGCGTGGTGGCCGGCATCGGCCGGGTGAGCGGTGTGGAGTGCGTGATCGTGGCCAACGACGCCACGGTCAAGGGCGGCACCTATTACCCGATGACGGTGAAGAAGCACCTGCGCGCGCAGGAGATCGCCGAGCAGAATCACCTGCCATGCATCTACCTGGTCGACTCCGGTGGCGCCTTCCTGCCGCTGCAGGACGAGGTCTTCCCCGACCGCGACCATTTCGGCCGCATCTTCTACAACCAGGCCAACCTGTCGGCGCAGGGCATTCCGCAGATCGCCTGCGTGATGGGCAGCTGCACCGCCGGTGGTGCCTACGTGCCGGCGATGAGCGACGAGACGGTGATCGTGCGCGAGCAGGGCACGATCTTCCTCGGTGGCCCGCCGCTGGTGAAGGCGGCCACCGGTGAAGTGGTGACGGCCGAGGAACTGGGCGGCGCCGATGTGCACACGCGCATCTCCGGCGTGGCCGACCACATGGCCGACAACGACCTGCAGGCGCTGGCCCGGGTGCGCGCGATCATCGCGCAGTTGAACTGGCGCAAGCCGGAACCGGCGATGGCGGTGCAGGCCTCCGAAGAGCCGCTGCTGCCGGCGCATGATCTGTATGGCGTGATTCCCGCCGACACGCGCAAGCCCTACGACGTGCGCGAAGTGATCGCGCGCCTGGTCGATGGCTCGCGTTTCGATGAATTCAAACCGCGCTATGGCGCGACCCTGGTCACCGGCTTTGCCCATCTGAACGGCTACCCGATCGGCATCATCGCCAACAACGGCATCCTGTTCTCCGAATCGGCCCTGAAAGGCGCGCACTTCATCGAACTGTGCACCCAGCGCAACATCCCGCTGGTGTTCCTGCAGAACATCACCGGCTTCATGGTTGGCCGCAAGTACGAGCAGGGCGGCATCGCCAAGGACGGGGCCAAGCTGGTGATGGCGGTGGCCTGCGCCAAGGTGCCCAAGTTCACCGTGGTGATCGGAGGTTCGTTCGGTGCCGGCAACTACGGCATGTGTGGCCGTGCCTATTCGCCCAACTTCCTGTGGATGTGGCCCAACGCGCGCATCGGCGTGATGGGCGGCGAGCAGGCCGCCAGCGTGCTGGCCACGGTCAAGCGCGATGGCATCGAGGCCAAGGGCGGCCAGTGGCCAGCCGCGGAGGAAGACGCGTTCAAGGCGCCGATCCGCGAGCAGTTCGAACAACAGGGCCATCCCTACTACGCCAGTGCCCGCCTGTGGGACGACGGCGTGATCGATCCGGCCGACACCCGCCGGGTGCTGGCGCTGGCGCTGTCGGCCAGCCTCAACGCCGCCCCGCAGCAGACGCGCTTCGGCGTGTTCCGCATGTAACCCATGCCATGACCGAGCACGCTCCCATGAAGCCCGTTGCCATGTTCACCAAGATCCTGATCGCCAACCGTGGCGAAATCGCCTGCCGCGTGATCGCCACCTGCCGTCGCCTCGGCATCGCCACCGTGGCGGTGTATTCCGATGCCGACCGCAACGCGCGCCACGTACGGCTGGCCGACGAAGCCATCCACATCGGCCCGGCCGCCGCTCGCGAGAGTTACCTGCGCGGCGATGCCCTGCTCGAGGCCGCACGCGCGACCGGCGCGCAGGCGATCCACCCCGGTTACGGCTTCCTGTCCGAGAATGCCGACTTCGCCGATGCCTGCGCCGCCGCCGGCATCACCTTCATCGGGCCGCCGGCCAGCGCCATCCGCGCGATGGGCGACAAGAGCGCGGCCAAGGCGCTGATGGCCAAGGCCGGTGTACCGCTGACGCCGGGTTACCACGGTGACCAGCAGGCGCCGGACTTCCTGCGCACGCAGGCCGACGGCATCGGCTACCCGGTGCTGATCAAGGCCAGCGCCGGTGGCGGTGGCAAGGGCATGCGCAAGGTCGAACGCAGCGAGGACTTCGTCGATGCACTGGCCAGCTGCCAGCGCGAGGCGGCCTCGGCGTTCGGCAACGATCACGTACTGGTGGAGAAGTACGTCGAGCGCCCGCGCCACATCGAGATCCAGGTGTTCGGCGATTCCCACGGTGATGCGGTGTACCTGTTCGAGCGCGACTGCTCGGTGCAGCGCCGCCACCAGAAGGTGCTGGAAGAGGCCCCCGCACCGGGCATGAGCGCCGAGCGTCGTGCGGCGATGGGCAAGGCCGCCGTCGATGCCGCGCGCGCGGTGGGCTATGAGGGTGCGGGCACGGTGGAGTTCATCGCCGGCCCGGATGGCGATTTCTACTTCATGGAGATGAACACCCGGCTGCAGGTGGAGCATCCGGTCACCGAGTACATCACCGGTACCGACCTGGTGGAATGGCAGCTGCGCGTGGCCGCAGGCCAGCCGCTGCCGCTGCGCCAGGAGCAGCTGGCCATCCGCGGTCACGCCATCGAGGCGCGTCTGTACGCCGAAGATGCCGACCGCGGCTTCCTGCCCTCCACCGGCACCCTGCGCCGGCTGCGCCTGCCGACGCCGTCGGCCAACGTGCGCGTGGACACCGGCGTGGAGGAAGGCGACAGCATCACCCCGTACTACGACCCGATGATCGCCAAGCTGATCGTCTGGGACGTGGATCGTGATGCCGCGCTGCGCCGCATGAGCCAGGCCCTGGCCGACTGCCAGGTGGTGGGCGTGACCACCAATGCCGGTTTCCTGCGCCGGCTGGTGAACACCGATTCGTTCACCCACGCCAAGCTGGATACCGCACTGATCGAACGCGAACAGGCGGCGCTGAGCGTGCTGGGCGACAGCGACGACGCCCTGTGGCTGCTGGCGGCGGTGGCCGCGGTGGCCAGCACCGCGGGCGCCAGCACCGACGCACGCGATCCGCATTCGCCGTGGCAGGCACAGGACGGCTGGCGCCTGGGTGCCCGTGCGCCACGCGTGCTGCCAGTGCAGCAGGGCGAGCGGCGGCACAGCCTGAAGGTGTGGGCGCAGGCTGACGGCTGGCGGATGCAGTGCGATGACGCCGCGCCGGTACTGGCCATCGGCACGGCCGACGCGCACGCACTGACCCTGCAGCTGGGCGGGCGCCGCTGGACACTGCAGCTGCTGCGCGACGGCGACCAGCTGTACCTGTTCGGTGCCGATGGCCAGCATCGTTTCACCCTGCACGATCCGGTGGGTGAATCGGACCATGCCGTGGCCGACGCCGGCAGCCTGCTGGCACCGATGCCCGGCAGGATCGTGGCCACGCTGGTCGCGGCCGGCACCGAGGTCAAGCGCGGCACGCCGCTGGTGGTGCTGGAGGCGATGAAGATGGAGCACACCCTGCAGGCACCGGCCGATGGCACGGTGAAGGGCTATCGTGCCAAGGCCGGCGACCAGGTCGGTGATGGTGCAGTGCTGGTGGACTTCGAGGCCGCCTGAGGGGGCGTGGCCGGGCCCTATGGCCCGGCGACAGCCTGGGCCGCTGACCGTCAGCCCGGCAGCGGCCACACGTGGCCACCCGGATCCAGTTCCGCGGTGGTCTTTTCGGCCTTGCGCCAGCCCAGCCCGCAGATGGCCAGCGCGCCCTCGGCCATCGGCCGCAGCCCGAACGCGCGCCCGGCCTCGGCTTCGTTGATGGCGGCGGTGACGAACGCGCCCAGGCCCTGTACGGTCGCGGCCGCATACAGCGCCTGCGAGACATGCCCGGCATCGAGCGTGACCGCGCGATAGGCCTTGGCGTGGTTGCGGTACTTCCAGTAGTTGCGTTCGAACCGGCACACCAGCACCAGCAGCACCGGCGCATCGGCGAACCAGTGCTGGCCGGCCAGCAGCCGCAGGCCCAATGCTGCCGGATCGTCCTCCTGGTCAGGCAGCCGCCCCAGCTCATGCGCCAGCGCATGGTAGTGGTACAGGCCCGGCGCCAGACCCTCCACGTTGCGCACCAGCAGATAGGCTTCCAGCGGATGCAGGCTGCCGGCCGAGGGCACGTTCTTCTTCAGGAAGCGCACCCCGGGATCGGTTTCCACCTGTGCCTGGGCCATCAGCACCTGTTGCAGCACCCGCGCCAGCAACGGCAGCGGCAACGCGCGGGCACGATCGAAATTGCGGCAGGTGGCCCGTGCCTGCAACAGCGGCTGCAGCGGATCGTCCTGGCAACGCGGCAGCGGCACCGCGCCGGGCAACCGCGGCGGCGCTTCCGGTGGCGGGTTGCCGAAGCTGCGCACCAGATCGCGTGCCGTCACCAGCTGGTGCTGCTCCATGTCCTGCACGCTGTCCACGCCGTCCCAGCACGACTGCTGGTAATGCAGGGCCGACAGCGGCCACCAGTGGCTGTCGCGCAGCTCCTGCTCGGCCGCGAACACCTCGGCGTGGGCCGGGTCATCGCTGACCAGCAGCCCCTGCTGCAGCAGCGCCAGCACGCGGCTGCGCGCCTCCGGCGCCTGCGGCAACGACTGCCAGCGTTCGGCACTGCAGGCCAGCAACCAGGCACAACTGGCCGCA
Source organism: Stenotrophomonas sp. Nf1 (assembly GCF_003028475.1). NCBI lineage: Bacteria > Pseudomonadati > Pseudomonadota > Gammaproteobacteria > Lysobacterales > Lysobacteraceae > Stenotrophomonas > Stenotrophomonas sp. Nf1. The sequence goes on along the minus strand of NZ_PYTV01000004.1, from coordinate 280,797 downwards.
TCGATCACCTGCACGGTCGGCAGATGCGCGGCGTGTACCTGCAGCACCGGTTGCAGCTGCACGCCCGTACCACCGGCCAGCAGCGCATCCAGGTTGAAGGCAAGGCGTTCCACCGGCTCGACGAACAGCGTCCGGCAACGACGGAATCTCATCGCGATGGCATCCCACGGTTGTGCAGGGCGCCGATCATAGCGTGGCACGCGCGCACGCCCATCAACTTCGCGGCGTTGCCGCCGATATTTCCATTTTCCCAACCTTGCGGTCGTATCCCATGTCTGCTTCGCCCCTCTCCGCCGACGTTGTCCGGCAGCTGCTGGACCGGCTGTCCAGCGATGATGCCTTCCGTGCCGAATTTGCCAGGGATCCGGGCCAGGCGCTGCTCGCGCTCGGCGCCGACGAGGAAACCGTGCGCGCCTGCCATACGCCGCTGGCCTCGCTGGGCGGCAAGGCGGAGTTCGCCAAGGCCGCTGCGCGCATGCACCAGCTGCTGGACGTGCGCGCCGCGTTCACCGTGCCTTTCCTGTTCGAAGATGGCCTGCCGGGCCTGGATCAGTAAACCGACCTCAGGGCGCGGCTGACGCGCCCTTGCCCGCCAGCGGGGCGGGCCGGATCGACGTCAACCGCTGCACGTCCATCGCGTTCAGTGGAAGCAGCGCGTAGTCGCCAACGTCCTCGGCAAATGCCAGGCCTACGTGGCGTTGCAGCCACTGTGCGTGGCGCAGGGCCGTGGCATGGTCGCCGCTGGCCGTGGCCAGGTCCAACTGCAGCACCCGCCTCTGGAACAGGCTCGCAGCAGGTTGCTGGGCCAGCAGCGACTGGGCCTGGGCCAGCCGGCCCTGGTCGAGCGCGATGCGCGCCTGCAACAGGTTCCACAGCTCGCGCAGGCGCGGGTCTGCATCGCGTTCGGGCAGCGCCTGCAACGCCTCCCGCCGCTGCGCCACCACCGCGCCCTGACCGGCGCGCACGGCGTGGTAGGCCGCGGCAAGCGCGATGAATGCGTTGCGCCGTGCCGGCGCCGGCTGCGAACGATCGACCGCCTGCAATGTCCGGTCGAGCACCTGCTGGTAGGCCTGCGAGGCGGTGGGCACCGGCTGCTGGCCACGCCAGGCCAGCGCCTGCAACGCCAGGATGTCGCACAGGCCGGAGCCGGTCGTGCACTGCGCGGCCGCCTGCTGCATGTCGTTGGCCGCTTCGCTGCGGCGATCCTGCATGCCCAGCACCGCCGCACGCAGCATGCGCGCTCCCAGCCCGGAGGACCGCATTGCTGCAAAGCCGGCATTGGCCGCATCGAAATCCCCCGACAGGGCCAGCAGCAGCGGTTCCATCGCATCCCCGTTCCAGCCAGGATGCAGGCGTGCGCCGCGCAGGGCGGCTTCGGCGGCGGCGATCTCGCCACGCGCCAGCTGCACCCGCGCCACGAACACCAGCACCAGTGCACGGCGCGAATGCTGCCGGGCCAGCAACGGCTGCGCAGCGGCCAGGGCGCCGTCGTAGTCACCCTGCGTGTAGAGGATCTTGGCGTAGTTCATCCAGCCGGCCGGATCATCCGGGTACAGCTCGGTCAGCATCCGCCAGCGGTCGGCGATGCGTGCCGGCGGAGCGCCCTGGAAATCGGCGGCCCACGCGTCCAGGTAGAGCTGGTCACGCGCGGTCAGGTGCGCACGCTGGCTGACCGCTTTCTGGTACAACGCGGCGGCCTGCTCCAGGTTGCCCTTGGCGTGCTGGATGTTCATCTGCCCGACATAGGCAAAGGCGAACCCGGGGTCGAGCCGGGTGGCCTGTTCGAAGAACATCAGCGCGTCGTCATAGCGCGCTGCCGCGGTGGCGTCCACGCCCTTGGCATAGGCATGCAGCGCATCAAGGTTGGCGGTGGCCACGGTCGGCAGCGGCCGCTGGTCGCGGCCGACATCGCGCAGGGCCTCGCCCAGGTCCGTGCGCAGCGCCGCGACCACGTGGTCGGTGGAGGCCAGGATCGAATCCAGCCCGCGACCGTCGGCAAAGCGGGTGTAGACGGTCTGCCCGCTGCGTGGATCGACCACCTCGACACTGACCCGCACCTTGCCGTTGAGCTCCAGCACGCTGGGCACCAGCACCGCGCGCACGCCATCGCGCAGCGCCACTTCGATGGCCAGGCTGCGGTCCAGCCGCGCCTGCGGTGGCCGCTGCATCAGCTGCAGGGTGTCGCGCACCTTCAGTTCGCTGAGGATGTTGACGAACCGCGACTGCCCCAGGCTGATGTACAGCGCCTGCTCCAGGCTGCTGTCCAGCTGCGGGTACGCGGTGGCGTTGTGCACGGCCGAGACGATCACCCAGTCACGCTCGGCAAAGGCGATGGCCGGTGCCGGCCGCAGCAGCGTCCACAGCAGCACACCCAGCGCCAACGCCAGCGCAGCCTCGGTCACCAGGGCAGCCGGGCGCCGCCACAGCGGCAGATCACGCCAGGCCTTTTCGCCCGAACGCGGCCTGCGCAGCGGCGCACTGCCACGCAGGCCGATCTCGAAGACTTCCTGGCGCTCGCTGATGCCCTTGAACCGCCAGCAGCCATGGTCCTTCCAGCGCAGCTCATCGGCCGCCCACGGCAGTTCGCCGCTGGCCCGGCGCGCCATCTTTTCCGCGCTGGCCGACAGCAGGACCTGCCCCGGCCACGCCAGCTGCATCAGCCGCGCGGCCATCGGCTTGGCCAGTCCCTCCACTTCCACCGGCTTGGCGCCGTGGGCCATGGCCTCGGCACTGTTGTTCCACAGCAGCACATCGCCCACGTGCAGCCCGGCGCGCGCGCGCAGCACGATGCCGCGTTCGCGGCCCAGCGCATCCACCGCGCTCTGGTAGGACAGGGCGAAGCCGACCCCATCGATGGTGCGCTCGAACAGCATGAACAGGCCGTCGGAGCGATCGATCAGCTGGCCGTTCCAGCGCTGCTGCAGGCCAAGCACCAGCCGGTCGTGCTGCTGGAACAGCTCAGCGGCGCTGATGTCGCCGATGCGCTCGACCAGCTGCAGCGAATCGCACAGGTCGGTGAACAACAGGGTCCGCACCTGCGGGCTCTGCACCGGAAGGGAATCCTGGATGCCGTCCATTGCCACCTCTGCCGCTCATGATCCGTTGTCGGGGCCATCGCCCCAGCGCAGGCAATTGCCGCCATCGCGCTTGGCCTGGTACAGCGCGCGGTCGGCGCTGGCGTACCACTCGCTCCAGTCCGCCTCGGCCACCAGCAGGCTGGCACCGATGCTGACCAGGCTTACGTGCGGCGTGCCATGGCTGCGTTCGAGCAGGCCGTGCACCGCGCTGAGAATGAACTCGGCGGCGTGCTGCACGATCTCGTGGTTGCCACGGCGCAGGATCAGGCAGAACTCATCGCCGCCGAGCCGGCACGCCAGGTCCTGCTCACCGGCCATCGAACGCAGGATGTTGCCCATGCTCTGCAGCACGCGGTCGCCGGCCTGATGGCCGTGGCGGTCGTTGATCTGCTTGAAGCGGTCGCAGTCGATCAGCAGCAGCGCCTGCGGCGGGCCATCGGCGTGGGCGCGGCACTCCTGCAGGTACAGGGTCAGGCCGCGGCGGTTGTGCAGCCCGGTCAGCTCGTCCGTGCGCACCAGCTCGCGGGTGTGGGTGAGCTGGTGGGTGGTGATGTACAGGTTGTCCAGCGCGGTTTCCAGGTCGTGGTTGCGCCGCCGCAGCTGGCTGATCAGGGCCTGTTCGTTGGTCAGCACGCGCATGATCGTGCGGCGCAGGAAGTAGGCCACCAGGCCGGGATCGGATTCGACCAGCCGATGGAAATCGCTCGGGCCCAGCTCCAGCACTTCGCAGTCGTCCAGCGCGCGCGCACTGGCGCTGCGCAGGTGATCGCCGACCAGCAGGCCCAGCTCACCGAAGAACTCGTGCTGGCCAAGCGTCTTGATCACCAGGTCCTCGCCGAAGTCCAGTTCGATCTGGCCCTGGAGGATCACATACATGCGCTCGCCACGGTGTCCACGCTGGAACAACCACTGTCCGGCATGAAGCTTGCATGGGCGGGCGAATCTGGCGAACAATGCAACCTCGGCATCGGACAGCAGCGCATGCACGATCTCGGCCATCGCCACGCGGGCGATACCTGTCGTCACATCACTGTTCTCGGCCGCACCCCTGCCGGTCATTCCCTGCACCCGCCGCCAGCGTCCCCTGGTGAGCCGCGGAGCATAGCACCGCTTTAAAGTGTGCGCCCTATCTCATTTTGAGTCTCTGGCCGCACGTTCGTGATGTGAAGATCCCGCGTGGCCCGTTCTGGTCACGCCTGTCCGCGCAAAACCCCTGCTGGATCAAGCCGATGGCGGATTTCACAGGGTTTCGGCCAAGTTGCGATCGCGCGGGTGCGCCCGATTGACGCGTTGCGCCGCGCGCGCCGTTGCCTGGATACAACAACGCCGGCAGGTCCCCCGACCGGCCGGCGTTGTCTGGCCCTTCCCTGGCCACCCTGATCAGACCCGGTAGTGCCGGCCGCTGGCCGGCAACCCGTCGATGTTCCCGGAGTCCACCTGGTTGCCGGCCAGCGACCGGCACTACCCAGTCAGATCCATTGCCCAGCGCATCAGCGGTTACCGATCACGCGGCGCGTTCGCTGCGCCCGCCGTGGAACTGCTCTTCTTCGGTCGAACCGGTCAATGCGGTGGTGGACGACTGTCCCTGCTGGATCGCCTGGGTGACCGCGTCGAAGTAGCCGGTGCCCACTTCGCGCTGGTGCTTGACCGCGGTGAAGCCACGCTCGGCCGCTTCGAACTCGGCTTCCTGCAGTTCCACGAACGCGCTCATCTGGCGGCGCGCATAGCCGTGGGCCAGGTTGAACATGCCGTAGTTCAGCGCGTGGAAACCGGCCAGGGTGATGAACTGGAACTTGTAGCCGTAGCTGCCCAGTTCGCGCTGGAACTTGGCGATGGTGGCGTCGTCCAGGTTCTTCTTCCAGTTGAAGCTGGGCGAGCAGTTGTAGGCCAGCAGCTTGCCCGGGAACTTCGCATGGATCGCCTCGGCGAACTTGCGTGCGAATTCCAGGTCCGGCTTGCCGGTCTCGCACCACACCAGATCGGCGTAGGGCGCATAGGCCAGGCCACGGCTGATCGCCTGGTCCAGGCCGTTGCGGGTCTTGTAGAAGCCTTCCACGGTGCGCTCGCCGGTGGCGAAGGGCTTGTCGTTGCCGTCGATGTCGCTGGTCAGCAGATCCGCCGCCTCGGCATCGGTACGCGCCACCAGCAGGGTCGGCACGCCCAGCACGTCGGCAGCCAGGCGCGCGGCGTTGAGCTTCTCGATCGCCTCACGGGTCGGCACCAGCACCTTGCCGCCCATGTGGCCGCACTTCTTCACCGAGGCCAGCTGGTCTTCGAAGTGCACGCCTGCCGCACCGGCCTCGATCATCGCCTTCATCAGTTCGAACGCATTGAGCACGCCGCCGAAACCGGCTTCGGCATCGGCCACGATCGGCTGCAGGAAGTCGATGTCATCCTTGCCTTCAGCGTGATGCAGCTGGTCGGCACGCAGCAGGGTGTTGTTGATGCGCTTGACCACCGCCGGCACCGAATCGGCCGGGTACAGCGACTGGTCCGGGTACATCTGCCCGGCCAGGTTGGCATCGGCCGCCACCTGCCAGCCGGACAGGTAGATCGCCTTCAGCCCGGCCTTGACCTGCTGCATGGCCTGGTTGCCGGTCAACGCACCCAGCGCGTTGACGAACTCGCGCTCGTGCAGCGACGCCCACAGCTTCTCTGCACCCAGGCGGGCCAGCGAATGCTCGATGTGCACAGTGCCGCGCAGGCGCACCACGTCGGCGGCGCTGTAGTTGCGCTGGATGCCTTCCCAGCGCGGGTTGGTATCCCAGTCGTGCTGGATCTGTTCGGCAGTGGGCAGCTTGCTCATGTCTTTCTCCAGTTCGGTTCGTGCGTGCAGCGGGGAGGGAAACGGCGGTAGACGCGGGCGGCAGTCAGTCGATGCGCGCGTAGGCCGGCAGGGTCAGGAAATCGGTCAGTTCGTTGCTGCGGCTCAGTTCGCCCAGCAGGGCGATGGCCTCACCGATGCGGGCGCCACCCGGCAGCGCGGCGGTATCGCCCAGCCGTGCCGGCAGCTGCGCCAGCGTGGCGTCGAGCAGGGCCAGGTCGATCGCGGTGCCATCGTCGAGCTGCTGGCCCGGCGTGTGCAGCCACTGCCACAGCTGGCTGCGGCTGATCTCGGCGGTGGCCGCGTCCTCCATCAGGTGATGGATCGGCACGCAACCGTTGCCATCCAGCCACGCCGCCAGATAGCGCACGCAGACTTCCACATTGCCCTCGAAACCGGCGCGGGTGATGCTGCCCGGCGGCCGTGCGATCAGCTCATCGCGGCCGACGCGCACATCCTGGCGCAGCACGTTGTGCTGGTTCGCGGTGGGCATGTGTTCGTCGAAGATCGCCATCGCCACCGGAATCAGCGCCGGGTGCGCGACCCAGGTGCCGTCATGGCCGGCGGTGACTTCGCGCAGCTTGTCGGCGCGCACGCGGGCCATCGCCTGTTCGTTGGCGGCCGCATCGTTGTTGATCGGGATCTGCGCGGCCATGCCGCCCATCGCATGCGCACCACGGCGGTGGCAGGTCTGGATCAGCAGTTCCGAATAGGCCTTCAGGAACGGCTGGGTCATGGTCACCTGGCCGCGCTCGGGCAGCACGCGGTCGGCGTGGCGGCGGAAGGTCTTCAGGTAGGAGAAGATGTAATCCCAACGCCCGCAGTTCAGGCCGACGATGCGATCACGCAGCGCGTACAGGATCTCGTCCATCTCGAACACCGCCGGCAGCGTTTCGATCAGCACCGTCACCTTGATCTGGCCGTGCGGCAGGCCGAGCATGCCTTCGATGTGCGACAGCGCGGTCTCCCACAGCGCGGCCTCTTCCATGCTCTGCAGCTTGGGCAGGTAGAAGTACGGGCCGCGGTCCTTGGCCTGCAGCGTGCGGGCGTTGTGGAAGGCGAACACGGCCGCATCGAACAGGCCGCCGGCCAGCGGCTGGCCATCGATGGCCACATGCTTCTCGTCCAGGTGCCAGCCACGCGGGCGCACGATCAGCACCGCCTGTTCGTCGTAGGGGCGCAGGCGGTAGTGCTTGCCCGGCTTGCCATTGGCGGCCGGCGCAGTGAATTCCAGATCACCGCGCACCGCCGCCGCCAGCGACTGCTGCCCGGCCAGCAGGTTGCGCCAGGTCGGCGAGGTCGAATCCTCGAAGTCGGCCATGAACACCTTGGCGCCCGAGTTCAGCGCGTTGATGACCATCTTCGGGTCGGTCGGGCCGGTGATCTCGACGCGACGGTCCTGCAGCGCGCCCGGCAGCGGCGCGACGGTCCAGTCGCCACTGCGGATGGCGGCGGTGTCTTCGCGGAAATCCGGCAGGCCGCCCTGGTCGAAGAATGCCTGGCGCTCGCGCCGGGCCTGCAGCCGTGCCTGCCGGCCCGGTTCCACCGCGCGGTGCAGCGACACCAGCAGGGCCAGCAGCGGCGCCGGCAGCACGGTGTCCTGGCCGGCCACGCGGGTCGCCAGGGCGATACCGGGGGTGGCCTTGCTGGCGGGGGTGGGAACAGCGGAAGCGACGGCGGACATGGGGCGACTCCAGCGGTGGGGGAACGTCTCCACGGTGCCGTCGGGGCCGAGTATTTGGCAAAACAGTTTTTGCAATGTTCTACATAAATTGTGCTAATACTTGTGACACCATGACCACGCGCTCCTCGCCAAGTCCGCGTTTTTCCTACAAATCCGACCGGCTGAAGCCGCTGCGCGCGTTCTGCCAGACGGTGCGTCTGGGCTCGGTCTCACGGGCAGCTGAGGCGCTGTTCGTCAGCCAGCCCGCCATCAGCCTGCAGTTGCAGGCACTGGAACGGGAGCTGGGCGTGCCGCTGTTCGAACGCAGCGGGCGGCGCCTGGTGCCCAGCCGCGAGGGCCAGCTGCTGTACGAAATGGCGCAGCCGCTGGTGGAGAACCTGGATGGACTGGAGGCACGCTTCCGCGACAAGGTGCGCGGCCTGGACGCGGGCGAGCTGAACATTGCCGCCAACAGTTCCACCATCCTGTACCTGCTGCCGAAGATCGTCGAACGCTTCCGCCTGCACCATCCGGACGTGCGCCTGACCCTGCACAACGCCATCAGCGCCGACGGCACCGACCTGCTGCGCGAGGACGCCGCCGACCTGGCCATTGGTTCGATGACCGATGTGCCGGCCGATCTCAGCTATGCCCCGGCCTACCGTTTCGAGCAGGTGCTGATCGCCCCGCACGATCATCCGCTGGCCAGCGGGGGTGAGCTGGAGCTGGCTGACATCGCGCGCTATCCGCTGGTGCTGCCACCGAAGCGGCAGATCACCTACCGCCTGGTCGACCAGGTCTTCCAGCGCCACCGCATCGCCTACACCGTGGCGCTGGAGGTTGGCGGCTGGGAGGTGATCAAGCAGTACGTGGCGATGGGCATGGGTATCTCCATCGTGCCGGCGTTGTGCCTGAACGAGGCCGACCACGAGCGGCTGGCGGCGCGCTCGATGAAGCGCTGGTTCCCCGAGCGCAGCTATGGCGTGATCGTGCGACGTGGCAAGGCGTTGTCGGCGCAGGCGCGAGCGTTCATCGAGCTGATCCAGCCAGAGCTGTTCAGCCCGCGCGATTACGACCAGAGCGGGCATTCGGAACGGTGAGGGGGTTGTTGGGCAGGGCTGCCGCCCTGCACCTGCCGAATCAACGTCAACGTCAACGTCAACGTCAAAAGCGTGCATTCCGTGGGATGGCGGGACGGTGTGGGTAGGCAGGACACGCCGTAAACCCATCCATGGGGGCTCGATGGCGCCATCCATGGCGCCAACGGTCCTGCCCACCCACACCGCCCCGCCTCTGACAGTTGGTCGCTGCTGTTGGTGGGTGCCGACCGTTGGTCGGCACGGGGTCGGATCCCGTTGCTGCGCAACGGGCTCTGACCCCATCTCTGATTCATTTCCCGCTGGCGATGAATAGACTGGCCCCATGTCCATCGAACTCCGCCATCTGCGCTACTTCCTCGCCGTTGCCGACACGCTGCACTTCGGCCAGGCGGCCGAGCGGCTGGGCATGTCGCAGCCGCCGCTCAGCCAGCAGATACGGCAGCTGGAAGAACTGATCGGCGCGCGCCTGTTCGTGCGCAGCCATCGCCGCGTGCAGCTGACCGCCGCCGGCGAGCTGCTGCAGGAACGCGCGCGCGCGATCGTGCAGCAGGTGGAAGCGGCGGTGGACGAGGTGCAGCGCGCGCAGCGCGGCGAGCAGGGCGAGCTGCACATCGGGCTGACCCGGGCCACGCCGCTGTCGCCGCAGATTCCGCGCTCGATCCTGCATTACCGCCAGCAATACCCGCAGGTGCGGTTGCAGCTGAGCGAGATGAACACGCTCCAGCAGATCGATGCGCTGCTCGACGGCACGCTGGACGTCGGCATCATCCGCAAACGCGCGCTGCCGCCGGAACTGGTGGCGCACAGCCTGTTCGTCGATCCACTGGCGATGATCGTGCATGCCGGCCACCCCGCCCTGCATCGGCTCTCGAAACAGGGCACGCTGTCGCTGCACGATTTCGCGCAGGAGCCGTTCGTGGCATTCCGTCGCAGTGCCGGCGCCGGCATCCACGACCATATGATCGCGCTGTGCACGGCGGCAGGATTCACCCCGCGCATCGTGCAGGAAGCGGGCGAAGCCTCGACCCTGATCAGCCTGGCCGCCGCCGGGCTGGGCGCGGCCATCCTGCCCTCCTCGTGCGATCACATCCGCGTGGAAGGCGCGCGCTTCGTAGCGCTGGCCGATGCCGGTGCGCATTCGGAAGTGCAGCTGGCCTGGCATCGCGAACGGGTGACGCCGTTGATCCGCAATTTCGCCGGGTTGTTGCGCGGCGCGTTTGCCGAGGGGTGAACCGGTAGTGCCGGCCGCTGGCCGGCAACCCCACATGGGTCGGCATGCCGGCCAGCGGCCGGCACTACCGCGCCGCCACCGGCTGCGGGGCGCGCTGCTGCAACGCCCACACGATGCCGCCACCGGCCAGGGTCAGCACGGCGGCGAACGCGCACACGCCGCGCCAGTCCCAGGCCGCATAGGCCAGGCCACCCACGCCGCCCAGTACGCTCGACCCCAGGTAATAGGCGAACAGGTACAGCGCCGAGGCTTCGGCGCGCATCGCACCGGCACGCGCCCCCACCCAGCTGCTGGCCACCGAATGGCCACCGAAGAAGCCGAACGTCACCAGCGCGATGCCCAGCGCCATCGTGCCCAGCCACGGCATCGCCAGCAGCGCGATGCCGGCACCGATCAGCGCGAAGGAGATCGACAGGATGCGGCCACGGCCGTAGCGCGTGGCCTGCTGGCCCATCCACGCCGAACTGAAGGTACCCACCAGATACACGCTGAAGATCAACCCGACCACGGTCTGGCTGAGGTGATACGGCGGCGCCAGCAGGTGGTAACCGAGGTAGTTGTAGAGGGTGACGAACACGCCCATCAACACGAACGAGGTGGCGAACAGCCACGGCAGGCCGGGATCGGCAAACAACGTACGCCAACGCGACGGGAGGTGGCGCAGGCCACCGCGCCGGGCCTGGAAATGCCGCGACGGCGGCAGCTGCAGCCACAGCAGCACGGTGCTGGCGATGGCGATGATCGAGACGACGCCGATGCCCCAGCGCCAGCCCCAGTGGTCGGCGATGATGCCGGCCAGCAGACGCCCGCTCATGCCGCCGATGGCATTGCCGCCGATGTACAGGCCCATCGCCAGGCCCAGCGCGCGGCTGTCCATTTCCTCGACCAGGTAGGTCATCGCCACCGCCGGCACGCCACTCAGCGCCAGCCCCAGCAGGGTGCGCAGCACCAGCAGCGTGGTCCAGTCATCCACCAGCGCGGTGCACAGCGACAGCACGGCCGAGGCCAGCAAGGCGGCGATCATCAACGGGCGGCGGCCGACCGCGTCGGACAGCAGGCCGGCCAGCAGCATCGCCACCGCCAGCGTGCCGGTGGTCAGCGACAGCGACATCGCGCTGCCGGCGGCGGACACGCCGAAGTGGCGGCTGAACTCGGGCAGCAGCGGCTGCACCGTGTACAGCAGGCCGAAGGTGGAAAAGCCGGCCAGGAACAGCGCCAGCGCAGTGCGGCGGAAGGCCGGCGTGCCCTGCTGGATGCGGGTGTCAGTGCCGGTATCGAGAGTGGAAGGACGGCCTTCAACGGCCGCCGCGGTTTCGCCAGTCATGGGATCGATGGGCCGGTGGGGGCGGCCGGGTGGAGAGGAACGGGCCCAGACTAGGCCCGTCCATCCAGTCGATCCATAACCTGTTGGATCATGATTGATACATGGAAAGTATCAATTCAGCTTACAGGCGCTGCCACTCGAAGCCGTCGCCACGGCGGTAGTACACCGCCACCGCGCGGCCATAGACCTTGTCGGCGTCGACAAACCCGAAGAAGCGGCCATCGAAGCTGTTGCCCCGGTGGTCGCCGAGCACCAGCAGCTTGCCGGCCGGCACCACCAGATCGGCGATGTCCGGGCCACCGCCCATGTCCAGGTCGAGGCGGGCGCGACGCTGGCCGAAGGCTTCCACGTCCTGCAGGTCGGCCATCTGCAACGGCTGGCCATTGATGCTCAGGTGGCCCTCGCGCATCTGCACGTGGTCACCGGCCACCGCGGCAATGCGCTTGATCAGGCGGGTGCCGTCGGCCGGCGAGTCGAACACCGCCACTTCGCCGCGTTGCGGGGTGCCGGTGGCCAGCAGTTCCTTGCCGGTGAACGGCAGGCGCAGACCATAGGCGCGCATGTCCACCACCACCCGGTCGCCGGGCTGCAGGGTCGGCTGCATCGAACCGCTCGGCACCACGTAGTGGTTGGCCAGGGTATCGCGCGCGGCGGCGAGCAGGCCAAGCATCACCAGCAGCGGCAGCGCCTCCTTCTTCAGCCAGGCCAGCGCGCGTTCGGAAAAGGGAGGGCGGGCAACAGCATCCATGTCAGGCTCCGGGTGGGTGGTAGCTGCATCAGACCACAGTCGGGCCGCAGAGGTTCCCGCGCCGGCATCTTCGTAGCGTCGAGCTTGCTCGACCGCCCTGCGCCTCAGTCGAGCAAGCTCGACGCTACAAAGTGCACGCCGAGCGTGGGCTCGGCTCTACAGGAAGGGTTACGCAGGATTTACGCGCGGGGCCGGCTCCGGGCATCGCACCTTTACGGCGGCCGCGCGCATCGTGTGCCTACCGCGCCGCAGGGCGCATTCCGCAAGGTGTTGTATGACCCTCCTGGTGATCCGCCACGCGTCTGCGTCGGCACCGCGCCCGCAGCTGCCGGCGCAGCTGTCCGGCCACCGCGTGCTGTGCAGCGACTGCGCCAGCCTGTCCGAAGTGCGCCAATGCCTGTGCCAGCCGCAGGCGCGCTCGGCCGACTGGGTGCTGCTGGATGTCGGCGTGGCCGACGAAGCGCAGTGGCAGGCCGAAGGTGGCGCACTGCAGGCGGCGCTGGAACGGCTGCCGGCGCAGTACATCGAGTTGCAGGCCCCGAGCGAGCGTGGCCTGGATGCACGCCTGCATCTGCAGCACGGCCCGGCCGCGGTGGTGATCGACCAGCGCAGCCAGCAGGCCGGTTATCCGCTGTCGCTGGCCATTGTCGGCCGCCGCCTGGCGCAGGAGGGCTGAGCCATGTCGATCTTCATCATCCGTGGCCCGGAAGCCGCCGGCGCGCTGATCCGCACGGCCATGCCGCTGCCGGCACCGGTACTGAAATCGCTGGTGCATCGTGCGATCGACGCCGGCACCAGCGTGGCGATCCGTGCCTGCGGTTCGGAACAGGAACTGCTGGATGCGCTGCGCGTGGCCGATCACAGCCGCGGCGAAGTGACCCTGCTCGATCCGGGTGCGTGTGCCAACAGCCTGCGCTTGCAGCGCCTGCTGCCGTACCTGCACAACGCCTATGTGGAAGTGCATGACGACGGTGCGGTGGCCGAGCCGTGCCTGCCGGCCGGTGTCGGCCAGCGCCTGGGCATTGCGGCTGGGTATGGTGCGCAGAGCTATGTGCTGGCGCTGGATATCGCGCTCGACCACTTGGGGCTGGCCGAGCAGGCCAATCGCGTGCACGTGGGCACGTGACGCGCTTCTGTAGAGTCGAGCCATGCTCGACTGGTTTTCCTGGAAAGGCAGCCGAGCATGGCTCGGCTCTACAGAGGCGGGAAAGGCAGCCGAGCATGGCTCGGCTCTACAGAGGCGGGAAAGGCAGCCGAGCATGGCTCGGCTCTACAAAAAACGTCGAGCAAGCTCGACGCTACACAAGGGAAAACGGCGGGGTTGCCCCCGCCGTTTTCCGTTTCTTACTTCAGGCCGCGGAACTTCAGCAGCGGTTCCACCGACGGGTCCTTGCCACGGAAATCGCGGTACAGGGTCGACAGCTCCACGCTGTTGCCGCGCGAGAGGATCTTGTCGCGGAATTCCTGGCCGTTGGCGGCGGTCAGGCCACCGTGTTCGGTGAACCACTGGTAGGCGTCATGGTCGAGCACTTCGGCCCAGAAGTAGGCGTAGTAACCGGCCGAGTAACCGCCACCCCAGATGTGGTCGAAGTAGGTGGTGCGGTAACGCGGCGGCACCTGCGGCAGGTCGACCTTGAACTTCTTCAGCGCGCTGGCCTCAAAGGCGCCGACATCCTGCAGCGGCGCATCGGCCTTCTGCGTGTGCCAGGCCAGGTCCAGCAGTGCGGCCGACAGGTACTCGGTGGTCGCATAGCCCTGGTTGAAGCTGCGCGCCTTGAGGATCTTGTCGACCAGTTCCTGCGGCATCGCCTCGCCGGTCTTGTAGTGCTTGGCGTAGTTGGCAAACACCTTCGGATCCAGCGCCCAGTGCTCGTTGAACTGCGACGGGAACTCGACGAAGTCGCGCGAGGTGGCGGTGCCGGCGATCGACGGGTACTTCACGTTGGAGAACATGCCGTGCAGTGCATGGCCGAACTCATGGAACATCGTGGTGACGTCGTCGAAGCTGATCAGCGCGGGCTGGCCGGCGGCCGGCTTGGTGAAGTTGCAGACGTTGTAGACCACCGGCTTGGCACCGGTCAGGCCGTCCTGTTCAACGAACACGTCCATCCAGGCGCCGCCGGACTTGCTGTCACGCTTGAAGTAGTCGGTGTAGAACAGCGCCAGCGAGGTGCCGTCCTTGTCGAACACTTCGTACACCTTCATGTCCGGGTTGTAGGTCGGAATGTCGGTGCGCGGCTTGAAGGTGATGCCGTACAGCTGGGTGGCGGCGTAGAAAACGCCGTTCTGCAGCACGTTGTCCAGTTCGAAGTACGGCTTGATCTGCGATTCGTCCAGATCGTACTTGGCCTTGCGCACCTGTTCGGCGTAGAAGTCCCAGTCCGAGGCAGCAACCTGGAAGCCGCCCTTCTGCGCGTCGATCACCTTCTGGATCTCGCCGGCTTCGGCACGCGCCTTGGCGGTGGCGGCCGGCACGGTGTCGGTCAGCAGCTTCAGCGCAGCGGCCGGGGTCTTGGCCATCTGGTCGCCCAGCTGGTAGTCGGCGAAAGTGTCAAAGCCCAGCAGCTTGGCCTTCTGCGCACGCAGCTGGGCCAGGCGCTGTACGGTCTGCCGGGTGTCGTTGGCATCGCCGCGCTCGGCGCGGGTTTCCGAAGCCTTCAGCACGGCAGCGCGCTGGTCGCGGTCGCTCAGCGAACCGAGCACCGGCTGCTGGGTGGTGTTCTGCAGCGGCAGCAGGAACTTGCCGTCCAGCTTGCGGTCCTTGGCGGCGGCCGCCGCGTTGTTGATCGCGCCTTCGTCCAGCCCGGCCAGCTTGGCCTTGTCGTCGACAACCACGGCCGCAGCGGCGGTGGCCGCCACCAGGCGGGTGTGGAACTGGGTGGAGAGGGTGGTCTCTTCCACATTGAGCTTGCGCAGCGAGGCCTTGTCGGCGTCGGACAGCTGCGCACCCGCACGCACCAGGCCGTCGTAGTAATGCTCGACCAGGCGCTTCTGCACCGGGTCCAGTTCCAGCGTGTCGCGCTGGTCATAGATCGACTTCACGCGCGCGAACAGCTTCGGGTCGAGGTTGATCTCGTCCTGGTGCGCGGCCAGCTTCGGCGCCACCTCTTCCTGGATCTTCTGGCGCGCGTCGTTGGTATCGGCCTGGACCAGGCCGAAGAAGATGCGCGACACGCGGGTCAGGGTCTCGCCGCTGCGCTCCATCGCCACGATGGTGTTGTCGAAGGTGGCCGGTTCGCTGCTGTCGGCGATCTTGCGCACGTCGGCCAGGTGCTGGCGCATGCCTTCTTCGAACGCCGGCAGGTAGTCGCTGTCCTTGATCTTGTCGAACTGCGGCGCCTGGAACGGCAGCGTGCTGGCGCTCAGCAGCGGATTGGTGGACGCTTCGGCCGGCTGCTGGGCCGGGGTCTTCTGTGCATCGGACACGGGGGTGGACTCCTTGCCGGAACAGGCCGCCAGCGCCAGGCTGATGGCGGCGGCCAGGACTACGGTACGCGACATGTGGAACGCTCCTTGGGCAGACGGTACGGGATACCAGCCCTCCACCCTACTCCTGTCGCGCACGCCCGGCATGTGCCGGACGTGGCGTCTAGGCGGCAGCCCGCAGGCGGCTCAGACCGTGCCGCGGGTCTTGCCCATCCACGGCCGGTAGAACTCGCGGATGGCGGCCATGTCGGCGGCATCATCGCCGCTGGGCGTGAACAGCGGGCCGATGCCGATGGTCTTTTCCGGGTAGTGGAAATAGGCGGCCAGGATCGGCACGTCGGCCATCCGGGCGATCTTCAGGAAGCCGGCCTTCCAGTCCTTCACCGCCTTGCGGGTGCCCTCGGGGGTGATGGCGAACCACATCTTCTCGTTGTTGCGCAGCAGGTCCACCGCCTGGCCCACCGTGCCCTGCGGCGAGCTGCGGTCCAGCGGGATCACGCCCAGCCTGTGCAGCAGCGGGCCCAGCGGCCACCAGAACAGCGAGGCCTTGCCCAGCACCTTCACCTTCATGCCCAGCGCGATCTTGGCGGCCATGCCCCACAGGCCGTCCCAGTTGGACGAATGCGGCGCGATGATGAACACCAGCCGGGGGATGTCAGGCAGGGTGCCGGTCACCTTCCAGCCGCCCATGCGCAGGGTGCAGCGCGCCAGCCAGCGCAGGAAGGCGTTGGGTTTGACCTGCGGCATCTGCGGCGGCACGGCCGGCAGCAACGAAGTCGGCTTGTTCAAGCAATCACTCCCAGTCACGTGATGAGCGCCCGCGCTTGATCTGCGCGCGCCCGCGTTTGGCGTCCAGACGACGCAGTTTCGACCCGAGGGTCGGCTTGGTGGCCTTGCGCGGTTTGGGCACGCTCAGCCCGGCCTGGATGAAGGCCGCCAGCCGCTCGCGCGCATCCTCGCGATTGCGATCCTGGGTCCGGAAACGTTGCGCATCGATGACCAGCACGCCTTCGCCGGTCACCCGCCGGTCACGTCGCGCCAGCAGGCGCTCGCGCAACGGGTCGGGCAACGAGGGCGAGTTGGCCACATCGAAACGCAGTTCCACCGCGGTGGACACCTTGTTGACGTTCTGGCCACCGGCGCCACTGGCGCGCACGAACCGCTCGACGATCTCGCCGTCGGGGATTTCAAGCTGCGCGTTGATGGTGACCGGTCCACTGCCCATCCGCGCATTGTAGCGGCAGCCACGCACCGGAGTGCGACATCGCGCACCGTATGCCGCCGATCAGGCACCGAACACGCCGCCTTCGCCTTGGCTGCGGGTATGCTGGCCATCCCATGTACCGCAGGAAGCTTCGCATGACCCGCTTCGCACCCGCCCTGCCGTCCCTGCTGCGCCGTACCGCCCTGTTGCTGGCGCTGGCCGTGGCCAGCACCCCGGCCCTGGCCGCGCCGCCGACCGACGGCGACATCAACCGCCTGCTGTCGGCCTCGCGCGCGCAGAGCATGATCGACACCATGCTGCCGCAGATCGAGGCGATGCAGCAGCAGCAGTTCCAGCAGGTGGCCGCGCAGCGCCAGCTCAACGCGCAGCAGCAGGAACAGCTCAAGCGGATCCAGGCCCGCACCAGCCAGACCCTGCGCCAGGCCCTGTCGTGGCAGCAGCTGCGGCCGATGTACGTGGACCTGTACAAGAAGACCTTCAGCAAGGAAGACGTGCTGGCGATGGCCGAGTTCTACGAGAGTTCGGCCGGCCAGAGCCTGCTGGACAAGACCCCGGCGCTGATGCAGAACGTGATGGTGGCCATCCAGGCACGCATGCAGCCACTGTTCGTGGACCTGCAGAAGGACCTGGAAACGATCGTCAACGAGCCGGAAAAGAAATGAGGTAGTGCCGGCCGCTGGCCGGCAATTCCGGGACAACCGGAATCGGGCGGATGCCGGCCAGCGGCCGGCACTACCGTCTACAGGTCCTGGCTCCAGCCGAACAGGTCCAGCGCCTTCTGGAACTCGCGGTCCAGCGGTGCACGCACATCCACGCCGCCGCCCTCTGGATGGGGAAAACGCAGGCGCTCGGCGTGCAGCAGCATGCGGTGCACACCCTGCATGCGGAAGATGCGGTTGTGGCGGCCATCGCCGTGGCTGGTGTCGCCGATCATGTGGTGCGACAGGTGCTTGAGGTGCCGCCGGATCTGCCGGAAGCGTCCGGTCTGCGGCTGGCAGCGCAGCAACGCATAACGCGAACTGCTGAATTCGCCGATCGGCACCGACAGCTCGCCGGTGGCCAGGCGCTGGAAGTCGGTGATCGCCGGCTTCTTCACCGGCTTGCCCGGCCCACCGTCCAGATCGTGATCGACCTGCCAGGACAGCTCGGCCGGCCAGCCGCGGCACACCGTCAGGTAGTCCTTCAGCACGTCGCCGCCCATCAGCGCCTTGCCCAGCGTGCTGGCGGTGTCACGGTCGAAGGCCAGCAGCAGGCAGCCACTGGTGGCCCGATCCAGGCGATGCACGAGGAAGATCGGGCGGCCCAGCTGCTCGCGCAGGCGGTCGGCCAGGAAGTCGTCTTCGCCACGGGCCAGCTTGCTGTCGTGAACCATCAGCCCGGCCGGCTTGTTGACCACGGCCAGGCGTTCATCCAGGTGCAGCAGTTGCAGGGGCGCGGTTTCGGGGGTGGTTTCGGTATCAGTACTCACCGCAGGATTATCGGGGCTGGGCACTGAATGGGGTAGAGCCGGCCGCTGGCCGGCTGCCTCCCGGTCGCCTGACTGCTGCGGTTGCCGGCCAGCGGCCGGCACTACCGAATCAGGGGGGCGGCGCGGCAATCAGGCGTTGCGCACGGCCAGCAGTTCGCCGTTGCCCACCGGCACCAGGCTGGTGCTGAAGCGCTCATCGCCTACCAGCAGCGCCCGCAGCGGTTCCATCTGTGCTGCATGCGAGGTGGCGTTGTCCACCACCAGCAGCCCACCGGGCCGCAGCACGCGGCGCAGCTGCGGCCACCAGCCGGCGTACTGTTCGCGGTCCGAATCGAGGAACAGCAGATCGATGCTGGCCTCGGCCGCCTGCGCCAGCCAGCAACCGGCATCACCGTGGACCAGGGTGATGCGCTGCTCCAGGCCGCTGCGTGCGAACGTGGCACGCGCCATCGCCGCCTTGTCCTCGGCGAACTCCAGTGTGGTCACATGGCCATCGACGGCAGCGGCGGCCTCGGCGAGCCACAACGTGGAATAGCCGTTGGAGGTGCCGATTTCCAGTACCCGACGTGCGTTGCCGAAGCGCACCAGCACCGACAGGAATTCACCGGTATCGGGCGTGATGTTGAGCATGCGCCGACCGCGCTCGGTCTCGCGCGCGTCATTGTCGGCGCCAAAGCGCGCCAGCTCATCCTTGAGCGCCTGCAGCATGGCGTCTACTTCCACCAGGCGCGCGCCAGCGCCACCGCGCCGATCGCACCGGACAGCCAGCTCCACATCGGCAGGTCACCCCAGTACCAGCCCGGCGGCTGCAACACGTACATCAGCGCGGCGATGGCCAGCAGGCCGACCCCGGTGATCGCGCCGACCGCACGCTTCTGCAGGCGCTGCACGCTGGCATCGAGCGCGACCAGATCGCGCGAGCGCATCGCCAGTTCGTGTCGGCCCTCCACCTGCTGGGTCAGCCAGGCGTGTACCAGGCGCGGCATGTCCGGCGCGTGGGTCATGATCTCCGGCAGCCGCTTGCCGATCTCGCGCACCACCCGGCGCGGGCTGTAGCGCTCGCGCAGGATCCTGGCCAGCACCGGCTTGGCCACCGCCCAGATGTCGATCTGCGGGTCCAGCTGGCGGCCGACACCTTCGATGTTCAGCAGGGTTTTCTGCAGCAGGATCAGCTGCGGCTGCAACGTCAGCTGGTAGCGCTGGGCCACGCGGAACAGCTTCATCAGCACTTCGGCCAGCGAGATCTGCGACAGCGGGCGGGTGAAGTACGGCTCGCACACCGAGCGCACCGCCGCTTCCAGATCATCGATGCGCACGTGGTCGGGCATCCAGCGTGCCTGCACGTGCAGCTCGGCGATGCGGCGGTAATCGCGATTGAAGATGGCCATGAAATTCTCGGCCAGGTAGTACTGATCTTCCTGCGAAAGCTGGCCCATGATGCCGAAGTCCAGCGCGATGAAACGCGGGTTGGCGCGGCGTGCCGGATCGGTATCGACCCAGATGTTGCCGGCGTGCGCATCGGCGTGGAAGAAGTTGTCGCGGAACACCTGGGTGTAGAACACCCGCACGCCCTTGGCGGCCAACGCCTTGCGGTCGATGCCGGCCTGGTCCAGCGCGGCGATGTCATCGGAGGGAATGCCCCACACGCGTTCCAGAGTCAACGCGCGCTCGGCGGTGTGGCTCCAGATCACTTCCGGCACGTACAGGTCGTCGCTGTTTTCCCAGAAGCGGCGCAGCACGCTGGCATTGGCGCCTTCGCGCTGCAGGTCCAGCTCGGCAGCCAGGGTGTTTTCCACTTCGGCCACTACTTCGCGCGGGCGGATCTTGTCGGCACGCGGATGGGTGCGCTCGACCAGCGTGGCCAGCGAATTGAGCAGGGCGATGTCGGCATCGATCTGCTTCTCGATGCCCGGGCGCAGCACCTTGACCACCACCTGGCGGCCATCGGCCAGGGTGGCGGCATGCACCTGCGCGATCGAGGCCGAGGCCAGCGGTTCGGTGTCGAAGCTGGCGAAGGCCTCGCTGACCGGCAGGCCCAGCGCTTCTTCCACGATGCGGCGCGCGGTATCGCCGTCGAACGGCTTGACCCGGTCCTGCAGCAGGGTCAGTTCGTTGGCTACATCCGGTGGCACCAGATCGCGACGGGTGGACAGGATCTGGCCGAACTTGACGAAGATCGGGCCCAGGTCCTGCAGCGCCAGGCGCAGGCGTGCGCCACGCGACTGTGCGGCGATGTCGGCCGAAGCGCGCGGCACGAACGGCTTGGCCAGGCGCAGCCAGCGTTCGGCCGGCGTGCCCTGCAGCAGATCGTCGAGGCGGTAACGCAGGATCACCCGGCCGATACGGCTGGCCCGCAACAGCGCCTTCATGCGGCACCCCGCAGGCGCTGCACGCGCGCGCCGAGGCGCTCGACATCATCGCGCAGCACATCCACGTCATCGTGGAAGGCCTCCAGTTCGGCGCGCGGCACCACGTCGCGCGATTCCTCGGTGATGAATTCAGCGGCACTGTGGGCCAGATCGATCGCCCCCTGGCGCGCGTGCTGCAGGGCGCTGCGCAGAGTGTTGGCCACCTGTACGCCCAGCACCTCGCCGAACACGCTCACGAACGGCTGCTGCCAGTCCGGATCAAAACCCTTGGCCAGCTGCTGCAGGCGCCGCGCCAGCTCGGCGTCGCCGGCCACGCGTACGCGGCCCTTGCCCTGGCTGTCGGCACGCCGTGCGTTGGCCAACAGCGGCAGCTGCGCCAGCACGCCGGCCAGGCTGCTGCGCACAGCCAGATCGGCTTCCTGCGCGTCCACCGGGCCCACCCGCAGCTGATCGCCCTCGACGCTGATGCGCATCGCCAGCGAGGGTGCCTCCAGGGTCAGGTCGATATGCCGGCCATCGAGACCGGTCAGCGCAAGACGGGTATCCGGATCCAGCGCCAGCGCGCGGTTCAGGGCGATCTGCAGCGCACGGCCGGCGGCCGGCTTGAGGGACTTGAGCAGGGAAAGAGCCATGTGCACATTCTACCTGCGTGGGTGAGGGGCTTGGGCCGGGCTGCCACCCGGCAACCGCGGTAGTGCCGGCCGCTGGCCGGCAACCTCAACACCAAAACCAACAGCAACAGCGGGTATTCCGTGGGGTGGCGGGGTGGGTCCCGTTGCTGGGCAACGGGATCCGCCCCCTGCTGATGATTCATCTGTGCCTCACGCGAAGGGCCGATGAAGGTTCATGCTATGAGGCCACGCAACGCACAGGACATCGCTTTCCCCATGGCACGGACCCGGGTCGGCATCATCTTCGGGGGCACCTCCTCCGAGCACGAAGTTTCACTGCAGTCGGCCAAGAACATCCTCGACGCGCTCGACCGCGAGCGCTTCGAGCCGGTGCTGATCGGCATCGACAAGCAGGGCCAGTGGCACCTGAGCCAGCCAGACACCTTCCTGCTCAATGCCGATGATCCGGCACGCATTGCGCTGCGTCCTTCCGGCACCACGCTGGCGCTGCAGCCGGGGGCCGGGCAAGCGCCGCTGCAACCGGTGCAGGCGTCCACCGCGCTCGGCCAGATCGATGTGGTGCTGCCGATCGTGCACGGGCCGCTGGGCGAGGACGGTGCGTTGCAGGGGCTGCTGCGCATGGCCGGCCTGCCCTTCGTCGGGTCATCGGTACTGGGCTCGGCGGCGGCCATGGACAAGGACGTGGCCAAGCGCCTGCTGCGCGATGCCGGCCTGGCGGTGGCGCCCTGGGTATGCCTGCGCCGCCATCAGGCCGCGCAGGTGGACGTGGCGGCGCTGATCGCGCAGCTGGGGCTGCCGCTGTTCGTGAAGCCAGCCAACCAGGGCTCGTCGGTAGGCGTGAGCAAGGTGAAGGACGCGCACGACTTTGCTGCCGCACTGGAACTGGCGCTGCGCCATGACCACAAGGTACTGGTGGAATCGGCCGTGGTCGGCCGAGAGATCGAGTGCGCCGTGCTGGGCAACGCGCAGCCACAGGCCAGCGTGTGCGGTGAAGTGGTGCTGCACGATGAGTTCTATGCCTACGACACCAAGTACATCAACGCCGACGGTGCCGAGGTGGTGGTGCCGGCCGATATCGATGCCGATACCCAGGCACGCATCCAGCAGATCGCGCTGCAGGCGTACCAGGCGCTGGAGTGTGCAGGCATGGCACGGGTGGATGTGTTCCTCACCGCCGAGGGCAAGATCGTCATCAACGAGATCAATACCCTGCCCGGCTTCACCCGCATCAGCATGTACCCGAAACTGTGGGGCGCCAGCGGGCTGGGCTACACCGCGCTGATCACGCGGTTGATCGAACTGGCGCTGGAGCGCCATGCGGCTGACAAGGCGCTGGTGTAACCCGGGAAGCCGCTTCTGTAGAGTCGAGCCATGCTCGACTGCTTTTGCGGTAGTCGAGCAAGCTCGACTCTACAGGAGGCGTGCCGACCAACGGTCGGCACCCACCGGAAAGCGGCGTGCCGGTCGGTGACCGGCACGCCCTGCAGGCTCTACCCGCGCTTGCGGAACATCGAGATCACCGCAAGGATCAGGAACACCACGAACAGGATCCAGGCGATGTTGCTGGCTGCACCGGCGATGCCGGAGAAACCGAGCACGGCGGCAATGATGGCGATGACAAAGAAAATGACGGCGTAATGCAGCATGGCGCTCCTCGCAGATGTCCGGGCCGTTGGATGGCGTGGGTCCATCCTCCCGGTCTGGCGGTGTGCAACCAGTGACGGCGATCTATGCGGCAGATGAAGCCTTCAGCCTGCGCAGCCCTTCTTCGATGCTGACCTGCGGCACATAGCCGAAATCGCGGCGTGCCGGTTCCATGCTGTACCAGTGCGGCGTGCACAGCTGCTCGGCCAGGAAGCGGGTCAGCGGCGGTTCGCCACGCAGGCGCAGCAGCGGCCACAGGCGCTCGCAGATCGCGCCGATGCGGTAGGCGGTCTTGAAGCTGATCGCCTTGTCCACGGTCGGCGCACCCACGGCCGCCAGCAGCTTGTTGACCAGTTCGCGCATCGGCAGCGGTTCGCCGTTGGAGATGAAGTACGCCTTGCCCGCGCAGGCCGCGCCCGGTGCCAATGCCTCGAAGGCCAGGAAGTGCGCCAGCGCAGCGTTGTCGATGTAGGTGGTATCGACCTTGTTGTTGCCATCGCCAACCAGGCGCAGGCGGCCCTGCCGCGCGCGCTCGGCCAGGCGCGGCACCAGCTGCTGGTCGCCCGGGCCCCAGATCAGGCGCGGGCGCAACGCCACCGTGGCCAGCGTGGCGTCGTTGGCGGCCAGCACACGCTGTTCGGCAATCGCCTTGGTCGCCGCATAGGGCGCCTGGAAGTCTTCGCCGTACGGCACCTCGTCAGCGCCGAGGCCTTCCACCGGGTGGGTGGCGCGGTGGGTCACGCTGGGCGTGGAGGTGTAGACCAGCTTGCCGATGCCATGCGCGCGACAGGCGGCGATCACGTTGTCGGTGCCGACCACGTTGGCCTGGTGGTAGCTGTCATAGCTGCCCCACGCGCCGGCCTTGGCACCGTTGTGGAATACCGCATCGACGCCGGCCACCGCATGCAGTACCGCCTGCGCATCGGCCAGATCCCCGCGGATCTGGCCCACGCCCAGCGCCTGCAGCGGCGGGTAATGGCTGCGGTTGAACGCCAGCACCTGGTGGCCGCGCTCGACCAGCCCACGGCACAGCGCCTGGCCCAGGAAACCGCCACCGCCGGTGACCAGGATCTTCATGCGCGCTTCTCCAGTTCGGTGCTGGCCCAGACGGCGAGCTTCTCGCGGCCGATCTTGGCGTTGTGACGGATATCGACGGGGAATGATGGATGCACCAGGAAGCGCTGCAGGCCGGCCTCGGGCACCCGTGCAGCGGCCTTTGCGCGCAGCGCTTCCTGCAGTGCCGGGCTGTCGGAGTGGCCGCGCAACAGTTCCACGCACAGCACCGGCACCTGCGCACCGGCCACGCCGACGCCCACCAGCGCGGTGCGCGCCACGCCCGCGACGGTGTTGAACACCGGCTCGACCTGTTCGGTGTACAGCGGTCCGCGCGCGGTCTCCACGCGCTGCGTCTTGCGTCCGCAGAACCACAGGCGGCCCTGCGCATCGAAATAACCCACGTCGCCCATGCGATGGACGATGCGGGCGCTGCCGTCGGCCAGCGTCTCGGCAATCTTCGCTGCAGCGGTGGCCTGCGGGCGGTTGAAGTAGCTGTCGGTGGCGGTCGGACCGGCCACGGTGATCTCGCCCACCTCGCCGGTGGCCAGCACGCGTGCCTGCGACCAGTCCGGCAACGGTGCGTCATCGATGGCGATGATGCGGACCTCGTTCGGCGCCACCACGCTGCCCACGCAGGTGCCGGCACCGGCTTCGGTGGCGGCACGGGTACGCTCCAGTTCACGGCCTTCGACCACGGCCACCGGCAGGCACTCGGTGGCGCCATACGGCGTCCAGAACTGCGCGTCGGCCGGCAGCAGGCTGCGGATGGTGGCGACCACGTCCGGCGGCACCGGCGCGCCCGCCGAGGTCACCCGGGTCACCGTCGGCAGTGGCCGGCCATGCTTCGCCAGCACTCGCATCAGCGCCGGTGAGCCGAACAGTTGGGTCACGCCGAAACGCTGGATGGCGTCGTGCAGGCGCGCCGGATCGGCCTGCGCTGGCCGGGTCGGGTCCATGTCCGGGATCACCGAGGTCAGGCCCAGCGCAGGATCAAACAGCGCGAATGGCGGGAAGGTCGGCAGGTCCACCCCGCCCGCTTCCATGCCGAAGGCGTTGCCCAGCAGCTGGATCTGGCCGACGAAGTGGCGATGGCGGTAGACCACGCCCTTGGGCACGCCGGTGGAGCCGCTGGTGAACAGGATCGCGGCCATGTCCTCGCCGTCAGTGGCGGCCAGCATCGGCCCACCGTTGGCACCGGCGCGCTCCAGCGCGGCCAGCGTGGTCCCGCCCCAGCCGAGGCGGCGGCCGACGGTCACCAGGCGGGTCGCCGACGGTGCCCAGCGCAGCACCAGCCGCGCCACATGCGCCAGCGGAATGCCGATGAAGGCCTCCGGCTGCGCCTCGTCCAGGCACTGCTTCAGCGCGCGCCGGTCAATGCCCGGGTCGACCAGCACCGGCACCGCGCCCAGCTTGAACAGGGCAAACATCAGCAGGAAGAACTCCGGCGACGGCCGCACCATCACCACCGTGCGCACCCCACGGCCGATCCCGTAGCCGGCCAGGCCGGCCGCCATGGCATCGCTGCGGGCGTCCAGCTGGCGGTAATCCAGGGTCACGTCGTAGGCGGCCATGCCGTTGCCGGCGCCACGGCGGCCAGGGCAGCGGATGGCGATCTGGTCAGGCCGTTCGCGCGCCAGTTCAGGCAGGCGGGCGGCAATATTGCAGGGTCGGTTCATCCGTTCATTGTCGCCGCTTACGGAATTTCTTGCGCGGCGGCCCGCTTCGTGGAAAATCCGCTGCCTCGTTCCCGATTCCGACTGCCGCCCGAGGCGGCTTGCCCATGCAACATCCCTGCATGACCTGCGGCGCCTGCTGCACCCAATACCGCGTGGCCTTCCACTGGATGGAATCGGACGAGGTCACCCCCGGCGGCGTACCGCACCAGCTGACCGAGGTGCTGGACCCGCACCGCCTGTGCATGCGCGGCACCCATTCCAAGCCGGTGCGCTGCGTGGCGCTGGATGCGCAGATCGGCGTGTATTCGCGCTGCACCATCCACCCCAACCGGCCCAGCGTGTGCCGCGAGGTGGACGCATCGTGGGAGTACGGCAAGGCCAGCCCGCAGTGCGACAAGGCGCGCATCGCCTATGGGCTGGATCCGCTGACCCTGGCCGACTGGCGCTGGCGCGACGAGGCGGGCAACGACGACGATCATCCGGACGACAACGGCAACAGCCCGTCCTCGCCACCGCAGGCGCCGATCGCGGCGTAGTCCGGCGTGCCGACCGTTGGTCGGCACGCCCCCTCAGATCGGGTTCTTGTCCAGGAACGCGCGGATTTCCGGCACCAGCACTTCGTGCTTGTCTTCCAGCACGTAATGGCCGGCGTCCTCGAAGGCATGCACCTGGGCCTGCGGCAGCGCGGCCTGGAAGCCCTTCAGAAAATGGTGGTCGAACACGAAGTCGCGCAGGCCCCAGCCGAGGAAGGCCGGGCGGTCGGCGAACGACGGCAGCGCCTTGCCGGCGCGTTCCAGCAGCGACCACGCCTTGTCGGCCGGCGACAGTGGAATGTCCTGCATGAAGCGGATGGTGCTGATGCGGTTGGCATAGCTGTTGTACGGCGACACGTAGGCGCGACGCACGTCGGCCGGCATCTTCCGCTCCACGCCCAACCACGAGGCACCGGAGGAGAACGCGTTGAAGGTGCGGATGATCCACTCACCGATCTTCCAGTGGCGACCCAGCGCGATCTGCCACGGCATCTTCTTCGCCGCCGGCATCGGGAAGGCGGCCGTGTTGAGCACCACCAGGCGCTTGACCTGCGCGTGGTGCGACAGCGCCCAGCCGAAGCCGATCATGCCGCCCCAGTCGTGCACGGCCAGGGTCACCGGGCCGGTGATGCCCAGGTGCTTGAGCAGTGCATCCAGATCATCCACGCGCGACTGCAGGGTGTACTCGTAGCGGCGGTCGTCGGGCTTGTCCGACAGGCCCATGCCGATATGGTCCGGCACGATGCAGCGGTACCGGTCCGACAGGCCGGCCACCAGCGTGCGCCAGTAATAGCTCCACGACGGGTTGCCGTGCACCATCACCACCACCTCGCCGTCGCGCGGGCCTTCGTCGAGATAGCTCATCGACAGGCCGGGACGAACCTCGAAACGCTGCGGGTGGGCGGGGTAACCGGGAAGATCGCGCATGCGGAGCACCTAAGGAGAGTCGCGGCGCACTGTAGAGCCGAGCCATGCTCGGCTGCTTTCTCGTCCGCTGCTGAAGAGCCGCGCTGCGCGCGTGAGCCGAGCAGGGCTCGGCTCTACAGGAGATCGTGCAGCAGGCTGTTTACCAGACCACTTCAGCCATCGAGCAGTTCAGGCCCGAGCCGATGCCCAGAAGCGCGATGCGATCGCCCTTCTTCAGCTTGCCCAGCTGCTTGAGCTTGCTCAGCACGATCGGCACCGAGGCCGGGCCGATGTTGCCGTGCTCGCCGAAGATGGTCATCACCTTCTTCGGGTCGATGCCGAAGTTCTTGATGAACGCGGCGGTGTGCGGCTGGCTGACCTGGTGGATGACGAACTGGTCCAGTTCTTCCACTGCCCAGCCGAGTGCAATCTTGGCAGCGGCGAAGGTCTTCTGTGCCAGCTTGATGCCTTCGATCAGCAGCAGGCGGGTGTCGGTGACCATGCGGTCCAGGTTGCCCAGGCACAGCTGGTTCCACTCGGTGGCCGAGCGGGTCACGCCACCCTTGTAGCGCGGCGCATCGGGCACCAGTTCCGAGCGCGCCATCACCATGGCCGCGGCACCCGAACCGGTGGTCAGCGCCGCCAGCTCATTGCGGAAATCATCGGCGGACACGTCCGGGGCGGTCATCCGCTCCAGGGTCTTCTCGTACACCAGGTTGGCGGTCTCGCCGTCCACCACCAGCGCATAGTCGATATCACCGCGCTCGATCATGCGCGCGGCGATATCCATGCCGTTGATGAAGGCCAGGCAGGCATTGGCGACGTCGAAGGTCATGCACTCGTCGCTGACGCCGAGGTTGCCGGACACGATCGACGCGGTCGACGGCTCCAGGTAGTCACGGCTGACCGAGGTATTGACCAGCAGGCCAACCTGGGTCGCTTCGATGCCGGCATCTTCCAGCGCCTTGCGGCCGGCCATGGTGGCCGCGTCCGAGGCCAGCACGCCGTTGTCCCACAGGCGGCGCGCGTGCACGCCGGCGATATCGCCAAGCACGTCGGTGCGGATGCCCAGGCGATCCAGCGTCGGCTGCAGGCGTTCGTTGATTTCCTTGGTCGTCAGCGTATGCGGCGCGTCGACGTGTGCCAGGCCGGCGATCGAGACATTCTTGAAGAGCATCGAGGTTAGCGCCAAGGCTCAGGCAAAGGGGGCGCTATTCTATAACCCCCGGGCTTTCACCGCATCTTTACGAATTCAGCCTTGCCCGTATGGTGAAGCGTTCAGCGCGGCGGGCACTGGAACGCGGCAAAGCGCTGGCTGCCGTCGGCCGGGGCGGCAGCGGCCTGCACGGCGTTGGCACCGGCACTGGGGGCCTCGTTGCGGGCCAGCGTTTCCAGCTCTTCCTGCACGCGCAGCGGGTTGCGGTTGTAGAAGCCGACCTTGCTCTTCACCGACACCACCACCTCGCCCTTGGCGATGCAGCCGGACGGAACCGGCCCTGCCGGCAGCACGCGGGTCGCCTTGCCGGCCGGTTCGATCGGCACCCAGGTACAGGCGGTGACGGTAAGCAGCAGGGAGGACAGCAGCAGAATGCGCATGGGCAGATCCTGGAAGGGGTTGAGGGGATTCTGCCTGAACAGCCTGAATCGGGGGTAGCCGGGGCCGGGGTCGGCAGAGGGGTCGGATCCCCCGCAGGGGGATCTGACCCCGCCGTCGGGTCACCGGGTTGCCGGCCAGCGGCCGGCACTACCGGGCCAAGCCTGCCTTACTTCTTCACCGGGTTGCCTTCGGCATCGATCACGGTCACCTCGCCCAGGTTCAGCGCGCGCACCGCCGCTTCGGTCTGCTTCAGGTCACCCACCACCACCCAGGTCAGCGCCTGCGGCTTGATCTCGGCGGCGGCCTGCTGCACCTGCGCCGGGGTCATCGCCTCGATCTCGGCCTTGCGACGCAGCACGTAATCGTCCGGGCGCTTGAACTGCACGATCGAGCCGATGGTCGCGGCCACCGCACTGGCGGTCTCGTAGGCACCGGGCAGGCTCAGGGTCTGGATGTTGCGGATGCGGTTGACCTCGTCGGCAGTGGCCGGCTTGCTGCCATCGGCGAACGCGGCGATCTCCTTGCGCATTTCCGCCATCGCCGGGCCGGTCTTGTCGATCTGCACCGGCGCGCTGGCCATCCACGGGCGCTGGCCCACCGAGCTGGTCGCGCTGCTGCGCGCGCCGTAGGACCAGTGCTTGTCCTCGCGCAGGTTCATGTTCAGGCGCGAGGTGAAGTCACCACCGATCACACCGTTGGCGATGTCGAAGCGGGTCGAACTGGCGGCGCTGGACGGCGGCACCACCTGGCCGGCGAACAGATTGGCCTGCACCGCACCCGGCTGGTCGATCAGGAACACGCGCGGGCCCTTGGGCAGCGCCACATCGGTGGCCGCCTTCACCTGCGGCGCATCGCCGGCGGCCTTCCAGTCACCCAGCTGCTTGTCCAGCAGCGGCACGATCTCGGCCAGCGTGGTGTCACCTACGACGATCAGGGTGCCGTTCTGCGGGCGCAGCCAGTCGTGGTGGAAGTCGACCAGATCCTCGCGGGTCAGGCCGCTGATGGCGGCTTCATCACCGCTGCCGGTGAACGGAATGGCGTACGGATGGCCCTTGCCGTACAGCAGCGGCGGCAGCACGCGCATCGCCACCGCACCCGGGTTGACCTTCTCCTGCTGGATGCCGGCGATCCAGGTGGCGCGCACGCGGTCGATCTCACCCTGTTCGAAGCGCGGCTCGCGCAGCAGGTCGCGGTACAGCGCCAGCGACGGCGCCAGGTTCTCCTTCAGGGCCGACAGATCCACGCTCATCGAATCCAGCCCGGCCGAGGCATCGAGGCTGGCACCCAGCGCGTCGGCCGCATCGGCGAAGGCCAGCGACCCCAGCTTGCCGGCGCCTTCGGTCATCAGGCTCATGGTGAAGTTGGCGGTGCCCGGCTTGCGGCCCTGGTCGGCGCTGAAGCCACCCGGGAACTGGTAGCTGAACTGCACCACCGGAATCTCATGGCGCTCGGCCAGGATCACCTGGGTGCCGTTCTTCAGCGTGGCGCGCTGCAGCGCCGGGAACTTCAGCTGCGGGAACTCGCGCGTCTGCGGCACGCCCGCCTTGCGGTCGACCTGGTCGGGCAGGGTGCTGTACTTCGGATCCACCGCCGGCACCGTGAACGGCTTCGGCGCCTGGCTCGGTTCTTCCTTCAGCGCCACGCGCTCACCCGGTGCGATCACCAGGGTGTGGCTGCCCTTGTCCAGCCACTGCGCACCGAGGCGGGTGAGGTCGGCGGCGGTGGTCTTCTCGATGTTGGCCAGCGAGGTGCGGAAGCAGCCCGGATCACCGGTGAACACCGCGCACTCGGCCAGCGCGTCGGCCTTGCCGCCGAAGCCACCGATGCGTTCGATGCCGCGGATGAAGCCGGCGCGGGCGCCGGTCTTGGCGCGCTCCAGTTCGGCGGCGGTCGGGCCCTGCTTGATCAGCCGGTCCAGTTCCTCATCGATGATCTTTTCGACCTTGGCCGGGTCCTGGCCCTGCTTGACCGTGGCCACGATCAGGAAGTTGGAGCCCAGCTGCGACGACGACAGGCCCGAGCCGATGCTGTCCACCAGCTTGTCCTGGTGCTGCAGGCGCTGGCTCAGGCGCGAGGACTTGGCACCGCCCAGCACCTGTGCGAACAGCTGCAGCTGGTCGATGTCGGTGGTGCCAACCTGCGGCACGTTCCAGGCGCGGTAGATGCGTGCCTGCGGCACCTTGTCGGTCATCGTCTCGCGCGTATCGGCGCTGCGCTTGGCCACGTTCACCGCCGGCTGCGCCATGCTCGGGCCGGCCGGGATGCTGCCGAAGTAGCGGGCGACCTTTTCCTTGGCGGTGGCCAGGTCGATGTCGCCGGCCAGCACCAGCACCGCGTTGTTCGGGCCGTACCAGGTGCGGAACCAGGTTTTGACGTCGTCCAGCGACGCGGCGTTGAGATCGTTCATCGAGCCGATCACGCCGTGGTGGTACGGATGGCCCACCGGGTACAGGGCCTTGGTGAGCTGGTCCCAGGCCTGGCCATACGGCTGGTTCTCGCCCTGGCGCTTCTCGTTCTGCACCACGCCACGCTGCTCATCCAGCGCGGCCTGGTCGATCGCACCGACCAGATGGCCCATGCGGTCCGATTCCATCCACAACGCCATGTCCAGCGCGGTGGTCGGCACGTTCTCGAAGTAGTTGGTGCGGTCGGTGTTGGTGGTGCCGTTCTGGTTGGTGGCACCGACCTGCTTGAAGGGTTCGAAGAATTCGCCGCTGTGGTTTTCGCTGCCCTGGAACATCAGGTGCTCGAACAGGTGCGCAAAGCCGGTGCGGCCGGCCGGTTCGTCCTTGCTGCCGACGTGGTACCAGACGTTGACCGCCACGATCGGCGCCTTGCGATCGGTATGCACGATCACGCGCAGACCGTTGGGCAGGGTGAACTGCTCATACGGAATGTCGACCTTGGCCGGAGCCGCGGGCTTGGCGGCCAGCGCAGAGGTGGGCGCAAGCGTGCCCAGGGCGGTGCTGAGGGCGACGGCCAGCAGTGCAGCACGCGGGCGAACGGCGAAAGACATATCCAGATCCTTGGTCACATAGGTGAACCCCGATCCTAGCCTGCGCGCGCAGTGGCAGGAATCGGTCGGCAGTCACTGGGGGTGTTTGCCCCTCTGCGCCATCCGCGCGCCCTTTGCGGCCGGGTAAAGGCGGTCACATGCACCCGCAGGCGGCGTCCGGACAGTGTCCGCCGCGCATCGAATGGACAGGTGTCCGCCCAGCGGACACTTTCCAGGCCGACAAAATCCCTTGTAAATCAATGATTAAAAGTTGGCACGGGGATTGCTTGGTACTTCCTGCGCCAGGAAGGGCTTCAGACGAAAGCTGACTGAAGACTGAACAGATGCAGGAAATCGAAAATTTTCCTTGCAAGCCCAGAATCGGTGTACTACCTTACTACCACACCACTGCTCACCAACACTAAACAGGCCCCGTCATGAACGCCAAGACCATTGCCATCGCCATCGCCCTGATCGCCGGCACCGCGGTTGTTTCGTCGGTGCAGGCCTCCGAATCCATCAAGACCCTGGACACCGTGCAGGTCCGCCCGGCCGCCGACCAGCTGGCCCAGCAGGCCTGGGAACGCGCCAGCGGCATCCCGACCCTGGCCACCGTGGAAGTGCGTCCGAGCGCCGACCAGCTGGCCGAGCGCAACGGCTACGTCGCCGCCCCGGTTGCCGCCGCGATGCCGATCACCACCCTGGCCTCGGTGGAAGTGCGCCCCAGCCTGGAACAGCGCGTCGCCCTGGCCGCCGAGCAGGAAGCCCAGCGCTATGCCGACACCCTGGCTGCCGCCGCCACCAACGTCGCCCACTCGGTGATCGTCAACCTGCCGGCCCTGCAGGTGCGCCCGAGCGCCGCCGATCTGCAGGCCCTGGCCACCGAAACCGCCCAGGTCCTGCTGCGCCCGTAAGCGGTGCCGCCCTGCCTCGCGCAGGGCGTGCGCCGTAAAGGCGGCCGCCGTCGCAGGTACACTGCGCCGATGAATGCCGCGCCCCAGTTCCACGTGATCCTGTTCCAACCGGAAATCCCGCCCA
Source organism: Stenotrophomonas sp. Nf1 (assembly GCF_003028475.1). Taxonomy (NCBI): domain Bacteria; kingdom Pseudomonadati; phylum Pseudomonadota; class Gammaproteobacteria; order Lysobacterales; family Lysobacteraceae; genus Stenotrophomonas; species Stenotrophomonas sp. Nf1. Next base: position 248,265 of record NZ_PYTV01000004.1, on the reverse strand, counting down.
ACACGGGCAATGTGATCCGGCTCTGCGCCAACACCGGCGCGCAGCTGCACCTGGTCGAGCCGCTCGGCTTCGCACTGGAAGACAAGCAGCTCAAGCGCGCCGGGCTGGACTACCACGAGTATTCGCGCCTGCAGGTGCACCCCGACCTGGACACCGCGTTGGCACGGATCGCACCGAAGCGGTTGTTTGCCCTGAGCACGCGTGCCAGCGTCCGCTATGACAGCGTGGCCTTTGAAGATGGCGATGCGTTCCTGTTCGGCCCGGAAAGCCGTGGCCTGCCGCAGGATGTGCTTGACGCCCTGCCCGATGGACGCCGCCTGCGCCTGCCGATGCGGCCGGACAACCGCAGCCTCAATCTGTCCAACACCGTGGCCGTGGTGATGTACGAGGCCTGGCGCCAGCATGGGTTTGCCGGCGGCGCATGACGCCGCAGACCGCTTGTGGTGGGTGCGGACCGCCCTTGGTGGGTGCGGACCTTGGTCCGCACGGAAGCATGCCCGCGCGCGGAAAGAATGTGCCAACCAAGGTTGGCACCTACCAGCACCGCTTCTGGTAGGTGCGGACCTTGGTCCGCACGGATGCAGGGCCGCGCGCGGAAGGAATGTGCCAACCAAGGTTGGCACCTACCCGGTAGATCCACGCCATGCGTGGATGACGGTCAGAACGCGTTGATCCCGGTCAGCTCACGCCCGATCACCAACTGGTGCACGGTCTCGGTGCCTTCATAGGTAATCACCGATTCCAGGTTCAGCGCATGCCGGATCGCCACATGCTCGGTGGTGATGCCGGCGCCACCGAGTAGATCGCGACACTCGCGGGCGATGTCGATGGCCATGCGGCAGTTGTTCCACTTGGCCAGGCTGACCTGCTGCGGCTGCAGCTGGCCGGCTTCCTTCAACCGCCCCAGCTGCAACGCCAGCAGCTGCGCGGTGGTGATGCGGCGGGCCATCTCGGCCAGCTTGATCTGTGCGCTCTGGGTGGCCGCCAGCGGACGACCGAACAACACGCGTTCCTTGGCGTAGCCCAGCGCTTCATCCAGGCAGGCAATGGCCGCACCGATCGGGCCCCAGCTGATGCCATAACGGGCCTGGGTCAGGCAGCCCAGCGGTCCCTTCAGGCCCTTCACATTCGGCAGGCGGTGGCTGTCGGGCACGCGCACATCGTCGAAGAACAGGGCGCCGGTCAACGAGGCGCGCAGGCTCATCTTGTGCTTGATTTCCTGGGTGGTGAAACCGGCCATGCCCTTTTCCAGCACGAAGCCCTGGATGCCATCCTCGGTCTGGGCCCAGACAATGGCCAGGTCGGCCACCGGGCCGCTGGTGATCCACATCTTGCTGCCGCTGATGCGCCAATCACTGCCATCGCGCACCGCGCGGGTCTTCATGCTGGCCGGATCGGAACCGCCGTGCGCCTCGGTCAGGCCGAAACAGCCGATCAGCTCGCCGCGTGCCATCGCCGGCAGCCACTGCTGACGCTGTTCCTCGCTGCCGTAAGCGTAGATCGGGTACATGCACAGCGAGCTCTGCACGGAGACGAAACTGCGCAGGCCCGAGTCGCCGCGTTCCAGCTCCTGGCAGATCAGGCCGTAGCTGACCGCACCCAGGTCGCCGCCGCCGTACTGCGCCGGCAGGGTCGCGCCAAGCAGGCCCAGCGCGGCGATCTCCGGGACCAGTTCGGACGGGAACCGCGCCTGGTCGAAGGCATCGCCGATGATCGGCAGCACGCGTTCGTTGGTGAAGCGGGCCACGCTCTCCTGCACCGCGCGCTCTTCCTCGTTGAGCAGGGAACGGACATCGAACAGATCGTACGGATGCAAAGCCATGGCACTCACACGCAGTCAGGACCCGGCCATTGTCGGTCATCCGGGCAGCGTTGGTGTGCCGGTAGAGGCCGACCTTGGTCGGCACAGGTGCTTCTGCTCACGCCAACCAAGGTTGGCGACTACCGAAGCCGCGTACGCTGCACTGCAGCAATCATGATGTGAACATCGGCGATCTAGCTGGATCCGGCGCGTCCCGGTACCCTGACACATTCAAACAACCGTTTCGCCCGTGGCCGCACGCGCGATTCCCAGGCACCGCCGGTGGCCCCGATGCCGGCCCTACCCACGAGTCATGCAATCGATGAGCGCTGAAGCCAACGCCCTGCCCCCGCGTGAAGTAATGGAATTCGACGTGGTGATCGTCGGCGCCGGTCCTGCCGGCCTGGCCACCGCGATCCGCCTGCGCCAGCGCGCGATCGAGACCGGCCGCGAACTGTCGGTGTGTGTGCTGGAGAAGGGTTCCGAGCCGGGCGCGCACGTGCTGTCCGGTGCGGTGATGGACCCGCGCGCGCTGACCGAACTGTTCCCGGACTGGGCCGAGCGTGGCGCACCGCTGAAGCAGAAGGTCACCCGCGACGAATTCCTGTTCCTCAGCGAGACCGGTTCGCGCAGCACGCCCAACGCGCTGCTGCCGGAGTGCTTCCACAACGAAGGCAACTACATCATCAGCCTGGGTGAAGTGACCCGCTGGCTGGCGCAGCAGGCCGAGGCGCTGGAAGTGGCGATCTTCCCGGGCTTCGCCGCCGCCGAAGTGCTGTATGGCGACAACGGTGAAGTGATCGGCGTGGCCACCGGCGACATGGGCATCGAGAAGGACGGCAGCATCGGCCCGGCCTTCGAGCGCGGCATGGCGCTGCAGGCCAAGTACACGATCTTTGCCGAAGGCGCGCGCGGCCACCTCGGCCGCCAGCTGATCGCCCGCTACAAGCTGGACGAAGGCAAGGACCCGCAGGCCTACGGCATCGGCATCAAGGAACTGTGGCAGATCGACCCGGCCAAGCATGAGCCGGGCCTGGTGGTGCATGCCGCCGGCTGGCCGCTGGACAGCGACACCTACGGCGGCGCGTTCCTGTACCACGCCGACGGCGGCAAGGTCGCCATCGGCTACGTGGTCGGCCTGGACTACAAAAATCCGTGGCTGAGCCCGTTCGAGGAATTCCAGCGCTTCAAGACCCATCCGGACATCCGCAAGCACCTGGAAGGCGGTACCCGCATCGGCTACGGCGCCCGCGCCATCACCGCCGGTGGCCTGCTGTCGCTGCCGAAGACGGTGTTCCCCGGTGGCGCGCTGGTCGGCTGCGAGGCCGGCTACCTCAACGCCAGCCGCATCAAGGGCAGCCACGCGGCGATCAAGACCGGCATGCTGTGCGCCGACGCCGCCTTCGATGCGCTCGCCGCCGACCGCCAGCACGATGAGCTGAGCGCCTACCCGAAGGCCTTCGAAGCCAGCTGGCTGTTCACCGAACTGCAGCAGGCCAAGAACTTCAAGCAGTGGTTCAAGAAGGGCCAGACCGTGGCCACGCTGATGACCGGCGTGGAGCAGTGGCTGCTGCCCAAGCTGGGTGTTCGCAACCCGCCGTGGACCCTGCACCGCACCCAGCCGGACCATGCCTGCCTGGAGCCGGCGGCCCAGCACACCCGCATCACCTACCCGAAGCCGGACGGTGTGTTGACTTTCGATCGCCTCAGTTCGGTGTTCCTGAGCAGCACCAACCACGACGAGAACCAGCCCAGCCACCTGACGCTGAAGGATCCGAGCATTCCGGTGAAGGTGAACCTGGCCGAGTACGCTGGCCCGGAAGCCCGCTACTGCCCGGCCGGCGTGTACGAGTTCGTCGGCGAAGCCGACAACGCGCGCCTGCAGATCAACGCGCAGAACTGCGTGCACTGCAAGACCTGCGACATCAAGGACCCGACCCAGAACATCGTCTGGGTGACCCCGCAGGGCGGCGGCGGCCCGAACTACTCGGGCATGTGACTGTCATGGGCTGCGACCGCATGTCGCAGCCCAGCCGTTCCAGCAGACCGCTATCCTGCCCGCCCATGCGCGTGCTCCCTGCCCTGATCGTGATGGCCCTGGCCCTGGCCGGCACCGCCTGCCAGCGTCCACCGGCCGTGCCGGCCACGCCGCAGCAGGCGCGCCAGCAGGCCATGCAGCGCGCGTTCGAACTGTGTGCCGGCTGCCATACCGTCCAACCCGGCGGCATCCATCGCTTCGGCCCCAACCTGCACGGGGTGATCGGCCGTCGCGCCGGCAGCCTGCCCGACTACGGCTATTCGGACGGCATGCGCCGCGCTGACATCACCTGGACCGCGCAGACCCTGGATGCCTTCCTGCAATCGCCCACCCATGTGGTACCCGGCACCCGCATGTACAACGCCTTTCCCAGTGCCGAACGCCGCGCGCTGGTGATTGCCTACCTGCAGCAGCTGCCCGCTCAGTGAGCCAGGCGTTGCAGCTGTTGCCGCAGCCGTGCCACGAAGGCCTCGACCGCCGCGAACAGCTCCGCCGGATCGGATCCACCGGCGGCGTGCAGGCGTTCGACCAGCACGCCGGCTTCGCTGGCCAGCGCCGCCGCACCCACCGCGCCCAGGCCACCGGCCTGGCGATGCAGGTGCAAGGCCGCCGTTGCGGGGTCGCCGCTCTGCACCGCATGCAGCACGGCGCCCAGATCACTTTCGCTGGCCTGCAGCAGGCTGTCGCGCAGCTGCTCGGCCACCGCGCGTGAGCCGAACTGCCGCTCCAGCGCCGCCAGGTCGGGCATCACCGCGCTGTCGTCGGCACACTCCTGCAGCGGCGCAGCGAACGCCTGTGGCTGGGCCCGTCGCTGTCCCTGGGCCTGCGGCAGCCAGCGCAGCAACGCCGCGCGCAGCGCTGCCAGCGTCAACGGCTTGGCCAGCACCGCGTCCATGCCCGCCTCACGGCAACGCCGCGCATCGTCGTCGAGCACGCTGGCGGTCAAGGCCAGCACCGTCAGCCGTGGCTGGCCATTGCGGCCCTCACGTTCGCGCAGCAGCCGGGTGAAGCCGAATCCGTCCAGAACCGGCATCCGGCAATCGGTGATCACCAGATCGAACGACTCTGTGAGCAACCGGTCCAGCGCCTGCTGGCCATCACCCTCCAGCACATAGGGTACGCCCAGCTGCTGCAGGCGCCAGGCCATCATTGCCTGGTTGGTCGGGTGGTCCTCGATCACCAGCACCCGTGCCTGGCGCAGCGCGGCCGGCAGCAGCGCGGCCTGGTCCTGCTCGGCCACCAGCGCGGCGGCATCCTCGCTGCCGGCTTCCACCAGCGATACCCGCACTTCAGCGCGCGTGCCTTCACCCAGCGCGCTTTGCAGGGTCAGTTCGCCCTCCATCATCTGCACCAGGCGCTGGCAGATACTCAGGCCCAGGCCGGTCCCCCCGTGGTCGCGCTGGATATAGACACCGACCTGGGTGAACGGCTCGAACAGGTGCTGCAGCTGCTCCGGCGCAATGCCCATGCCGGTATCGGTCACGCTCAGGCACAGCGGTTGCACGCCTTCGTCCGAGGTCGGCCCCAGCACATCCAGCTGCAGGCGTACTTCGCCCTGCGTGGTGAACTTGATGGCGTTGCTGAGCAGGTTGAACACGATCTGGCGCAGCCGCACACCGTCCACTTCGTGCGCCGCCGCCAACTGCGGATCGATCTGCACCTGCAGCGCCAGGCCACGTGCGCTGGCCTGCGCGGAGAGCAACCGGCACACGCTCTCCAGCAGCGGCCGCAGCGGTTGCGGCACCGGCTCCAGGCGCAGCGCCCCGGCTTCCAGCCGTGAGTAGTCGAGAATGTCGTCGAGGATCTGCCGCAGCATCTGTGCAGAATCATCGATCACCCCCAGGATGCGCTGCTGTTCGGCATCCAATGGCGAATGCGCCAGCACCTCCAGCATGCCCAGCACGCCACTCATGGGCGTGCGGATCTCGTGGCTCATGGTGGCCAGGAAGCGCGATTTGGTCTCGGCGGCCTGCTCGGCCTCGGCCTTGGCCGCCGCCAGCGCATCGGCCTGCAGGCGTGCCTCGCTCACGTCCACCCAGTATCCGCTCCAGGTCACCGCGCCTTCCTCGGTGGCATAGGGATGGGCGTGGCTGCGTACCCAGCGCGGTGGATCGTCGTCGCCGCACAGGCGGAACTCGAGCGTCAGCGGCGCGAACTGGCGCGCGGCCTGCTCGATCGCACGCACGATCCCGCCGCGGTCGTCCTCCTCGATACAGGCCAGCAACGCCCGCGCGTCCTGCTCGGCCTGCTGCCGGGAGATGCCGAACAGCGCCTGCAGATCGCCTGCGATGAACGGGAACGACAGAATGCCATCGGCACTTCGGCGCGCCTGGTAGACGACCGCCGGCAGGTTGTCGGTGACCTCGGCCAGGCGCTGTTCCAGCTGGCGCCGCCCGGCCACCTCGCGGCGCAGGCGCCAGTAGCCGATCCCGTGCACCAGCAACGCGGTCAGCAGCACCAGCAGCAGCGGTATGCCCCAGCTCAACAGTTGGCTCCAGTCGACGCCGCTGCGGTATTCCACGGCCAGCCAGGTGCTGCGCAGTGCCTCCCGGCTGCCAGGGGTCATCTGCAGCAGCAGGCGGTCGAAGGTGGTGGCCAGCGCCGCATGGCGGCGTTCGACCGCCAGCACCAGCTGGTCATTGAAACCGGCGGGCGCGGCCACCTGCAGCCGCCCCGGGAAGCGATCGCGCAGCAGGTGGTCCACCAGCGCCAGGTTGCCGATATAGGCGTCGGCCTCGCCATCGAGCAGGCGCTGCAGGGCCTGTTCGGCACTGCGCGCGGCGATGATGCGGGCCCGCGGCGCCTGCTGCAGCACATAGCCGCGCACGCGCTCCGGGTCGGACAGCAGCACCCGCTTGCCCTGCAGATCGGCCAGGCCCAGCACGACCCCGCCATCGCTGCGGGTCACGATCACGTTCGGCACGCTGATGAAGGGTTGGCTGAACACCCACTCCGGTCCCAGGTAGCGCGAGTCCGAAGGGATGCCCATCACCGCCTGCAGTTCACCGCGACGGGCCTTTTCACGCACTTCGTACCAGTCGTGGCTGCTTTCGGTCTTCAGGTTGGCCCCGGCCTGCATCAACCGGCGCAGGTACTCGCCCGCCAGGCCACTGGGCTGGCCATCCTCGCCGGTGAACGACAGCGGCGCCGCGTTCGGCGCGAAGCCGATCTTCAGCGGTTGCTGCAGCACCCGCTTCTCGGCCTGGCTCAATGCCAGCTGGGCCGACGCCGACCACTTCGGCGGCATCAACCAGCGCTGCTCCAGTGCATCGCGCTGGGCCTGGCTGGTCGCGGCCAGGGCCATATCCAGCGCTTCGGCCAGGGGTTGCTTGCTGTTGGGCACCCCGAAATGCAGCCGCTCGGGGGGCAGATCGCTGGGCCGCAGCAGCACCACGCCCTGCAGGCGCTGGCTGGCGATCAACTCGGTGGCGACGAAAGCATTGCCGATATAGACATCGGCTTTGTCGTCTCTGACCATCTGCAAGGCCGTCAGCGTGTTGATTGCGACAAGCTGACGAGCGCGAGGGAAGCGTGCCCGCACCTGCGGGGCGGTCAGGAAATCCTGCTCGATCACCACCCGCAGCCCGTCCAGGTCCGGCGCCTCGGAGGCACGCAGGTCACCGGGGCGGCCAACCACCGCCAGCGGCGCTTCGCCGTAGGCGGCGGTATAGACCATGCAGCGGGTGCGGTCGGCGCTGAGACCGACATTCATCACTACGTCGATCTCGCCACGGCAGGCCGCATCCAGCACGGAAGGCCAGTCCGGATAGCGACGACCTTCAACCTTCACGCCAAGCTGACCGGCGAGCAGCGCCAGGTACTCCGGCCCCAGGCCGACCTGCTGGCCGTCGCGCAGGGATTCGAAGGGCGGCCAACCGCTGTCATACTGCCCCACGACGAGGGTCGGATGCGCCGCCAGGTACTGGCGCTGCACCGGGCTCAGTGGCAGCAGACCAGACGCCCCCTGTGCCAGCGCACCGGGCACCACCAGCATGGCCAGCAGCAGGAGCAGCCCACGAACAGCCCACCTACCCATCTGCGTCGATCTCCCAGAATCCTGCCAGGATCCGCGAAGGTCGCGGTCCGGCGTGCCCGATGGCCATACTAGAGCATGAGCTTGCGCATCATCATCGCAGACGACCACCCGGTGGTCCGTATCGGTACCCGCGCCGTCATCGAGTCGAGCGGGGTCGGCCGCGTGGTCGGCGAGGCTGACAGCGCGCAGGCGCTGATGGCCATGCTGGGCAGCCAACCCTGCGACCTGCTGGTCACCGACTACTCCATGCCGGGCAGCCCGCAGGCCGACGGCTTTGCCATGATCGGAATGATCCGTCGCCGCCATCCGGATCTGCCGGTGCTCATGCTCAGCGTCTCCAACAATCTGGCGATCCTGCGCATGGTGCTCGACAGCGGCGTGCTCGGCCTGGTCGACAAGAGCTCGTCGATGGACGAGCTGCCGCAGGCCATCCAGGCCGTCTACCGCGGGCAGACCTACATCAGCCGCAGCCTGCGCGAGCGGGTTGAGACCGCCGGCAGCTGGCGCATGCGCGAAGGCGATGGCAAGCCGCTGTCACCACGCGAGGTGGAAGTACTGCGGCTGCTGGGCACCGGCATGACCGTCAAGGAAATCTCGTTGCAGCTGCACAAGAGCGTCAGCACCATCAGCCGTCAGAAGGGCGATGCCATGCTCAAGCTGGGGCTGAAGGGCGATGCCGAGTTGTTCGACTACCTGCGCGACGGAAAAATCTGAACACCGGCCATCGGGTGGAGGAACTTTCAGGCCGCCTTCATGGCGCCTGACGCTAGATGAATGCGCACGCCGCTCGGTCGGCCAGGCAATGTTCCGGCAATGTGGGAACGTCAGCGTGGTCTCCACGGCAGCCGGGGCGCCCCCGCCCTCCCTGCCCCGCGTGGCATGCACCTCACAGGAGAACCGAACATGCTCAGTACTTCCGCACTCAGCTTCCGTGGTCTGGCGATGGCCCTGGCACTGGTTGCCGGCGTGGCCGTGGTCAGCGATGCCAGCGCGATGTCGAGGAAGGACAAGCGCACCCTGGTCGGTGCCGTGGTCGGTGGCGTGGCCGGCAACCTGCTGTCCAATGGCGACCCGGCCGCAACCGTCGGCGGTGCCGTGGCCGGCGGCGCGATCGGCAACCTGACCACCTCCGACCGCCGCGACCGGCGTTACTACGACAACCGCTACGACCGCCGCTACGACCGTGGCTATTACCGCAGCGGCTATTACGACCGGGGTGACGACCGTCGCTGGCAGCGCGAGCGCTACTACGACAACCGCTACTACCACGACCGTGGCCGTCATCGCGGCTGGTAAGCACACCCTGCGGCACGGCGGCTGATCGCCTGACGACGGGCGGGTCCATGACCCGCCCGTTTGCGTTGCCGGCGGGCATCGCGTTGAATGCGCAGCCTTGGATGTGACTTCCCTCATGGGCTGCGGCATGACTTCTTCTTCCCACCGCGTGCAGGGCCTCAACAACGACGAGGTTGCCGCCGACTGGCCACCGATCAACGCCGCTGACATCGCATGGCTGAGCGCCCGTTACCCGCCGCTGGGCGAGCGCAGCGTGCCGCGCTGGCACAGCCCACGCCCGCTGTCGGCCGCCGCCATCGTTGACGGACCGCATGGCCCGGTGTTCATCAAGCGCCACCACCACAGCGTGCGCAGTGCGTCCTGCCTGGAAGAAGAGCACCGCTTCATCACCCATCTCGCCGCCGGTGGCGTGCCGGTGGTGCAGGTGCTGGCCTCGGCCGATGGCCGCACTGCCGTCGAGCACGGTCAATGGACCTTTGAACTGCACGCGCTGGGAGTGGGCGAGGACCTGTACCGCGATGCGGTGTCGTGGTCGCTGCTGACCGACGTCGCACAGGCCCGCGAAGCCGGTCGCGCTCTCGCGCAGCTGCACCGCGCTGCGGCCAGCTACGACGCACCCCAGCGCAGCACCCACCTGCTGGTGGCGCGCGACGATCTGATCCGCGCCGACGATCCGATCGCAGCGATCAAGGCCGACCTGCCTGCACGCCCGGGGCTGGCCCGCTATCTCGCGCGCATCCCCTGGGAAGCGCAGCTGCGCCGTGACGTATTGCCCTGGCATGCGGGCCTGGCCGAGCGCCTGCGCGACGAACCGCGGCTGTGGGCACACAACGACTGGCACGTGTCCAATCTGCTGTGGCGCGATGGCCAGGTCAGCACCGTGCTGGATTTCGGCCTGGCCTCACCCACCAGCGCACTGTTCGACCTTGCCACCGCCATCGAACGCAATGCGGTGGCGTGGCTGGAACTGGAGCGCGGCAGGGAGGCGGTGCGCATTGATATCGCGCTGGCCTTGCTCGAGGGCTATCGGCAGGTGCTGCCGCTGTCGGCCACGCGCGTGCAGCTGCTGGCTGACCTGCTGCCGATGGTCCATTTCGACTTCGCACTGTCCGAAGTGGAGTATTTCGAAGGCGTCACCGGCTCCACCGCGAATGCCGACGTGGCCTGGCAGCCCTTCATGCTGGGGCATCCGGCGTGGTTCCACAGCGCGCCCGGGCAGGCATTGCTGCAGGCGCTGCGCGCCGCCGCGTGACCTGGTTGGCGCACCGCCGGGGACGCATCATTGGGGTCAGAGCCCTTTCCTGCAGAAAGGGATCCGACCCCGGCATCGGCCTGCCCGCGCCCCGGTAGATCGACGCCATGCGTCGATGAGATCTCCCGGTTGGGGGGTCAGAGCCCTTTCCTGCGGAAAGGGATCCGACCCCGGCGTCGGCCTGCCCGCGCCCCGGTAGATCGACGCCATGCGTCGATGAGTTCTCCCGGTTGGGGGGTCAAAGCCCTTTCCAGTGGAAAGGGATCTGACCCCGGGCGGCGCTCGCAAATCCGTACCATTTGTAGTGAAATGGTCATCTGAAGCGGGGGTGCCTGGATCTGCCAGGCTGAGAGAGTCCCTTGGAACCTGATCCGGTTTGCACCGGCGTAGGGAGCTTTGAGCCGCAGCCACACCCCCGTTCCGGGCCGGTGCACCTGCGCGCCGTCGCTTCGTCTCCCTTGTTGTCCGAAGACGAATCGAATGAACCGCTGCCTGCGCCCCACCCTGCTCGCCCTCGCCCTCTGTACTGCGCTGCCGCTGCATGCCAGCGAGGCCGATGCCTCCCCCGATGCGGCTGCCACCGGCGCCGAACGCTCGCCGACCGAACTGGCGGCGGTGCGCGTGCAGGCCGGCAAACCGAAGACCGATACCTCGCGCGTCAACGCCTTCGGGGGTGGCAGCTGGAAAGACACGCCGGCCTCGGTGAACGTGCTCGAGCGCGATTACCTCGACCGTCGCCAGGTGCGCACGCTGTCCGAGCTGGCCAGCAACGATGCCTCGCTGGGCGATGCGTATGCGCCGGTGGGCTACTACCAGAACATCGCCATCCGCGGCTTCGCGCTGGACGCGGCCACCGGCTACCGCTTCAACGGCCTGTCCATCGCCGGCGAGCAGCGCCTGGCATTGGAGAACGTGCAGGCGGTGGAAATCCTCAAGGGTGAGGCTGGCCTGGCCGCCGGTGTGATGGCGCCGGGCGGCATCATCAACTACATCGGCAAGCGCCCGGCCGAAGTGCGCACCGCCACGCTCGGCACCGATTCGGAAGGCTCGCGCTACGTCGCCGTCGATGTCGGCCACTGGATCACCCCGCGCTTCGGCCTGCGCCTGAACGCTGCGTGGGATTCCAGCAACTCCTATGTCGAGCACGCCGATGGCCGCCGCAACTTCTACTCGCTGGCCGCCGACTGGCTGATCGGCGAACGCGGCAAGCTGGAGGTGGATGCCAACTACCAGACCAGCTCGCAGCGTTCGGTGTCGGGCTACCAGCTGCTGGGCGCACGCGACCTGCCACGCGGCGTCGACCGTGAACACCTGTTGGGCTACCAGCCGTGGCAGCGCCCGGTGGATATCGCCAGCACCAATATCACCGCGCTGCACACCTACGATTTCAATGACGCCTGGCAGTCGCGCGTGTCGGTTGGCCACAGCCGCTCGGTGATCGATGACAACGTCGCCTTCGCCTACGGCTGCTACTACGCCGTGCAGTGCGCCGATGGCAGCGTGCCCGGCAACTACTTCGCGCCCAACGGCGACTACGACATCTACGACTATCGCAGCCCGGACGATACCCGCCGCAACCAGCAGGCACGCGCCGAACTGCGCGGCCGCTTCGAGACCGGCAGCATCGGCCACCAGCTGACCATCGGCGCCGACTACTTCCGCCGCACCGTGGACAAGCGCCCCAGCGTCAACGAGTACGTCGGCACCAGCAACATCCACCAAGCGCCGGTGCCGGTGTTCGAGCCGTCGCCGAAGATGCCCGGCCCGTCCGCACGGCGCCTGGACAGCCGCCAGACCGCGTTCTTCGCGCTGGACCGGATGAGCTTCGGCGATGACTGGCAGTGGCTGGCCGGCGGCCGCTTCGTGCGCCTGGACGAGCGTGCCTACGACAAGCGCGGCACCCCGCAGCGCCACAGCCGCCTGTCGCGCTTCCTGCCGCAGACCGCGCTGGTGTGGAAGGCTACCGATCAGCTCAACGCCTACGCCAGCTACGTACGCGGCATTTCGCTGGGCCAGGAAGCGCCGTTCTGGACCAGCAACGCCGATACCTTCCTGCCGTCGGTGCAGTCGCGGCAGCTGGAAGTAGGCGTGAAGTACGTGCCGGTCGAAGCACTGACCCTGGGCGCGGCGCTGTTCCGCATTTCGCAGCCCTACCAGTACGCCCAGCCCGACAACAGCGACGTCGGCTACACCTTCGTCGAGCAGGGCACCCAGACCCACACCGGGCTGGAGCTGACCGCCAATGGCCAGCTGACCGACGCACTGCAGATCGTGGCCAGTGCCAGCGTGCTGCAGGCGCGCGCGCGCGATACCGGCACGCCGGCCTATGAAGGCCATCAGCTGGTGAACGTGCCGAAGGTGCGCGCCAGCGTGCACGTAGCCTACGCGCTGCCGTTCGCGCAGGGCCTGGATGTCACTGGCGGCTGGCGCTACGCCGGTGCCAACGTCGCGCGTGCCGATGGCGGCGTGCGTGCACCAGACTATTCGGTGTTCGATGCCGGCCTGCGTTTCCAGCATCGCCTGCACGAACGTGCGGTGACCTGGAACCTGTCGGTGGACAACGTGTTCAACCGCTTCTACTGGCGCGACACCGGCAGCAGCGGCGGTGACTACTACCTGTTCCCCGGCGCACCGCGGCAGGCGCGCCTGTCGGTGACCTTCGCGCTGTGAGCGGCGTCGTGCTCGAGTGGACCGCCGCGCTGTGCAGCGTGCTGGGCGTCTGGCTGATGGCCCGGCGCCAGCTCGCTGCGTGGCCGGTGGGCCTGCTGTCGGTGGCGCTGTACGGGCTGGTGTTCGCCGAGGCCAAACTGTACTCGGACACCCTGCTGCAGGTGATCTTCGGCGGCTTCCTGGTCTATGGCTGGATCAACTGGCGCCAGCATGCGGCCGACGAAGGCAGCATCCGCATCGTGCCACTGGCGCGCGGCAAACTGCTGCGCGACCTGGCCATCGGCGTGAGTGGCGGCCTGGCGCTGGGCGCGGTCATGCACAGCTTCACCGACGCCGCGCTGCCGTGGCTGGATGCCCTGCTGACCGGGCTGAGCCTGGTAGGGCAGTGGTGGCAGGCGCGCCGGCACGCCGCCTGCTGGTGGGTGTGGATCGCAGTGGATGTGGTGTATGTGGGCGCCTACCTGTTCAAGTCACTGCACGTGACCGCCGCGCTGTACGTGTTCTTCCTTGGCCTGGCCGTGTTCGGCCTGCGCGCGTGGCAGGCGGCGGCACGCGCACCGCAGGCAGCAACCCGATAGATCCACGCCATGCGTGGATGGGGTTCACCGGTAGTCGCCAACCTGGGTTGGCGTGCGTGCCGACCAAGGTCGGCATCTACCCAGCACATCCACGCGTGGCGTGGATCTACCGGGTCAGGGCCAAGCCCAGGCGCAGCGGCTGGCGCATGTCCGCCGGTGGCGCCGGCAGCGGGCTGGCCTGCAGCGTCGCGCGCAGATCTGCATCCACCTGGGCGTCACCCAGGCTGTCGAATGCCAGCTTCGAAATGCGCCCATCGGCGGTGATCCACAGGCTTACCGGCAGCGGTGCCGGCATGTCCGGGTGCGCCTGCAGCCACGCCAGCACACGCTGCGCCTGCGGGTCCTGTTCCTGTTGCAGACGCTGCTGCAGCTGCCCAGCTACGGCAGCGGCGTAGGCCATCCAGTGCGCAGGTGCCTCCTGCGCGGACGCGCTGCCACCGCCCAATGCCAGCACGCCGAACAAGGCGGCCAGCGGCCGCCACCCGCGGCGTGCGCCGTTCCTGTGTCCTGCTGCAGCCATCGCCTGCCTCCTGCACTCGCATCCAGCACGTGATGGTCGGCGCGGTAGATGACAGGCAGATGGCGATGAAGTAGAGCCACGCCATGCGTGGCTGTTCTGGGCAACCGGTTGATCCATCCACGCATGGCGTGGATCTACTGGACCAGGTCGGCCAGCACCTTGCGCGCCGGCGCGAAGAAGGTTCCGCCGGTCACGGCGGTGGAGAAGTCGAGGATGCGGTCGTGCAGCGGTGCCGGATTGCCGATGAACATCCGCTCCAGCATCGTCTCGATCACCCACAGGCGGCGCGTATAGCCGATGAAGTAGGTGCCGTACTCGCCGCGGCCCGGGTTGGCGAACGGCATGTTGTCGCGCAGGATCTCATGCTCGCCGTCGGCGTCCTCGATGGTGCACAGCGTCTTGTGCGACTTCTGCGCATCAGCCGGCGCATCGTCCAGTTCGATGTTGTCGTGCTTGGTGCGGCCGATGATCGCTTCCTGTGCCTCGGTCTTCTGTGCGCGCCAGGCATCGAGGTTGTGCAGGTACTTCTGCACCACCACGTAGCTGCCGCCGGCATGGTCCGGATCCTCATCGCCGACGATCGTCGCCTCCGGCAGCGACAGCCCTTCCGGATTGGCGGTGCCATCGACGAAGTCGAGCAGGTCGCGCCCATCGAAATAGCGGAACCCGGCCACGTCGTCCACCGCCTCCACCGCATCGCCGAAGGCCATCAGCAGGTTGCGCTCGAACGCCACGATCAGGTCCAGGGTGCGCGCCCGGATGTGGTACAGCAGGTCGCCCGGGGTGGACACCGCGGTGTGGGTGGCGCCCTTGATCTCGCGGAACGGGTGCAGTTCGCGCGGCGGCGTGGTGCCCACCAGCGGCTGCCACACACGGTGGCCGATGGCCACGTTGCAGGTGAAGGTGCGCTCGATCTCGCGGATGGCGGTGTTCTTGATCAGATCATCGGTGCTGGCCAGCACCTCGCGCGCCTTCGCGATCGAGGCCTCGTCATCCTTCACCCTCAGCACCAGGAACGCGGCCGAGTGGGTCAGCGGCGCAGTGATCTGCTGCGGCTCGTTGTCGAGCGTGTGGTTGAGGGCGGTGATCGGGGCGGGCTGGGAGTTCACGGCAGTTCCTGCTGGCTTGAGGCGGGCGCATCGCGTGGCGATGTGCGGGCGATCATAGCCGAACCACCTGCGCGCGGCCGGAGCGGTTCTCGTTCCGCTGCCAGCAGCGCCGCACTACGCCCGGGTCAACTGGAACTGCTGCGGGCCCGTCCAGGCGATGCGCAGGTACGCGCCTTCCAGCAGGCCGCGTTCGCGCAGCCAGGCGAACACCTCGGCCGGGCACCACTCGCGTCCCGCCGAGAAGGCCACACCCAGATCACGCAACGCGACGAACATGCGGGCCTTGGCAGCATCGTCGGCGACACAGGCATGCAGGATCGGCGGCACGCCCTGAAAACCGAGCGCACCCAGCGCCGGCTGCGCGGTGGTATCCACAAGCACCACCTGCACGGTGTTGCCATCGGCCTGCTGCACGTAAGCGCAAAGGGAGGTCTGCATGCGGAATCCGCTATCCGGTAGGCTGACAGTATGCCCGCGCATGACCGATGCCCTAGTGGCGCCGGAAAAAGTGAAGCCCGGCGCGAGGCCGGGCTTCGGTTGGCGTGTGGGAGAGAGAGAGAGAGAGTCACACGCCAGCACAACACGCACTAACGACAGGCGTTTGTTACCAGGTGAAGCGCGGGCCCACGAACCACTCGCGGTCGCCGGCCTTGGCCAGCTTCACTTCGCCACTCAGGCCCCAGTTCTGGTTGAACTTGGCGGTGGCGCCGACACGGCCGTAGAACTCGCCGTCCGGGTTGATGCCGTGCTTCTTGCTGAAATCTTCGTAGCCGGCCAGCACATAGCCTTCCACGTACGGGTTGAACGCGGTGCGCACGCCCACTTCAGTGGAGTAGCCGTTGAAGTCCAGGCCACGCTTTTCGTCGTACTTCTGGTACGCAACACGGGCCACCAGGTCGGTGTTCGGTGCGATGCCGTAGTTGTAGCCGACACCCAGGCGCCACTGGTCGACGTCATTCTTGAACTTGTCGGTCTCCTGGGCGCTGTAGTCGCCGAAGACGTGGAAGTTCGGGTGCACCGCCACCGAACCCTTCACCTTCCAGCCGTCGGCGTCGCCGCCCTTGGCATCGGTGTTCACGTAGCCGCCTTCAACATAGTTGTACGACAGGCCGTCGGTTGCCGATGCAGCGAACGGCAGAGCAGCCAGAAGACCCAGGGCGAGCAGCGAATTCTTGTTCATCGGGACACACCTTTAATTATTTTGGTTTCGTCGACCGCCTCCCGGGAGGGGGAGAGAGAGGAGGCGGTCGACAGGTGTGAATTATCCGTTAGGGGGTCTAATCGACCCTGAATATTGAACTGACTGGTATATAAATAAGGCTGGCGTTCAGGGAACTCTGCGCCGGTAGTAGCCATGTCCTCATAGTTCCTGCCGATTGCACAAACTATGGGAGCGATCACCTACACAAACTATGGGGACAAATGCGAGCTCGGATCAGGGGCCGCTGCCCCCTGGTCTACTGCTCACCCTGCTTGGCGGGGCTGAGCGGCGAAGCCTGATGGTCACGCACCGGGCGTACGCCATCTCTGATCGGATGATCGATTCACTAGAGCTACCTGAAAAGTGACGCCCTCAACTGGTTCAAGCTCGATCCTCGACGTTCATTTGCGGATCCCAGCAACGCAGCTACGCTGACCGCATACTGCATCTGTAGAGCCCGCAGAAGAGGCAGAGCGCCTCCGTAGGCAGCGACGAAAGCGCCGCAGAATGGCGCAGCCATGAGTCTTATGGGCCTGGGGTCGATTCTCCGCTGCTAGTAGACTCCCTTAGCCGATTTTTAGCCGAAGCTGCCTGTCCGCGCGCAGCGTCTTGCTGTCCTCGCCAGCCGATCAGTAGATGCCCGAGCTAGGAGCAGCGCGAGCGCAGGCCGCTCCCGTCCACTACCCGTGGTGGCTCTTTGAGTGAAGCGCCGGAACCATCGAAGGGATGGACTGGTATCGCAAAGTACTCGGCGTGGTGGCTGCCCCGAAATCCTCGCACTCTGCGCCGGTATCATGAGTCACCGGAAATGGAGTTACGGCTTAGATGGCTATTGTGCAGGATGTCCGAAACAAGCTGTTGGCAGGGCCGACCACCAGGCAGTTCGATCTCGAGGTGTGGTTGAGTAGAGGTACGCAGGATGACTGTACTCTCGATGACCTCGAAGTCGTCACCATTGGTATGACTGTTCATCAATCTCTTAGGGCGCTCCGAGAGAAGCTCGCATTCATTACACGAACGGACTTTTCCCCCGGGCTCAGGACACACGCTTTTGTCGCGCTTTGCAATCGCGAGTGTCTTCTCGCGGATGTGATCGCTCTAGAAAGTACGATTCAGTTGACTACTGACACAGGCCTGTCGACCGATCAAATTGCCACTCAGAAGATGGAGCTGCCAGGAGGCTCCTACACCGCAGATGAGGTCTGCGAAGTAGCGGTCGACGTGGCTGAAGCACTGCTCCGGATGTGCCCCGGATTGAACGCCGAGGCACTTCAACCTATAGCAGAACTGCCGTGGAATGACATCGTGCGGGACTTCAGGATTGCCAACGCCTACGTTTGTGTTGAAGACCTCTGGTTAGACGTCATCTGGAATGACACTCGACAGCTTAGATCGCAACCCACATACGCCTTTGGCCCGACCGATATGGATAGGGAGGCGTCGAAAGTTGTTGCTGATCACCGCCACTTCATGACGACCACGCAAGCTCACAACATCAACTATCTCGCGTTCAAAGACCTGATCGCTTCCGGGAACATCGCTCTACCGAGCACTCGCCAACTGGAGGGCAGCATTGGCCCTGACGGTCGCGTCCAGCTGGCTTTTTCTTCGGGTGGCTCAGAAACAGCTGCGCACTTCAGGGCGGTGCGATCGATTGTGCCTAAGTACTATCAGAAGATCGTTGTGGAGCAGGGACCGCAGGGTCTGAAGTTGAACGTGAATCGCGTTCTGGAGGCCTATCTTCTATTGGGAACACTGGCAGAGTCCACTGCGCGATCTGCGAAGCAGCAGCTGCAGAAGGAGCGGAATGACGGTGTGTTCCGTGCCGATTGGGCCGCCATGGCTCCGCCTGTTTCCAGAGTTGACCTTGTCCTTGCGGTACAGGAAGGGCTTGCGATATCGGGCGATGAAGCAGATGAGCTCATTGAGTTCCTGACCTATCGGCGTCCCAAGGGTAATTCGCCCGACTCACTATCAGGAGGCCTCTGGGCTGCGCCGTTGGTCAAAATTGATAGCAACAGTGTTGCCATCTGCTACCACACTTTGATCCATCCGAACTACCGGTGGCTTATGGACGTTTGGCTTAGGAACATCGGCTTCCCGCTGGATGTCCGGGGAACAGCGTTCGAAGAATTTGCTAGGTCATCCATCCACGCGAAGATCGAGGCATCCACGCTCGCGGAGGTGTCCGCCATCTGCAGCTCTTCTTTCGATTTCTCGCCGCCTCATGGTCGAAAAGAGGAAGTCGATCTGCTTATTGTGGTTGGGAACTCACTTCTGATTGGGGAGGCCAAGTGTTTTCTTCAGCCGGTCTCACCGGTGGATCGGCGCAATCATCGAGAAAAGGTACTGGACGCGGTAACGCAAGTAGCCCGGAAAGCTGATGCAGCCCGCTCAGCGCCAGACGAGCTGAGGCGAAGAGCAAAAGAGCTGGGCGTGATTATCCCGGCCAACGCCGAAATTTTGCCTGTAGTCGTGTTGAACCATGCTATCGGGGCCGGGGAGACCATCGGTGGCGTACCCGTTGTGGACCTGCGCATTTTGGAGATGTTCTTCGAAGGATCCATGATGTGGATGGCGGATATATCACCAACAGGGGCAATTGAGTCGAGCATCTCGGAAAGATTCTATAGCTCATCGGCAGATGCTTCCGCCAAACTGGCCCCATACCTGAAAGAACCACCACAGGTCCGTCATCTCAAAGAAGCAGTCAGGCCGCGCTCGACTGAAATGTTGCTGCCGTTGGCGCCACATGACGTCGCTACCCGCCTCCACCTTCAGATTGACGCCAATCTCCTGTCAGGCGCTGCCGAACGGGGCGTACACGGAGCTACTTGCGAAGTTGATGGCCAATGACTCCACAGGCTGTTCCAGGCGACACCTATGCCTGTCCTCCAAACGTCGCCCCACTTCTGGCGGGATTCGGACACTACATGCTCGTTCATCGGTTGAGCCGGTTCTCCGGAACAATATTTGCTCGAACTAGGTCACAGGACCGGAGGGCACGATCCCTGCTGCTTCGTTGATCTGCGCACCAACCATCCTTAGGCCACGTTGCAGAGCCACATTGAAGTCAACGTGGCCGGTAGAGGCATAACGATCCGAGATCTCCGGCAGCATCTGCGCCCACAGAAGTGACATTGTTCCTGCGGCGGGGTGTGCGGCAATTGCCGCCCGAAGGCCGTACTCAAGTGCCTTGATGTACCCCAGATGGGCGGCAAGTTCTGCTTCAACGCCGGCATGGGCGCGGTCAACGCTGGGGATGTCCATATGAGCCTCCATCGACAGTGAGTGGAATAACGGCAATAGTGAGCTGGCCCCATATGGACCCGAGCCTTGAGCATCCTCAATGTTCTGCTGCGCGCTGACCAGCTTCTTGTTGCGGTCGACACTTTGGCCGAGGACGCCCTGACCGGAGCGCCCTCAGCCGGGGCGAAGCTGCTACTGATCCCCCAGCACAACCTGGTACTAGCGACTCGCGGGAGCGCACAGTTTTTCCTGCGCATCTATGAGTTGGCGCTTCAGGCCAGCTTCCGAGCGGACTTCACCATGGAACAACTGGGCAGGGAGCTGGGCTTGGTAGTTGACCAGCTTTGGCCGGCCTACGAAAAGGCAGCCCGTGAAGCAGGGATGGCTGCAGAGGCGATAGGAACTGAGCTTGTCCTTGGCGGGTGGTCCCCCCAAGCGAGTCGTATGGTGGCCACCGCTTATGCCAAAAGCGTCAGCGGGGAGCCCGCGCGAGTACAACCTTTGATTGGCGGTCTGGCTTCGCCGGGAGATCCGTTGCACGGTAGAAAGGACAGCTTTGATCCAGAAGATGTACTGGAGGCGGGTCGCCTTCAGGCTCAGTGGTTGAATAGGGCGAGCGGGCGGCGGGTTGCAGGAGGCAGGCTCTTGGTCGCCGCACTTCGCCAAAGGCAAGCGTCCATCCAAGACCTCGGTGGCATTTGAATGAGCAGCTTGGGTGCTGGTCCGCTGCCGTACTGCACTAGCTGACGGCTTCTGCATTCTGCGACCAGAGCCTATAAATTATGCGTATTCAGGTTTTTCTGCCACGTACGGGCAACACCAGTCATCGTATGGTTTAGGTCTATGCAGTCAAGGTCGGACCATGTCTAGTCGCTCGAGACCCAGTGGCGGAACCGCGCCGAATTTACGCAAGGCCGTGAAGAGGCCCGGCAGTTCCTGGCCCGCAAGTGGAAGAAAGAACTTGAGTACCGCTTGATCAAGGAGCCGTGGGCCTTTAACGAGAATCGTATTGCTGTGCACTATGCCTATGAATGGCATGAAGATTCAGGCAACTGGTACCGCTCGTATGGAACGAGCACTGGGAATTTGGCGCCGATGGCTTGATGGAGCGACGCTTCTCGTGCATCAACGCAAGTTCCATTGGCCGTTAGGACGTCGCCCAGATGATCACCCAGGGCTGTCCGATCTGGGCATGTAAGAGCGCCCAGATCCGAGCGGACCCGCGCCGGGGTGAGTGTTCTCACTCTGGCGCGAGCTCCGCGCAGCGCTCGCTCACCACGTCACCATCAATGAAGTTGCCAACAGCCGTGACAGAGCATCCCCGGCGCCACCAACGTCAACCGATGGGCGCCGCGGTCCACAGTGTGGAACGACAGGCACCGACCTACCAGGCATGGCAGTGTGTTCCTGGGCACGGGCGTAGGCAGTTTGGCTCAACGGCCAGATCGGTAAGAAGGTGGCCGGCTGTTCGCGGCGGGCCTCAAGCTTGGACAGGCAGTTGTGCACGACCTAGGGGCAGCGCCGTAGGTGTCAAAACACCGAGCAGCCTTGGTCCTGCAGGATGGACTGGTTGCCCATTAGTCACTGGCTCTTGCTTGCGGTGACTCGCTAGATGCGGTTACGGTTTTGCTCGAGGATGCGGGGTCAGCAAGTTGGCTGAGAAGTCGCCAACGGATCGGCTGGCAGAAGATCTACCAGTGATCTTGCACTCGCAGAGATCAAAAGGTCGCAGTTCTCGGACATCTCTTCTTTCACCCCGTGCGCGAGGGTGAAGAGGTGGAGTTGAGCACCCTCTCGTCTGGCAAATTTCATAGCAGGCACAAAATCGCTGTCCGCCGTGACCATGGCAATCACGTCGACGTGCTTCTTCAACGTCAAGGCAGCGATGTCCATGCCAATTCGCATGTCCACGCCCTTCTGGCGGATCACCGGTTTCAGGTCTACGGGGCGAACCTGGAGCGTGTTGGTGTCGGCGTCGAATCTTGCTGAGGAGCGCTTCAACTTCTTGAATTGAGCGCTCCAGCCATCGTGGGTGCACTCTCCTTTGCGGAGAGCGAAATGCGGAAGCTTCGCCACTTCTTTCAGTAGCGCCGCATTCTCATTGAACACCTCGGTGCTGCCGTACTCGATGGACTCACCCGTGAGTGGGTGGTCAACTGACCTTCCTAAGGGAGCGGCATCGTAGTAGTAGATTCGGTGAAGCTCAAAGCCTGACACCGCCTCATGCTTACGGATCGAGGCTACCAAACGCTCAATGTTTGAGGGAGTCACATCGCCAAGATCTCGCTTGATCTTGCGCTTCACGAATCCAGCATCCAAAAGCAGCGCGTACCTCTTACCCACGGCATCCCCTTCCTTTGGGCAAAAAAAAGCCGGTTGCAGGTGGAGGTCGAGCCTCTCTTATATGTCACCTGCAAACGGCCGTGTTTTCTTTGGATGGAGCCTTAGGCTCTTCCGTGGGCGAATTATTCCTATCCAAATCAGGCTCCGCAAGTCTGCTTGCCAGCACGCTACGAACAGGATATCCACAGGCTTACCCACAGAAATCGTCAACATCTTGTGGTCGCGGTGGGTGACCGCCTACATATTGTGGTTTCGTTGCCCGAGACACCACCCACCTTAATTCATCATTCATTCAGCATTCCTCAGGAAATGAAATTGGAAATCTCTATCTATGGCAAGCACTTACAGATGTAGGCCTCCGATTCAATGCCAGAACCACTCAAAATCTCGCTGACCAACGAGACGGGCAATATGTGATGTCACTCATAGTGCGATAGACAAGGCTCTTTCCTGGTCGCACCCGTTGAGAACTTCAGCCTCACTCCAATGGGTACCCGCGAGCAACCAGCAGCAGGCCGAGCGGCTGGACGCGGCTCCGGCTGCAGCTGCAGCATCAGCCCAGTTAGGCGACACTGGAGCACAACTGGCGGCGATGACCAGATGAAGTGCAAACCGAGAGAGGACAGATAGAAGGAGGCCTGACGCTCGGCGACAGTCTCACTCTCTACGGGCAGGTGACGTGAGATATTGTGGTCGCAGCTGGTGGCGACCTGCACTTGTACGGTATGTGCGCTCGAAACCTGAGTGTTCAAGAGGGCGGAAAGGCCATCATCCGCGGGATAGTCTGCGGGCAGGCTCTTAACGATGGTGGGGATCTTCAGGTGCTAGGGACGATCGTTGGATCTCTACGAACATCAAGTGGCAACACTGAGGTCAACTCTTACGCAAGTGTTCTTCGTGGCTGCATCTAGTAGTTCATCGCGGCCGAATCGGTCCTGCGCTGTGGCATCACTGCGGTACACCTACATGGGAGTGCGACGGCATGACGCCAATCGTAATTGACGCCCTGCAGCACCTGGCCGATGCGATCGTCAATCTGCTCCAAGACGAGCACCTGAGGTATGCAGCCCCAGGAGAACGCGCAGTCGTGGCGGAGCTGTATGTGCGTCTCCGGGAGCGATTTCCGGAGTATCGAGTCAGCAACGAATACGATCGCCGCGGCCGCGCTGTCAAGGAACTGATCTACGCCGACGCGGCCGGCAACATGCATGATGCCAATATCGTGCCGGACCTTATCGTCCATCGTGTCGGCGCACAGGACCAAAACCTGTTGGTCGTCGAGGCCAAGCGCCACATCAATCGTGACTTCGCCAAGGACATCTGGAAGCTGCGTGGGCTGACCGACCAAGGCGGCCCCTACGCTTACTCAGTGGGAGTGCATTTGGTGTTCAACATTCCTGCCAGTCGCGTGTGCCGTGCTGATGTGTACATAGATGGAGTGATTGACGCTGAAGCGACGCAATGGTTTAGACGCCACTTCATTGGACTCGTGTACGACCAGCACGAGGACGAACCAGCACCATGACGAGCCTCCCCAGTCCTAGCAAGGCGCAAAAACCGTCCCGTGAGAATCACTACGTTCCCGAATGGTACCAGCGCGGGTTCAGCGTTGCTGATGCCGACAATTGGTTTCTCGACATTGCTCCCCCGCGCCTCAGGCCCAACGGTACAGCGATTCTGGCGAGACCGCGACAGCGCCCCCCCAAGGCCTGCTTCTGGCAGAACGACCTATACATCACACGCTTTGGGGAGCACCTCAACGACCAGATCGAAACAGTGTTGTTCCAGGGTATCGACGACTCTGGCGCGAAGGCAGTTCGAGCATTCATAGGCGGCGACGCCGCGCAGGTCCACGACCAGTACCAGCCGATGCTGGCATACCTAGGAGCGCAGAAGTTGCGCACACCAAAGGGCTTGGAGTGGATCCGCAGCCGATACCCGGCGCTGTCCCAGATCGAGCTAATGCGGGAGATGCAGCACCTTCGCCAAATGTTCGGCACCCTTTGGGCCGAGTGCGTGCATGAGGTTGTATCGGCTGAGGACTCTGAAGTGAAATTCTTGGTCACCGACCATCCAGTCACGACCTTCAATGCCGGTCTTCCGCTCGACGCATCGTTGCTCAACCTGCCGAATGAAGCGCCGGTCACGTGGAACGGGACGCAGACACTGTTTCCGCTGGACGCCAATAATCTTCTAATCCTGACGCACTTTCCTTACGCCAAGGATCCAGACAGCGCTGAGCTGACGGCGAAGCGCATCAATGCCCGCTACTTCGGACACACGCTGCTACGTACCGACGCGCTGATAAGGGGGCGACGCTTCGATGCCGATGCGGTAATCGCGGTGAATACCTGGCTCAAGGCACGTGCCCACCGGTACATTGCGGCAGGAGAGCAAGACTGGCTGTACCCGGAACACTCCGCCCAGGTGGACACGGCAACCCTCGCTCGGCTACTGCTTCCCCCGAAGCAGGAACTGTGGCGCTACGGCGGCGAGATCTACATCGGCTACAAGGATGGCAGTTCCGGCTATCGCGACTCCTATGGCCGCACGTCACGAGACCACGAGTTTGTCGCAAAAGCGCCGCCGGCCGCTGTATCGGCTCCCACGGACCGGTGCCCGTGTGGCGCAGAAGCCATGTTTGGCGAATGCTGCGCAAGAGTTCATCCTTGGGAGCGTCCACCGTGGGATGTGTTGAGTCTGCGCGAACGAAATCTCAGTTTTCTTCGGGCCATTGGCGGTGTGCTGAAGCTGACGGAGGATGATTCATGGCATAACGTCCAGCGTACGCTCTCCGACGATCAAGTCTCGACGCTACATCGCATCTCTCGCAGCCTCTGGCCAGAGGGGACGGACCTGGCCTCACTGCTGTCACGACCTAGCGGCGGCGGCCCAAGGGCGATCTACATGGGTCCGTCTGACCCCCGAACCGCTGGCGAGAGCATAGTAAGCCTGGTGCCAATGTTTGATCAGGTGCTGGTAATGGATCCCGTTCTCGCCTCCCGGAACCTGCGGCCTGAATACAGCCCGATCAGTTCGCCTGCGCAGCACAAGCAACAATTCCTCAAGAACATCATGTTCTGGTTGATGCTCCAGCCATTGATCCTCGCCGGAAAGGTACTGGTGTTCCCCGACCCAGGCGACCTTAACCCTGAGTTCGAGTACGCCATGCGGACGATGGCAGCGGAGCGCACCGCCAAATGGCGCTTGGACCCGCAGCAACTCGAAGAGTTTAGCTGGATGCTGCGCGATGACCTTGAACGCTCGCTACTGCAGCTACCTGATCGCGCCCTGCTGCCCTTGATCAGGGCCGCTGCGCCGAATCGCGAAGAGGATCATTACCTAGGAGTCCTGGCACAGATGCGGCGTAAGGCGGAGGACGATCCGCTGGCACTGCTCCAAATCGTGGAAGATCCGAAAGCGCTATCACAGACTTTCGTGGTTCGCTGCGTGAATTTGGAGGTTGCGCTCTTCATGGCGCAGATCAGCAATGCCGTTATCGTGACGGATGTAGGTGCGCTATGGGAACACCTTCATCTTCATACTCGTGCAGCGCAGTCGACACCTCCCGAGTCGACAGACAGCGCAATCAAACTCAACGCGCCGATCAACCCATTTGATGCGCTGGTGGCGGAAGCAACCGAGGCTGCCGCGAAAGTCCGCGTATCAATCGGCAACCTACTTGCCGCTGCTCGCATCGCTGCGCCCAGCACGACTGCATCCGAATTGGTTGAAGCCCTCCGCGTGAGTTGCGGAGTACTCGGAAGAAGAGTCCACATCGCATGCAAGGGAGCACAGGCAGTGACGCACCTAAAACTATCTATACCGCTTAACGGATTTGAGTCACCTACAACACAAAGACTACTAGTATCTTTCGGACATGAGCGTGCCCCAGTCACGGTAGGACTGGCTTTATTTCGGCGCACCGCAGGCTATGAGAGTGCCTCTCGTGCCGATGCTCCAGACTGAACGTGCACCGGAACTCAGAAGCAATCCTGATCACTGCTACAAGTATCAGTGGCCAGTACAGTGAAGGCAGAGCGAACTAGACCCGCGGAGGTCTCCACTGGTATGCAGAACTGTCTAGCAACACGCTTCACTAGATCGGATTCCTCAATGCCCTCCTCAATCATCTTCACAGCAGCACGGAAGGCTAAGTTGATGCGACCGGGTGAGATCACCAGGAAGAGCGAGCGCTGAATTCGGAGCTGCACTGCATACCTGGAGTAGTGACCCGGCATACGGCATTTGTAGGCCTTCCTGATTCCGGCGCAGCATAAGATAACTTGCATTGCAGGCAGCACACAGTCGGCGTCGTCAGTCAGCGCTTCGACGATTCGTGCAAGTCTGGCGCAGTCATTGGCTGCTTTGCCGTGAAGCGCGGGAAGTTCGAAGTGGTACTGGACGCCTGGAAGCAGTGCCGACGCGGACTCCTCCGGTCTTAGAAGCATGTCTAGCACCGACACACACTGCTTTGCTGATGCCCTCAGAAGATCTCCAAGATCCACCCGGCTTGTATCAGGCCGAAGGCCAAGAGTTGGGACGCTCGCATCTCTCCAACGAACGTACCGCACAAAGTCGTCACGGGCCTTCTTCGGCGCAATGTAGGAGAGCGCTTTCGCCTCGTTCACTGAATCAACGGCAGTCAGAAATCTGATGAGACTAGCCTTCCTAAGTGGCTGCCTAGGGTGATTCGAGGTCCACTCAATAAGCTCCTCAATGCAGTGATTTGTCCAGGCCTCCGCGCGACTTGGACGGTCATAGCGGGCTTGGACTTCCAGCGATCCATTGCACTTTGGGCAAAGGAATGAGCCGCTGTTTCTGATACTTGCGAAGTCACAATGTGGGCAGCATTGCTCAATTCGAGCACCGTGAACTGAACAGTGAGAGTAGGAAGTGAACCGCCAGATCAGTCGCGAGAAGTTCGGAAGCCCTTCTTCGGCTGCCTGGCACAGGCAGATTGGACACCACGCTGCGACTCTGTGAAGCGCTTCAGATCGCCCAGAGATGATCTCTCCAATGCCATACAGAGTGGTGCCAACGAGCCGCTGACCAGTCAAGCGCTCAAGTGTGCGGGCTCTTCTAAGCGAAACTGGACCAGGGCCAGAGAGCCGAGCGCAGTCAGTGTATCTAACAGCCTGAGAGCTACTCTCAGAGTCGATCATGGAGATGAAGCGTGTCCATGGAATCCCACACAACTTTGATAGCCGCAAGCAGTAGCTAGTGAGTGATTCGGTTCCCGATGTTCCCACCGCCAGGGCCTTCATTGGTGGGAGCACCGTCCATCTCGGCAGAGCTGGATCCGTGGCTCTCTCGCTACGAGACATCGGCTGCGACCCTCATGAATTCGGAGAGCATATGGGAACGCTTGGCATTCGCGAGGAGATTGAAGTTATCGATGTCTGCCCAGAACAAGCTGTGATTCTTCGATGTTCCAGAGGCGGCGCGCAGATGATCTTCGTTCAGAGTACTGCTACCAGCGCGACTACGTTCCTCATTGGCGCGACGGAGGTATCGCAGGGTTGGACCAAAGACACCACCGCCGTTCAGGGCAATCAGTTCCAGGTTGTCCTGAAGGAGTGACACGCGCGCCAAGGGAAGGCTGCTGCCGATTGCTTTGATCAACGCGGCGTAATCCGCCAGCTCTGAACTAGCGCCCAGGTTGTACGGCCGCATGTAGAGGATGTCTGATCGATTGAATATTTCTTGCGCATGCTCATACAGTGGTGCCGCCTCATGGGTTCCGAACATGATCGCCGTGCAACCTATCTCCTCGATTAGAGCCATGATCCCCAACATGTAGTTTCGAGCACTCTGGGTCTTCTGAACTCTGCAGATATTTGCGACTTCATCGATGATGATGTACCTGAGCCCTCGAGTCTTTGCCATCCTTTCAAAGGACAATCGCAGCTCCCTTTCTGGGTTGCGTAGTCGAATCTCCTGCCAGAACTTCGAGGCAGCGCGAAGTTCCGCAGCTTCATGAAATCGATCAGGGCTACCGGTGTGGGCATCAACCCTGAGCCATCCGAACTCGGGCTCGGTGATCTCCTGGTGCAGTCGCAGCGCGAAGTCCTTCGGATTGAACTTGTCTCCTTGGTTGAGAACCGCCCGTACGGAGATGAGCGGGATGCTGCCGATGCGCCAGTGAGCTGGCTTTCCTGCAAGCGCTGGAAGCAATTGCCGACGCAGCTCGCTCTTGCCTGACCAGGATGGAGCGATCACCCAGATGAAGTCGCCTGGTTGAGCCCTAGCTACTGAACGCATCAAGTCACTTTGCGTGCTCATGAAACGTGCGTGCGGAATGAACGGATACTCAATCTTCCGCAGGTCGCTTCTGCCCCTTGCTTTAGCGGTCATCAGCGCCCTCTCTTGCGAGCAAATCAGGGATCTTGCTGAAGTCTACGTTGAGGGTCATGGCCTGCTTTATGGACTCAGTACATCTCTTCTTTGAACGGACGTTGGGTTCGTTCTTCGCTGAGATCGAGCCACGGGTGCGCTGCGCTTCGTTCGCCGCGCTCGTTCGCTCATAGGCATTCCTTTGCGCCTTCTCCTTTCGAATTTTGACTTCCGGCCTAGTCAGCTGGTCCCACATCGTCTCGAAGTACCTTTCTTCGGAAGAGTAGTGACCGATCTCTGAGAGCAGAGAACACCATGCTTTGTACCGACGACGATCTGTCTGAATCCAAATGAAGGTAGTGTCCTCAGGATCTCTACGTGCTTCCAAGATGGTTTCGTACTGGAGGTTCGCAGAGAGATCGGCGTTCGTATAGTTCCTCTGGCAGAAGCGGAGTCCGCGCGTCGCCTCGTACTTCCTAGAGTCCAGCTTCACCGAAGTTCGAAACCTGAAATCATCGTCGAAAGCAACGGGAATTCCCGAGGTTGGCGCCACTTCGAGAAGGTGCTCCATGCGCTCCTTCGCGCTGAAGGAGCTGCGGATGGGATTGTCTGGAAGGTTGGTGTAAAGGAGTTCGTCAATTTCAGCCTCTGTGGTAGAGAACTCCATTCGTGCTGTCGAGCGACTCTTCATCCTTCCATCTACAGACCGCCCAGCCTGATCCGGCTTAGTGCTGCCATCCATCCTGTGACTTACCATCGCATTGATCTGACCTTGAATGGTCTCCACTTCCGAGTTGAAGCGACCTCCTCCGGTCGGCACAGTCAGGATAGATATTCCGTAGGCGAGCGCGATCTCGCTCAATCCCGCCTTCAAGTCTGATCCTCGGTCCGTAACAATCGAGTGCGGAGCGCAGCCGTACTTGCGGACATAGTTTCTGATCAGAATCATGGGCCCATCGCGCCGAGCGGGGCCAAACACAAACGCGTGGGCCATGACGGAGCCAGACGCCTCGTCGCGACCTGTGTAGAGAAGAGGACAGTCCTTATCCAGGCCCTCTGTTCCCTGTATGAATGACCTGTGGTCCACCTTAGTCGCATCCAGGTGTAGAACCGAGTGCACGGCGAGTGCCGTACCTGCCCTGAAGCGGGGATCGGATCGAGGTCTGTTGGCTTGGTAGAGGCGCTTGCCGCCCACTGAGAGGTCTCGGGTAGCCTTGGATGTGTTCTTGACGCGACTCTCCAGCGCTCTTCTACCCGGTGTTTGCACCCCGGCCTTTTCGCATCTCTTTGCCAGCTCTCTGTGCAAATCGGCAATTGACTTGGCCAGGCCCTTCAACCAGAACGTCTGTATGACAACGGTAACTAGCTCCGTTTGCTCCACAGTTAGTCGGCTCTGCCTATTGCCGCATCTGGCGAAGTTCGTGACTGTCTCGTTCAGAGGATTTCGCCCCTCCGCTCGGGCCTTTTTCACCCTTTTTGCCACATCACGTAGCCAACGCGGTACCTGTTCGCCGTTCTTTTCGATGCCATCAAGCCGTGCGAGCAGCGCAGTCCCCCGTGCGACATCAGACGCGCTCGCGAGCGATACCGGGCCAGTCGCGTCCAGGAATAGACTTGAGACGCCTCCGGCTACCTCAGCAGCAATTTCGTCCGCCTGCTCTTCACTGAGGGTGAGGAGGAAGTGGTGTGTGTCTGTGATGGGCACATACTCAACTGGACCGTATACGAGCCTATCCGCCATCAGCCCCGCTGCAACTCCTGCATTGAACCAGGCAATGCGCTCCATCAAGAAGGCGATGCTCTTTGGCCCAGTGAGCAGTTGCTTCTGCACGTCATTGAATCCTTCACGACGGATGAGGCTAAGTTCCTCGTCCCAGTGATGAACCATGAACTGGAGATTTCGATGATGCGTGCCGTTGACCCTTGGTGATGTCCATACCCTGTAGGTCACGCCATGTGCTTCTGCCCAAGCCTCGTAGGCTAGGTTTCGATACAGGCCATCTTCCACAATCCATTCGTTGGGCTTTGCCTGAACGAGCTTTTCCAGCTTGGAGGCCGGCTTGCATTCCACCACCTCCACTGATTGACGACGGATGACGAGGAAGTCCGCGTGGGCATTTGACACATGTCGGCCTCTTCGGACGCCACGGCATGTGACTTGACAGATGTAGGCGACGACGTCCGGATCCAGCTCAAGCTGAAATGCGAAGGTCTGTTCAACGGTGTGACTCTCTAGGTGGCGCACGTCTCGACACTTCTTCGAGTAGTGCGCCACGATCACATTATCGAGCGCATAGGCGCCGACTTTGCGGCCGGCGCCCTCGAAGAACAGTTCAAGGATGAAGGCCCTATCTTCATCATTGAGGTCAAGAGTCCTAAGCCTGTTTCTGAGCTCGTCTGGTGTCACTGTCGTCTCCCTGACGGAAGCGAGAGGACATGACCTCACCCTCCCGAAGTAACGGGTACTTGAAAGAAATACGGGTCAGGGGTAGATTCGGCTCTGCGGATCTGAACGCTAGCTGCGCACAACGCCCCGACCTGCCAGTCGGGGTTTGTTGTTTCTACCCATCGCAGTTGATGTTGCTCAGTCCATAGATTGATCTCCTATGCGTCTGCAACGATTGCAAGTCAGTCAGAAATTGGGCTTCTCTCTTGCTGCATCAAACAGCCAGCGGGCGAGCGCATGTGATCTAACAACATGTCCCCGCCGGCCTGGAAGATTCACCGCCTCAACGCCCAAGCGCCCTTGGACTGCAGCTCGCCTTGCTGCGTCAAGGCTGCGGAATCCCAAGAGCTGCCACAGGTCAGCGACGCGCACATAGAGTCCGAACTCGTCCACGACCTTGTTGAGCAGCTCATCCTCAGAGGATGCTTGGATAGCGGCCTTTTGCAGGAAAAGTGCGTTCATTCCGCGAACATACGCAAATCAACGCTCGTTGCAAGCGTCGGTCATTTCGCGCGCGTTGATGACTCATAAATGGTTACGAGCCTTGTATCTTCAAAGACTTGATGCAGCCTTCTGCGCTAGTTTGTGAAGAGGAGTAAAGTTAGTTTAGATCGCTTGCTCCTTGAACTGCGCAAGCGAGCAGGTGCGCTAACGGTAGGGCCAGTCCGACTTCTTAGCCAGGTGGCTTGGATACGTCCTCTATGTGCGGCTTAGATATCGCCGACGTGGCCGCAGAGTTGGCAATTGAGCAACTTGGGCAGCCGCTCTGGGGGCCGACTGTGCACAAGCCCCCAGTCCCCAGAAAAGTTCCATTGATACGCCTATGGCCTTTAAGCCAGACCGAGAGGATCACTCAGACCTTTCGATTGGGAGACCGATAAGGCCTTCGACGCGCAGCAAGCCAGCAGGCCCACCCGGTAAAAGATACGGCAAAAGAGGCTATAAACAAGCCGACGATCAGGATATCTCGATCAGTTGCGTTCATGCCCATGCCACCGTTTTCTGGAAAATTTTTGACTGGCTGATGATATCGAAACGGCATGACCTCCGATCAACCGCGATCACATCATTGTCAGTGTATGCCCTGGACTCTGCTCTTTGTAAGAGCCCACCCAGTCGGTCATCGCGACTGCAGCGTGTACTTCGCAATGAACCCCCTGCTGTTCCCGCTGTTAAGCGCCGATAGATAGCCAAATCTGTTGTGCTCATAGTTTGTGCATCTTCCGTCGATTGCACAGACTATGGGGAAATCCCCCGTGAAATCATAATCTTGCGACTTGCTACAACAGACTATGGGGCAGATTGCCCCATAGTCTGTGTGTAAACACCCCGGAACGTACTCAACTATGGGACAAATGGGCGTCTAAACTATGGGGACATGGCTAGTAGCTGGCTGAAGCTTCGAATCTGCAACTTCTTGCATGGCCGGCCACACGCGCCCTCTCTACCATGCGCGGCCACTCCCCCATCCGAGGATTGCCCGTGAACCCTGTGCTGCTCCGAAGCCTCCTCTGTATCGCCTGTGTTGCCCCGGTCGCAGCCGTTGCGCAGAACCTCGTCGTCGAGCCCGCTGCCGCACCAGACGTTGCATCGCCCAAGAGCTACGCCAAGGACGGGTTGAAGATGCAGGTGCCCGGGAACTGGACGGTCGTGGAAGACCATCCCAGCGAGGGAGAGAACCAGCGGCGTGTACTCATCGAAGCCGACAAGAGCCGTTTCGAGGTCTTGAACCTGGATGTCCAGATCTATGTCGCCCACACCAGCGACACCACGTCGCTGCCGGATTGGGCGGCCTATTCGTACTCGCTGGATGTGGGCGAGAGCGGGCACTACGGACCGCCCAGGTACACGTCCTTCCAGTTGGCGCCAGGCGTGAAGGCCCATGCCACGCAGTTCCAGCACACCCTTTTCGAAGACGACCAACCGTATGCGCAGCGCCTGCACGTACTGGCCGTCAAGCGGTGCGGCCAGCAGTGGAACTGCTACGCGTCCACCTGGACGCTGGATGCAAATCGCAAGGCCGCGGAAGCGGGCATGCGAAAGATCATGGAAACCGTCACGTTCACGGACTGAACGCTGCGTGCTGCGCGGTCGAGGCCAATCGCGAAGCGGCTGAGGCGGGGATGCGCCTGATGCTCGAATCGATGACCTATACCCTTTGAGCCCCACGGCACACCCACGCGCCACCGCCGCGCTATCGTAGCGGCCTCTGCGTGGGGTTGGGGAACCTGATGAAGCCGTCATCCGTTGCATCGCACGTTGTGCCGCGCCGCCTCTTCGGAGTGCTGCAGGTATTGCTGCCCTGGGTCCTGCTTGCTGCTGCGCTGCCCGCGCCGGCCGCCACTCGCGCGCCTGCCGCCCAACACGTGGTCATCCAGACCGGGGATGTCGCGCGCTTCTTCCAGGTGCTTGATGCCAACCAAGGGCGGCCGAGCGCGCAGGATCTGCAGCGCCACTACCTGGATCCGGGCAGCAAGGCATTGCACGGTTTCACCGCAAGCCGCATCGGTTCGATGGAACGGCTGGCGCGCGCGATCCAGGACAAGCCGGCGCTGTTCGAGAAGGCGCGCCGCTGCGCGACCGCCCTGCCCACCATCCGCACCCGCGTCGCCGCCGCGCTCGGCCGGCTGGGCGCGCTGCTGCCGGAGGCACGCTTCCCCCCGGTGACGGTGCTGGTGGGCCGGGGCAACAGCGGCGGTGTCACCACGCCCGACGGTGTGGTGATCGGGCTGGAAGCGCTGTGCAACGCCGACTGGATGCAGGCCGATGTGAGCGACCGCTTCGTGCACCTGATCGCCCATGAGTATGTGCACATCCAGCAGCCCGGCGCAGACGCGGACGTTGCGCAACCGACCCTGCTCTATCAGACGCTGCTGGAAGGAGGCGCCGAGTACGTGGCCGAACTGATCTCCGGGCAACCGGCCAACGCGCATCTGCGCCGCTGGACCCAGGGCCGCGAGTGCGCGCTGGAGCGCCAGTTCGCCCAGGACAGCGCCGGCACCGATCTGTCGCAATGGCTGTACAACGGACCCGGCGATGAAACGCGTCGCGGCGATCTTGGCTACTGGATCGGTTACCGCATTGCTGCTGACTACGCTGCACACGCGCCCGACCAACGCAGCGCGATTGCCACGCTGCTGAACGTGCGTCCGGACAGTGCGCCGGCGCTGCTGGTTGCAAGTGAATGGCGCCCGGCGTGTGGGCCGGTGGGAAACAGGTAGAAATGACGCCGCCTTCAGGCTGATGAATTGGACGATTCGAGCAACCGCAAGGCCATCCCCTGTGTGCGCATCAGCTCGCCTGATCTCACTCGTTAAGCTTTGCTGACGAACATATTTCACAACGCTTCCACGTCTTCCAATTTCAGCTGAAAGCGCTTGTCAGCGTGGGGAACAAACGCCGCTATATTCCAGCTTCCCCAGACGAAGGAGGGAGTGCAATGAACCTGAACCCGCAACACATGAAGACGGCCCGCGCACTTGCTGTAGCGCTCATCGCAACCGTCAGCCTTGGCGCTTGTGCGTCCTACAAGAACGAGTTTGCCACCATCAACTCGCGCCTCGACCAGCTCGATGTAAAGGTGCAGGGCGCCGCACAGAGCGCTGAATCGGCCAACCAGTCCGCACAGCAGGCCAACCAGCGTCTGGATCAGATTGAAGGCCGCGTGCAGCAGCTTGAACGGGCACCGGCCGGCCGCAAGCCGCGCGGGTAACCGCTCCCTCACTGTTTGAATTGATCCACATCTGTACCGGGAACCAGTGGCCTTCGCCGGCCACTGGCCTCCTTCCACCGATGACTGCATTGCAAGGAGCCGTCCCATTCGTACCTCCTCTCCCCCTGCACGCCGCGCCCTGCACGCCGCACTGGCCCTGGCGCTGGCCGTCGCGTGCAGTGGCGTAGCCCACGCAAAGGACGCGAAGGACGACGCACCCGCACAACCGGTGTCGGCTGCCGATGAACTGCCGCCGGACCAGCACGTGTCCGAGACGGTGATTGAACTGGCTGGCTGGGTTGTCGCCAGCAAGGACAACCAGGGCTATCCGTTCGCCGTGATGGACAAGGCCGCAGCACAGGTACTCGTGTTCGGCGGTGACGGCAAACTGCGCGGCGCCGCCCCGGCATTGTTTGGTTCGGCGGTAGGCGATCATTCCGCACCGGGCGTGGCCAAGCTCGCACTGAGCGCGATTCCCGGCCGCGACCGCACCACACCAGCTGGCCGCTTCATCGGCGGCTACGGCCCCTCCGACGATGCCGGACGCGTGCTGTGGGTGGACTACGATTCGGCCGTCTCGCTGCATCCGCTGCCGCCGGGCACGCCGAAAGAGAAGCGCGCCGAACGACTGGCCTCGCCCTCGCCCGATGACAACCGCGTCACCCACGGCTGCATCAATGTTTCCGCCGCGTTCTACGAGCAGATCGTGGCGTCCACGTTCCAGAAGGGCGGCGTGTTCTATATCCTGCCGGACAAGGATTCGATCGCGAAGACCTTCCCGGAGTTCGCGCAGAGCCGTGGAGAGGGACAGGGTGAAGATGGCAAGGACGAGCGCAGCGCAGGCAAGTAGCGTGACGCAGGATGCACGCGTAGAACTCGAGCTCACCTTCCTCACACCGGAACAGGGCGGGCGCTCTCAACCGGCCTCGGCGAACGGCTATCGGCCGCACCTGCGCGTGCCACCCGATGACACGCTGCTCGGCGTTGCGTTCGTGGGCGCCGACACTGTTTTCCCGGTTGGGCGCCCGCTGACTGCCGTGGCCAGGCTGGTTTACGCGCCTGCCGTTTCGTACGCGGCGCTGCAGCCGGGTGCCTCTGTTGAGGTACGCGAAGGTGCGCGCGTGGTCGGTCATGGGCGCGTCGTCCGGTATCTGACCTGAGCCTTCGAACGCGTGAGGTCATGTCGCCATTGGCCTCTGGGCGCGGTGGCGGACCCGCGTCAATCACCAACCGTGTCGCATATTCCCCGAACGGTGGAGGCCATTGCGCCGCCTCGGTCTGCAGCTACTTAACAGCATGCAAGAATGCCGAAAGCGTCTTCGGTCAGGCGCTGTTTGCAACTGTTCTCATTGGCGTTGCGCGGCGACAGCGGTACAGATGGCGGGCCACCGGAGAGGGTGGCCGGGCCTCGAAAACCCGTGCGCTTGTTTGACAACGCTTGTCCGCCGGCGCCACTCCTCGTGGCGCCGGCGGGCAATCCGTCTGCCGGTCATGGCGGGCGGAGCGTGGAGGCCCTGTGCCTGCCGGTTTCAACAAGCGCCCGGTTTTCGAGCCACGTCTCCGCCCGCCACCTTTGTGTGGCGGCTACCGTCTGTCCTGCACGGAGCCTTTGCCATGAGCACACCGGAATTCCCCCGCACGCACGCGCATCACGCGCCCGCCAACGCGGATGCAGTCTCGGAACCCCCACGCAAGCGCGACCCGCTCGGCTTCCTCGCCACCCTCGACCGCATCGGTAAGGGGGCCGCCGCCGACGGCCAGCCCTGGCCTGAGCGCCATCCGATGCCGGGCCGCCGCATCGCGCTGGGTGACGCGGACTGCGCCGTGGCAGGCCAGCGCGTCACCCTGGAACTGCTGTTGGCCGCCGAACGCGTGCGCCAGAATGGCGCAGACAGCGAATACGTGGGCGACCGCGTGCTGGAAGGATTGGCGATGGCATCGCTGGCGTTGAACGCGCAGATCGGCACGCGGATGCGTCCGGACGAGTGAGACGGGCACGATTGCCTGCGGTCCCGCCGGGCATGGCCCGGCGCCACCGCGAGCCCCGCATTACTCGCAGGCATCGCCTTCGTTCTTCAGCAACGCTTCGTCCAGCGGCCGTTCGCGTTCAATCAGCGCGCGCTGTTCGGCGCTCGGCTCACCCAGCCACCACACCTTGCAGCGCGCGGTGAGGCGCCCGACCATCTTCGTCTGCGTGGGCGAGTACAGCATCGCCAACGCCGTGCCAGGGCAGTCGTGGGCCTGGCAGGCGGTGTAGAACCACCAGGGTTCGCCCTGCAGCACCGTCAGCTCGCCCGGCCCACTGGGCCCGCTCAACAGGCGTTCGCGCAGCGGCGGGATGTCCTGGTCGGTCGATTCGGCATCCTGCGTGCCCTTCATCAACGCATCGAACGCGGCCAGCACCTTCGGGTCCTTGCGGCCGCAGTCGTCCACCGTGTTGCCGCCGACCAGGGTGAAGAAATGGGTCGCCAGCGGGTTGTCCTTGCAGGTGAGTTCGCCGCCGGCGCCGGGGTCGTCCGGCTCGCCTTCGTGGTCCCACACCGACGGGTCCACGCCCTGTTCGACGGACGCATCGTTCCCGACCACGCTGGCGCTGGCCACCGGTGTTTCAACGGGTGCGGCGGCGGCCGCCGCAGGCGTCGTTTCGGCGGCTTTTTCGGGTGCCTGCCCGCAGGCCGCCAACAGCGCGACCATCGATGACATCGCAATCGTTCGAATCTTCATTCCCTGTCCTGTTCCTTCCATTCGATGCCCGGCGCAGATGCAGGTTGCGCTCCTGCCGGAGACACGATTGTACGGATACAGGCCACGTGCGGCGGCGACCACCCGGCCGCCGCCGCTGCATCGATCACGGCGGCAGCGTCTTCTGCACGCTTATCTGGATGCCCTGGTTGTCGCGGCTGCTGCTGTCGAGCTGGTTCTGGTACTCGGCGCGCAGCGTCCAGCCCTTCAGCGTCTGCAGGCCGATGCCAGCGCCCAGCAGCGTGTGGTTGCGCGACTGGCGATCGAGCGTGGCGCGGTACACCGGCCCGGACATCAGGTCCACATAGCGCATGAAGGCCTGGCTGGAGCCCTGCATGTCGTGGCCGAACTCGGCGCGCAGCTGCGGCGTCCACATGCCGTAGTCGCGCTTCACCAGCCACTGCGCCAGCACGCCGGCGGTGGCGGTGCTGGTGTTGACCGTCTGCCGCTGGTAGTCGAGTGCGTACACCTCGTCACCATGTTCGCGGTAGCCATCCAGCGTGGCGCGTGCCAGATCCAGGCGGCCATACGGGGTCAGCAGCAGGGCATCGCTGCGATGCTGGTAACCGGTGGAGAACGAAGCGAACCACTGCGTACCGTCGCGGCTGCCGTAGGCGGTGTTGCCGTTGTCGGTGATGAAGCGGCGCGCGTCGAACTTCAGCCACTGGTAGCCGAGCAGGCCATCCACGTAGAACCCGCCTTCGGGATGGAAGCTGCCGTAGGTGGCCACGCTGTAGCCATCCACGGTGCTGCGGCTGCCATTGCGGCCGATATCCGAGGCATCGTGGCCATAGCCCAGGCCGGCGCCCAGGCTCAGCGACGGACTGATCTGGCGGTCGGCACCCAGACTGACGCCGGAGGTGGTGAAGTCGATGCCGTTGCTGCCGGCACTGGGCTTGAGCGTGCCGAAGTTGACCGCACCGCCGGTCCAGAACGCGAAGCCGTCGGCGGCGCCGGCAGCAGGTGCGGCACCGCCCTGCAACACCGGTTCGTCGATCATCGACAGCGCTTCGCCGCTGGCGCCGATGCCCTTGCGCAGCAGATCGTCCTGCGGCGTGCGCCGCTGGCTGCTGGCCGAACTGAAGGTGATGCCGTTGCTGAAGCCGGCCGCAGCACCGCCCGCGCGCAGGCTTTCCAGGCGGCGCTGGAAGTTGTTGATCTGGCCGATGGCCATGCGCCGCGCACCTTCGGCCTGGGCTTCCAGCACGCCCAGCACTTCGGCATCACGCGAGGGATCGCTGCGGGGCTTGACCATCACATCAACCGTGCCCGGCGCCGAGGTGGCGAACGCGTTGCTGAGCGTATAGGTGATGCGCACCGCACCACCGAAGGTCGCCGCCGAGGTGAACGCCAGCGTGTAGCCGGCACCGCTGGCGGTGATGGTGGCGCTGCCAGCATCGGCCGGCGACACCGAGACCACCGCCGCGGCGGTGAACGGTCCGCCGCGCGCGCCGGAGGTGAGATCCACAGTGACCACGCGCCCGGCAATGGCAGTGGCGGTGAGCGCGGGGGCCACCGGCCGTGGGTTGACCGTCACGCTGATCCGCGCCGGCGCGGAGGCGCCGAACGGATTGCTGAGCGTGTACTCGAAGTCCACCACGCCGGAGGCATCGGCATCGGCGCTGTAGACGATGCTGGCGCCCTGCACCACCGCCGTGCCGGACGACGGCGCGCGGCTGATGGTGACCGCAGTGAACGGGCCATTGATCGCCCCGGCCTCGGCCTGCACGGTCACAGACTGGCCGGCCAGCACCGTCGCACTCTGTGCTGCCGCCACCGGCACCGCCAGCGGCGTCACGCTGACGCTGACCGTGGCCGCCGCCGAGGTGCCACCCGGACCGGTGGCGGTGTAGGTGAAGCTGTCATTGCCGAAGAAGTTGCTGGCCGGCGTGTACGCCACATTGAGCCCGTTCACCGTGGCGGTGCCGTGCGAGGGTGCCTGCGCGATGGCAATGCTGGTGATCGGGCCGGTGTCGTTGGCGGTGACGTCGATGCTGGCCGCTGCATTGGCCGGCGTAGTGGCGGCATCGTTCACCACCACCGGTACCGGCTGGTTGATGCCCACGGTGAACGGCTGGCTGCCGCTGAAGCCGAAGCTGTCGGTGGCGGTGAGGGTGAAGCTGTAGCTGCCGGCGGCGGTGGGCGTACCGCTGATGGCGCCGGCGCTGCTGAGCGCGATGCCCGGCGGCAATGCGCCGGCGCTGAGGCTGTAGGTGAAGCTGCCGCTACCGCCGCCCGCGCTGACGGTCTGGCTGTAGGCCACCCCCACCTGCCCGCCGGGCAAGGTGGTCTGCACGAACACGATGGCCGGCGCGTTCACGGCCACGGTGTAGGCCTGGCTGCCGTTGAAGCCGAAGCCATCGGTGGCGCGCACGGTGAAGCTGTAGCTGCCGACGGTGGTCGGCGTACCGCTGATCAGGCCGGCACTGCTCAGGGCAATGCCCGGCGGCAACGTGCCGGCGGTCAGGCTGTAGGTGTAGCCGCCATTGCCGCCGCTGGCGCTGAGCGGCTGGCTGTAGGCGATGCTGCCGGTCGCCGCTGGCAACGTCGCCGGCGTGATGGTGATCGTCGGCGCAGCCACGCTGAAGGTGTAGGCCTGGCTGCCGGTGAAGCCGACGCTGTCGGTAGCGGTGACGGTGAAGTTGAAGCTGCCGGTGGTGGTGGGGGTGCCACTGAGGGCGCCGGCACTGCTCAACGCGATGCCCGGCGGCAGTGCACCCGCCGACAGACTGAAGGAGTAGCTGCCGACACCGCCGCTGGCGGCAAGTGCCTGGCTGTAGGCCACGCCGCCGAAGCCGCCCGGCAGCGTGGACGGGGCCAGCGTGATGGTCGGTGCGTTCACCACCAGGGAATAGGCCCGGCTGCCGGTGAAGCCGTTGCCGTCGGTGGCCTGCACGGTGATGTTGAAGGTGCCGGCCACGGTCGGCGTGCCCGACAGCGCGCCCGCGCTGCTCAGTGTCATACCGGCCGGCAGCGCGCCGCTGACCAGGCTGAAGCTGTAGGTGCCGTTGCCACCGCTGGCCGTGATCGTCTGCGAGTAGGCCGCGCCACCGGTCGCCGCCGGCAGCGTGGTCGGATCGACCACAACGGTTGGTGCCGACACCGCCAGGGTGTAGTTGTTGACGATGAAGAACGGTGCGCCGGTGCCGGTGGTGCTGTCGGTCGCTCTCACACTGAAGCTGAAGGTGCCGGCCTGCGTGGGCGTGCCGCTGAGCACGCCGGTCGACGACGAGAACGACAGGCCGTTGGGCAGGGTGCCGGTGAGCTGGTAGCTATAGCCCGGGTTGCCACCACTGGCAACGAAGGTCGCGGTGTAAGCCGTACCCGCGGCGGTGCCCGCCAATGAACTCGGCGACAGCGACAGCACCGGCGCGCTGACCGTGCCTCCATAGCTGCGGTTGCCGGTGAAGCCACCGCCATCGGTGGCGGTCACGGTGAAGCTGAACGGACCGGCCTGGGTCGGTGTGCCGCTCAGTTCACCCGTTGCAGCGTCGAGGCTGAGACCGACCGGCACCTGCCCCGTCGTGATGGCATAGGTGAAGGTAGTCGGCTGGCCGGAGCTGGCGGTGATGATCTGGTTGTAGGCAACGCCCGCCGCCGGCGGCGGCAGACTCGCCGGCGACACCGTGATGGTGGGCGCGGTGATGGACAGGACGTAGTTCTGGGTTCGCCTGAAGGGCGCGCCGGTACCGGTGGTGCTGTCGGTGACGCGCACCGAGAAGGTGAAAAGACCGGACTCCGTCGGCGAGCCGGACAGCGTACCGGAGGGCGACAGAGTCACTCCGTTGGGCAACGCACCAGCGCTGATGTCGAACGTATACGGCGCGGTGCCATTGCCCGCGCTGAAAGGCACGTTCAACGGAGCACCCGCCGTGCCGGAGAGGCTGCCTGCCGGCGGTGTCAACGTCAGCGACGGCGCAGTCACGTTGAGGGTGTAGGGCTGGCTGCCGGTGTAAGGGCCGCTGCCGCCACTGCTGTCGGTGGCGGTGATCGTCAGCGGGAAGCTGCCCGCAGCCGTCGGCGTACCGCTGATTACGCCGGCAGTGGACAGGGTCACGCCCGGCGGCAACGCACCTGCGGTAACCGCATAGGTGTAGGTGCCGCTACCGCCGGCAGCGGTCAGGTTCTGGTTGTAGGCGACGCCGGCACTCGCCGTTGGCAGCGTGGGCGGGGTGATCGTGATCGTTGGTGCATTCACCGTCAGCAGCAGCGGGCCACTGGTGACGCTGACCGGTCCGCTGCCACCACTGCTGTCGGTCACGCTGACCGTGAAGTTGAAGCTGCCGCCTGCGTTCGGCGTGCCGGACAGGGTGCCGTTGCTGGCCAGGGTGATGCCCGCCGGCAGACTGCCCGACGCAATCGTGTAGGTGTACGGCGCAACGCCGCCGCTGACGCTGGCCAGCGACTGGCTGTAGGCCACGCCGACCGTCGCCGCCGGCGGATTGGCCGGTGCATAGGTGAGCGTTGCCGCGGCAATGGTCAACGTCAGCGTGCCGCTGGTGGCGTTGAACGGCCCGGTGCCGGTGCTGCTGTCGGTGGCGCGCACGGTGAAGTTGAAGGTGCCATTGGCGCTGGCCGTGCCGGACAACGTGCCATTGCTGGCCAGGGTGATGCCCGGCGGCAGGCTGCCGCTGGTGATCACATAGGTGTACGGCGCGGTGCCGCCGCTGGCGCCGGCCAGCGACTGGCTGTAGGCCACCCCGACCGTGCCGGCTGCCGGGCTGGACGGTGCGTAGCTGATGGTGGCCGGCGACACGGTGATGGTGACGGTGGCCGGCGCCGAGGTGCCGCCGGCATTGGTGGCGGTGTAGGTGAAGCTGTCCGGACCGGAATAGCTGGCAGTGGGTGTGTAGGTGATGGTGGTGCCGCTGGCGGTGGCGGTGCCGTGCGTGGCCTGGGTGCCGACCGCGACCGAGGTGGCGGTGCCGCCGGTGATGTTCAGCGTGATCGGGTTGTTGCTGCTGCCATGGGCCACGGTGGCGCTGGCCGCGCCGGCCACCGGCGGGATGACGTTCTGCACGTTGATCGACAGGTTGGCTGCCGCGAAGAACGGCGTCGGCGTGCTGCTGTCGGTGATGCGCACGGTGAAGTTCTTCAGGCCCAATGCCGTCGGCGTGCCGCTGATGGTGCCGTTGCTGGCCAGTACCAGCCCGGCGGGCAGGGTGGTGCCACCATCCAGGAGGTAGCTGTAGGGCGCCGTGCCGCCGGCACCGGTCAAGGTGAACGAGTACGGCGTACCGATCACCGCAGGGCCAGGTGCGTTGGTCACGCTGATGGTCGGCGCGGCGATGGTGACCGAGTAGCTGGCCGTGCCGGTGAGCGGCGTGCCTGCCGTGCTGTCGGTGGCGGTGACCGAGAACGCGAAGGTGCCCTGCGTGGTGGGCGTGCCGGACAGCACGCCACCGCTGCTCAACGTCAATCCAGCCGGCAGTGCACCGGATGTGACGGCATAGCTGTAAGGCAGGGTGCCGCCACTGGAACTGAGCGTGACACCGGCATAGGGCGTGCCCACCGTTCCGCCGGGCACGGTGGCCGGCGAAATCGTGATCGGCGATGCGGCGGCCTGGATGTACACGGTAACCAGCACATTGTGCGAGCCGGTACCGTCGTCGAAGGCAAAGGTGTCGGAGGTCGATCCGTTGCCGCTGTGGGCGTAGGAGATCTTCGAGGCGGCATGGCTGGTGACGGTGGCCGTACCGTTGCCGGCCGGCGTGGTCACGTTGCCGATGCCGAAGCCTGCAACGCCCTGGCAGCTGGAGGCATCAATGACGATCGTACTGCCGGCAGCCATCGGCGAACCGGCGCTGGCATTGGGCGGCGTGAAGGTTGCGCACGCCGCGCGTGCGATATCGGGCAGGGCGAGGGTAGCGCCCAGCAGCAGGATGCCTCCCAGGTGGCCCCAGAAACGACGGCCGAGCCCATGGCGCATCGCGTCGCGATGCATCGACTCTGCGTGCCACATGTTGTGCCCCCTGCTTGCCCGCCTTCCCGACGGGCGCTGCGCCGTGTGGCGCGAGTGAGA
This sequence comes from Stenotrophomonas sp. Nf1, assembly GCF_003028475.1. Lineage (NCBI taxonomy): Bacteria > Pseudomonadati > Pseudomonadota > Gammaproteobacteria > Lysobacterales > Lysobacteraceae > Stenotrophomonas > Stenotrophomonas sp. Nf1. The sequence goes on along the minus strand of NZ_PYTV01000004.1, from coordinate 204,914 downwards.
AAACCGCCGTGGCCCCCGGACGGGCGCCGCGGTTCCTGACCTCCCCACCCTGCAGACTCCCTGGCCCTGCCTGGCGGTCCTGCCCCCCTTGAATCCCTGCATCCCTTGGGCTGGCAGCGCGATATTCTTGCTCATGGATACTGGCACTTGTCAACACCCGGGATAATGCGCCAGAGTTATGTCGCCGGCCGGGGGCTGAGTGCCGGCGCCTATCCCAGGGGGAATATCGTATGTCGGAACCCTTTCTCGGGCAGATAATGCCCGTGGCGTTCAACTTCGCGCCCAGATTTTTCGCTTTCTGCAATGGCCAGGTGCTGCCCATCGCGCAGAACCAGGCGCTCTTTTCGCTGCTGGGCGTTTCCTACGGTGGCAACGGCACGACCAACTTCCAGCTGCCCGATCTGCGCAGCCGTACGCCCCGCGGATCCACCAGCGGCACCAACACCGGTGAACGCCAGGGCGTGGAGAACGTAACCCTGCTGGCCACGCAGATTCCCCAGCACGCACACGTTTTCGGTGGCACCACCGCCGACGGTACAACGCGCATTCCGCAGGGCAATGTGCTGCTCGGCAAAACCGGGACGCAGAATGTCTACGGCGCGTCCGGCGGCGCCCAGATACCGCTGAACGTGCTCGACAACAGCGGCCAGACGCAGCCCCATGCAAACCTGCAGCCATATCTTGTCATCAATTTCTGCATCGCACTCAACGGAATCTACCCCTCGCGCAACTGACCGGAGTTTCTGCCATGTCTCAACCCTTTGTTGGCGAAGTCCGTCTGTTTCCCTACAACTTCGCGCCGGTGGGGTGGTTCGACTGTGATGGCCGGCTGCTGCCCATTTCAGAGTACGAAGTATTGTTCACCCTGATCGGCACCACCTACGGCGGCGATGGTGTTTCCACCTTCGGCCTGCCCAATCTGTGTGGACGCGTGCCGGTGCACCAGGGCACTGGCAGTGGTCTGGGCACCTACATATTGGGCCAGGCGGCCGGCAGCGAATCGGTCACCCTGACCACCGCCCAGCTGCCCGCACACACCCATGCGTTCAACGCGGTGAATTCGGCGGCCAGTTCGCCGTCACCCGGACCGGCGTTGCAGCTCGGCGCGGTCAGCGGCGACACGCTGTATACCGACAGCGTCACCGGCCTGGGCAGTGGCAACCTGGCGCCCGCCTCGGTGAGCGCGGTCGGTGGCAGCCAGCCACACGACAACACCATGCCCTCGCTGGTCGCCCGCTACTGCATTGCATGGGCCGGCGTCTTCCCGTCGCAAGGCTGACGATCATCGAACGCCTACCAGGACCCACATCATGAGCGATCCCTTCCTCGGCGAAATCCAGATCTACGGCTTCAACTACGCCCCTTACAACTGGGCGATGTGCCAGGGCCAACTGATGCCGATCCAGCAGAACACCGCGTTGTTCTCGCTGCTGGGAACCACCTTCGGCGGCAACGGCACCAGCAACTACCAGCTGCCGAACTACACCAACAACATCGCATGTGGCCAGGGCGTGGGCCCCGGCCTGAGCCCGCGCGTGATGGGCGAAACCTTCGGCAGCGACAGCGTCACGCTGCTGATCAACGAGATGCCCAACCACACCCACGGCGCACGCATCTACAACCAGCCCGATACCGCGCACCGCAGTGGCATTCCGGCCAGCGGCAATGCATTGATCACACCGGAGTCGAGCCCGATCCTGGCCGCCACGCCGACGGTCACCAGCACCTTCCCGCTGACCACGGTGGGCGCTGCGGGAGGTGGCCTGCCGCACGAGAACCGCCAACCCTATCTCACCTTGAACTTCTGCATCAGCCTGTCCGGCGTCTTCCCGCAACGGCCGTGACTGCGAACGCAACGCTGGCCTTTCCCCCGCTGCGGGCCGCCTGGCTGCCGGTGGCGGGGGACGGTCTTCCTGCAGGGCTCAGCGTGCGCGAAGCGCAGGACAGCGACCTGCCCTTTCTGCAGCAGCTCTATGCCGAATCACGTGCCGCCGAGCTGGCCAACGTGCCGTGGCCGGATACGTTGCGGCAGGCGTTCCTGGACAACCAGTTCGCACTACAGCACCTGCACTACACACGGCATTACCAGCCGGCGCACTATCTGCTGGTCGAGCAGGCCGGCGAACCGATCGGGCGCCTCTACCTGCACTGCGACGAGCATGAGGCGACCCTGATCGACATCGCCCTGCTGCAGACTGCACGCGGCCGTGGCATCGGCTCGACCCTGGTGCGCTGGGTGCAGCGCGCGGCACACGGTGTGCAGCTGCACAGTGTGGTGCTGCATGTGGCCTGGGAGAATCTGGCCGCGCGCCGGCTCTACGAACGCCTCGCGTTCCACACCGAAGGCGATACCGGCAGCCACCTGCGGATGCGCTGGCTGGCCACCGCCGTCAGTTGAACAGCGCCTGGTAGATGAAGCCGGTGCGGTCACGTGCGATCGGCACCAGGAAAATACCGAACTCGCCCAGGCCGTGATGGCGCATGGTGTAGGTGCGCTGCGGAAACAGCACCGCCGATTCATTGCGGAACAGCAGCGAGAACGGCGCGCGCATCTGGCCGGTCAAGCGCTGATCGGGCAGCGGTGCGGCCTCGACGAGCACGAACGGTACGCCGGTGTTTTCGATATCGGCACTGAAGGTTTCGTTGAGATGACCTGCGAACTGGTCCAGCTGGAAAAAGTGCATGCGTCCCCTCCCCCGGTTGTCAGCGAGCATGCCCAAGCCGTCGCACGCTTTCAATGGGGGCGGCGCGAAGGCCACGCGGGCGTGATTGGGGGATACTCGCGCTTCCCTTGCCCGGCACACCAAAGGACCGAGCCCATGCGTATCTGCCTGCTGCTGTTCGCCCTGTGCGGCCCCATGCTGGCGAGCGCGAGTCCGCCCTCCACGCCGGCCGCCACCCGGCTGCCCGATGCCGCCCTGCCCGCGCCGCTGGAGCGCGTGCTGCGCGATTACGAGCAGGCGTGGCGCGCGGGTGATGCCAAGGCACTGGCCACGTTGTTTGCAGAGGATGGCTTCGTACTGCAGAGCAACCAGCCACCCGTGCGCGGGCGCAGTGCGATCGAGGCCGCGTATGCCGGCCAGGGCGGCAGCCCGCTGCGGTTGCGTGCGTTGGCATACTCGGTGGAGGGGCACACCGGCTACATCATCGGTGCCTATGCGTATGGCAACAACGCGGGCGATACCGGCAAGTTCACGCTCACACTGAAACGCGTGGGTGAGGGGCCGTGGTTGATTTTCTCGGACATGGACAACGGCAATGCGCCGCCGCGCGCGCGATGATGGTTTCCGCCGGGCGCCAACCAAGGTTGGCAGCTACCGGAAGCGGGCTCCGTCGTAGATCCACGCCATGCGTGGATGGGCCGCGCACATGAAAAAACCCCGGCGCGTGGCCGGGGTTTTCGATTTACTTGAACAGCGTATCCGGATATTCCGGTTTCTGTTCCCGCGCCAGCAATGCGCGCAGGCCTTCTTCCGGCGTCTGCTCGCCGTGCAGCACGGCACGCACGCGGTCGGAGATCGGCAGGTCGATGCCATGCCGGCGGGCCTGTCGCATCACTTCGTCGGCAGTCTGCACCGACTCGACCACCTGGCCGATTTCGCGCACGGCATCCTGCAGCGTCTGGCCACGGCCCAGGGCCAGGCCCAGGCGGCGGTTGCGCGACAGATCGCCGGTGCAGGTCAGCACCAGATCGCCCAGGCCAGCCAGGCCCATCAGCGTTTCCGGCTTGGCGCCGATCGCAGCGGCCAGGCGCAGCATCTCGTTGAGGCCACGGGTGATCAGGCCGGCACGGGCGTTGAGGCCCAGCTGCATGCCATCGGCCACGCCGGTGGCCACCGCCAGCACGTTCTTCATCGCACCGCCCAGCTCGGCACCGACCATGTCGTCGCCGGTATAGGCGCGGAACGCCGGGCCGTGCATGGCCTCGGCCACCGTCTGCGCGAACTCGGGCACGTCGCCGTGCACGGTGATCGCGGTCGGCAGGCCCTGGGTCACCTCCTTGGCGAACGATGGGCCGGTGACCACGGCCAGCGGCACGTCCTCGCCCAGCACTTCGCGCGCCACCTCATGCAGGAAGCGGCCCGAGCCAGGTTCGAAGCCCTTGGTGGCCCAGGCCACGCCGGCACCGGCCGGACGCAGCGGCGCCAGCGCGCGCACGGTTTCACCGAACGCGTGCGACGGGGTCACCACCAGGATCCAGGCCGCGCCCTGCACCGCCGACGCCAGGTCGGTGGTGGCACGCAGGCTGTCCGGCAGCGGGATGCCCGGCAGGTAACGCGGGTTCTCGTGGCGCTGGTCGATGGCTTCGACCACGGCGGCATCGCGCCCCCACAGCACGGTCGGGTGACCGTGCCGTGCGAGCAGGCTGGCCAGCGCGGTTCCCCAGGAACCGGCGCCCAGCACGGCGATCTTGTCAGCGGTAGTGCTCATCCGTGACGTCGCAGCAGGGATCAGGCGTTGCCGGCCGGCTCGGAGTCAGCCAGCGACGGTGCGTCGCCCTGCTCCTGGCGCTGGCGCAGGGTTTCGGCGTACAGGCCTTCGAAGTTGATCGGCTGCAGGAAGAACGGCGGGAAGCCGCCGGCCTGGATCAGGTCGCTGATCAGCTGGCGCACGTACGGGAACAGGATGTTCGGGCACTGGGTGCCGAGCAGCACGTCGATCGACTGCGGGTCCAGGCCGACCAGACCGAACACGCCGGCCTGCTTCACTTCGGCCACGTAGGCGGTGCGCTCACCGGCCTGGCAGGTCAGGGTCACGGCCAGCACCACTTCGAAGGCGTTCTCACCCAGGCGCTGCACCTGCTGGTTCAGGTTCAGCTGCAGCTCCGGCTGCACCTGGTCATTGAAGATGGTCGGAGCGTTCGGCGACTCGAAGGAGACGTCCTTGACGTAGATCTTCTCGACGGTGAAAGCGGGGCCGGTGGCGGCATCGACCGGCGCAGCGGCGCCGTTGGTGATCTCTTCGGACATTTCCAGTAACTCCAATGAATGCAATGAAAACGAGGGTCGAACTACTGCGATGGGGGCGGTATCAGGCCCATACAAGGCCAGATCCGCCACCTGCGACGATCAGTTGCGGCCCTTGACCAGCGGCAGCTCGGCCTGCTGCCAGGCGGGGATGCCGCCGTCGAGCACATAGACCTTCTCGAAGCCGGCCTTCTTCAGCGCCTTGGCGGCGGTTTCCGAGGCGTTGCCGCTGCGGCACACCAGCACCACCGGCGACTGTTTGGCGTTGGCCACCAGCTTGTTGTCCGGGCCGAAGGCGCTGGCCTGGGCGTTGCGGCTGCCGGCAATGTGGCCCTTTTCGAAGTCACCGCTGGCCGACAGGTCGACCACCACCGTGCCGCCCGCGTTCATCAGCTGGGTCAGTTCGGCGGGCTTGATGCCCTTGAAGCCCCGGAACAGGCGGCGGATTTCGGTGACGATGATGGCCACGGTCAGGCCGACCAGGGCCGCGGACAGCATCGGGTTTCGGCCTGCAAAGGCCAGCAACTCTTCGTAATTCACTCAGGTCACGGGTCGATTAAGCGGGCGCCGATTGTCGCACAAGCCGGACGCGGCCCGTCACTGCCCCTTCCACAGGTCCGGCAGGCCGGCGGTCTGCCACCAGCGCTTGGCTTCCGGGTCCCAGCGCCAGCGCTCGACCACCACCACGGTGCGCTCGGCCTGGGTGTTCTGGTTGATCACCCCGATTTCGACCCGGCGCTCGACCACGCCGCCATCCAGCGAGGCACTGCTGCGCTCGCGGTAGGACGACACGCGCAGCTGCGCATAGCGGTTGAGCTCGAACTCGGTCGGCGGCCGCTCCTTGCGCAGCTTCGGGTCCAGGTAGCCGATGGCATCGTCCATGCTGCCCCAGCGGATGGTCGCGCCATAGGCGATCTGGGTCTCTTCCAGCAGCTTGCGCTGCTTGCGGCTGAGGTCATCGGCCGAGGCCACGGCGCTGGCCAGCAGCAGGGAGCACAACAGGAACTGGATGAGGCGGCGCATCGGTGGTTTCCGCAGGGCGTCAGCCTGCCATCCTAACCTTTGGCGAAGGCAACGAAGCGACCGCTGAACTCGGCAGCGGCCCGTCCGTCGGCACCGGGTTGGGTGGCGATGATGCTGATGCGGGCCTTGCGGCGCTGGCGGAAGGTGTTCAGGAAGGCGTCCCAGCCACTGGCTTCGGCCGCTTCGGCATGCGCATGCAGGTCTTCGTATACCGGCGCCAGGTAGCGCAGGTTGCTGTCGGCCACGTAGACCTCGGCGTCATGGCCGGCCAGGCGCAGACGCAGGCTGACCAGCGCCCAGCCGGACAGGGTGAGCACCGAGGCCAGGCTGCCGCCGAAGGCGTTGCCCTTGTCGTTGACGTTGGCGGCCAGCGGCGCGGTGATGCGCAGCACGCCATCGGCGTAGCCGTCCAGGCGGATCTGCATGGCACGCACCGCCGGCATGCAGTCCAGCACGTCCTGCAGGGAAGCCAACGAGGAAGTCAGGGCATCAACGGACATCGGAGCAGCGACCACGACAACGAAGGGCCCGCATAATGCAGGCAATGGCCGACCATACGATACCCACTGGCGCCGCCGGTTCCGATGCGGGCTGGACCTTCATTTCACTGCGCCCGCAAGGGCAGCATGCGGCGCTGCGCCGCGCTGTTGCTGGGCTGGGCGGGCAGCTGCTGGCGCTGTCGCCCTGGCGGCTGCAGCGCCTGCACGGCACGCCGGTGCTGCGCCAGCTGCAACGCGCGCTGAACTGCGATCGGGTGGTGTTCACCAGTCCGGCGGCGGTGGCCGCCGCCGCCGCGCTGCTGCCCCTGGCCGATGCCCAGCGCAGCCCGTGGCTGACCGTGGGCGAGGGCACGGCGCGCGCGCTGCAGGCGCAGGGCGTGGCCGAGGTGCATGCGCCGCAGCGGATGGACAGCGAAGGCCTGCTGGCGCTGCCGGTACTGGCCGAGGTGCAGGGCCTGCGCATCGGGCTGGTGACCGCGCCCGGCGGACGTGGCCTGATTGCCGCCCGTTTGCAGGCCGCCGGTGCCACCATCGAGCGCGCCGATGTCTACCAGCGGCGCCTGCTGCGCCTGTCGCCGCGCGCGCGGGCGCGATTGACGCATTCAGCCACACCGTGGGTGCTGGCGGTAAGCAGTGGTGACGCGCTGGATCACGTCTGGCGGCAGCTTTCGCCGGCGTTGCGCCAGCGCCTGCAGGCCTCCGCCCGCGTGGTGGTGGCCAGCGATCGCTTGGGCGAGCAGGCGCGCGGCCTCGGCCTGCAGCACGTCGTGCGCAGCGCCGGGCCCACTGCTGAACAGTTGGTGGCCGCTGCACACGCCACGCTCACCGGCCCGGCAGCGACCTGAACAGGGACGGGCGTCACGCTTGCCGCTGTCGTCGGCAGCGGTGATGCTGTGCACAACGCGGCCTGCCGGAACCGACTGGCAACACAGCCGACAAGGAAGCCCGATGAACGACACACCGCCCGTTACCCCACCCCGTCGACCCCTGCGCTGGCTGCTGCCGCTGGCCGGCGTGGTTGTGCTTGGCGCGGGCGGCTATGCCGGCTGGTACCTCTGGCAGGCGCAACAGGACGCCCAGCACGCGCAGGCACAGACCACCGCCGTACAGCTGCAGGGCCTGGAGGCCACGCTGGATGCGCTGCGCCGCGACCAGCGCGCCACCAGCCAGCGCCTGCAGGATGCGGCGGCCACCAACCGGGTGCTGCGCGACGAGATGCTGGGGCTGTCGCAGCGCAGCGCGTTGCTGGAAGAAAACCTGGCCAAGCTGGCTGACAGTGCCAACCAGGGCCGGCAAGCGGTGCAGCGCGATGAGGCCGAGCTGCTGCTGACCCAGGCCGCGCAGCGCCTGAACTACGCCGACGATGTGGAGGGCGCGCGCCGCCTGTATGCGCAGGCCGCCAGCGTGCTGGCCGATCTGCCCGACAGCGAGGGCCTGAACCTGCGCCAGGCACTGGTGCAGGAACGCGACGCGCTGGATGCACTCGGTGCCGGCCCGCGGGTGCAGTCGCTGCAGCGCCTGGATACGTTGGCCAAGGCGTTGCAGGGCCTGCCTTCGCAGATCAGCGGCGATGCCGCGCCGCGCGCGGGCAAGCTGTGGTGGCAGGCCACGCTGGCGCCGTTCGTGGACATCACCCCGAGCCGCCAGAACGGCCCGTTGACGGCGGCCGAGCGACGCAATGCCGATGATGCGCTGCAGCTGGAACTGACCCTGGCGCGTGCGGCGATCGAACGCGGCGACCGCAGTGGCCGCGATACCGCATTGCAGCGTGTGGACCACTGGGCACAACGGCGCTGGCCGGATTCACCGGCCCTGCGCGCGCAACGTGCTGAACTGAAGGCCTTGCGCGAGCTGCCGTTGCAGGCCAGCAACACCGTTCTTGGCAGCACTCTGCAGCAACTGCGTACCCAGACCGACCGGAGGTAATCCAGCATGAAACCCCTGCAATCCCTGGTCGTGCTGTTGCTGGCCGTGGCCATCGGCGTGGTGGCCGCGCAATGGCTCGGCACCGATGACCTGAACCGCTACGGCGAAGTGACCCTGCGCTATGGCGGCTATGACTACCACAGCAACCTGCCGAAGGTGGCGCTGCTGAGCGTGATCGGCGTGCTGGTGCTGTGGCTGCTGTGGAGCCTGATCGCCGCGCCGTTCCGTGCCTGGGGCCGCTACCGCCGCAAGCAGGGCCGGGTGCGCCTGATCGACGGCCTGCAGGCCTATGAGCATGGCCAGTGGCAGCGTGCGGAAAAGCTGCTGGACGGCGCCGCCAAGGACCCGGAAGTGAGTGCGGTGGCATTGGCCAATGCGGTGCGCAGTGCGCAGGCGCGTGCCGACGGTGCCGCGGGCGACGCATTGCTGCAGCGCCTGGGCGAAAGCGATGCCACGCTGCAGGCGCTGCTGCGGGCCGAACAGCTGCTGGCGCGCGATCTGCCGGTGGATGCGATCAACGCCCTGGACGTGGCGGCCATCCAGCCGTTGCCGCCGCGTGGGCTGTGGCTGCGCACCGAAGCGCTGGCCCGCGCCGGCCGTGCCCACGAGGCCTATGGGCAACTGGGCGCACTGCGCCAGAGCAAGGTGCTGCCGGCCGACGCCAACGGCGAGCTGGAAGCGCGCCTGGCCGCACAGGCCCTGCTGGAAGCGGCCGACGTCAACGCGCTGGCCGCACAGTGGGAGGCCACACCGAAGGCACTGCGGCCGACGGTGGACGTGGTGGGCGCCTATGCCAGCCGCGCGGTGGCCCTGAACTGGGATGAGCCGGCGCTGCTGGCGCTGGAACACGCGCTGGATCAGCGCTGGGACGACGAACTGGTGGCGTTGTACGGACGCCTGCCGGCCGAGCGCCTGGCCACCCGCCAGGCCAACCTGGCGCGCTGGCGCAACGTGCACGACGGCTCGGCGGCGCTGCGCCTGGCCCAGGGCCGGGTGGCGCTGGCCCAGCAGCAGTGGGAGGCCGCCGATGCGTTCCTGCACGAGGCGATCGCCGCCGGCGCCGGTGCACCGGCGTGGGAAGCGCTGGGCGAGCTGTTCGCACAGCGTGGCGAACATGCGCTGGCCGCACAGTGCCTGGCCAATGCACTGCGCCTGCAGCGCGGCGAGCACAGTGTGGAACTGGTGCGCGGCACCGAAGCGCCGGCACGTGCGACGGTGGAAGAGCAGCCGATTGCCGCGCAGCCGCCGGTGTATGACGCCAACGAAGAGCGCGACGAATTCGGCAACCCGCGGTTGCCGTGATTGCCGGCTGGAGTGTGCCGACCAACGGTCGGCACCCACCGGAGAAAAAAAAACGCCGCCCGATGGGCGGCGTTTTTTGTTGTTCGATGGATGCGATCAGCGTTCGACGATCGCCACCACGCCCATGCCGCCGGCAGTGCAGATCGACACCAGCGCGCGGCCACCGCCGCGTTCGGCCAGCTGCTTGGCCGCCGTGGCGATCACGCGTGCGCCGGTGGCGGCGAACGGGTGGCCGGTGGCCAGCGACGAACCCAGCAGGTTGATCTTGTCCGGGTCGATGCGGCCCATCGGTGCGTCCAGGCCCAGGCGGTTGCGGCAGTAATCCTCGCTCTCCCACGCACGCAGGGTGCACAGCACCTGCGCGGCGAAGGCTTCGTGGATCTCGTAGATGTCGAAGTCCTGCAGGGTCAGGCCATTGCGCTTGAGCATCTCCGGCACGGCCACGGTCGGCGCCATCAGCAGGCCTTCGCCATGCACGAAGTCCACCGCCGACACGTGCGCGTCGCGCAGGTAGGCCTGCGGTTCGTGACCGTGCGCGCGCGCCCATTCCTCGCTGGCCAGCAGCACCGCCGCAGCACCGTCGGTGAGCGGGGTCGAGTTGGCGGCAGTCAGCGTGCCGCGACCGGAGACCTTGTCGAACGCCGGCTTCAGCGTGGCCAGCTTTTCCAGCGAGGTATCCGGGCGCAGGATGTTGTCACGCTCGACGCCGCGGAACGGCGCGATCAGGTCGTTGAAGAAGCCACGCTCATAGGCGGCGGCCAGCTTCTTGTGCGAAGAGACGGCCCACTCGTCCTGCGAATCGCGCGAGATGTTCCATTCCTTGGCCATGTCCTCGCAGTGGTCGCCCATGCTCTTGCCGGTGCGCGGCTCGGCCACGCCGGGGAACTCGGGCTTGAGCTCGGAGAACTTGAAGCCGGAGGTGAGTGCGCGGATCTTGTCGCCGGTGCTCTTGGCGCGGTTGGCCGCCAGCAGTCGCGCGCGCAGCTTCTTGCCGTACACGATCGGCACGTCGGAGGTGGTATCCGAACCACCGCCGATGCCCGATTCGATCTGGCCCAGCGCGATCTTGTTGGCCACGGTGATGATGCTGTCCAGCGAGGTGCCGCAGGCGCGCTGCAGGGTGATGCCCGGGGTCAGCGGCGACAGGCCCGAGGATAGCGTGGCCTCGCGGCCCAGGTTCCAGTCGCTGGAGTGCTTGATCACCGCACCCATCGCCACTTCACCGAGCTGCTGGCCATGCAGGCCGAACCGTTCGACCAGCGCGCCCAGCGTACGGACCGACATGCCGAGGTTGCCGACATCCGAGTACGCGGTGTTCTGGCGGCAGAACGGAATGCGGACGCCACCGAGGATGGCGACGGGACGAGCGTTGGGCATGGAGATACCTGGCATGGATGAGGGTGTCTGCAACATGGCCTGCACGACGGAGCAGGCATAATGGAGCCAAGTGTAGCTGCCGCCCTGTGATGGGCCAACCGTGGAACCATGAGCAAACCCGACCCCGCGATGAATGCCCTTGGCGTGCTGGCCCTGGAGTTGGCCGGCGGCGAAATCCCCCGCCAGGCGGTACTCAGCGCCGAACAGGCCGGTGAACTGGCCGAACGCGTCGGCCGTGACCTGTCCAAGCTGGTGCCGCAGGTCGCCGAGCTGGACCTGGTGTTCGCCGCCGCGCATTTCGACCCGGCCGAAGTCCTGCGCCCGGGCTGGCCGATCCATCGCCGCCTGGAAGAACTGCAGATGCGCGCGCCGGGCCGCAGCCAGGGCCCGCGCCTGCTGGCCTTTGGTGCCGATGCCAATGGCGATGTACCGCTGCCGTTCCAGGCCGATGCCAGCCTGGTGGGCGGCGGCCTGCGCGTGGTGCCGTTCCTGCTGACCGGCAGCGACGTGGCCACCACCCAGGCGGTGGCCGATGCACTGGAAGACACGCTGCTGGCCAACGGCATGGCTCATGCCGACACCGCGCTGATGGCGCAGAACACCTTCGGTGCCCGCATCGAGCACGCGCGCTATTTCACTGTGAACGATCTGGCCGCGATGATGTCGATGCAGTACGACAACCAGGGCCTGGCCGCGCTGTGGCCGCTGATCGAGACCGCGATCATGGCGCCGGGCCAGGACGAGTGGCTCAATGCCGCACCCGAGCCGCTGCTGCGCTACACCCATGGCGAGGCGCGCATGGCCTTGTTCGATCCGGCCAGCTGGTGTGCGCACTACAACCACGGCAAGAACGACTGTGACCGCCTGAAGGGCATCTACGAGCAGTTCCTGATGCGCCAACGGCAGATGGCCGCGGTGCTGGAAGCGCACGGCGTGCCGGTGCTGTTCGTGCACTGCGAGGCCGGGCAGGACGCGCGCGAGCTGCTGGCGCGCTGATCTGGGTGATCCGTGGGTAGTGCCGGCCGCTGGCCGGCAACCTCCGGATCTGCGATTGCCGGCCAGCGGCCGGCACTACCGACAAAGGAAAACGCCGGCTTGCGCCGGCGTTTGCTGTTTCTTACGGAGCCTTCTGGATCACCGCGCAGGCCAGACGCGCGCCGGCGTTGCCGGTCGGCTGGGTCTTGTAGTCGTCCGCATCGGCGTGGACGATCAGACCGCGGCCGATGATGTCGAAGTCATCGCCCTTGCCGATGTTGACGTTGCTCGACACCGGGCCATCGATGGTGGCCACGCCCTTGTCGTCGGCCTTGATGTTGGGCATGTCGCCGCCGTGGTGCGGATCGGTGGCGACGTTGCCGTGATCCTGCTTGCCCGGGTTGAAGTGGCCGCCGGCACTCATGCCGTCCGGCGCGCTGCAGTCGCCCTTCTCGTGGATGTGGAAGCCGTGCTCGCTGCCCGGCTTCAGGCCGCTGATCTGGCCGGTCACGTGGACCTTGCCGTCGACCACCTTGAAGGTGACGCTGCCCTTGGCTTCGTTGCCCTGGGTCGGTGCCAGCTCAGCAGTGGCCGAAGCATCGGCGGCCGGCGCAGCAGCCGGTGCCGGTGTGGCCGCCGGTTCGGTGGGGGCCTCTGCGGCCGGGGCGGCCGGGGTGGTTTCCGCCTGCGGAGCGGCGGGCTGCTGGCCGCAGGCCGCCAGGCCCAGCGCGGTGATGGCGGCGAACAGCGAAGTGTGGGTCAGACGCATGGATTCTCTCCCTGGATGAAGCCTGCAGTGATCAGCGGACAACCCGGATCACGCCACAGGCAATGCGGACGCCGGCATTGCCGGCGGGCTGGCTGCGATAGTCGTCGGCGTTGGCATGCACGACCAGTGCACGTCCGGCGATATCGGTGGCGGCGCCTCCGCCAAGGGTAACGCCCTTGAGGTGGATATCGACGTTGGCGCGGCCCTGGGCATCGGCACGCAGGTTGTCCATGTCGCCCAGGTGATGCTTGCCGGTGCCGGCGCGGCCATGCGCGGCGCCACCGGGGTTGAAATGGTTGCCGGCGCTGCTGGCGTCCACCGCGCTGCAGTCACCGCGCTCATGGATGTGGAAGCCGGCCTGCTGCATCGGCTGCAGGCCACCGATCAGGCCGGTGATATGGATGCCACCGGGTTCGGCCATCAGCGCCAGGCGGCCGCTGACGATGCTGGCCGAGGCCGGCGACAGATTGGCCTCGGCCTGCTTGGCCGCGCTGACTACGGTCGGCGGCGGTGGGGTGGGTTCGGTCTTCTTCGGCGCGCTGCCACAGGCAGACAGCAGCACGGCGGCGGACAACGGCAGGATGGCAAAGGACAGGCGCATCAAGGACTCCTTGCAGGCAACACTAAGGACGGCATCGTCCATGAACGATCAACGGTTCGGCAAGCGGGCGCGAGGATGGTGTGCAGGGACCGTTCAATGGCCCCCGCGACGGCGCCCGGCGCCCAGCTTGCGGGTGAGCGTGTTGCGACCCAGGCCGAGGCGGGCAGCGGCTTCGGCGCGGCGGCCGTGGGTAATCTGCAGTGCGGCCTCCAGCAGCGCATGGTCGACCCGCTCGCGCACCTGCGCGTGCAGCCCTTCGGCACCTTCGGCCAGCTGCCGGCGCGCCCATTCGGCCAGCAGCGTTTCCCACTGCCCCGGGTCGGCCGCGTGCGCGTGGCTGCGGCGGCCGCGCTTGCGGTTGAGCGCGGTATCGACATCGGCCACGCCGATGGTGTCGGCAGCGGCCAGCGCGGACATCCGCCAGCACACGTTCTCCAGTTCGCGCACGTTGCCCGGCCAGTCGTGCTCGCGCAGCGCCTGCAGGGCCGCAGCGGTCAGCCGCTTCGGCGGCGTGTCCAGCTTGCGTGCAGCGGCGGCCAGGAAGGCGCTGGCCAGCTGCGCGATGTCCTCGCGGCGCTCGCGCAGCGGTGGCAGCTGCAGGCGCACCACGTCCAGGCGGTGCAGCAGGTCGGCGCGGAATTTTCCCTGTGCGGCCAGCCCTTCCAGATCCTGGTGGGTGGCGGCGACCACGCGCACATCGACGCGGATCAGCTCGCGGCCGCCGACGCGGAAGAACTCGCCCTGCGCGAGCACGCGCAGCAGGCGCGTCTGCAGCGGCAGCGGCATGTCGCCGATTTCATCCAGGAACAGCGTGCCGCCGTTGGCCTGTTCGAAGCGGCCGATATGGCGACGCTGCGCACCGGTGAAGGCGCCGGCCTCGTGGCCGAACAGCTCGCTTTCCAGCAGCTCGGCCGGAATGGCGGCGGTATTGAGCGCGACAAACGGCCCGTGCGCGCGCGGTGATTCGCGATGCAGCGCATTGGCCACCAGCTCCTTGCCGGTGCCGGTTTCACCGGTGATCAGCACCGCCAGCGGCGCCTGCGCCAGGCGGCCGATGGCGCGGAACAGCGCGCGCATCGGCGGTGTATCACCGACCAGCTGCGGCGGCTGGTCGCTGCCGGTTTCGAGCGCGGGCGTGGGCGCTGCCATGGCCGGTGCCACTGTGGGCAGCACGCGTTGCGCCAACGCCACCGCATCGTCCAGATCGAACGGCTTGGACAGGAATTCATGCGCGCCGCCACGGAACGCACCGGCGGTGCTGGCCACATCGGTATAGGCCGACATCACCACCACCGGCAGCTGCGGCAGCGCGGCCTTGAGCTTGTCCAGCAGCACCAGACCGTCGTCGCCGGGCATGCGTACATCGGTGAACAGCAGCGCCGGTGGCGGACCTTCATTCAGGGCCTGCAGCGCGGGCGCGGCACTGTCGAAATCAACGACCTGGTAGCCCGCCTCGCGCAGCGCGGTGCACAGCACGAAGCGCACCGCGCGGTCGTCGTCGACCACCCAGATGCGCTGCGCGGCGATGGAAGATTCAGACATCGCGCGGGGTCTCCTCGGCCGGTGCGGCGCCGTTGCCGATCGGCAGCAGCAGGGTAAACACGGTATGGCCCGGGCGCGAACGATAGGTCAGCGTGCCGCGATGCTCGCGCGCGACCTGCTGGGCCAGCGCCAGGCCCAGGCCGGTGCCTTCGGCACGGCCACTCACCAATGGCAGGAACAGGTGTTCGGCCAGTTCTTCGGGCACGCCGCGGCCGTCGTCGGCAATCTCCAGGCGCAGGGCCAGCGTGTGCAGCTGCTCGGCGATGCGCACGCCATGCTCCACGCGGGTACGCAGGGTGATGCTGCCGGCGCCGGCCTGGATCGCATTGCGCACCAGGTTCCACACCGCCTGGGTGAGGCGGTCGGCATCGCCATGGAATTCGGGAATGCTGGGGTCGTAGTCGCGCTGCAGGCGCACCGCCCAGCCCGCCTCGTTCTCGGCCAGGCGCAGCACGCGCTCCAGCGCGGCATGGATGTTCAGCTCGGCGTGCGGCGCGGCCGGGGCCGGCGACAGCAGCTGGTCGAGCAGGCCGTTGAGGCGCTCGATTTCCGAACCGATCAGCTCGATCAGCTCGCGTTCGCTGGCGTCGCGCTGGGCGGCACGCCGCGCCAGCAGCTGCGCCGCGCCCTTCAGCCCGGCCAGCGGATTGCGCAGTTCGTGGGCCAGCCCCTTCAGCGCCGCGCTGAGGGCGCTGGGCAGTGCCTGGGTCGGGTCGAGCCCGGGGAATTCATCGACCGGGTGTGCCTCCAGCAGCCAGCCACCGTCGTCGCGGCGGCTCATCCAGCCCTCGGCGAAGCGCGGCGCCTCGCCGGGCACCGCCAGCGCCAGCCGGTTCAGGCGCAGGCTGTCGCGCTCATCGCGGGCCAGGAAATGCGCCAACGCTTCCCCCTGCACCTCCAACGCGGCCAGCGGCTGGCCAAGCAGACGGCGACCACTGACGCCCAGCCAGCGCCCAAAGGCCGGGTTGCAGCCGATGATGCGGCCGTCGGCCCCGGCCCAGGCCAGCGGCGTGCCGAGAGCATCGAGGGACGGCGGGGGAGCGAGGTCGGACATTGCACCAATGTAGTGCAAAAAGCCGAGCCTGGGGTCAGATCCCTTTCCGCCAGGGAAGGGCTTTGAGCCCTCTAGCCAGACACGGCGAGACTATCTCGGGCCACCATGCGGTGACCGCGGACACGGGGCTTTGCCTGTCCCGCTATTTCGGCGTTTCCGACAAATTCTGGATTGGCCTGCAGGCCGACTTCGACGCGGCGATGACCAAGGAAAAGCTGGCCGATGTGCTGGCTCGGATCCAGCCGTACGACGCGGCTGCCTGAGCCCCGGCATGGGGTCAGCGCCCTTTCCGTCCGGAACGGGATCCGCCCCCGGGGCCGGCAGGGTCAGACCGGATAGCCGGTGGCCAGACGTGCCTTCTTCCAGGCGCTTTCAAATTCGCGCGCGCTGATCTCGTCGTCTTCATCGAAATCCAGGAACGACACCGGCTGCTCGGCCAGCGGGAAGCGGTCATCGCTGTGGCCGTGCTCGTCGGCCCAGGCGGCGGTCATGCCATAGATCTCCACCTGGCGCACGATCTTGTCGCCACGGGCTTCCATCAGCACGTTGCCCTTGCCCAGGCCCGATTCGGCCCAGTGCTTGTAGTACTTCTTGGTGTTGCTGCTTTTGACGTTCTTCATGGCGCCATTATCAGGCATTCGGGGCAGGTATCCGGAGCCAGAGCCCTTTCCTTCGGAAAGCGATCCGACCCTAGCCGGGCTAGTTCGGCAGCGGGCTGCCCTTCGGCCACAGCATCCAGAGGTTGCCCTTCTGCTTCATGTCACCGGCCAGCTTGCCGGCGGCATCGCCGCTGCCCCAGTACAGATCCGCGCGCACTTCGCCGGCAATGGCGCCGCCGGTGTCCTGCGCGGCCACCGGGCGCACCACCGGGCTGCCGTCCGGGCGCGTGGTGGACAACCACAGCAGGCTGCCCAGCGGCACCACGGTGCGGTCCACCGCCACGCTGTAGCCGGCGGTGAGCGGCACGTTCAGCGAGCCGCGCGGGCCCTCCGCGCTGTCCGGGTTGCGCACGAAGAACACGTAGCTGGGGTTGCTGCGCAGCAGCTCCGGCACCCGCGCAGGATTGGCCCGGGCCCAGCCGCGGATCGCGTCCATGGTGACGTCTTCCTTCTTCAGCTGGCCCTGGTCGACCAGCCAGCGGCCGATGGCGCGGTAGGGGTGTCCGTTCTGCTCGGCATAGGCCAGTCGAATCTGCGTGCCGTCGCCCAGGCGCACCCGGCCCGAGCCCTGGATCTGCAGCAGCTGCAGGTCCATCGGGTCGGTCAGCCAGGCCAGCACCGGTGCCTTGGCGCCCTTGGCCGCGATGGTGCCGGCATCGTCATAGGGCTTGAGCACCTTGCCCTCGACACGTCCACGCAGGCGCTTGCCCTTCAGTTCCGGGTACACGCTGTCCAGCTGCACCACGACCAGGTCATCCGGCGTGCCATACACCGGCACCGTGGCCTTGTCCGTGCGGGTAAGACTGCCGGGGTAGATCGGCTCGTAGTAGCCGGTGATCAGCCCATCGGCCTGGTGGCCACCGGCGCGCAGTGCGTAGACCTCGAGGTCGCGCTGCAGGAACTGGCGGATCGCGGCCGGGTCCTTGTCGGACACGGTCGCGGCGGTGGCGCAAGGCCGGGCCCAGACCGCATCGTTGTTCAACCGGGTGCAGCTGCTGCGCCAGGCTACAAAGCCGGCCTGCAGGTCGCTGTCGGAGACCGGCGGCAGTGCGCTCCATGCGACCTTGGCGTAGGTCGCCGCCGGCGGTGTGGCTGCCGTCGGCACTTCGGATCCGGTGCGGGGAGCGGTGGTGGAGCAGCCGGCGAGCACGGCCGCTGCCAACAGGGTCCAGTGCTTGCGCTTGAAGAAGGTGGCGGAATCGATCATGCCGCCATGGTGGAGCGCCGACCGCTGGGCGGCAACCCAGCGCCTGGTCAAGCGTTCATGCGCCGGCTCACGGGGTCTGCAGCAACAGCGAATGCAGGATGCGGGCGTCCTCGGCATCCAGCGTCTTCGGCAGATCGTCGCGGCCACGGAAGCGGCGATGGAACGCGGCCACAGTGGCGTCGCGGTTGTCCAGCGGATAGCCGAAGCGGGCCAGCGCTGCCCAGGTATCGAAGCCTTCCGGCGCGGCTCCGTCGGCGGCGCGCGGCCACACGCCAAACCCGGCCTCGGCCAACTGCTGCCATGGGAAGAACCGGCTCGGGTCCTGCTTGCGTGTTGGCGCCAGGTCGGCATGGCCGATCACCTGGCGCGGCGGGATGTTCAACCGCTCGCTGAGATCACCCAGCAGCACGATCAGCGCTGCGATCTGTGCCGGAGCGAACGGGCTGCGCCCATCGTTGTCCAGCTCGATGCCGATCGAGGCCGAGTTGAGGTCGGTGATGGTGCCCCAGCGCCCGGCGCCGGCATGCCAGGCGCGGCGCTCGTCGCTGACCAGCTGGTAACGATGGCCATCGGCACCGATCAGGTAGTGCGCGCTGACCCGACCGCCGCTGTTGGCGGTGCGCAGCGTGTGCAGGCTCTGCTGCACCGAGGTCTGCTCGGTGTGATGCAGGACGATGATGACCGGCGTGCGCGCGTTCTGGTTGGGCGATGGCACCCAGGTGGCAAGCGGGTTGCGGGCTTCCGGCGGCGTGGACGCGCAGGCGGCCAGCAGCAGGCAGGCCGAGAGCATCAGGGACGTACGGATCGGGTGCATGGCCTGATTGTGCGCGATCGGGCACAAAGGTGCATGCCACAAGGAAAATTCTGTAGATCCACGCCATGCGTGGATGGATTATCGGCTGTGCCGACCAACGGTCGGCACCCACCAGAGCAGGCCCAGACCCTGTGCCAAGCAAGCTTGGCACCCACCAGAAAGGTTGCGGTAGATCCACGCCATGCGTGGATGGGTTATCGGCTGTGCCGACCAACGGTCGGCACCCACCAGAGCAGGCCCAGACCCTTTGCCATGCAAGCTTGGCACCCACCAGAAAGGATGCGGTAGATCCACGCCATGCGTGGATGGGCCATCGGCTGTGCCGACCAACGGTCGGCACCCACCAGAGCAGGCCCAGACCCTGTGCCAAGCAAGCTTGGCACCCACCAGAAGGGTTGCGGTAGATCCACGCCATGCGTGGATGAGCTGTCGGCTGTGCCACGCAAGCTTGGCACCCATCAAGGCATCAAGGCCTCTGCAGCAATGTCCAGCAAGCAGGGGCGGCCCCGCAGGGCCGCCCGCCGCCACCTCAGGCCTCGTAGGCCGATTCGCCGTGCGAGGTGACATCCAGGCCGGTACGTTCGGCCTCTTCGGTCACGCGCAGGCCGACCACTACCTTCACCAGCAACAGGATGACTGCGGTCACCACCGCCGACCACAGCACAGTCAGGCCAACACTGACCACCTGCACCCAGACCTGATGCGCGATATCCAGATCGGCCTTGGTACCGCCCAGCGACTGCGCGCTGAACACGCCGGTGAGAATCGCGCCGACGATGCCGCCGACACCGTGCACACCGAACACGTCGGCGGTGTCGTCCACCTTCAGCAGGCGCTTGAGGCCGGTGACGCCCCACACGCAGACCACGCCGGCCACGAAACCGATCACGATCGCGCCGAGCGGGCCGACCGTGCCACATGCCGGGGTGATGCCGACCAGGCCGGCCACCGCGCCCGAGGCCGCGCCCAGTGCCGACGGCTTGCCCTTGCTGATCGCTTCCACCAGCGTCCAGCCCAGCACCGCTGCGGCCGTGGCCAGCACGGTGTTGAGGAAGGCCAGCGAGGCCACGGTATCGGCCGCGGCGGCAGAACCGGCATTGAAGCCGAACCAGCCCACCCACAACAGCATCGCGCCGATATAGGTGAACGGCACGTTGTGCGGCTTCAGTGCGGTCTGGCCATAACCCAGGCGCTTGCCGACGAACCATGCGGCGACCAGGCCGGCGACGCCGGCGTTGATGTGGACCACCGTGCCACCGGCGAAGTCGATCGCGCCCAGCTCACCCAGGTAACCGCCACCCCAGACGATGTGCGCCATCGGGATGTAGCTGAGGGTGAACCACAGCGCCGAGAACAGCAGCACGGCGCGGAACTTGATGCGTTCGGCGAAGGCACCGACGATCAGCGCGGTGGTGATGCCGGCGAAGGTCGACTGGAAGGCGACGAACAGATAGTCCGGCAGGCCCTTGATCGGCGTGTTGCCTACCGACTCGGGGGTGAAGCCCTTGAGGAAGGCGAATTCGGTGAACGAGCCGAAGAACGGATTGCCGGCACTGAACACGGCGCTGTAGCCGTAGGCCACCCACAGCAGCAGCACCAGCGAGAACACCACCAGGATCTGGCTGAGCACCGACAGCACGTTCTTCGAGCGCACCAGGCCGCCGTAGAACAGCGCCAGGCCCGGCACCACCATCAGCAGCACCAGCAGGGTGGAGGTGAGCATCCAGGCCACGTCACCGTGGTCGAACGCAGGCGCAGCTGCTTCAACGGCCGCCGGTGCGGCTGCGGCCGGGGCCTGCAGCGGTTCAACGGCCACGCTTTCGCTCGGCAGCGGCGAGACCTGGGCCTGGGCGCGGGCACTGCCCGGCCAGGCACCGGCGGCCAGCGCGCTGAGCAGCATCAACAGGCACACCAGGTGGAACCGGGCTTGCCACCCGGTGAGAAGGCGCATCTTCATGGGGGAGTCTCCGGAAGGGGGCTTACAGCGCGTCGGCGCCGATTTCGCCGGTGCGGATGCGGATGACCTGCTCGACGGCGGTGACGAAGATCTTGCCGTCACCGATCTTGCCGGTGCCTGCCGACGACTGGATCGCTTCGATCACCGCGTCGGCGCGCTCGTCGGTGACCACGGTTTCGATCTTGATCTTGGGCAGGAAGTCGACGACGTACTCGGCGCCGCGATACAGCTCGGTGTGGCCCTTCTGGCGGCCGAAGCCTTTCACTTCGGTCACGGTGATGCCCGACACGCCGGCATCGGACAGGGCCTCGCGGACCTCGTCGAGCTTGAACGGTCGGATGATGGCGGAGATCAGTTTCATGCGCATGTCCCGATGGTGGATGGGGCCAGCGCGCCAGCGCGCGTTGGCTTCAGGCAACCACGGGCCATCACGGTGATGGCCGTGGCTGTTGCACCGGACACGTACTGGGCCGGGACGGCCGTGCCTCTCTCCTTGCACGACCGACGCGGGAGGGAGGGCGGCCCTGGTCGCGTATCCGGTCTCTCTCTTGCCCCTGGGTGGGGTCCCTGACGTGGGTCAGAGCCCCTTCACGCATGAAAGGGATCCGACCCCGAGCAACGACCCCGTACAACCGCGGCTCCCCAGCCGCGAAAGCGGAAGCGATGGCGGCGGGTGGGAGGGGGAAGCCCACCGCCACCGCGTCCGGTCAGCTGGCGTAGTACAGCTGGTATTCCAGCGGGTGGGTGGCCGCGCGGAACTTGGTCACTTCCTGCATCTTCAGCGCGATGTAGCCGTCGATGAAGTCATCGCTCATCACGCCACCGGCCTTCAGGAACTCGCGGTCCTTGTCCAGCGCTTCCAGTGCCTGGTCCAGCGAGGAGCAGACCTGCGGGATCAGCTTCTCTTCTTCCGGCGGCAGGTCGTACAGGTCCTTGTCGCTCGGTGCGCCCGGGTCGATCTGGTTCTTGATGCCGTCCAGGCCGGCCATCATCAGCGCGGTGAAGGTCAGGTAGCCGGACTGGATCGGGTCCGGGAAGCGCATTTCGATGCGGCGCGCCTTCGGGTTGGACACCCACGGAATGCGGCACGAGGCCGAACGGTTGCGCGCCGAATAGGCCAGCATCACCGGCGCTTCGAAGCCCGGCACCAGGCGCTTGTAGCTGTTGGTGCCCGAGTTGGCGAAGGCGTTGATGGCCTTGGCGTGCTTGAAGATGCCGCCGATGTACCACAGCGCCAGCTGGCTCAGGCCGCCGTAGCCGTCACCGGAGAACAGGTTGGTGCCGCCCTTGGACAGCGACTGGTGCACGTGCATGCCGCTGCCGTTGTCGCCGACGATCGGCTTGGGCATGAAGGTGACGGTCTTGCCGTTGCGGTGGGCGACGTTCTTGATGACGTACTTCATCCGCAGCAGTTCGTCGGCCTTCTGCACCAGGGTGCTGAACTTGGTGCCGATTTCGCACTGGCCGGCGGTGGCCACTTCGTGGTGCTGCACTTCCACTTCGATGCCGACCTGTTCCAGGGTCTTGCACATTTCAGCGCGCAGGTCGTGCAGGGTGTCGGTCGGCGGCACCGGGAAGTAGCCGCCCTTCACGCCCGGGCGGTAGCCGCTGTTGGCGCCGTCGTACTTGGCGCCGCTGTTCCAGGCGGCTTCTTCGGAGTCGACCTTGAAGAAGGTGTTGCCCATTTCATTGGCGAAACGGACCGAATCGAAGATGAAAAATTCCGGTTCCGGGCCGAAGAACGCGGTTTCGGCGATGCCGGAGGACTTCAGGTACGCCTCGGCGCGCTTGGCGATGCCGCGCGGGCAGCGGCCGTACGGCTGCATGGTGGCCGGGTCGAGGATGTCGCAGCTGATCACGATGGTCGGATCGGCGTAGAACGGATCGACGTAAGCACTGGCCGGGTCCGGCAGCAACACCATGTCCGACTCGTTGATGCCCTTCCAGCCGGCGATCGAGCTGCCATCGAACATCTTGCCTTCTTCGAACAGCGACGGCTCGATGATGCTGACCGGGAAGGTCACGTGCTGCTCGACACCACGCATGTCGACAAAGCGCAGATCGACGAATTCGATCTGGTTGTCCTTGATCAGCTTCTCAACGTTTTCCACGGACATCGGTACGACCTCGGATGGGGATGAATGCCTGCTGAGGTACAGCAACGACCGTGCCAACTTTTCGCAGGCTGCAAGTCATTGATTTCAAAAAGGCCGCCCCGTGCGGGTGCAGAACAGTGCGCACCAAACGGGTGCGCCGATCACCAGACGCACCCGTTTGGTGCAGCAGGGATCGTCTATCCTCTCGACCTTCTTCCTTCCGCCGCGCGTGCACGCACCGTCCATGTCCGACCTGCTCTCCGCCCTGCTGCTGGGCATCCTCGAAGGCCTCACCGAGTTCCTGCCGATCTCCAGCACCGGCCACCTGCTCATCGCCCAGCACTGGCTGGGTGCCCGTTCGGACTTCTTCAACATCGTCATCCAGGCCGGCGCGATCGTGGCCGTGGTGCTGGTGTTCCGCCAGCGCCTGCTGCAGCTGGCCACCGGCTTCGGCCAGCGCGAGAACCGCGACTACGTGTTCAAGCTGGGCGCCGCGTTCCTGGTCACCGCCGTGGTGGGCCTGGTGGTGCGCAAGGCGGGCTGGTCGCTGCCGGAAACGGTCAGCCCGGTCGCCTGGGCATTGATCATCGGTGGCGTCTGGATGCTGCTGGTGGAGGCCTACACCGCGCGCCTGCCCGACCGTGACCAGGTGACCTGGACGGTAGCGATCGGCGTGGGCCTGGCACAGGTGGTAGCCGGTGTGTTCCCCGGCACCTCGCGCTCGGCCTCGGCGATCTTCCTGGCCATGCTGCTGGGCCTGAGCCGCCGCGCGGCCGCCGCCGAGTTCGTGTTCCTGGTCGGCATTCCCACCATGTTCGCCGCCAGTGCCTACACCTTCCTGGAAATGGCCAAGGCCGGGCAGCTGGGCAGCGAGAACTGGACCGAGGTGGGCGTGGCCTTCCTTGCCGCAGCCGTCACCGGCTTCGTCGTAGTGAAGTGGCTGATGGGCTACATCAAGTCGCACAAGTTCACTGCCTTCGCGCTCTACCGCATCGCGCTGGGCGTGGCGCTGCTGCTGTGGCTGCCGTCCGGCAGCTGAACCGCGCCAGGGCACGGCAACCCCATTGCCGGCCCCACCCCGTTTCCCCCACGGTTCCCCAAGGAGAATCACCATGAACCGCAAGCTCACCCTGCTCCTCCCGCTGGCCCTGATGGCCGCCTGCAGCCAGACCCCGGCCCCGGCCGGCAACGGCGGCGACGATCTGGCCCCGGCCGCGACCAAGGCAGCAGACCAGCAGACGCTGGCGCACCTGGATGCGCAGCGCCTGCAGAGCCAGCACTGGCTGCTGCAGCAGGCCACCGGCGCCGACGGCAAGCGCATCGACGCGCTGTTCGCCCGCGAAGACAAGCCGGTCACCCTGGACTTCGTTGATGGCCGCCTGTCGGTCAGCAACACCTGCAATCGCATGGGCGGCAGCTACACCCTGGCCGACGGCACGCTGACCGTGGGCGCGATGGCGTCGACCATGATGGCCTGCACCGACAAGGCGCTGATGGCGCTGGACGAGGCCGTGTCGAGCCGCCTGCAGGGCGCGCTGAAGGCCGAGCAGGATGCCGATGGCAAGCTGACCCTCACCACCGCCAAGGGCGAGGTGCTGGTGTTCAACCCGGAGCCGACCGCTGAAACCCGCTACGGCGGTGCCGGCGAAACCGTGTTCCTGGAAGTGGCGGCCAAGACCGAGAAGTGCTCGCACCCGCTGATCCCGGACTACCAGTGCCTGCAGGTGCGTGAAGTGAAGTTCGACGACAAGGGCCTGAAGCAGGGCGAGCCGGGCAAGTTCGAGAACTTCTACGGCAACATCGAGGGTTACACCCACGAAGACGGCGTGCGCAACGTGGTGCGCGTGAAGCGCTACGAAGTGAAGAACCCGCCGGCCGATGCGCCGTCGCAGGCGTACGTGCTGGACATGGTGGTCGAGTCGGCCATCGAGAAGAAGTAAAACGATGGAAGGGCGGCCGAGAGGCCGCCCTTCTTCGTTGGCGGTAGTGCCGGCCAGCGGCCGGCACTACCCGGTAGGCAGCGTCAGCCCAGCGCCGGGTTCAACGTGTAGGTGCCGTGCAGCGCCGCTTCGGTCAGCACGTGGCCGTGCATGGCACGGTAGGCGTCGGCGGCGGTGAAGCGCGCCGGCAGCTGCAGCGACGCCACATCCAGCGCGAACACCCGGAAGAAATAGCGGTGCAGACGCTCGTCGTTGAACGGCGGGTACGGGCCATCGTAGCCCAGGTAATCACCGGCCATGTCCGGGTTGCCGGCGAACCAGCCGGTGAAGTCGTTCAGGCCCTGGCGGCTGCCGGCCGGGCCGGCCGGGGCGGTCTTGCCCTTCACCACGAAGCCGTCGCTGCAGCTGCCGGCGGCAATCTCCTGCACCGAGGCCGGGATGTCGGCCATCACCCAGTGCACGAAGTCGCAGCGCGGCTGGTCGCGCGGCACGCTGATGTCACTGCGGCCCACCGTCTCCGGCACGGTCGGCACGTCCGGGTCCACGCACACCAGCAGGAACGAACGGGTACCGTCCGGCGCGCCGCTCCAGGCCAGGTGCGGATTGCGGTCCGGAGCGAAGCCTGCGGCATCGCCGGCGGCGAACGCGCGGTCGATCGGTGCGCCGTTGGTCAGGCTCTGGCTGCTCAGTTGCATCGTCATCGGTTCACTCCTCCGGATAACCCAGGCGCACCGCGATCGGGGTGAGCTTGGCAAAGGCGGCGCTCATCACGTCGCGGTAGTTGCGCCAGTGGCCCGGCGGGAAGCGCGGTGCGCCCAGCTGTGCGGCCGGCGGCATCGGGCACTCGAACAGGCGGCCCAGCAGGTCGGCCATGGCATGCGGATCGTTGCCGATCTGGTCGATGCGCAGCAGCACCTGCGGGTACAGGTCTTCCTCGTGCAGGGTGGCGACCTGGGCCAGCGCACGCGCCAGCCATTCACTGGCTTCGGCCAGCGAGGTCATCGCCAGCGGTGCGGCGGCACCGTAGGCCACCCAGTCCAGCAGCATGTCGCGCGGGTCACGCAGCACCACCAGCAGGCGGCCCTGCGGCAGCTGCGGGCGCAGCGCCCACAGCAGGGCGTTGTCCCACCACAGCAGCCAGTCGATGACCGCATCGCCCTGCACGCCGCGCGCGGGCAGCTGCTCGCGCCAGCGCTGCACCAGCCGCTCCGGAGTCAGCACGCCCGAAGCGAGGTCCTGCAGCGTGTGGTAGTTCTGGAAAGCATCGTCCGGCGGCGTGTTGGTGTAACGGTCGCTGCGCAGCACCGGGCTGGCGGCGGCCAGGCCGGTCGCCACACGCTCCACGCCCGAACCCGGCGCGCCCCACAGGAAGATCGGCGCGGAGCTGGCCTCAGCGTCGATCTCGCCCTTGTCCGGCCAGCTCGGCGGCGCCTTGGCCTGCGGCGGCAGCGGCAGGCGCTGCGGTGCCTGCTCGGCCTGCAGTGCCAGCCACGTCTGCAAGGCCTGCTCGGGCTGTCCGGCGCGATCCTGGATCTCGCCCAGCCAGGTACGCAGGTCGGCGCGATGCGCTTCCGGCGCGCTGTCGATCAACGCCTGCACGCGCGCCACGGCTGCGGCCGGATCGCGTTGCAGCAGGCCTTCCACCAGACGGGTTTCACCGCTGACGCGGCCCGGCTCGAGGTTGACGATGCGCTCGGCGATCGCTTCGGCCTGTTCGTGCTCACCCACCATGTCATGCAGGCGCAGGCGTGCTTCCAGCGCCGGCAGATGACCCGGCATCGCGTCCATCCAGCGCTCGACGGTCGCTGCGGCCGTCGGGCTGCCCACGTCTTCCACCGCCAGCCGGGCCAGCCACAGGTCGTGCAGCTGCGGCTGCTGTTCCAGCGCGGCGTCCAGGCGCGCGCGCGCCTCGTCATCGCGGCCCAGGCGCTGCCAGGACATCAGCAGCAGCTGCAGCACCTGGCGGTCGCCAGGCAGCAGTTCCAGCAGCGGCAGCAGGTGCTCCAGCGCCTGCAACGGCTGGCCGCTGGCCAGCGCCAGTTCGCCGGCCAGGCGCCGCATCGACGGCGTGTCCTGGCCGGGCTGCTGCAGGGCGACCTGCATGGCGTCGGCGGCCGCATCCAGATTGCCCTGGCGCAATGCCAGCTGCACCACCAGGCCATGCAGTGAACCGATGGCCGGGTTCAACTCCAGCACACGCCGGAAGGCCTGCTCGGCAAAGGCCAGCATGTCCTTGCCCAGGTAGGCGAAGCCCAGCGCGTACAGCACGCGGATGTCGTTGGGCAGCGCCTTGTTGGCGGCGGCAAGCAGCGCCAGCGCGCGGTCGGCATCATCGCGGCGCAGCGCGATCATGCCATCGATGATCAGCAGTTCCGGATGTTCCGGTTCAACCCGCGCAGCCAGCGTGGAAAGGCGCTGGGCTTCGTCGAAATCGTTGCGGCCGATCGCCAGGTGGGCCTGCATCAGGTAGGCGGTGAAGGCGTTCGGGTCGAGCCCGGTGGTGCGCGACAACGCCTCGCCGGCTCCTTCGATCTGGTGCAGCGCCAGCAGCAGGCCGGCATGCTGCAGGTGCAGCTGCGCATTGTCGGGGGCCAGCTGCAGGGCCTGCTGCAGGGCGTCCATCGCCTCGGCGGCATTGCCCTGCTGCTGCAGCGCAAGCGCCAGCCAGCGGTGGGCCTCGGCCTGGCCGGGTTCATCACGGGTCCACGCCTGGGCCAGCTGCACGGCCTGGCCGGTCTCGTTCTGGCGCAACGCTTGGATGATCTGGTCTTGCATGGCGGTCCGGTTCAAGGGCAAACCCGCATTGTAGCGGCCTGCGCGCCCGTGCCGGTTCAGCCGGGCAGCACCCGTTGCAGGCGCTGTGCCACCCAGCGCTCGGAGAAGCCGTCGCCACGCCAGTTTTCCAGGAAGCCGCAGTGCCCGCCCCAGCAGGCGGTCTCCAGGTGCGCATGGCGCGGCAGCTGCCAATCGTTGAAGGTCGAGTACGGAATCACCGGGTCGTCCTGGGCCATCAGGATGTCGGCCGGCACCTGCAGGCCGGACAGGCGGTCTCCGGCAATCGAGTAGCCGTCGAAATAGGCCTGCAGCGAACCGAAGGTGGTGTGCCGTTCGACCAGCCAGGCGGTCAGCGCGCGGATGTCCAGCTTCAGGACGCGGTCGTCGCAGTCGCTGAGCTCGGGGAACAGGTCGCGCTTGCGGCGCAGCGAGCCGGCCCACTTGCGGCGGAAGTACCAGTCGTACATCGCCGGGCCGTTCTCGATGCTCTGCATGGTCAGCGCCGGATCCAGCACCGGGCACACCGAGGCCACGCGCAGCAGCGGCACACCGGCGGCCGGCGCACGCAGGGCCAGGCGCAGCACGAAGTTGCCGCCCAGCGAGTAGCCGGCCGCCACCAGCGGCAGCTGCGGCCAGCGCTGGGCGATATCGCCGGCGGCATGCACCACTTCGTCGATCAGGTTGGAGTGGAAGATGCCGCGGTTGAGATGGTGGGTATTGCCGTGATCGCGGAAGTTCAGCCGCACCACGTCGAAGCCCTGCTCGACCATGCGCGCAGCCGCCATGCGCATGTAGCTGGATTCGGCACTGCCTTCCCAGCCGTGCAGCAGCAGCGCCATGCCCTTGGGTTCGCGGCCTTCGATGTGGCTGTGCCAGCCCTGCAGGCGCACCCCTTCGCCACCGTCGAGAATCAGTTCCTCGCTGACCGCACCGGTGGCGGCCAGCAGCAGCAGCCCGCGCTGCAGGCGCATGCGGCTGGAGCTGAGCATCGACTGCAGATGCGGATTGCGCAGCCAGCGCGGCGGCTGGTAATCGGCCGCATGCAGCGTCGGCGTGCCGGCGTCCAGGACAGGTGGCGGAATCAGGGCCACCGCGTCCTCACCCGGTGCTCATGGCCGCCACGATGCGCGCGCGCGAGGTTTCCGCGATACGCCGACGGCCTTCCAGGTCCTGGGCGCCGATCGGCGCCAGGAAGTGCACTTCTGCACGACGCGCCGGCTCACCGAGCAGGCGCAGGAAATTGGCGAAGAAACTCTCGCTCGGGCCGAAAGCGACAATCGTCTGCGCATCGCCCTGCACGCCATACACCAGCGCCACCGGCTGCACCGGCACGCCGGTTTCCACCGCGGCCTGGAAGATGCGCGCATGGAACGGGCCGACCTCATGGCCACCGCGGGTGCGGCCTTCCGGGAACACGCCCACGGCCTTGCCTTCGCGCAGGCGATCGGCCATCACCTGCATCACGCCACCCAGCGATTCGGTATTGCCGCGCTGATGGAAGATGGTCTGCCCGCGTGCGGCCAGCCAGCCCACCAGCGGCCAGCTGGCGATCTCGCGCTTGGCGACGAAGCCCATCATGCGCTGGCTGTGCAGGATGCAGATATCGACCCAGCTGACATGGTTGGCGACGAACAGCACGGCGCCCGGCAGCGGCTGGCCGACGCGCGCCAGGCGGAAGCCGAACACCCACATCAGGCCGCCCTGCCACCAGTTCACCACCTTGGCACCGAGCCGGTCCTGGCCCACGCGCAGGTTCGCCCACGGCGCAAGCATGCCGATCAGGGTCAGCGGCAGGAACACGATGATGTGGACCAACAGCAGCGGTACGCGGTACAGGTAACGGCACACACGCGCCACGCCGCCGCGGGGGGCCGGAGTGGGGGAAGTCATCCGCGCACGATACCGGAGGGCCGTCATCGCTGCCAGCCGATTTAGGCCATAAGCGTGATCGACCGGGGCAATCGGCGGGGAACGCTGGGTTCTGCCGCCGTCACCGGCCCGGCCCGGGCTCAGCCGTGGCCAGCGGCCACCACTGCCAGGGTCAGCCGCGAGATGCACACCAGGCGGCCCTGCTCGTCCTCGATGCGGATTTCCCACAGCTGGGTGCTGCGGCCCACATGCAGGGCGCGGGCGGTGCCGGTGACCGTGCCCGAGCGCACCGCACGCACGTGGTTGGCGTTGATTTCCAGGCCCACGCAGATCTGCTTGGCGGTATCCACGCACAGGTTGCCGGCGCTGCTGCCCAGGGTCTCGGCCAGCACCACCGAGGCGCCGCCGTGCAGGATGCCGTACGGCTGACGGGTGCGTTCGTCCACCGGCATGGTGGCCTGCAGCCAGTCCTCGCCGGCGGCGCTGAAGACGATGCCCAGCGACTGGATCGCGGTGTTGTGGCTGAGCGCGTTGAGCTGCTCGACGGATACGGCTTCGCGGAACACCTGGGTCATGCGGGCACCTTCAGAGAATGGGAACGAGGCCGGCACCGAATGCGGTCAGCATGCGTACCAGCAGCCACTTCGGGCCGACGTTGACCTCGGGGAAGTCACCGACGGCGACGTAGCAGCGGTGGAAATCCGGGCTCTGCCGCGGCAGCGGCTGCGGGCAGTCCGGGCCCGGCTTGAATTCGTAGTCGGTGGCATAGCGCCACGGCCAGAAATCGAGAATCGGCAGGGCTTCGGAGGCTTTGCCGACGCTGTAGTTCAAGCCCGACAGCACCGGCGGCTTGGCCCGCGGCGCCACCGTCCACGCGTTCTGCGGATGGGTGTCGCGCAGGATGCTCTGCGCCAGCTGCTCGGCAAACACCGGGTCGTCGATGATCACCGCGCCTTCGGTGTTGTAGTTCTCGCTGCGCGGATCGAAGTTGTGCGTGCCGACCACGCCGATGCGGCGATCGACCACCAGCGACTTGGCATGCAGGCCCATGCGCGCGCCCTTGCGGGTGACCGGCAATGGCTTGTTGACCGCCTTGCTGCCCAGGAACGAGGGCCGCGTCTCGGTGCGCAGCAGGCGCGTTTCAACCTCGCTGCCGGCGGCACGGCGGCGCTCGCGGGCATTCTGGTAGGCACTGCCGGTGCGCGGGTTCACCGGGCCCTTGGCGCTGGCCTCCGTCGCGGAGCCACCGCCGCCGCCGGCATTGCTGCCGGCCGCACTGCCGCCGATCAGCGGATTGCGACCGTCCTCGTGGTCGGCCTCGGGCGCGGCGATCGGATCGGGCAGCAGGTTGCGGTAGTCGACCGGCGCATCCAGCGGGAACGGCTTGTATTCGAAGATGTTGAAGCCCAGTTCGCGCAGGTTGCGCCGCTTGTACTTGTAGGACAGCGCGTACACGATCGGGTTGTCGGTGGCCGCCAGGCTGTTGCTGGATACCACCACACGCGGTGGCTCGGGCCGCTTGCGCAGCTCGCGGAACAGCGCCTGGGCCGGCTTGGACAGCACCAGGTAGGGCGTCTGCAGGATCACTTCGTGCTGCGCACCGGCAATCAGCGCATCCAGCTGCGGCTCGGTCACATGCTGCCCGGCCAGCGGCGCATCGGCCTGCTCGCGGCGGTGCTTGCGCGGCAGGTCGGCGACGTAGCGCACCGAGGCGACCGGCAGCGCGGTATCGACGAAGGAACGGGTGACGAAGTCCATGTCATTGGCTTCGGCACTGACCCGCTGTACCCGTTCCGGGCGGCGGAAGGTGGCCGGCGGCAGCGTCGGCACGCCCTCGCGCAGCAGGGTGCGGCCGACATCGTTCAGGCGTTCGGCCGGCACGCTGCGCTGGGCACGCCAGAACGCATCGAAGTTGGCGGCCATGGCACGCGCCTCCGGCCCGGCGATCATCACGTCGCGGTCGCGGAAGTTGTACTCGCGGTCCCAGTCGTAATAGTCGTCCTGGTAATTGCGGCCACCGACCACGCCGATCGCATCATCGATCACCAGCAGCTTGTTGTGCATGCGCTGGTTGAAGCGGCGGAAGCAGCACAGCACGCTGCCGGCATAGTCGAAGTAGTTCAGCCGGGCCTTGCCGAAGGTCGGGTTGTAGACCCGCAGCTGGAAATTCTGGTGGGCGCCGGACAACGCGCCGAGGATCTGCAGGTCGGAGATCGCCGAGAGCTGGTCGATCAGCACGCGTACCTTCACCCCCCGGCGCGAAGCGGCCAGCAGTTCGTCGATGACCAGCCGGGCGCTGTCGTCCTTGTCGAAGATGTAGGTCTGCAGGTCGATGCTGCGGGTGGCGCTGCGCAGCAGGTTCAGGCGCGCCACCAGCGCACCCTCGCCTTCGTCGAGCAGGGTGGCGTAGTGGCGTGGATGTTCAGGGGTGGATTCGGTGAACGCGCGGCCGGCCAGCGCCCGCAGCGGCGAGTCCTGCGCGCAGCGGTCGGCCCGCGTGCAATCGACCACGCTCGAACGCGCCTGCACGGCGATCGCTTCGGCACGGTCACGCTCGGCATGCGACAGCGATGCGCAGCCGCTGCCCAGCAACACGGTTGCCAGCGCCAGTACACGCAGCAGCAGGTTCACGGTTTCGGCGCCTCGCTCAGGCGCGCTCGCAATACGAAGGTCACTCGGTCACTCAAGGCAAGCTGCCAGCTGTCCATTCCATACCGGCCTCGCTGCACGGTACCGCGGCTGACGACGTCGCAATCATAGCCCGGCCGGGCGCAGTCCGCCTTCTCCACCCTCAGCGCCTCGGGGTGGCTGATGCCGCGCAGGGTCAGCCGGCCATTGATGTCGCCGCCCTGTTCCACGGTCTCGGGCCAGTACGGCAACGAGTCGAACTCGACCACCGGGTGGCGCCCGGCATCGAAGAACTCCTCACCGCGCATCCAGCCGGTGTAGCGTGCTTTGCCTGGGATCTCCACCGAACGGGTGAACATCTTCAGATGCACCTGGTGGCGGCCATCGGACAGGATCTCGATGCGCCCCTCGAAGTGCGGGAACACCCCCTCGATGCGCTGGCCGAAGCGGGTGCGCACCTCGAACCCGATCCGCGAACGCTCGGTATCCAGGCGCAGCACGCGCTGCGCCTCGGCCACCACCGGCGGCAACGGGGTTGGCGGGGGCGCCGCCGCCCAGGCCGGCCCCCAGGCCAGCAGCGCGGGCAGCAGGAAGCGGCCGCGCCGCGCCAGGCTCATCGGATCACGGCCACCAGAACGCGTTCAGGCTGGCCACGCCCGGTTCGATCGAGGCCTCACGCGGGAAGCCGAGCACGGCGATGCCGGCCGGCGGCATGCCGCGGTAGTCGCTGCTGCTGCCTTCGGTCATCAACGCCACCAGGCGCTCCAGGCCCGGGTTGTGGCCGACGATCAGCACGCGGTCGAGATCGCGGCGGTCATCTACCAGCGCAACCAGCGTGCCGGGCGTGGCCTCGTAGATACGGTCTTCCAGTCGCTTTTCCACGTAGCCGATGGTGGCCAGCACGGCTTCCAGGGTCTCGCGGGTGCGCCGCGCCGGCGAACACAGCACGCAGTCCGGCAGCAGGTTGTTTTCCTTCAGCCACTTGCCGGCGGCTTCGGCTTCGGCCAGCCCCACCGGCGACAACGGCCGGTCGAGGTCGGCCTGACCGGGCGTGGCCGGTTCGGCATGGGCATGGCGCAGCAGGATCAGTTCACGCATCGCGGGTTTCCATGGGAATGAGGGTGCAGCAACAGGAGTGACGCACGCGTCACAGCTTCAACCAGGACAGCAGGGGTTCCCAGTCAGCCTGGTGTTCACGCACCTGTGCCGAACGGTAATCGAACAGGCTGCGGCCCAGGCCGGTCATGACCACATAGCTCTGGCTGTCGCGCAGCTGCGCCACCACCGGGTAGGGCCATTCGGCCAGCATCTGCAACGCCTGCTGCGAGGTCTGGGTCCAGGGCTTGGTGCGGTTGAGGACCAGCCCGACCGGCAGCTTGCGGCTGTGCACGCGCGGGTTCTGCGCCAGGCTGTTGAGGAAGCCGACGATGGCCTCGATGTCCAGCGCCGAGGGCAGCACCGGCACCACCACCGCGTCGGCTGCGTCGAGGAAATGGGGGATATCGTCGGCCAGCGCGCCGGCCGGTGCATCGATGATGACGGTATCGGTGCCGTCGGGCAGCTTCCGTGCCCACTGCTTCTTCCGATACACATCGATCGGCAGCACCGCGCTTTCCAGCCCGGCACGGCGCTGTGCCCAGCGGGTGCTGGAGCCCTGCGGGTCGGCATCGGCGATCACCGTGGCCTTGCCCTGCAATGCCGCGTACGCGGCCAGGTGGGTGGCGACGGTGGTCTTGCCCACCCCGCCCTTGGAACCGGCCACCAGGATCGTCTTCATGCCAGCCTCGCTTCCGGGTACGTGCCCCGAGCGTACACCGGCGGTGGTGACGGAAGGTAGCGCCGTGCTGAACCCGTGGCCGCCGCCTTTGCTATCGTGGCGCCCCCGAAGGATCGAACCAGCATGAGCGAACTGCAGGACCTGAGCGCACTGATCCGCGCCAATACCCCCCTGATCGTGATTGAAACCCAGGACGAGGGTCGTATCGTCGAACTGTTCCGGCAGACGCTGATGCATGTGTGGCGGGCCCTGCACCGCTGGTCGATCACCGAGGGCCTGCGCCGCATCGACCTGGACAGCGAGGACCCGCCGGTCGGGCCACCTGATGCCAGCGCGGCGCTGCAGATGATCCGCCAGGCCGAGCAGCGCGGGGTCTACCTGCTGCTCGATTTCCACCCCTATCTGGGTTACGCCAGCCACCAGCGCGCCCTGCGCGACCTGATCCAGCGCCGCCACAGCGAGCCGCACGTGCTGGTGCTGATCGGCGCCAAGGTCGAGCTGCCGGCCGAGCTGGAAGCGCTGGCGGTGCGCTTCAACCCGCGCCTGCCCGATGCCAACGCGCTGCTGAAGATGCTGCGCGAAGAGGCCGACGCCTACGCCCGTGAACACGGCGGGCGCCGGGTGGAAGTGGACAGCGAGGCAGTGAAGAAGATCCTGAAGAACCTGCAGGGCCTGAGCCTGGTCGATGCGCGCCGCATCGCGCGCCAGCTGATCTACGCCGACGGCGCGCTGCGCGACGACGACCTGCCGCAGCTGGCACGGCTGAAGTTCGAGCTGCTCAACCGCAGTGGCCACCTGTTCTTCGAGCATGACAGCGCGCGTTTTGGCGATGTGGCCGGCGCCAACCGGCTCAAGCGCTGGATCAACCAGCGCCGGGTGGCCTTCATCGCCGGCTCGGCACCGGCCGGGCTGGACCCGCCGCGCGGCATGCTGCTGCTGGGCGTGCAGGGCTGCGGCAAGTCGATGCTGGCCAAGGCCACGGCCGCCGGCTTCGGCGTGCCGCTGCTGCGCCTGGACGTGGGCGCGCTGTACAACAAGTACCACGGCGAGACCGAGGCCAACCTGCGCCAGGCGCTGGCCTCGGCCGAGCAGCTGGCGCCCTGCGTGCTGTGGATGGACGAGATCGAGAAGGGCCTGGCAACGGGCGGCGAGGACGGCGGCGTCTCGCGCCGCGTGCTGGGCTACCTGCTGACCTGGATGGCCGAGCGCAAGGCACCGGTCTTCATCGTGGCCACCGCCAACCAGGTACATGAACTGCCCGCCGAACTGCTGCGCAAGGGCCGCTTCGACGAGATCTTCTTCGTCGACCTGCCCTCGCCGGAGGTACGGGTGGAGCTGTTGCGCCTGCACCTGGGGCGTCGCCAGCTCAACGCCGACGACTTCGCACTGCCGGCACTGGCCGCTGCCGCCAACGGCTTTTCCGGTGCCGAGATCGAACAGGCGATCGTGGCCGGCCTGTATGCGGCGCACGCCGAGGGACGGCCGCTGGATACCGAGCTGCTGATGAACGAGATCCGCGCGACGCGGCCGCTGTCAGTGCTGATGGCCGAGCAGGTGGCGACATTGCGGGAGTGGGCGTCGGGGCGGACGGTTTCCGCCGACGATTGAGGTTCCTGCGAACGACGCAGCCCCTCGTGGTGGGTCGCTGAAAGCGACATCCGCAGTTGGCCGGGCGGGTAGGCCGCGCAGGGGACGCTGCAAGTACGTCCCTGTAAGCTCGGTCGCCGCATCCATGCGGCTCACGCCCCTGCGCAGCCTACCCGCCCGGCCTCTGACAGTTTCCGTTGGCGATCAGCCACGGAAAAGAAAAGAGAAGAGCAAAAGCAAGAGCAAAAGCCGCTTGGCTGGCCGCTCTTTGTAGAGCCGAGCCCACGCTCGGCTGCATTTCGATCAGATATCGAATAATCGGTTCCGATGCGGATTCATCCACGCATGGCGTGGATCTACCGTGTCGACCAAGGTCGACACCTACCAACAGCTGCCGGAACCTGTCGAAGGCGGGGCGGTGTGGGTTGGCAGGACCGTTGGCGCCATGGATGGCGCCATCGAGCCCCCAGGGGTGAGGGCGCTTTGCTTGCGAAGCACTGCTTCGCAAGCGCCCGAACGCCCAGCCGCTAGCGGCTGGGCCGGACCGCGGAGCGGGGTTTACGGCGTGTCCTGCCAACCCACACCGCCCCGCCCCCTTCAGTAAATCTGCTGTTGCAGTTGCAGTTGCTCCGGCCGTTGCCTCTGCCGGTGCCGGGTGCAACCCGGCGCAACCGCCCCGCTCAGGGCCAGGCAGGCGGTGCTGCGGCCCAGGCCTGCTGCACCTCCGCCAGCGAGGCGCGCTCGTCATCACGCCACAGCGGCAGCAACTGCGCATAGCGGCTGCTGTCGCTCCACTGCGCCGGCTCGGTACGCACCGCCGCGGCATACCACTGCACCGCCTCCTGCTTCTGGCCGGCCCGCCACAACGCCAGGGCGTAGGTGGGCGGCAACCAGGCCGGTTTGCTCAACGAGCCCCCGGCGGCGGCCTGCCATTGTTCCAGCGCGGCCTCGGCCTGGCCCTGGCGCAGCAGGTCCCAGCCGTAGTTCCAGCGCACGCCACGGCCCAGGCTGCCCTGTACCGGCGCGTCCTTCAGCGCCTCGCGGTACAGCTGTTCGCCCAGTTCGGTACGGCCCTGGGCGATCGCCACCGACGCCAGCTGTACGGTCGCCTCCACCACACGGCGGCCACGCTCGCGCTGCTTCAGCAGCTGCGCCACCAGCGTATCGCCCTCGGACTGGACCACGACCATCGGCACCGCGGCCGCATCGCTGTCGAAATAGAACTCCTGTGGTGCCGGCAGCGCCGGCGCGGCCCAGGCAGTGGCCGTTCCCGAGACCAGCAGCACGCTGGCCAGGATCTTTGCTGAAACTGACATCCCTTCTCCCCAGGCTGCAACCGCAGCCTCCCTCTCTCTCCCCGATCCTAACCGCAGCACGGCCGCCGGCGCGAGTGCCGGGGGCTGCAGGGCCTCGCTGCTACAATTCGCGCCTTTCCCGCCGCGTGCCGCACGCGGCCGGTGCCAGCCGATCCTACCGGGCCAGCCATGACCAGTACCGCGCAACTCACTTCGCCCTCTTCCGCCGACCTGATCGACCGCGAGTATTCGCTCGACCACAAGTACACCCGCAATGAGGGGCGGATCTACCTGAGTGGTGTGCAGGCGCTGGTGCGGCTGCCACTGATGCAGCGCCTGCGCGATGAGCACGAAGGCATCGACAGCGCCGGCTTCGTCAGTGGCTACCGTGGCAGCCCGCTGGGCGGCTTCGACCTGGAACTGTGGCGCGCACGCAAGCACCTGGACGCGGCCAAGGTGAAGTTCACCCCCGGCCTGAACGAGGACCTGGGCGCCACCATGGTGTGGGGCACGCAGCAGACCAACCTGTTCCCCGGCGCCAACGTGCAGGGCGTGTTCGGCATGTGGTACGGCAAGGGCCCGGGCGTGGACCGCTGCGGCGACGTGTTCAAGCACGCCAATGCGGCCGGCACGTCGCGTTACGGCGGCGTACTGGCGCTGGCCGCCGATGACCATGCCTGCCGCAGCTCGACCCTGCCGCACGGCAGCGAAGACGAATTCGTCAGTGCGATGATGCCGGTGCTGAACCCGGCCGGCGTGCAGGACATCCTCGACATGGGCCTGCTGGGCTGGGCGATGAGCCGCTATACCGGGCGCTGGGTCGGCTTCAAGACCATTGCCGAAACGGTGGAATCGTCGGCCTCGGTGCAGGTCGATCCGCTGGCGCGCCGCATCGTGCTGCCGGAAGACTTCGAGATGCCCGGCGGCGGCCTCAACATCCGCTGGCCGGACCCGCCGATGGACCAGGAGATGCGCCTGCACCGCTATGCGGTGAAGGCTGCACAGGCCTTTGCCCGCGCCAA
Source organism: Stenotrophomonas sp. Nf1 (assembly GCF_003028475.1). Lineage (NCBI taxonomy): Bacteria > Pseudomonadati > Pseudomonadota > Gammaproteobacteria > Lysobacterales > Lysobacteraceae > Stenotrophomonas > Stenotrophomonas sp. Nf1. Next base: position 167,252 of record NZ_PYTV01000004.1, on the reverse strand, counting down.
CGGCATCGACAAGGTGGTGATGGACGCACCGCGCGCGCGGCTGGGCATCGTCACCACCGGCAAGAGCTATCTGGACGTGCTGCAGGCGCTGGAATACCTGGGCCTGGATGAAGCGGCCTGCGCCGACATCGGCATCCGCGTGTACAAGGTCGGCATGACCTGGCCGCTGGAGCCGGAAGGCATCGCGCGCTTCGCGCAGGGCCTGGAAGACATCATCGTGGTGGAGGAAAAGCGTGCCTTCATCGAGCGCCAGATGAAGGAACAGTTCTTCAACTGGCCGGCCAGCTGGGGCCAGCGCCCGTCCATCGTCGGCAAGTACGACGAGAGCGGTGAATGGATCCTGCCGTCCACCGGCGAACTGACCCCGGCCACCATCGCCGGCGTGATCGGCCGCCGCATCCAGAAGTTCTTCAACAACGAATCGATCGAGCAGCGCCTGCAGTGGATGCAGGAAAAGGAAGCCGAACTTGCGCTGCCGCGCGCCAGCTTCCCGCGCGTGCCGCACTACTGCTCAGGCTGCCCGCACAACACCTCCACCACCGTGCCGGAAGGCTCGCGTGCGCTGGCCGGCATCGGTTGCCACTACATGGTGACCTGGATGGACCGCAGCACCGACACCTTCACCCACATGGGCGGCGAAGGCGTGACCTGGGCCGGGCAGGCGCCGTTCACCGACACACCGCACGTGTTCCAGAACCTGGGCGACGGCACCTACTTCCACAGCGGCTCGCTGGCGATCCGCCAGGCGGTGGCCGCCGGGGTGAACATCACCTACAAGATCCTCTACAACGATGCGGTGGCGATGACCGGCGGCCAGCCGGTGGACGGCCCGCTGAGCGTGCCCGACATCGCACGGCAGATGCGCGCCGAAGGCATCCACACCATCGTGGTGCTGTCGGACAACATCGGCAAATGGACCGGCCAGCGTGAGCACTTCCCCAGCGACGTGGAGTTCCACGACCGCAGCGAGCTGGACGCGGTGCAGAAGCGTCTGCGCGAAGTGAAGGGCGTCTCGATCCTGATCTACGAACAGACCTGTGCCACCGAGAAGCGCCGCCGTCGCAAGCGCGGCAAGCTGGAAGACCCGCAGAAGCGGATGCTGATCAACTCGCTGGTGTGCGAAGGCTGCGGCGACTGCGGCAAGAAGAGTTTCTGCGTGTCGGTGCTGCCGAAGGACACCGAGTTCGGGCGCAAGCGCGAGATCGACCAGTCCAACTGCAACAAGGACTATTCGTGCGTGAACGGCTTCTGCCCCAGCTTCGTCACCGTGCACGGTGGCCAGCCGCGCAAGGGCAGCAAGCGCGATGCTTCCACGCTGCTGGACAACCTGCCGGCGCCGACCGTGCGCGGCACGCTGGAACAGCCCTGGAACATCCTGATCACCGGCGTGGGCGGCACCGGCGTGGTGACCATCGGCGCGCTGCTGGGCATGGCCGGCCACCTGGAAGGCAAGGGCGCTTCGGTGCTGGACCAGACCGGCCTGGCGCAGAAGGGCGGCGCGGTGACCACCCATATCCGCATCGCACGGCGCCCCGATGACATCCATGCCGTGCGCATTGCCGCTGGCGAGGCCGACCTGGTGCTGGGCTGCGACATGGTGGTGGTGAATGACTACTGGGCACTGTCGAAGGTGCGCGCCGGTCGTTCGCAGGTCGTGCTGAACACCTACGAAGCGATGCCCGGTACCTTCACCACGCGCCCGGACATGCAGTTCCCGGCGGCCGACATCATTGCCGGCGTACGCGTGGCGCTGGGCGGCCAACAGCCGTTGCTGCTCGATGCTACCCAACTGGCCACCGCGCTGCTGGGCGACGCCATCGCCGCCAACCTGTTCATCCTCGGCTACGCGTGGCAGCAGGGCCTGGTGCCGCTGTCGTTCGAATCGCTGATGCGTGCCATCGAACTCAATGGCGCCGCCGTGGCCATGAACCAGCAGGCCTTCGCCTGGGGCCGCCTGGCCGTGGTCGATCCGCAGGCCGTGCAGCAGGCCGCCGGCCTGGTGCGCAACCGTCACACCGATACCGAATCCACCCCGGGCCCGCTGCACCCGCTGCCGCCGGGCGAGTGGGAAGGCAACGAGTGGGGCGCCACTGCAGCGCCGCGCAACACCGGCGACGAACGCGAACTGCGTGGCCTGCCCTCGCACGGCGGCGACGTCGCGTTCCTGCCGCTGGACGATGCACGCCTGTCGCGCTCGCTGGATGAAATGATCGAGCGCCGTGCGGCGTTCCTGGTGGAGTACCAGGACGCTGCCTACGCCAACCGTTACCGCAGCCTGGTCGAGCGCGTGCGCGCCGCCGAAGCCGAACGCATCGGCGGCTCCACCGCGCTGACCGAGACCGTGGCGCGCTACCTGTTCAAGCTGATGGCGTACAAGGACGAGTACGAAGTAGCCCGCCTGTACACCAGCGGCGACTTCCAGCGCCGCCTGCAGCAGCAGTTCGAGGGCGACTACCAGCTGCGCTTCCACCTGGCGCCGCCGCTGTTTGCGAAGAAGGACGAGCAGGGCCGGCTGCTGAAGAAGGAGTACGGCCCGTGGATGTTCAAGGCCTTCGGCGTGCTGGCGAAGCTGAAGTTCCTGCGTGGCGGGCGCCTGGATGTGTTCGGCCGTACCGAGGAGCGCCGCATGGAGCGCCAGCTGATTGCCGACTACGAGGCGACGGTGCAGGTGCTGCTGGACGGCCTGGAGGATGATCGTCTGTCGCTGGCGGTGGAGATCGCCAGCGTGCCCGAGCACATCCGCGGCTTCGGTCACGTCAAGGAAGCGCATTTCGCCCAGGCCAAGGCGCGGGAAGCGGCGCTGCTGGCGCAGTGGCGCAACCCTAAGGCGCTGCATATCGTGCAGGTGGCGTAAGGCCACGGAACAGGGCGTGCCGGCCAGCGGCCGGCACTACCGACGGTTCAGCCCAGCCGCCACAGCAGCAGCCGGTTGTTGGCCGGCATCGCCACATCGCGCAGGCGGGTGAAGCCGTTGTCCGCGGCCAGCGTCTGCACGGCCTCGCTGTCTCGGATGCCGCTGCGCGGGTCGCGCGCCTTCAGCCAGCCATCGAACTGCGCGTTGCTGTCGCTGGTGTAGCGGCCGCCGTAGTTGAACGGGCCGTACACCGCCAGCAGTGTCCCGTGGCGCAGCACCGACGGCAGCGCGGCGAACAGCGCCTGTACGTGGTCCCAGCTCATGATGTGCAGCGTGTTGGCGCTGAACGCGCCGTCGAACGTGCTGCCCTCGGGCAGCGACAGGCCGGGCGCCGGCGGCAGTTCCACCTGCAGCGCCAGCGGCGGCAGCAGGTTCAGCAATGCCGCTTCGGCACGCCACGCCTCGATGCCGGACAGGTGGTCCGGGTGATCGCTGGGCTGCCAGCGCAGCCACGGCCAACGCTCGGCGAAGAAGGCCGCATGCTGGCCGGTGCCACTGCCGATCTCCAGCACCCGATGCCGGTCGCCCATCCACGGGTCGAGTGCGGCGGCGATCGGCTCGCGGTTGCGCTCGCAGGCTTCTGAATACGGCTTGCTCGACATCAGGACGGGGTCCAGGCGGGGTCGGCCCCATTGTGCACGAGGGGGGTTTTGCTGAGCAGGGCTGCGCCCTGCACCTGCGGTAGTGCCGGCCGCTGGCCGGCAACAGCAACAGCAACTGCAAAAGCCGGCTTCCTGCGGGATGGCGGGATGGGTCCGGTTGCGGGGGACGCCGTGAATACGTCCCTGTAGGCTCGGTCGCGCCATCCATGGCGCTCACGCCCCCGCAACCGGACCCACCCCGCCTTCGACAGTTTTACGTGGTCTGTTGGAACGGCTCTTGGGGTCAGATCCGTTTTCCGCAGGAAAACGGATCTGACCCCAGAAATATTTCGATATCTGACAGATTGTGTCGACCAAGGTCGACACCTACCAACAGCCGCGCGGACAACCATCGCAGTTCCCAACAGCTGCAGGAATCTGTCAGAGGTGGGGCGGTGTCGGATTGCGGGGTGTCAGCCGCATGGGCCCGAGGCATGCCTCGGGCGGGTTGGGCAGGACGCCCAACCCCGGTCTTGCCGTGTGCGCAGGACCGCGCACACGAGCAAGCGGCTGCCAAGCCTACACGGACGTACTTGCGGCGTCCCCGCAATCCGACACCGCCCCGCCCACCCACGGAATGCCGCTCTGGCTCTGGCTCTGGCTCTGGCCGTTGCCGTTGCAGTGAGCAGGTGCAGGGCGCAGCCCTGGCGAAACCCGCCCCACCCATGACTGCAGTCACTTGCCCGGACGCCCCGCGCTGGCGAAAGTCGAGCAGTTGACGTGATCGGTCCGGCGCGTTGCCAACCGCACGCAAGCGAGAGAGAGAGAAACGCTGTGCAACGACGTGAGTTCCTGGCTGTATCCGGTCTGGGCCTGGCGGGCCTGCTGCTGCCGCATTCCCGTGCCATCGCTGCCGAACAGCTGCTGGCCCCGGTCGACAGCGCCCAGCGCCGGCGCCTGGCCGAGGTCGCCCTGGCTGCCGCGCGCAGCGCCAAGGCCAGCTACTGCGATGTGCGCATCGGCCGCTACCTCAACCAGTCGGTCATCACCCGCGAGCACCAGGTCGGCAATGTGACCAACCGCGAATCGTCCGGCGTGGGCGTGCGGGTGATCGTCAACGGGGCCTGGGGCTTCGCCGCCACCCACCAGCAGAGCGAAGCCGCCGTGCGCGCCGCAGTCGAACAGGCGGCCGCCATCGCGCGTGCCAACGCGTCCATCCAGACCCGCCCCGTGCAACTGGCACCGACGCCTGCGGTGGGTGAGGTGCGCTGGCAGACGCCGGTGCGCAGGAACGCCATGGCGGTGCCGATCCACGACAAGGTCGAGCTGCTGCTGGCACTCAATGCCGCCGCGCTGAATGCGGGCGCCGACTACATCAATTCCACCCTGTTCCTGGTCAACGAGCAGAAGTACTTCGCCTCCAGCGACGGCTCGTTCATCGACCAGGACATTCACCGCATCTGGCTGCCGTTCACCGCCACCGCCATCGACAAGGCCAGCGGCAGGTTCCGCACCCGCGCCGGCCTGTCCTCGCCGATGGGCATGGGCTACGAATTCCTCGACGGCGATGCGCGCGGCAAGGTGCAGCTGCCCGGTGGCATTACCGCGTACCGCGATTCCTATGATCCGGTGGAGGACGCCATCGCCGCCGCCCGCCACGCGCGCGAGAAACTGAAGGCACCCTCGGTGAAGCCCGGCAAGTACGACCTGGTGCTGGACCCGTCCAACCTGTTCCTGACCATCCACGAGAACGTCGGCCACCCGCTGGAGCTGGACCGCGTGCTCGGCTACGAAGCCAACTACGCCGGCACCAGCTTCGCCACGCTGGACAAGCGCGATGCCGGCTTCCGCTGGGGCAGCGACATCGTCACCTTCTTCGCCGACAAGACCCAGCCGGGCAGCCTCGGCGCGGTCGGCTACGACGACGAAGGGGTGAAGACGCAGCGTTGGGACCTGGTGCGCGACGGCATCCTGGTCGACTACCAGGCCACCCGCGATGAGGCCCATATCCTCGGCCGCGATGCATCGCACGGCTGCAGCTATGCCGATTCGTGGTCCAGCGTGCAGTTCCAGCGCATGGCCAACGTTTCGCTGGCACCGGGCCGGACGCCGCTCAGCGTGGAGGACATGATCAAGGACGTGGAGAACGGCATCTACATCCACGGCCGCGGTTCGTACTCGATCGACCAGCAGCGCTACAACGCGCAGTTCGGCGGCCAGCTGTACTACCAGATCAAGGACGGAAAGATCGCCGGCATGGTCGAGGATGCGGCCTATCAGATCCGCACGCCGGAGTTCTGGAACGCCTGTACCGCCATCTGCGACGAGCGCGATTTCCGCCTCGGCGGTTCGTTCTTCGACGGCAAGGGCCAGCCGGGCCAGGTCTCGGCGGTGTCGCACGGTTCGTCCACCACCCGCTTCAACGGCATCAACATCATCAACACCGCGCGCAGTCTCGGCGCATGAGCCACCCATCCTTCGACATGGAGAGCAGCCTTGCAAAGACGTGACTTCCTGGCCCTGACCGGGCTTACCGCGGGCGGGCTGATCGTGCCCTCCTTCTTCGGCAAGGCGATCGCCGCCGAGCAGCTGCAGTCCAGCCTCGACCCGGCGCTGAAGAAGCGCCTGGCCGACGCCGCGCTGCAGGCCGCACGCAGCGCCGGCGCCACCTACTGCGATGTGCGCATCGGCCGCTACCTGCGCCAGTTCGTGATCACCCGCGAAGACAAGGTGCAGAACGTGGTGAACACCGAGTCGACCGGTGTGGGCATCCGCGTGATCGTCAATGGTGCGTGGGGCTTTGCTGCCACCAACGCGCTGAGCACCGCCGACGTGGCCCGCGCCGCGCAGCAGGCCGCAGCGATTGCCAAGGCCAATGCCGGCGTGCAGACCGCGCCGGTGCAGCTGGCCAAGGCGCCGGGGGTGGGCGAGGTGAGCTGGCGCACGCCGATCCGCAAGAATGCGATGGAGGTGCCGATCAAGGACAAGGTCGGCCTGCTGCTGGACGTCAACGCCGCGGCGATGGGCGCCGGTGCCAGCTTCGTCAACTCGATGCTGTTCCTGGTCAACGAACAGAAGTACTTCGCCTCCACCGACGGTTCCTACATCGACCAGGACGTGCACCGCATCTGGGCGCCGATGACGGTCACTGCCATCGACAAGGCCAGCGGCAAGTTCCGCACGCGCGAAGGATTGTCCGCGCCGATGGGCCTGGGCTACGAATACCTGGACGGTGCGGCCAGCGGCAAGGTGCTCACGCCCAACGGCGTGGTGAACTACGGTTCGTCCTACGACATGAAGGAAGACGCCATCGCGGCGGCCAAGCAGGCGCAGGAGAAGCTGAAGGCGCCGTCGGTCAAGCCCGGCAAGTACGACCTGGTGCTCGACCCGTCGCATACCTGGCTGACCATCCACGAGTCGATCGGCCACCCGCTGGAGCTGGACCGCGTGCTCGGCTACGAGGCCAACTACGCCGGCACCAGCTTCGCCACCCTGGACAAGCGCGAGCAGCATTTCCAGTACGGCAGCGAGCTGGTCAACATCTTCGCCGACAAGACCCAGCCGGGCAGCCTCGGCGCGGTCGCCTACGACGACGAAGGCGTGAAGTGCAAGCGCTGGGACCTGATCAGCGACGGCAAGCTGGTCGATTACCAGACCATCCGCGACCAGGCCCACATCCTCGGCAAGACCGAGTCCGATGGCTGCTGCTACGCCGATTCGTGGTCCAGCGTGCAGTTCCAGCGCATGGCCAACGTGTCGATGGCGCCGGGCAAGAAGCCGCTGAGCGTGCCGGACCTGATCAAGGATGTGGAGAACGGCATCTACATCATCGGTGACGGTTCGTTCTCGATCGACCAGCAGCGCTACAACGCGCAGTTCGGCGGCCAGCTGTTCTACGAGATCAAGAACGGCCAGATCACCCGCATGCTGGAAGACGTGGCCTACCAGATCCGCACACCGGAGTTCTGGAACGCCTGCACCGCCGTGGCCGACGAGCGCGACTACCGCCTGGGCGGTTCGTTCTTCGACGGCAAGGGCCAGCCGGGCCAGGTCTCGGCGGTCTCGCACGGTTCGTCGACCGCGCGCTTCAACGGCATCAACGTCATCAACACCGCACGCAGCCTCGGCTGACCGGTCAGGAGCCCTTACACCATGAGTATCTTCACCGAAGCCCAGGCCAAGGCCATCCTCGACAAGGTCATCGCCCTGTCCAAGGCCGACGAGTGCACCGCAGTGCTGGCCGGCGCGATCAGCGGCAACATCCGTTTCGCGCTGAACAATGTTTCCACCAGCGGGATTGTCGACAACACCGAACTGGCCGTCACCGTGGCCTTCGGCAAGCGCGTAGGCACCGCCTCGATCAACGAGTTCGACGACGCCGCGCTGGAACGCGTGGTGCGCCGTGCCGAAGATCTGGCCCGCCTGGCACCGGAAAACCCGGAGTTCATGCCGGCCATCGGCAAGCAGAGCTACCGCGCCAGCCCGACCTTCAGCGAATCCACCGCCGCGATCGATCCGGCCTTCCGCGCCAAGGTCGCCGCCGATTCGATCGCGCCGTGCCGTGGCAACGGGCTCATTGCCGCCGGCTTCCTCGAAGACGGCCAGGGCTTCCAGGCCACCGCCAACAGCAACGGCAACTTCGCCTACCAGCGCACCACCAACTTCGATTACACCTGCACCGTGCGCACCGAAGATGGCCGCGGCTCGGGCTGGGTCGGCCGCAACCTGAAGGATGCGGCGGACTTCAAGGCCGAGCAGGACATCCGCATCGCCATGCGCAAGGCCACCGAATCGGCCGAAGCCAAGGCACTGGAACCGGGCAAGTACACGGTGATCCTGGAGCCGGCCGCGGCCGCTGGCCTGATCAGCTTCATGATGAATTTCTTCAGCGCCCGCTCGGCCGATGAAGGCCGCAGCTTCCTGTCCAGGAAGGGCGGCGGCAACAAGCTGGGCGAGCAGGTCTACGACCCGCGCGTGACCATGTTCGCCGACCCGTGGCACCCGGATGCGCCGGTACTGCCGTGGGACAACGACGGCCTGCCGCGCGAACGCATGGCCATCATCGAGAACGGCAAGGTCGCCAACCTGGACTATTCGCGCTTCTGGGCCCAGAAGCAGGGCAAGACCGCCAAGGCCTCGCCGGGCAACCTGCTGATGAGCGGTGGCGAGAAGAGCACCGCCGAGCTGGTGCGCGGCACCCAGAAGGGCATCCTGGTCACCCGCACCTGGTACATCCGCATGGTCGATCCGCAGACCGTGCTGCTGACCGGCCTGACCCGCGACGGCACCTTCTACATCGAGAACGGCCAGATCAAGCACCCGGTGAAGAACTTCCGCTTCAACGAATCGCCGGTGATCATGCTCAACAACATCGAAGAGCTGGGCAAGCCGGTGCGTGTGGCCGGTGATGAATCCAGCTACGTGATGATGATCCCGCCGATGAAGCTGCGCGATTTCACCTTCACCTCGCTGTCCGACGCGGTCTGATGGATCGCCGGGCCTGCCTGCGCTGGTTGGCTGCTGCCGCTTCGGCGGCAGCGCTGCCGGCCTGGGCGCAGGCAGGCCCGCGCAGTTCGCGCTACGACTTCTGGTTCACCCGGCTGCAGTACGACTCCGGCGACTGGGACGTGGACGCGCGCATGCCGTCCAACCTCATCACCTCGCTGATCGACTACACCTCGCTGCGGGTGGACCCGCAGGAACATGTGGTGGCGCTGGCCGATCCGCGCATGCTGGAGGCGCCGTTCTGCTACCTGGCCGGGCACACGCTGGTGGAGTTCAACACCGCCGAGCGGCAGAACTTCGTGCGCTACGTGCGCAACGGTGGCTTCGTCTTCGTCGATGACTGCAACCATGACATCGACGGCCTGTTCGCGACCTCGTTCGAGGCGCAGATGGGCCGCCTGTTCGGCCCGAAGGCATTGCAGAAGCTGCCCAACAGCCACGCGCTGTACCGCAGCTTCTTCCGCTTCCCCGACGGCCCGCCTGCCACCAGCTTCGAACTCAACGGCTGGGGCGACGATCTGGTGCACGACTACCTGAAAGGCATCGAGGTCGACGGCCGCCTGGGCCTGCTCTACAGCAACAAGGACTATGGCTGCGAGTGGGACTACGACTGGCGCAACAAGCGTTTCCTGGCCGAAGACAACACCCGCTTCGGCGTCAACATCGTGATGTACGCGTTGAACAATTGATAGGACCTGCACGCCCATGACCGCCCCCGACCTCGATTCCCTGCTGCCGCGCCTGCACGATCTGCGCGCTGCGCTCGCACGTGCCGTGGTGGGCCAGAACACCGTGGTCGAGCAGCTGCTGATCGGCCTGCTGGCCGGCGGCCACTGCCTGCTGGAAGGTGCGCCGGGCCTGGGCAAGACCCTGCTGGTGCGCTCGCTTGGCCAGGCACTGGAACTGCAGTTCCGGCGCGTGCAGTTCACCCCCGACCTGATGCCCAGCGACATCCTCGGCACCGAACTGCTGGAAGAAGACCACGGCACCGGTCATCGCCATTTCCGCTTCCAGCAGGGCCCGATCTTCACCAATCTGCTGCTGGCCGACGAACTCAACCGCACGCCGCCCAAGACCCAGGCGGCGCTGCTGGAGGCGATGCAGGAACGCACGGTCAGCTACGCCGGCACCACCTATGCGCTGCCGGCGCCGTTCTTCGTGCTGGCCACGCAGAACCCGATCGAGCAGGCCGGCACCTACCCGCTGCCGGAAGCGCAGCTGGACCGTTTCCTGCTGCACGTGCTGGTGGATTACCCCAGCGAGGACGAAGAGCGGCAGATCCTGGAACAGACCACCGGCGGTGCCACCGACGCGGTACCGAAGGTGATGGATGCCGAGGCGGTGATCGCCTTGCAGGCGGCCGTGCGCCAGGTGCATGTCAGCCCCGATGTGCTGGCCTGGATCACCCGCCTGGTACGCGCCAGCCGCCCGGGCGACGGTGCACCTGCAGCAATCAACCAGTGGGTGAAGTGGGGCGCCGGCCCGCGTGCCGGGCAGTCGCTGGTACTGGCGGCGAAGGCACGTGCACTGCTGCAGGGCCGTTTCGCCGCCACCCGCGAGGATGTGCAGGCGCTGGCCGCACCGGTGATGCGTCATCGCCTGCTGTTGTCGTTCGCCGCCGAGGCCGAGCAGAAGCGTGCCGACGACGTGGTCGCCGCCCTGCTGCAGGCCGTGCCGTTCCCGGGTTGATCCACGCGTGAACGCAGGTGCCCCGCTGACGTTGCCACCGGAACTGCGCGCGCGCCTGCGCCTGCTGCGGTTGCGGCCACGCCTGGCCAGCGGTGCCAGTGGCATCGGCCAGCACGCCAGCCGCAGCCGTGGTGCCGGCCTCGAATTCGCCCAGTACCGCGCCTATGAGCCCGGCGACGAACTGCGCCAGATCGACTGGAAGCTGTATGCGCGCTCGGACCGCTTCTTCGTGCGCGAATCCGAACGCGAAAGCCCGATCACGGTCTGGCTTCTGCTCGATGCCACCGCCTCGGCCGGCCAGGTTGATCGCGCGGCACCACAGCGCACACGACTGGACCATATGCGTGGCGTGGCGGCGTGCCTGGTCGAGCTGGCCCTGCAACAGGGTGATCGCTTCGGCCTGTTGGCGATCAATGGCGACGGCCTGCAGCTGGTGCCGGCCGCGAGCGGTGCGCGCCAGCGCGACCGTGTGTATCTGCAATTACAGGCGCTGCAGGCACGTGGCGGCTGGCCGCAGAGCGAGCGACTGCGCCCGCTGTGGGAGCGCGTGCGCCCGGGCGACCTGCTGCTGGCCATCGGCGATGGCTTCGACGAGGCCGGCATCGTGCTGCTGGAACAACTGGCCAGTGCCCGCCGCGAAGTGGCACTGCTGCAGATCCTCACCGCCGACGAACGCGATTTCCCATTCGACGCCGGCCACCGCTTCCGCGACCCGGAGACCGGTGAGGAGCTGCTGGGCGATGGCGCAGCGATCCGCGCCGATTATCTGCAACGGTTCGCCGGTGCGCGCAGCGCGCTGCAGGCGCGCCTGCAGGCCAGTGGCATCGCCAGCGCCACCGGCTGGCTCGACCAGCCGTTGGACCAGCCCCTGCAGGCCCTGTTCGGCCGCGGAGGCGGCGCATGAACCTGCTGTTTCCACTGGGGCTGGCGGCACTTGCCGCCTGGTTGCTGCCGCTGCTGATCCATCTCGCCCGTCGCCATCCGTATACGCCGCTGGATTTCGCCGCACTGCGTTGGCTGCGCGCACAGATACGGCCGCGCCAGCGCATCCGCTTCGATGATTGGCCGTTGCTGCTGGTACGCATGGTGCTGCTGGCCGCGCTGGCGCTGCTGCTGGCACGGCCTGCGTTGACCGGCCCGGCGCCGGTCCCCGCTGCGTGGACGGTGGTGGCCCCGGGCCTGGATGCTACGGCACTGCGTGGAACGGGCGAGGATGGCAACTGGCACTGGCTGGCACCTGGCTTCCCCGCTGTCGATCAGGCGCCACCTGCATCATCCGCCTCCCTGCCCAGCCTGCTGCGCGAGGTGGACGCGCAGCTGCCCGCAGGAACGGTATTGACCGTGCACGTGCCCGATCCGCTGCCCGGCCTGGACGGTGCACGCCTGCAGCTGTCGCGCGATGTGCAGTGGAAACCGCACCCGCTTACGGTCACCACTGAGGCGGGTGCAGCACCGCCGCCGCGATTGCGCGTACCTGCCGATGCACCCGGTGCCGCCCGGCATTGGCTGGACGCGCTGCAGCGGGCCTGGGCCGTGCAGGCGCAACCGGCACCGTTGGCGGCCGGTGCCCTGCCCGAACCCGGCCAGATCGGCACCTGGAGCCGCAACGATGCGCTGCCACCGGCCTGGCAGGCGTGGCTGCGCGACGGTGGCACGGTACTGACCGCCGCCAAGCCCACCGCCGAGGCTGCGGTACTGCTGCGCAGCCCTGAAGGCACACCGCTGCTGTGGCAGCAGCGCATCGGCCAGGGCCGCCTGCTGTCATTGCCCGGTGACTGGGACATCGCCAGCAACCCTGCGCTGCGCGATCCCGGGCTGCCGCGTTCGCTGCTGCTGGCGCTGCAACCCCCGCCGCCACCGCGCCTGGGCGATCCGGCAGACCACACGCCGCAGCACGCGGCATTGCCTGCGGCAACACCTCCGCTGCGTGAACCCACCGCCTGGCTGGTGCTGCTGATCGTGCTGCTGTTCGCACTGGAACGCTGGATGGCCAGCAGCGCCCGCCGCAGGGTGCCTGCATGAGTACCCTGCAGCACGCCTGGCAGCGCGCACGACGACGACGCGCGCTCATCACCCTGCTGCTGGGCCTGCCCTGGGCATTGGCCGCCACGGTGCTGACCCTGCGCCTGGCCGGCTTCGACCTCGCCTGTGTGGTCGGCACGGTCGGCCTGCTTGCCTGCGCAGCGCTGGCCACGGCGCGCGCGCGCCGGCTGGACCGGCAGTGGCTGCAACGCCAGCTCGATGGCAGCGGTGCCAGTGAGGACAGTGCCGATCTGCTGTTCGCCGACACCACCACGCTCAATCCACTGCAGCAGCGCCAGCGCACGCATGTGCTGGCGCTGCTGCAACGTGCAATGCCGGAGCTTCGCCCGCGCTGGCCGCGCACGGCGCTGGCCGTGTGCTGGATCGCAGGCCTGGCCATCTCGCTGCTGGCACTGGGTTGGCCACACCCGGGCAACGGCCCCGGCGCCGCTGCCTCGGTGGTACCAGGCAGCTCCGTGCCCGCCGGCCCGTTGCATCTGCAGTCGAGCCGCCTGCGCATCGACGCACCGGCCTATACCGGCCAGGCCACGCTCACCCAGAACGCGCTGGATGCCAAGGTGGCCGCCGACAGCCGCCTGTCCTGGTCGCTGCGCTTCGACCGTGCACCGAGCAGGGCGTGGTTGCAGTTCCACGATGGCCGACGCCTGCCGCTGAACGAGCAGGACGGCCAATGGCAGGCGCAGGACGTGGCACGCGCGCCGGTGCTCTATCGCGTGGTGAGCGAACCGGCACTGGCCGAAACCCGCCTGCATCGGCTGGACGTGGTGGCCGATCGCGCGCCCAGCGTGCGCGTGCTGGAACCGGCTGCCAGCCTGGTACTGGGCACGCCCGGGCAACGGCAATGGGCACTGCGCTTCGAGGCCAACGACGATTACGGCGTGGCCGCACAGGCGACCCTGTCGATCACCACCACCCAGGGCAGCGGCGAGAACATCACCTTCCTCAAGCGCAGTGTCCGCCTCACCGGCAGTGGCGAGCCGAGCGCACGACGCTTCGCGCATACCCTCGATCTGGCCGCGCTGGGTGCGCAGCCCGGCAACGATGTGATCGCCCAGCTGGAGGTGCGCGACAACCACGCACCGGTAGCGCAGGTGGGGCGCAGCAGCAGCGTCATCCTGCGCCTGCCCAGTGCCGAAGTGGCACTCGGCGCCGAGCTGGAAGGCCGCATCAAGAAGACGCTGCCGGCCTACTTCCGCAGCCAGCGCCAGATCATCATCGACGCCGAGGCGTTGATCCGCCAGCAGCGCAGCCTGGGCGCCGAGGACTTCGTCAAACGCAGCGACGCGATCGGTGTCGACCAGCGCATCCTGCGCCTGCGCTACGGCCAGTTCCTGGGCGAGGAAAGCGAGGGCGCGCCCAAGCCACCGCCGACCAGCGACTTGCCCACCAGCGACGCGCCTACCGCAGACCGCCATGACGACGATCACGATCACGACCATGGCGCAGACGCCGGCGCACACGACGAGCATGGCCACGATCATGGCGGCAGCGCCGGCAACGCTGATACGCCGCCGGTGTTCGGCAGCGCCACCGATGTGCTGTCCGAGTACGGCCACACCCACGACCACGCCGAGGCAGCCACCCTGCTCGACCCGCAGACCCGCGCCACACTGAAGGCGGCGCTGGACCAGATGTGGTCGGCCGAAGGCGAGCTGCGCCAGGGCCGCCCGCAGCAGGCACTGCCGTTCGCATACAAGGCGCTGGGCTTCATCAAGCAGGTGCAGCAGGCCGAACGCATCTACCTGGCGCGGGTCGGGCCGGAGCTGCCGCCGATCGATGAAAGCCGCCGGCTGGGCGGTGATCGCGCCGGGCTGGCCAGCCGCGAACTGCCGTTGGCCGCACGCACGCCGCCGGATCCGGCCATTGTTGAAGCCTGGCAGCGTCTCGGCGACGACGCCGGCGCCCCTGATCTGGATGCGCTGGCCGGCTGGCAGCAGCGCAACGCCGCCTACCTGCCCGACGCACTGGATCTGGCCGCCGCCATCGAACAGCTGCGCATCGAACCCGGCTGCGGCGACTGCCGTCAACGCCTGCGCGCGCAGCTGTGGCGCGCCCTGCAGCGACCGTTGCCACAGGTGATGCGGCGCAGCGCGGCCGATGCGATGGGGCAGCGCTATCTCGACGCGCTGGAGGCGCAGCCATGAACGCCTCCGGTTTGAACCTGTGGATCGCGCTGGCACTGGCCCTGGTCGTGGCCATCGCCAGCGTGCGCCAGTTGCGCGCACGCACGGCGCATCGTGGTCGCCCGTGGATCATTGTGGGATTGCAGGTCGTTGCTGCAGCGTTGCTGTACTTCTGTCTGCTGCCACCAAGCCATCAGCGGCCCGCGGCGGGCCTGGTGGTGCTCAGCGCCGGGGCCGACAACGCCGGCGCACTGCCGGCCAGCGACAGCCCGCTGCTGCTGTTGCCGGAGGCGGCCCCTGTGGCGGGCGGCCAGCGCGTGCCCGATCTGGCCACCGCGCTGCGCCAGCATCCGGCGTCCACGCTGACCCTGGTCGGTGGCGGCCTCAGCGCGCGCGATCGCGACGCGGTGCTGCCCGGCGACGTGCGCTGGCAACCAGCGCCCGCACCGCACGGCTGGATCGCGCTGCAGCCCCCGGCCGATGTCGCCCCGGGCGCGCGCTTCGAGGTACGGGCGCAGGCGCGCGGCGTGGCCAACGCCAAGGCCGAACTGCTGGACCCGGCCGACAGCGTGATTGATCGCGCGGATCTGACCGGTGACGGTGGTGTGCGGCTCAGTGGCGTCGCCCGCGCCGAAGGCCGCAGTGTGTTCCGCCTGCGCCTGCTCGATGCCAGCGGGCACGTGGTGGACACCGTGCCGGTGCCGCAACAGACGCTGCCAGCCGCACCGCTGCGCCTGCTGGTACGCGCCAGCGCGCCGGGGCCGGAGCTGAAGTACCTGCGCCGTTGGGCCGCCGATGCCGGCATCCGCGTGCAGGTGCAGGCCGATACCGGCGCCGGTCTCAGCGTCGGCGATGGCGCGGTGTCGCTTGATGCGGCCTCACTGGCCCGCGCTGACCTGCTGCTGTTGGACGAACGCAGCCTGGCGGCATTGAGTTCAGCCCAGCTGGCTGGCGTGCGCCAGGCGCTGCGCGATGGACTGGGCGTGCTGGTCCGCAGTGCCGGCGCACCGTCGCCCGGGGCGCGCCAACGCCTGCATGATCTGGGCCTGCCGCTGCGGGGTGACGGCAGCAGCCGCGCCGTTGAACTTGCAGGCGACGGCGAAAGCGCGATGCTGGCCGCACGGCGTGGCCCGCTGGCCGCCGGCACGCTGCCCACCCGCGACGGCGAGGACGCCGACCGCAGCTCGCACAGTGCCCCCCTGCCCGCGCTGGAAGCACTGGCGCTGCAGGCCCCGGGCAGCAACCCTCTGCTGCTGGACCGTGGCGGCAACACCGTCGGCGGCTGGCGCGCGGTCGGCAAGGGCCGCATCGGCCTGCTGCCACTGACCGACAGCTGGCGCTGGGTGCTGGCCGGTCGCGATGACCGCCACGGCGAACTGTGGAGCGGCGTGGTCGCCACGCTGGCACGTGCGCAGACCGGCGGTGATGCGCTGTGGTCACCGCAGTCGATCGCCTGGGCAGGTGAGCGGCAGGCACTGTGTGGGGTGCAGGCGCCGTTGCAGGTCTTCAACCCGCGTGGTGACAGCGTGCCGCTGATCGTCGATGGTGCGACATCGGCCCTGCGCTGCGCCGGCTGGTGGCCACGCGAAGCGGGCTGGCAGCGCCTGCGCTACGGCGACAGCACGGTCTGGCGTTATGTGTTCGACCCGAAGCAGGCGCCAGCGCTGCATCGGCAGGCGATGATCGATGCGACCACGCAGGCGCTGGCGTCGCACACCTCGGCCGACACCTCGGTCATGCAGCCGGTGACCGGCTCACGCTGGCCCTGGTGGCTGGCCTTCGTGCTGTGTGCCGCGTTGTTGTGGTGGCGGGAGCGGCGGCGGTAATTCCGGGGTCGGATCCCTTTCGCCCGCGAAAGGGCTCTGACCCCGCAGGTAGGACCGCAGACAACATCCACGCATGGCGTGGTTCTACTTGTTCCGCCGGTACACGCCATTGAAGCGCACGTTCATGCCACCGCACTCGCTGTTGTCGGCCACGATCAGCACCTCGCCCAGCGAGTGCACGCGCACCCTGCAGGTGTCCTCGGCAAATTCCACATCGGCGCCACGCGGCGTCGCACGCGCTTCCACCTGGCCGATGTTCGGCCCATACGGGCGCTGCTCCGGGGTAGGGTTGGCGGACGGCCAGTAGGCATCGCCTTCCACATGCAGCTGCCCACCCTGCACCGAGATGCGCAGACCGTTGTCGCCGTTCTTCCAGTTGCCCGCCCAGTCCGGCAGCGACGGCACCACCGCAGGCAACGGCTGCAGCTTGCTGCGGTCCACCCAGCCCGCACTGCCGCCGACCTTGTTCGGGAAGAACGCGCAACGGTAGCGGCCCAGATCGCGCCCGGTCACCACCGTATCGCCGTTGACCACGTAGCTGCGCTGGCGGCAGGCCGGTTCGCCCTTGGCGGGGCAACCGTCCATGTCGCCAAGCAGGTACAGGCGCGGTGCATCGACCACCCGCGCCAGCGCGAACCGGCTTTGATCAGAGGGGAAGGCGCCGTTGCGGCAGCTGCCGTCATCGGCAATGTCCGAAGCGAAGGCGGAGGCCGGCAGCAACGCGGCCAGCAGGCAGAACGTACGCAGGTACATGGCAGTCACATCCATGGAGACGCCGGCAGGATAACCGGGCTATCGGGATGGCGGCGCCGCGCAACCCTCCTGCGCCTGACAGAACTGCAGCGCGCGGCGCTGTTGCTCGACACTCAGTTCCGGTGGCGGCCGTGCGATGGCCGACTGGATCTGGTCCGGCCCGCCGGTGAGCTTGTTCAAGCCCCGGCCCGCCGCCAGCACGCCCTTGACCACGCCCATCATGATGTAGCCACCGCCCAGGCTGACCTGTTCGGGCGACGGCGGCTCGCTCCAGTCGCGGCTGAAGCGGTTGTCGCCGAACTTCACCGGGTTCTTGAAGCGGTACAGGTCCAGCGGTTCGTCGTCGGGCTTGAGCGCACGCACTTCGCCGAGGGTGGTCACATTGTCCTGCGGCAGGGCGGTGGAGTCCGGTGCGGTGGGTGCGGCCGGCGCATCGGCAGGGGGAGCGGGCGCAGGATCGGGCGCCGCTGTCGGCGTGGCCTGCTGTGCCTGCGCGATGCCTGCCAGCAGCAGGCCGGCCAGGAGTGCTCCCTGCGTTCCACGTCGTGCCACAGCCATCCACCCTGTTGGTTGCGTCCAGCACTCAAGGATACGGATGCCGGCTTCAGATTTCGTTGTGGCCTGCGCCGGTGTTCAGCTTCTCTCGGCGCACCCTTCGTGGTGGCCCCGATCGCGATCTGCAACTACTTGCATTCCCCTTGCAGGCAGAAACACCCAGTCTGCGGACTGCCCTGCATCCGCTGCCGATGAACCCCATGCCGCTCCCCTCCCGTCGTCCACACCACGGCCGTTGCTGATGTCGCCGGCACTGGCACTGGTCCTGGTGTTTCTGCTGGCCCCGATGGTGCTGATCGCCTACGCCGAATGGGCGTCGCGGCGCAGGCGGGCCTTTGCCGAGCTGCGCCGGCAGCCACCTTGCCGTGTACTCAGCGACGACGAGAACGCGGCCCTGGCCGTGGTGCGCGCGCTGACCGGCTACGCCCACGACCAGCAGGTCCGCGTGGTATCCGGGGCATTTGGCAATGCCTCGCTGTTCGGTGCGCGCGCGATCAATCATGCCGACCTGGGAGAGATCGCGGTCCTGCTGCCCTTCGATGCCTGGCGCCACATCACCACCGACAATCACGCCGAGGTGGTACTGGCCGATGGCATGGCCCTGGTCGTGCGCCTGAACGGCTTCCATATCGTCGGCGCACAGCGGCGTGCCGATCGCACCACTGCAATCGAAGAGGCTCCTTTCGAACCCCTGCTCCTGCGGCCCCGGCGACATCGGGTGCATTCGCTGGCACCCAGTGAAGTCCTTGGCATGCGAATGGAGAGTACTGCGGAAGTCCGTCTTCGCCGCCATCGGCCCACGCGCTGGACGGGACTGCTGGTGGCATTGCTGGCCCTTGGTGCTGCGGCCGGCCTGCATGACGACTCGCCGTTCTGGCTGCAACTGCTGCTGTGCAGTCCGCTGCTTGCGATCGCCACGCTTGCGCTCTGGCTGGCGCGGCCGCGACGGCGCGGGCCAGCGGCGCCGCAGCGTGTCCTGCAGCTCCGCGGCAGGCTCGCCGACTTCGAGCTGCACCCACAGCATCCGCCGTTGTGGCTGATCGGCAGTGACCGCCGCATTGAACTGCCGGCGGAGTGGCTGGGCAGCGGACACTTCGTCAGCGGCAGACGCATACGGCTGGACGTGCGCGAGAGCGACGGCGTCGTACTGGGCGCTGGACCGCATTGGTCCCGCGTGGAGGACCACCACCACCATCCGCCCAGCGGTGCGCTGTGGCCACTGGCCTGGCTGGGGATGATGCTGGTGGTGCTGTTGTTCGGCTGGACAAGCTCGGACCTGATCGGCGATGCGGGCGCCGCGCGTGCGGACGCGTGGCGGCTGTGGTGGCTGCTGGCCCTGGCCATCACGCTGTGGCAGCCCATCCGCGTCGTGCGCAGGACACGGCATGCGCTGCGTCGGACCGCCCTCTACACCGCCGCACTGGCCGATCGGCCGCCGCCAGCGCACTGAACGGTTCACCCCGTCCCACGCCGGTGTCTCACATCCTGAGACGTGGATGTGGTGCCATGTGACCCCTCGCAAACCGTCCCGGCTCCACTTTCCATGGCCTACGAACTCGCCAAGCGCACCGCCGATGCGGAGCAGAAGCTCGCCACCCGCGACGGCCTGCCCGCCCGCGACGGTGCGCTGCTCAGTGCGCGCCTGCAGCGCCGCTACCAGGACCGCATCACCGGCAGCTTCGCCATTCCCGGCCGCGAAGGCCGCTACGCGCCGGTTCCCGACTCGGTGCCACCGGCACTGGCCGCCGCGCTGAAGGCGCGCGGCATCGAGCAGCTCTACAGCCACCAGGCGCAGGCCTGGGAGGCCAGCCAGCGCGGCGAGCATGTGGCCATCGTCACCCCCACCGCCAGCGGCAAGTCGCTGTGCTACACCCTGCCGGTGGTCAGTGCCGCAATGCAGGACAAGGCCAAGGCGCTGTACCTGTTTCCGACCAAGGCGCTGGCCCAGGACCAGGTGGCCGAACTGCTGGAACTCAACCGCGCCGGCGATCTGGGCGTAAAGGCCTTCACCTTCGACGGCGACACCCCCGGCGATGCGCGCCAGGCCATCCGACTGCATGGCGACATCGTGGTGTCCAACCCGGACATGCTGCACCAGGCCATCCTGCCGCACCACACCAAGTGGGCGCAGTTCTTCGAGAACCTGCGCTACATCGTCATCGACGAAGTGCATACCTACCGCGGTGTGTTCGGCAGTCACGTCACCAACGTGCTGCGCCGGCTCAAGCGCATCTGCGCGTTCTACGGCGTGCAACCGCAGTTCATCCTGTGCTCGGCCACCATCGGCAACCCGCAGGCACATGCCGAGGCGCTGATCGAGGCGCCGGTCACCGCCATCACCGAATCCGGCGCGCCCAGTGGGCCCAAGCAGGTGCTGCTGTGGAACCCGCCGGTGATCAACCCGGACCTGGGCCTGCGCGCGTCGGCACGTTCGCAGAGCAACCGCATCGCGCGCATCGCGATCAAATCCGGGCTGAAGACGCTGGTGTTCGCGCAGACGCGCCTGATGGTGGAGGTACTGACCAAGTACCTGAAGGACATCTTCGACCACGATCCGCGCAAGCCACCACGCATCCGCGCCTACCGCGGCGGCTACCTGCCCACCGAGCGACGCGAGACCGAACGTGCGATGCGTGCCGGCAACATCGACGGCATCGTCAGCACCTCGGCGCTGGAACTGGGCGTGGATATCGGCAGCCTGGACGTGGTGATCCTCAACGGCTATCCCGGCAGTGTGGCCGCCACCTGGCAGCGCTTCGGCCGCGCCGGCCGCCGCCAGCAGCCCGCGCTGGGCGTCATGGTGGCCAGCTCGCAGCCGCTGGACCAGTACGTGGTGCGCCATCCGGATTTCTTCGCCGAGGCCTCGCCCGAACACGCGCGCATTGCGCCGGACCAGCCACTGATCCTGTTCGACCACATCCGCTGCGCCGCGTTCGAGCTGCCGTTCCGGGTCGGCGATGGCTTCGGCCCGATCGATCCGGAAGTGTTCCTGGAAGCGCTGGCCGAGACCGAAGTGATCCACCGCGAGGGCGAACGCTGGGAATGGATCGCCGACAGCTACCCGGCCAACGCGGTCAGCCTGCGCGCGGTGGCCGATGGCAACTTCGTGGTGGTCGACCGCAGCGATGGCCGCCAGCAGATCATCGCCGAAGTGGATTACTCCGCCGCCGCGCTCACCCTGTACGAAGGCGCGATCCACATGGTGCAGTCCACCCCGTACCAGGTGGAGACGCTGGACTGGGACGGGCGCAAGGCCTACGTCACCCGCACCCACGTGGACTACTACACCGACAGCATCGACTTCACCAAGCTCAAGGTGCTGGACCGTTTCGACGGCGGCGTGGCCGGCCGTGGCGATTCGCACCATGGCGAAGTGCACGTGGTGCGCCGCGTGGCCGGCTACAAGAAGATCCGCTACTACACCCACGAGAACATCGGCTACGGCCCGGTGAACCTGCCCGACCAGGAACTGCACACCACCGCGGTGTGGTGGCAGTTGCCGCAGGCATTGCTGCTGCGCGCGTTCGCCAGCAAGCAGGATGCGCTGGATGGCTTCCTCGGCGCCGCCTACGCCTTGCACATCGTCGCCACCGTGGCGGTGATGGCCGATGCGCGCGACCTGCAGAAGTCGGTGGGCAACGGTGATGGCGCGTGGTTTGCGATCGCCGACCAGAGCGGTCGTGGCCAACTGCGTGGCAGCAATGGCGACCCCGGCGTGGTCGAGCTGCTGCAGGAATTCGTGCCCACCGTGTACCTGTACGACAACTTCCCCGGCGGCGTCGGCCTCAGCGAGCCGCTGTGGCAGCGCCAGGCCGAACTGGTGCAGCGCGCGCGCGAACTGGTGCAGCGCTGCGACTGCAAGGCCGGGTGCCCGGCCTGTGTCGGCCCGGTGCTGGCCGCGCAGGAAGAGGATGAAACCTCACCGCGCGCACTGGCGTTGCGCGTGCTGGACCTGTTCGACGCTGAAGCATGCCAGCACGTACCCGATGTGGTGATGACCACGCGCGACCCGATGGAGCTGCTGGCACCGTGAGCCTGAGCCTGGACAAGCTGCGCCTGCTGCGCAAGCAGGCCGGCGACCCGAAGGCGAGCACGCCGCCTGCGGTCGAGCCGCCGCCCGCAGCACCGGCCCCGGTGGCCGCCAACGATGCACGACAGCCACCGGCTGAGCGTTCGGTATTCGCCTGGGTCGAGCAGGAGATCCGCCACAAGCCGACCGGCGCTGCGGCTGCACCGTCGGCTCCCGCACCGCTGCGTCGGCCCGAGGTGGGCAGCCTGCATCGGCTGCTCGGCCTGCGCACTCGCGGTGGTACCGCCCCGGCACGCGCCAGCGCGCAGGATCGACAACTGCCCGGCGAAGAAATCGCACCGGGCCTGTTCCTGATCGAGTCGCTGCAGCCGCAGCCGATTCCGGCGCAGCCGCTGTCGCTGGATTTCGCCCGTCGCGAAGGCCAGCACGTGGCCGCGCGCGACCTGCTGTTCTTCGATACCGAAACCACCGGCCTGGCCGGTGGCACCGGCACCCGTGCCTTCATGATCGGCGCCGCCGACTGGCATGCCTGCGCGCAACGCGGCGAAGGCCTGCGCATCCGCCAGCTGCTGATGTCCACGATGGCCGCCGAGGACGCGATGCTGGCCACCTTCGCCAGCTGGCTGCAGCCGTCCACCGTGTTCTGCAGCTACAACGGCCGCAGCTACGATGCGCCACTGCTGAAGGCACGCTACCGGCTGGCCCGCCAGCCGGACCCGATCAGCGCACTGGACCATGTGGACCTGCTCTATCCCACCCGCCGCCGTTATCGCGGCAGCTGGGACAACTGCAAGCTGTCCACCATCGAACGCCAGCTGCTGCGCGTGGTGCGCGAGGACGACCTGCCGGGCTCCGAGGCGCCCGGCGCGTGGCTGCGTTTCCTGCGCGGCGGCGATGCGGTGAACCTGCGCCGTGTAGCCGACCACAATCACCAGGACGTAGTGACCCTGGCCCTGCTGCTGCAACGGTTGGTACGCGAGGAGCAGCGCGAGCGCGAGACGTTGGCGCTGGTCCAGCCCCAGGGCGTTGACACGACCTGACGGTGGCAGCGGTGACACTGCCGCCACCATCCATGCCTGGAGCCCGACGATGCGCCTCACTCCCCTGGTCCTGTTCGCCCTCCTGCCACTGGCCGCGTGCAGCCACGCCGGCAGCAGCGGCGCCCACGATTCCACCCCGCCGCCGGTGGCCGACGCTGCGCACGAATGCAAGCCGGAGACGCTCGAGGCCTTCACCGGCAAGACCGCCGACGAGGCCACCGTCAAGCAGCTGGTGAGCGCCAGCGGCGCGCGCAATGCGCGGGTGGTCAAGCCGGGCATGGCGGTCACCATGGACTTCCGCCAGGACCGGGTGACCGTGCAGGTGGACGCGCAGAACAGGATCGAGCGCGCCAGCTGCGGTTGATCGCCCCAGGGTCGTGCCGGCCGCTGGCCGGCACCCCTCGTTGCCGGCCAGCGGCCGGCGCTACCGCCGTTTCAGAGGCGTTCGGCCTTGCCGCTGGCCAGGGCGCGCGCGATCACCTGCTGCGCCTGCTGCGATGCCTGCGTATGCAGGCGTGCCTGGCGTTCGCCCAGCGCGGCCTGCTGGCTGCCCAGCGCCGCCTGGCGGCTGGACAGTTCGGCCTGCTGGCTGGCCAGCCGGCTCATGTCGCGGGTACGGGTGGACTGCGCGGCCTCGCTGCGGGCTTCCTGCATCGCACGACGCGCTTCGGCGGCGGCCTCGCGCGCGGCCTCGCGTGCAACGGCCGCATCGTTGGTCGCGCCGCGTGCCGCCTTTGCCGCTTCCGCCGCCGCTTCGCGATTGATGTCGTGCGCACTCATCGCACTGCGCGCAGCCTCAGCCGCGGCCATCGCCATCCGGCGCGCCTCCTCGCCCTGCATCCGGCCCATCTCGCCCAACTGCTTGCCGAGCTCGCTCTGCTGGCGCCCCAGCGCACTCTGCTGGCGGCCCAGTTCGCTCTGCTGGCGCCCCAGGTCCGCCGCACCGGCATAGGCGCGCTGCAACGACTGGATCAGCATCGGGTCGCGCACGATATAGCGCTTGTCACCCTGGCGGAACCACAGCGCCGGGCCCTTGCCGAGCTGTTTGCGTGCCAGCGTCACATCGTCGATGCCGCCGTTGGCGAAGGTCGAATCACCATCCACCAGCACGAACGCCTGCGACGGAGACTGGCCCAGATCCAGGCGGCCGTAGGTGGTGATGGACGACATGCGCGAGGTCGTGCGGCCAGCGTCCATGCCGGTGTCGACATCCACATCGGCATCGACATCGACCGCCACATCCGCGTCGTCAGGGCCCGACGTCGCCTCCGCATCGGTCGGCTCGGCGGGGGGCACCGGGGCAACCGGTGCAGCCGGTACCGCTGATGCAGGCGGTGCCGGCGGCGCTTCCGGGGCCTTCGGCGGCCGCGGCACAGCAACCTTCGGTGCGGCCGGCGGCGCAGGCGGTGCCGGCGGCACCGGCGCGGCCACCAGCCGCATCGGCGCCACGCCCACCACCACCACGGCGGCGGTCAACGCCATTGCCAGCAGGCGCGGGCAGGCCCTGCGCGGCTGCAGCGAAAGCAGGCGGCGCTTGAGGCTGGTGGCGCTCGGTGCGGCGCTGGCCACACCCAGATGCGGCTGCGGTGCCACGCCCAGCTGCAGCAGCAGGCGGCCATAGGCCTGGCGGCTGGCGCCGTGCTGGCCGACCACCGCCGCATCCACCGCTTCCTCGCGGGCCTGGGCGTATTCACGCACCGACAGGCGCAGCAGCGGGTGGAAGAAGAACAGGTGCTGGGCCAGTGCGGGCAGCAGGCCCCACTGCAGGTCACGACGCTGCAGGTGCTGCAGTTCGTGGGTCAGTGCCAGGTCCAGCGCGTCACCCTGCAGGGCGTTGTCGCCGGCCGGCAGCAGCAGCACCGGGCGGAACGGCCCGACCAGCTGCGGCGAGTCCACCTGCGTGCTCATCCACAGTCGCGGTGCCGGGCGCACGCCATGTGCATCGGAGGCCAACTGCAGCGCCTGCACCAGCGCCTCGTCCTGGCAGGGATAGGCCGTAGCGAGCAACGCGCGGCAGCGGCGCCACTCACCGAAGGTACGCAGCGCCATCAGCAGCACACCAGATACCCACAGCGCGGCCAGGGCAACTGCCCACCACGCCACCGCCGGCACGTCGGCAGCCGGCATCGGCATCGCGGCCAGCAGCTGCGCCGAGGCTTCCGGGGCCAGCGGATGCAGCGTCTCGGTCATCACTTCAGTCGTGGTCATCGCCACGGACTGCGGGGCCGGCAGCCAGGCCAGCTGCAACGGCTGGCTCCAGAACAGGCCCACAACTGCCTGCAGCGACACCAGCCACCACAGGCGGCAGCGCGTGGCCGCCGACAGCGACGGCAGCACGCGGCACAGGCCATACACCAGCGCCACCAGCAGCACGGTCTGCAGGCTGGTCCAGCCCAGCCGCTCCAACATCGGGATCAGCATCGTGGTGTCCATGGCTCAGCCCTCGTGGCGGCGCGATTGGAGTTGGGCAACCAGCGCTTCCAGTTCGGCCAGTTCGTTGTCGCTGACCTGCTGGCGCTGTGACAGGTAGGCCACGAACGGCGACACCGAGCCCTGCAGGGTGTTGTCGACGAACTGGGCCACGGCGCCCTGCAGCACGCTCTGCGGGCCACGGGTGGCCTGGTAGCGGTAGACACCGTCCTGCTGCCTGCGCTGAAGATACCCCTTCGCCCGCAGGCGCTCCATCATGGTCAGCACGGTGGAACGGGCCAGGCCCCGGGCCTCGCCGTAGCCACTGGCGACCTCGCCGACGCTGGCCGGCGCATGTTCATCGATGTACTGCAGCAGGGCCAGTTCCTGGTCCCCGATCGTCTTGCCACGCATGACACCACTCCCTTGACTACACGTGTCGCCACTGTCAGCGTGACGACAACTGTAGTCAACCCCCCGGAAGTCATGGGCCGACGAACGGTAGGGCAGTGAGCGGGGTCAGATCCCTTTCGCAGGCGAAAGGGATCTGACCCCATGCCTCAACGTTCCGATTCGCTAGCCGCGCGGGCCGCCCATCACCGGCAGGATCACCCCGCTGATGTAGCTGGCGCAGACCGGCGAGGCCAGGAACACGTAGGCCGGTGACAGCTCTTCCGGCTGCGCGGGCCGGCCCATGTCGCTGTCCTTGCCGAACCCGGCCACGTCCTGCGCCTGCTTGTCGGCGGGGTTCAACGGGGTCCACACCGGGCCCGGCGCCACGCAGTTGACCCGGATGCCACGCGGCAGCAGCTGGCTGGCCAGCGCCTTGGTGAACGCATGGATCGCGCCCTTGGTGGCCGAGTAGTCGATCAGCGCCTTGCTGCCGAACAGCCCGGTTTCCGAGCCGGTGTTGATGATGCTGGCGCCCTCGCCCAGATGCGGCAGCACCGCGCGCGCCATCTGGATGTAGCCGCCGATGTTGGTCTGCAACGTTTCCTGCAGGTGGGCGTCTTCCAGGTCTTCCAGGCGCTGGCAATGCAGCTGGAAGGCCGCGTTGTTGACCAGGATGTCGATGCCACCGAACACCTTGGCCACCTGCTTCACCGCCCGGTTGCAGAAGCGCGGATCGCGCACGTCGCCGGCAATCACCACGCAGCGGCCGCCTTCGCGCTCGACATGCTGGCGGGTGATGTCGGCATCCTCGGCTTCATCCAGGTGCAGCACGGCTACGTCCGCACCCTCGCGTGCGAACAGCACCGCCACCGCGCGGCCGATACCGGAATCGCCCCCGGTGATGATCGCGCGCAGGCCCTGCAGCTTGCCGCTTCCAGCGTAGTCCGGCGCGAGGAAGCGTGGCGCCAGCTCAAGTTCGTGTTCATGCCCAGGCTTGGTCAGCTGCTGGGCGGGCATGACCTCAGGTTGCCTGCGCGCACCGGCCTGGGTGGCGGTCTTCTTCGTTGCCTTCTTCGCGGCGCGCGCGTCCTTGGCCTTCTCCTGATCCTGCAGGCGCCGCTGCCGCGAAGCCACGCGTGCCGCGCGCGGGTCGCCGGCGGCGGCCTTGCGGGTTGCGGTTTTCACCACGCGTGGGCGATCGGTGTCGGCAACCGGCTTCGTCGCGGTGCTGCCTTTGCGCACCTTGGGCGAGGCTTTGCGACGGGCGGGAACCTTCTTGCTGGTGGCCATGCTGATCTCCTCGGGGGGAACAGGGTTGCCGGCCAGCGGCCGGCACTACCGGGGGCGGCGTGCGCCGCTCGTGCAGTGTCGCCACCCTCGTTGTCGGCGGCAGTGAGCGCACCGTGTCCACAGCGTGTACGGCATTCATTCCGCCACCACGCGCGCCGTCGCACCCTGCACGCAACCACACGAGGAACGCCCGAATGAAACATGCCATCGCCACCGCCGCCGTCTGCCTCGCCCTCGCCGCCTGCAGCAGCACGCCGATGGCACAGGTTCAACCCATCGACGGGGTCATTTCCGGCCAGTGCCACAGCGACAGGGTGCGCGGTGCGGTGGGCCTGGCTGCATCGGCTGCCACCGTTGAACGCGCGCGCGTGGACAGCGACAGTCTGCACGTGCAGGTACTGCGCCATGACGGCCCGCGCGTGCCGCCGGCCAGCGAAGGCGGCGACCGCCTGACCATCGAAAAGGGCCGTACCAACAACATCACGGCCATTTATTGCGGGTAAGCGCCGTCGAGCAAGCTCGACGCTACGTCGTGGCGCTGCGCTTGGCCAGCCGCCGCGCGCGCCGCAGCACCTTCAGCGTGGCCTGTTCCCACTGGCGCGGCCCGCGCAGGCCCGCCAGCTTCGCCAGTTCACCGCGCTCCCAGCCGGTGAATACACAGGGGTCGATGTAGGCCTTGCGGCACACCGCCGGGGTATTGCCCAGCAGCGCTGCCACCTCGCACACCACCGCGCGCTGCGCCTGGGCCAACGCGCGCTGGCTGGCCGGCTCCGGCAGCTCGGTGGCGGCCAACGCCTGCACCGCGGCCACGGTGCCGCCCCAGGTGCGGAAATCCTTGGCGGTGAAGTCCTCGCCCATCACCTCGCGCAGGTAATCGTTGACCGCACCGGAATCGACCGGCTGGATGACACCGTCGTCGTCGCGGTACTGGAACAGGGCCTGGCCAGGCAGCTGCTGCACGCCGCGCACCAGCCTGCCCAGCCGGCGGTCACCGACCGTCACTTCATGCAGCTGCCCGGATTTGCCGCGGAAGCGCATCCGCACGCGCCCGCCGCGCAGCAGGTCCAGGTGCCGGTTGCGCAGCGTGGTCAGGCCAAAGGACTTGTTTTCCCTGGCATAGGTTTCATTGCCTACCCGCACCAGGGTGTCGGCCAGCAGCGCGACCACCACCGCCAGCACTTTTTCGCGCGGGAAGCCGCTGCGTTTGAGATCGCGGCCGAGCCGGCGCCGCAGCCCGGGCAACGCTTCGCCAAAGGCGATCACCCGGTCGAACTTGCCGGCGTCGCGTTCTGCGGCCCAGTCAGCGTGGTAGCGATACTGCTTGCGCCCGCGCGCGTCGCGGCCGGTGGCCTGCAGATGGCCATTGGCCTGTGCGCAGATCCACACCGCAGTGTAGGCCGGTGGAATGGCCAACGCACGGATCCGCTGCAGGGTGGCGGCATCGCGCACGGCATGCCCGTCGGCATCGCGGTAGGCAAAACCCTTGCCGGCGCGGCGGCGGCTGAAGCCCGGTTGGGTGTCATCGACATAGCGCAGGCCGGCGGCGCGCGCGGCCTGTTGTTCGGGGGTGGGGGGCGTTGCCATGCCGGCCAGTGTCGCGGCTGCGGCGCAGTGATCCTGTCGATAACGCAAGACAAACACGTGAGGGTCGGTTCGCCGCTATGCTCGGGCTTTCACCAGCCCTTCCGGAGTCATGATGTCGTTTCCGATTCGCGCCCGTTCGCTCCCCGCCCTGTTGCTGCCGGCCGTGCTGGCCCTGACCGCCTGCCAGGCGCCGGCGCTGGATGAACAGGATTCGGCCACGGCCCATGCGCAGCAGGCCGCCGAGGCCGCCAAGGCCCCCGCCGACGAAGCGGGCAAGGCCACCGAGGCACCGCCGGTCGGCAGCTGCGACGCCAGCCAGGTGCAGAGCCTGGTCGGCCAGGCCTACACCGATGCGCTGGGCAAGCAGGCCCAGGAAGATGCCGGCGCCAGCCAGGTGCGCGTGCTCAAGCCCAATGACGTGGCCACGATGGAGTTCCTGGGCGACCGCCTGAACATCGAAGTGGACGCCAAGGACCAGGTCAGCGGCGTGCGCTGCGGCTGAGTTCGACCCCGCGCCGGCACAGGGTTGCCGGCGCTTTCCGTTGCACCTGCAACCGTGTATTGCGGCGTTGCAGCAACCTGTGATCTAGTCGAGGCATCCGGTGGCCTCACGATGCGCTCCAGGGATTGGGCGGGCTTGAGTGTCCCCGTTCAATTCTTCCCGCATCGAGGTAGAGATGGCCCCCCGCAACCGCCAAGGGCTTTACGACCCGCGCTCCGAGCGCGATGCCTGTGGATTCGGCATGGTCGCCCAGCTCGACGATCAACCCTCACGCCTGTTGGTTGATACCGCCATTGCCGCGCTTTCGCGCATGACCCACCGTGGTGGCGTGGCCGCCGATGGCCTGACCGGCGATGGCTGCGGCCTGCTGCTGCGTCGCCCCGATGCGTTCCTGAAACTGCTGGCCAGCGAGGCCGGCATCACCATCACCGCACGCTTCGCCGCCGGCCTGGTGTTCCTGCCGCACGATGCCGACGCTGCGCAGGCCTGCCGTGCGCAGCTGCAGGCACAGGTGGAAGCGGTGGGCTGCAAGGTCGCCGGCTGGCGCGAGGTGCCCACCGACGACAGCGTCTGCGGCCAGCTGGCACGCGACACGCTGCCACGCATCGAACAGGTGTTCGTCGATGCCGGTATCGGCCAGGACGACGCCGGCTTCGCGCTGGCCCTGTTCCTGGCCCGCCGCCGCAGCGAACAGGAGCTGCGCGAGC
Organism: Stenotrophomonas sp. Nf1; assembly: GCF_003028475.1. Lineage (NCBI taxonomy): Bacteria > Pseudomonadati > Pseudomonadota > Gammaproteobacteria > Lysobacterales > Lysobacteraceae > Stenotrophomonas > Stenotrophomonas sp. Nf1. The sequence continues at coordinate 137,308 of NZ_PYTV01000004.1, read as the reverse complement.
ACGCCGATTTCTACGTCACCACCCTCACCCCGGATGCGATCAGCTACAAGGGCATGGTGCTGCCGGACAAGCTCAGCCGCTTCTTCCCGGATCTGCAGCGCCGCGAACTGGCCTCCAGCGCGATCGTGTTCCACCAGCGTTTTTCCACCAACACGCTGCCGCGCTGGCCGCTGGCGCACCCGTTCCGCATGCTCGCCCACAACGGCGAGATCAACACCATCGAGGGCAACCGGCGCTGGGCGCAGGCGCGCAGCAAGGTGTGGAAGACGCCGCGCTTTGACATCGCCGAGTTCGACCCGGTGATCTCCATGCACGGTTCGGACTCGCAGAGCCTGGACAACATGCTGGAGCTGATGGTCGCCGGTGGCATGGAACTGATCCAGGCGCTGCGCATCCTGGTGCCGCCGGCCACCCAGTCGCTGGAGTTCAAGGATCCGGACCTGGCCGCGTTCTACGAATTCCATGGCCTCAACAGCGAACCGTGGGACGGCCCGGCCGGCATCGTCGCCTGCGACAGCCGCTACGCCGTGTGTACCCTGGACCGTAACGGCCTGCGCCCGGCGCGCTGGATGCTGACCGCCGACCGCCACTTCCTGGTCGCCTCCGAAGCGGGCGTGTGGGAAGTGCCGACCGAACGCGTTGTGCGCAAGGGCAAGCTCGGCCCGGGCGAGATGGTGGCCATCGACCTCAAGCGCGGCGACCTGCTCGATTCGGACGCGGTGGATCGCATCAACCGTGGCCGCGCGCCGTACAAGCAGTGGCTGCAGCAGGGCGTGACCTACCTGCAGACCGAACTGATCGATCCCTCGCTGGTGGAAGAACCCTTCGACGAAGGCACCCTGCGCAGCTACCACAAGCTCTACCAGCTCAGCAGCGAAGAGGTGGAGCAGGTGCTGCGGCCGCTGGCCGAGACCGAGCAGGAGGCCACCGGCTCGATGGGCGATGACACGCCGATGGCCGTCCTCAGCCAGCGCAGCCGCCCGCTCTACGACTATTTCCGCCAGGCCTTCGCGCAGGTCACCAACCCGCCGATCGACCCGCTGCGCGAAGACTGCGCGATGTCCCTGTCCACCCAGCTCGGCAAGGAGACCAACATCTTCCATGCCGGCCCGGAGACGGTGAACCACGTCATCCTCAACTCGCCGGTGCTGAGCCAGCGCAAGCTGCGCCAGCTGCTGAAGATGGACCAGTACGTGCAGGCCAACCGCCTGCTCGACCTGTCCTACAGCGAAGACGAAGGCCTGCGTGCCGGCATCGAGCGCATCTGCGCCGAAGCCGAACAGGCCGCACGCGATGGCATGGTGATGCTGCTGCTGTCCGACCGCTACCCGGTGGCCGGGCGGCCGATGGTGCATGCGCTGCTGGCCACCAGCGCCATCCATCACCACCTCTCGCGGCTGGGCCTGCGCTGCGACGTCAACCTGATCGTCGAGACCGGCACCGCGCGCGACCCGCACCACATGGCCTGCCTGCTCGGCTTCGGTGCCACGGCGGTGTATCCGTACCTGGCCTACCAGACCCTGTTCGATCTGGGCCGCCGCGGCATCCTCAAGCTCAGCAAGGGCGGCGAGCAGTCGCAGATCGGCCGCCGCTACCGCAAGGGCGTCTACAAGGGCCTGTCGAAGATCATCTCGAAGATGGGCATCTGCACCGTGGCCAGCTACCGCGGCGCGCAGCTGTTCGAGATCATCGGCCTGGAACCGGAAGTGGTGGACCTGTGCTTCCCGGATACCGCCTCGCGCATCGGCGGCGCCGGTTTTGCGCGCCTGGATGCCGACGCGCGTGAGCTGTGCGCGCAGGCCTGGGACGCGCAGCAGGACGTGGATGTCGGCGGCCTGCTGAAGTACGTGCACGGCGGCGAGTACCACATGTACAACCCGGACGTGGTGACCACCCTGCAGCGCGCGGCGCGCAGCGGTGACCCGCGTGCGTGGCAGCAGTACTGCGATGCCGTGCATGCGCGTCCTCCGTCGGCGCTGCGCGACCTGCTGGAACTGGTGCCGGCGGCCACGCCCACGCCACTGGATGAAGTGGCCCCGGCCAGCGCACTGTTCCCGCGCTTCGATACCGCGGCGATCAGCCTCGGCGCCCTCTCGCCCGAGGCGCACGAAGCACTGGCCATTGCCATGAACCGCCTCGGCGGCCGCAGCAATTCCGGCGAAGGGGGCGAAGACCCGGCGCGCTACGGCACGCAGCGGCGCAGCAAGATCAAGCAGGTGGCCTCCGGCCGCTTCGGCGTCACCGCCGAATACCTGGTCAACGCCGAAGTGCTGCAGATCAAGGTCGCCCAGGGTGCCAAGCCCGGCGAGGGCGGCCAGTTGCCGGGCCACAAGGTCAATGAACTGATCGCACGCCTGCGCTATGCCAAGCCGGGCATCGGCCTGATCTCGCCGCCGCCGCACCACGACATCTATTCCATCGAAGACCTGGCCCAGCTGATCTACGACCTCAAGCAGGTCAACCCGACCGCGCTGGTGTCGGTGAAGCTGGTCAGCCATGCCGGCGTGGGTACGATCGCCGCCGGCGTGGTCAAGGCCGGTGCCGACCTGATCACCATCTCCGGCCATGACGGCGGTACCGGTGCCTCGCCGGTCAGTTCGATCCGCTATGCCGGTGTGCCGTGGGAACTGGGCGTGGCCGAAGCGCACCAGGCGCTGCTGGCCAACGACCTGCGCGGGCGCACCCTGCTGCAGACCGATGGCGGCCTGAAGACCGGGCTGGACGTGGTCAAGGCCGCACTGCTGGGTGCGGACAGCTTCGGCTTCGGCACCGCGCCGATGATCGTGCTGGGCTGCAAGTACCTGCGCATCTGCCATCTGAACAACTGCGCCACCGGCGTGGCTACCCAGGACGAACGCCTGCGCGAGAACCACTTCACCGGCCAGCCCGAGCGCGTGGAGAACTTCTTCCGCCTGCTGGCCGAGGAAGTGCGTGGCTGGCTGTCCTACCTGGGCGCGCGTTCGCTGGAAGAGATCGTCGGCCGTACCGACCTGCTGCGGCAGATCGAGGCGGCGCCGCGTGAGGGCGTGCGCGTGGACCTGTCGCGCCTGCTGGCCGACAGCCGCTACGAGGGCAGCCACTGCGCCGCGCAGCGCCTGTACGAATCACCGGACAGCCTGGCCACGCAGATGGATGGCCTGCTGGCCCCGGCCATCGAACACAAGCGCGGCGGCGAGCATCGCTTCCTGATCCACAACACCGACCGCAGCATCGGCACCCGCCTGGCGGGCGCGGTGGCACGCGTGCACGGCAACCAGGGCATGGCCGAATCGCCGCTGGAACTGCGCTTCCGCGGCAGTGCCGGGCAGAGCTTCGGTGCGTTCAACGTCGGCGGCCTGCATCTGGAAGTGGAAGGCGAAGCCAACGACTACGTGGGCAAGGGCATGGCCGGCGGCCGCCTGGTGGTGCGCCCACCGCGCGGCGCCCGCTTCGAGGCACGCAGCACCGCGATCATCGGCAACACCTGCCTGTATGGCGCCACCGGTGGCGAGCTGTTCGCCGCGGGCCGCGCCGGCGAGCGCTTCGCGGTACGCAATTCCGGTGCGCTGGCGGTGGTGGAAGGGGCCGGTGATCACTGCTGCGAATACATGACCGACGGCGTGGTGCTGGTGCTGGGCAAGGTCGGCCTGAACTTCGGTGCCGGTTTCACCGGCGGCCTGGCCTACGTACTGGACGTCGACCGCGATTTCGTCGACCGCTACAACCACGAACTGATCGACATCCATCGCGTCTCCGCCGAGGGCTTCGAGAACTATCGCCAGCACCTGCACCGCCTGATCGGCCGCCACCGCGAGCTGACCGGCAGCATCTGGGCGCAGCAGATCCTGGACGAATTCCGCGATTACATCGGCAAGTTCTGGCTGGTCAAACCCAAGGCCGCCAGCATCGAGTCGCTGACCGAAACCCTGCGCCGCGCCGCGTGACACGGCGGGGCGCCCGCAACCGGCGCCCTGGCCTCCCCACCGCTGTAGTGCCGGCCGCTGGCCGGCATCCGGAAAAAACACCACAGAGCCCGCCATGAGCCGCAAGCACGCCTTCCAGTTCCTCGACCTGCCCCGCACCATGCCGCAGCGCATTCCGGTGGAACTGCGCACCTCCGGCGACTGGGGTGAGCTGTACGGAAAGTTCGGCAAGGAAGACGCGCAGTACCAGGCTGGCCGCTGCCTGGACTGCGGCAATCCCTACTGCAGCTGGAAGTGCCCGGTGCACAACGCCATTCCACAGTGGCTGCAGCTGGTGCAGGAAAACCGCATCCACGAGGCGGCCACGCTGTGCCACAGCACCAACCCGTTGCCGGAGGTGTGTGGCCGCGTGTGCCCGCAGGACCGCTTGTGCGAAGGCAGCTGCACGCTGGAGGAATTCGGTGCGGTCACCATCGGCGCGGTGGAGAAGTACATCGTCGATACCGCGCTGGCCACCGGCTGGCGCCCCGATCTGCAGGCGGTGCAGCCAACCGGCCACCGCGTGGCGGTGATCGGCGCCGGCCCGGCCGGGCTGGCCTGCGCCGACCGCCTGGCGCGTGCCGGCATTGCCGCCGTGGTCTATGACCGCTACGAGCAGATCGGCGGTCTGCTGCAGTTCGGCATTCCCAGCTTCAAGCTGGACAAGGACGTGATCCACCGCCGCCGCGAGGTGCTCGAAGGGATGGGCGTGCAGTTCCGCCTCGGCGTGGAAATCGGTCGCGACATCAGCATGCAACAGCTGCTGGATACCCATGATGCGGTGTTCGTCGGCACCGGTGCGTACCGCTACACCGACGGCGGCCTGGATGGGCAGGACCTGAAGGGCGTGCTGCCGGCGCTGCCGTTCCTGGTGCAGAACAGCCGCATTGTCAGCGGCGATGATCCCAAGGGCCGGCCGATTGCCGGCTGGGAAGACACCATCGCCCTGCCCGATCTGAACGGCAAGCGCGTGGTGGTGCTGGGCGGCGGCGACACCGGCATGGACTGCGTGCGCAGTGCGGTGCGGCTGGGCGCGGCCAAGGTGACCTGCGCCTACCGCCGCGACGAGGCCAACATGCCGGGCAGCGCGCGCGAGGTGGCCAATGCGCGCGAAGAAGGCGTGCGCTTCCTGTTCAACCGTCAGCCGCTGTCGATCGAGGCCGGCGCCGATGACGAAGTGATCGGCGTGACCGTGGTCGAAACGCGCCTGGACGAACCCGATGCCAACGGCCGCCAGAACGCGGTGCCTATCGACGGCAGCGAATCGCTGCTGGAAGCGGACGTGGTGATCATCGCCTTCGGCTTCTCGCCCACCCTGCCGTCGTGGCTGGCCGAATACGGCGTGGAAAGCCAGGGCAATGGCCGCATCGTGGCCGGCGGCAAGGACCGGCTGCCGTTCCAGACCGCCCATCCGCGCCTGTTCGCCGGCGGTGACGCCGTGCGCGGCGCCGATCTGGTAGTGACGGCGGTCGCCGAAGGCCGCGATGCCGCCGCCAGCATCGTGCGGCTACTGGCGCACTGAGGCCGGCTGCAGCAGCGCGGCCAGCAGCGCGTGCAGCTCCCGGGTTTCGGCCGGCTTGGCCAGGAAGTGATCAATGCCGGCGACACGGCAGGCTTCGCGCGTGCTCTCCAGCACGCTGGCGGTCAGCGCGATGATCGGTACACATGCGCCATTGCCGCCGGTATCTGCACGGATGGCGCGTGCCAGCGCGAAGCCATCCATGCCCGGCATGTGGCAATCGGTGATCACCAGATCGAACGGCTGCGCCTGCCAGGCCGCCCAGGCCTGGTGTCCGTCGGCGCAGGCCTGCACCTGCAGGCCCAGCGCACGTAGCCGCTGGGTCAGCAGCCCCAGGTTGGTGGGATGATCCTCGGCGGCCAGCACCCGTGCCGCCGGAAGTGCGGGGGCCGCCACGGGCGGCGCCGCCACCGTCTGCTGCGGTGCCGTACTGGCCGCCAGGTCCAGATCCAGCCAGACGGTGGTGCCTTCACCCGGCACACTGCGCAGCTGCAGCTGCCCCCCCATCGATGTGGCCAGTTCGCGGCAGATCGACAAGCCCAGGCCGCTGCCGCCAAAGCGGCGGTTGGTCGAGGTCTCGGCCTGTTCGAAGGCAGCGAAGACGGCGTGCTGGCGTTCCGCGCTGATGCCCACGCCACTGTCCACCACCTGCAGGCGCAGCCGCTGGCCACCGTCGCGCGGCGCGACCACCTCGATCCGCAACGTCACACCGCCGTGCAGGGTGAACTTGAGCGCGTTGCCGGCCAGGTTGAACAGGATCTGCCGCAGCCGCAGGCCGTCGGCCAGTGACCAGGCCTGCAACGCCGGGTCCAGCTGGGTGCGCAGGTGCAGGCCACGACTGGCGGCGACGGGCATCAGCAGCTGCTGCACGCCCTGCACCAGCGCGGCCAGGTGGGTGGGACGCAGTTGCAGCGGCGCGGCCTGCAAGCGCTGGCCATGCAGCACATCGTCGAGGATCTGGCGCAGCATCTGCGCCGCATCGCCCACGGTGGCCAGGGCCTGCCGCTGGCCTGCGTCCAGCCGGCTGTCGGCCAGGCGTTCGAGCATGCCCAGCAGCGTACTCATCGGCGTGCGGATCTGGTGGCTCATGGTCGCCAGGAAATGACTCTTGGCCAGGGCCGCCTGCTCGGCGGCACGACGCGCTTCGGCCAGTGCCACGGCACGCGACTGCGCCTCGCTGACGTCCATCCAGTAGCCGCTCCATTCCACGCTGGCGTCGTCACAGCGCAGCGGCCGTCCCTGCGAGCGTACCCAACGCCAGTCCTGCGCGACGCGGGTGCGGAACGTCACATCGATCGGGCCGCGCATCAGCGCCGCGTTCTCGATGCAATCCATCACCCGGCTGCGATCGTCGGCATGGATGGCGGCAAGCAGCTGCCTGTGGTCGATCCGCGCAGCCTCGCCGCTGACCCCGAACAGGGCCTGCACGTCGCCTGCGATCTGCGTAACGCTGTAGTGGCCGCAGGCCGTGCGGCGCGCCTGGTAGACCACTGCGGGCAGATTCGCGGTGACCTCCCGCAGCCGCTGCTCCATTGCGCGGCGGCGGGTGCTTTCACGGTGCACGCGCCAGTAGCCGAAGGCGTGCAGCAGTATCAGCGCAAGCAGCACCAGCGCGGTCGGCACCAGCCAGCGCAGCGTCGAGGTGGTGCCGCGCGCGCGCGGTGGGTGCGGCAACCATGCCTGGCCGATGACTGCGCGCTGGGCGTTGCCCCGCTGTTCCAGCTGCTGGTCGAACGCGGCCACAACCCCGGCGCAGGCCGGCACCGCTGCCAGCACCAGCGCGTCATCGAAACCTGCCGGTGCCGCAATCACCAGCGGATCGCCCGGCATCGCCCGCAACGCGGCTTCGACTTCACCCAGATTGGCGATGACCGCATCGATCAATCCAGTGCGCAGCAGGGACAGGGCGTCGCCCAGCGGCGCCGGCGCCAGCAGCTGCGCGCCGGGGGCCTGTTCGGTCAGCCGTGCTGCCAGCGGCACCCGGTCCGGGCTGGCCACAGTGCGGTCGCGCAGGTCTTCCAGGCCCAGCACCACCGGCGCGCCCTGGCGGCGCACGATCACCTGTGGCACCTGCAGGTAGGCCTGGCTGGCCACCCAGCCGGGCGGCAGCTGCGCGCGCGGCCAGCCCAGCACCGCCTGCACCCCTGCCGGCAGCTGCCGGTCGGCCAGCGCCGCCGCCGGCAAGGGCACCGAACGCAGCGCGACCTGCGTACCCAGCGCCTGCAGCTGATGCGCAAGCAGCCCCACCGGCTGCCCCTGCTCGCGCGAGGACAGCGGGGCCCGATCCGACGGCCAGGCCACCTGCAGGGGATGCTCACAGCTGGACGCCCGCGCCGGGCCCGGCAGCATCAGCAATGCCATGACGGCAGCGACAGCGGCGGCGCGGGAGCCGACGGCATTCACGGTAGATGACCTCGTTTCGCGGGCAGGAACCACGGCCGCGCAGCGCTACCGCTGTCCTTCACGCTAGCGAGGTGACGTCCAACCGCAATGGGAAACGTTGCAAATGCATCCGCATCGGCGGATAGCGACATAAACTGCCGCTTCTACCCGTATCTGCGGAGCATTCGATGCGCATCGGCCTGGCCGCCAACCGTCTCCATCACCACGATGCGCGCGCGGCGTTGTTCCGCTGGCTGCACGCCAGCGAAGCCGGCCTGCGCGAACTGGGGGTCTGCCTGCATGCGGTCGGGCGAACCCATGACGCGATCCAACGGCAGGGTTTCCTGGACGGCTACGCCGGTCTGAGGCGCTATCCCTACGGTCGCGACGGCGGCCTGATGAAGCTGGTGGCCGAAGTGGTGGGCATGGGCCCGGAACGCACCCTGGATGGCGCGATCTACCTGATCGACCCGGTCGATCCCTCGTCGGTGTTCCCGGAAGCGACCGCCCTCAAGCGGCAGTGCGTGATCCACGGCAAGCCGTTCATTTCGACCGTGGCCACCGCGCGCGACTGGGTGGAGGTGGAACGCATCCATGCCGGTCTGCCGGCCGATGCCGGCGCCGACGACCTGCATGCGTTCCAGACACAGACGCTGGCGCTGATCGCCCATGATGCGATGAAGCCGGCGATGCTGGCCTTCGCCGACGAACACTTCGATGTGCTGGCGCGGTTCGCCGAGCGCGTGGCCACCGGCACCACCGGCCAGCGCTTGAACGAGCTGGCCTGGAGCCGCGGCTGGCCCCGCGATACGCCCTGGGTGACGCGCTACCAGAGTGGCCCGATGGGTGGCGATGCGCAGATCGCCGACCGCGTGCTGGAAGGGCGCTGCCAGCGCGCGATCTTCTTCGAGGATCCGCATGTGGCGCGCCAGCACGAAGCGGATATCCAGCTGCTGGAGCGCGCGGTGACCACGGTGACCGACCAGGCGGTATGCATCACCGCACCCCAGGTGGCCGCCCGATGGGCGACCGCAGCCGCGAAGCGCACGAACTCGTAATGCCGGAACCAACAGCCGTCGAGCAAGCTCGACGCTACAGCAGCTGACGCAGCATGGCCTTGAGGCGCCGGCCTTCGCGTTGGAAGTAGTCGCGCTGTTCGCGCCAAGCGGGGAAGCGCTGTTCCACTTCGTGCCAGAACGCGGGCGAGTGATTGGGCTGGATCAGGTGGCAGAGTTCATGCACCAGCACGTACTCGAAGGCCTGCGGGCTGCCCAGCACCAGGGCCAGATCCAGCGCCATGCTGCCATCGGGCGCCAGCGACCCCCATTGCGAAGACATCACCTTCAGCCGCAGCCGGCTGGGCGCGCGCGGCAGGCCCGGCAGGTACTTCGGCAACCAGCGGCCGACATCGGCGCGGGTCTGTGCTTCGTAGAACTCGCGCAGCAGGCGGCGCAGGGTGGCATCGCCGCCACGCGTCGGCCATTGCACGCAGCCGCCGTGTTCGTCGATCTCCAGCCGCGCGAAGCGGCCTTCCTGCCAGCGCAGCGGCAGCAGCTCGCCGCGCAGGGGCAGCACACCCTCCACGCCCGGCTGCAGCGCCGCAGGCAGGTCCTGGCCCTGGTACTGGCGCAGTTGCACGGCCAGCCAGTCGCGGTGCTGTTCCAGGAAGCGTTCGCCCATCACCAGGCTGGCACGCGGCGGCAGGGTCAACCGCGCGCCACGCTCGTCCACGCTCAGCTTGATCCGCCGAGCACGCGGGTCACGCACGCGCAGCACCTCGATCTCTGCATCCTCCAGCCGCAGGCGGACGGTGTCGCGCTGCACGGTGGCGGGCGGGGTCGGGCTGATCAGGCGGCGCAGCAGACGGCTCATGCGCCCAGCATAGCGCCGCTTCGGGCCGCCGGATGACCGGCGGCCGGCGGGCTGCCTGTTCAGTCAGCCTTGCTGAGCTTGAAGGCCTCTTCCAGCAACAGGAACAGGCGGCGGATCTCGGCGCTCTGCAGGGCGAAGCGGGCGTCGAACTCGGCGCGGCGGCCATCTTCGTCGGCGTGCTCCAGCTGGTCCAGGGCGCCGTCGAGGAACTTCAGCTTGCGCACGATCAGGTCGTCGCCGATCACGAACGACAGGTTGTCCTCGAAGATCAGCGCCAGCTTGGTCACCTGCTTGCCGGCGTCCAGGTGCTTGTCGATCTCGTCGCAGCGCAGCTCCTGGTGCTGGCACTTGACCACCGCGCCGCCTTCCACCGGGTCCTTCATCTCGCACTCTTCGCCCAGGCTCAGCCCGGTCGGCAGCGGCTCGCCGGCGATCCAGCCGGTCAGGATCGAGCGCGGCGCGACTTCGGCATTCAGCGGCATGGCCGGGAAGCTGCCGAGCAGGCCGCGGATGTCGGACATGAAGTACTCACCGGTCTTGCGACTGGAGGTATCCACCGCCACGTAGCCGTGCTGCAGGTCGATGAAGGCGTCGTTGCGCGAGGACTTCACGAAGGCACGCGGCAGCAGTTCATGCAGCAGGTCGTCCTTCATGCGCTTGCGTTCGCGGCCACCGGGACGGCGGCCTTCCTTCTCCTCGATCTCCTCCAGCTTGCGCTCGAGCAGATCGTTGACCACCGCCGCCGGCAGGATCTTGTCCTCGCCGCCCACGGTCAGCCACAGGTGCTCGGCAATGCGATGGGACAGCAGTTCCTTCTCCTCGCGGCCGAACGGCGAGATGAAGCCGCGCGAGTTCATTTCCAGCGCGCCGACCGGCTTGAGCAGGGCGTGCGGCAGCAGGGTGTCCACTTCGGAAAAATCAGTGGCGGTCGGGAAACGGAAGAACGTCAGGTTGCGAAAGAACATGGAATTCCGGATGGCAAAGAGGAAGGGCGACCGACCTTAAACGGTGGGCGTCTCGGGATCTGCGTCGGCATCGGCCGGAGTACCGGCCAGCCAGGCATGGGCATCGGGCAGCGGCGCGTCGTCGCGACGGCCCAGCGCCATGAAATCGAACAGGGTGGTATCGGCCAGCTGCGAGGGGCGGACCTCGCCCATGGCGCGTGCGATCTGCTCGATGCGGCCGGGGTGGTCCTTTTCCCACTGCTTGAGCATCAGGCCGACCTGGCGGCGCTGCAGGTTCTCCTGGCTGCCGCACAGGTTGCAGGGAATGATCGGGAACTGGCGTGCCTGCGCGTACTCGACGATGTCGCTCTCGCGCACGTAGGCCAGCGGTCGGATCACCACGTGCTTGCCGTCATCGCTGCGCAGCTTCGGCGGCATGCCCGACAGCTTGGCGTGGTGGAACAGGTTCATGAAGAACGTGGCCACCATGTCGTCGCGATGATGGCCCAGCGCGATCTTGGTGAAGCCATGGGTTTCGGCGTAGTTGTACAGCGCGCCGCGACGCAGGCGCGAGCACAGCGAACACATCGTCTTGCCCTCCGGGATGACCCGGCTGACCACCGAATAGGTGTCCTGCTCGATGATGTGGTACGGCACGCCCAGACCGGCCAGGTACTGCGGCAGCACCTGCTCGGGGAAGTCCGGCTGCTTCTGGTCCAGGTTCACCGCCACCAGCTCGAACGGCACCGGCGCCTTCTTCTGCAGCTGCAGCAGCACGTCCAGCAGGGTGTAGCTGTCCTTGCCGCCGGACAGGCAGACCATCACCTTGTCGCCGGCCTCGATCATGCCGAAATCGGCAATCGCCTCGCCGACCTGGCGGCGCAGACGCTTGGCCAGCTTGTGCTGCTCGCGCTCGGCCAGCCGCGGATCGCGGGCGGCGCGCGGCAGGGAACGCGGCAGGGGATCGGGAAGGGAAATCACGGCACTCATGGGTTCCATTCTAACGGCTCGGAGCCGCCCCGGCCGGGGGTCGGGATTCCCCTCTCCCGGCAGTCATCATCGCTGTGTATGCTCGGAGGCTGTGGATACCTACAGCCCCGCCGAGATCGTCCAACGCCTCGCCGCCCTGCGCGCCGAGCATCGCCTGCTGGATGAGCAGATCACCGGCATGGCGGCCAACGGCGAGGACGAACTGGAGTCCAAGCGCCTGAAGCGGCGCAAGCTGCAGTTGAAGGACTGCATCGCCAAGCTGGAAAGCCTGCAGATTCCCGACGAACCGGCCTGACGCCGGGTTCGGGGGGCCAACCTTGGTTGGCCTCTGCTCTGGTGGGTGCCAACCTTGGTTGGCATGCCGTTCGCCGGGCATGGCCCGGCGCTACCTTCAATCCTGCGGCGCAGCCTCGTCCGGGCGGGCCGCTTCCGGGCTGACCCGTTCGATGGTGTGGCGCAGCTCGCGGCCAAGGATGAACTTGGCGTCCTTGGCCCAGGCATCCAGCCGCTCGTCGAACAGCAGCTTGCTGTTCTCGTCCGGCCAGACCAGGCGCAGCTCGCGCAGCTTCTGGATGAAGCCGCGGAACAGGGTGCGGTCGAAGAACTCCGGCGCAGCCGGCGCATAGAGCAGGCTCAGGCGCTGCGCCGCCTGCTGGCACAGGCTTTCCAGCTCGGCCGCGCCGAGCACGCCCGGGCCGTTCTTAACCAGCACCGAGATCGCGATGTAGTAGCGCTCGAACGCCTGCTGCAGCGAATGGCCGATCGCACGCAGGCGGAACACCTCGTCGGTCTGGCCGGTGTTGCGCGCCAGGATGCCGCCGTCGTCATCGTTGACGTTCTGCAGCAGGCCCTCGCGCACGAACACGTTGATGGTCTGGTCGATGCGCTGGGCGAACTCGTCCTCGCTCCACGGCAGGAACAGCTCGGCCTGCAGGAACGGGTAGACCGTGCGGCCCAGCTGGACCAGGCCGGTGCGGCTCATGCGGCGGTTGTTCTGGAAGCAGCAGGCCACCCACGACGAGGCGGTGAACAGGTGGATGACGTTGTTGCGGAAGTAGCTCAGCAGCACCGCGGTATCGCCGCTCACACTCAGCACGTCGCCCAGCGGGTGCTTGATGCGGGTGAGGACGTTGATCTCCTCGGCGTGGGCGATGATCCGCTCCGGCGAGTGCGGGGTGACCGTCACCCGGTCCGAATACGGCATCTCGACCAGCAGCGTCTTGCACAGCTCGATCTGCGCGATCAGGTCGGCTTCGCCCATCGCATGCTTCGGCGTGGACAGCAGCGCCAGCGCCAGCAGGTTGATCGGGTTGACGTCGGCGGCCGCGTTGACGCGCACCTGGATGCGTTCGGCCAGCGTATCGACGGTGGTCGACAGCCAGGCCGGCTTCTCGTCTTCCGATACCGCCTCGCCCTTCCACTCCGGCGCCTTTTCGGCCAGTACGTCGTTCAGCGCGATCGGCTCGCCGAAGTTCACCACCACCTGGCCATAGTTCTGCTTGAGCACCTTGGGGATGCCCCACAGCAGCGACCAGATCGATTCCTTTTCCTTCGGCCGGCCGGACAGTTCGTCCAGGTAGCTGCCGCCCTCCATCAGCTTCTCGTAGCCGATGTAGATGGGCTGGAACAGCACCGGCTTGCGCGGCTGGCGCAGGAACGCGCGCAGCGTCATCGAGATCATGCCGCCCTTGGGCTGCAGCAGTCGGCCGGTACGCGAGCGGCCGCCTTCGACGAAATACTCCAGCGAGTAGCCACCGGCCACCAGCTGCGCGACGTATTCGCTGAGCACGGCCGAGTACAGCGCGTTGCCGCGGATCGAGCGGCGGATGAAGAACGCACCGCCCTTGCGCAGCAGGGTGCCGACCACCGGCAGGTTCAGGTTGATGCCGGCCACGATGTGCGGCGGCACGATGCCACGGTCGTACAGCAGGTAGGACAGCAGCAGGTAGTCCATGTGGCTGCGGTGGCTGGGCACGTAGACCACTTCATGGCCCGGCGCGGCGGCCTTGAACTTGTCCAGGTGGTGCACCAGCACGCCGGCGTAGATGCGGTTCCACACATGGCTGAGCATGAAGCTGGCCGAACGCACCACCGGACTGGAATAGTCCGCGGCGATTTCCCAGGCGTAGGCGTGCGCCTTCTTCCAGGCATCGGCCGGCTTGGAGTTGTCACGCTTGGCCTGTGCGGCGATCGCCTCGCGCACCGGCTCGGCGGCCAGCACCTGGTCCACCAGCAGGCGCCGGGTCGACAGATCCGGGCCGATCACCGATTCACGGATGCGGCGGAAGTGGGTGCGCAGCACACGCTGCAGCTTGCGCACCGTACGCTCCGGCTCCAGGCCTTCGTCCACGGTGCTGCGCAGCGAGATCGGCGGAGCGAAACGGACGATGGTGCTGCGCCCGTTCAGCAGCAGCCCCAGCAGACGGCGGAAGCGGCCCACCAGTGCCCAGTTTTCCGAGAACAGCACCGCGAACCAGCCGCTCTGCTTGTCCGGCGCGCGGCCGACGAAGATCGACACCGGCACCAGATGCACGTCCAGGTCATCGCGCACGCGGTGCGCCTGCAGGACCTTGGCCAGCGAATCGGAGTGGGTCTTGGCACCGCGCTGCTCGGGAATCAGCGAGTTGCTGGAGCTGCGCCGCGACAGCGCCAGGTAGGCGCGCTTGCGGCCGGTGGGATCGCCGGCCAGCGGCACCAGCGGCGACGGCAGGCCGGCCTGGCGGCAGGCCTTGTCCAGGATCAGCGCGTTGGACAGGCCGTAGTCTTCCAGCACGTACATGACCGGGCGGCCATCGTTGTACTGGCCCGGGTCTTCCGGCTCGATCTTCAGCGACAGCCACGGTTCGACCAGGCGGCCAAGCAGCCTTGCCCACAGCGGGCGGCGCCCGGCCGACCGCGCGTGCACCGGCGGCGGTACCGGGTTGGGGCCGGTACCGGTCGAGGGGGACGCCGGCACCGTATCGGCGGGCGTCGTCTGGGATTCTTCGCCGGGGAACGGCAGCGGGTTCTGTTTCGACATCGGCGCCATTATGGCTTAGGCGGTGGCGTTGCCGCTTCCCCACCCTCGGCGGGGGCTTCGGCCGGCGCGGGCGCCGCTGCGGCACGGGCTGCATCGGCCTTGCGCAGCAAGGCATCGGTGTCGGCCAGGGTGCGGGTCAGGTACCAATGGCCTTCGCGTCGGCTCAGTGGCAGCTGCAGGGTCATCTCGCGCCCGGCCAGGTCGTAGCGCAGGCGCACCAGCGCGTTGTCGCCCTCCACCGACAGCAGTTCGCCGCGTACGCTGCGCAGCGCATCGTCCACGCCCAGCCCGTAGCTGCCCAGTACCGCCTTGAGGGTGTGGATGAACGGTGCCAGCTGCTGCAGGCTGCCTTCCATGCCGGCCGCCTGCAGGCCGGCCTCATCATCGAAACCGACCTTGCCGGCGGCGCCGACCAGTGCAGCGATGGTGCTGCGCGCGCGGGCACGGTCGCTGATCGGTGCGCCCTGCGCCCAGACCGCCAGGGTCTCCACCAGTGCGATGTAGTGGGCCTGTTGACCAGGCGTGTAGCCCTTCTGGTGACGCAGGTACTGCACACCGAAGTTGCCCATCGACTGCGCGGCCTGGCGCACCGCGCTGGCCTGGCCGGCCAGCTGGCGGTCGAAGCTGCGCTGCAGTTCGGCGCTGGCGTCGGGCTTGCGCAGCGCGGCCAGCATCGGCAGCAGCTGGTCGCCCAGCGGCAGCTCGGTCAGCGGCCACTGGCTGTGGCCGTCGGCCCAGGCCTGCTGCAGGCGCTGGTACTGGCCCGGCGGTACCGACAGCTTCGCGTAGCCGACCAGATCGTCTTCGGCCAGGCGCAGGGCCATGGCCTGCACCGCCGCCACCGGCTCGGCCGCCGGCTGGGCCGGATCGGTGCCCGGTTCGCGGCACGCCACCACGGCCAGCAGCAACAGGGCTGCCAGCCCCCATCCACGCGCAGACCTTCCTCGCACCGCCACGCTCATGCACTCGGACTCCCCGGACCGGTCCGCATCTTGCGGCCTGCGACGTGACAGCGGCAAGCCGGGTGGGCAACCCGGGGTCAGATTCCTTCTGCCACGGGCAGAAGGAATCTGACCCCGGACCGGACCCGTGCGCAAAAAAAGAGCCCGGATCACGGGGATCGCAGGCTC
This sequence comes from Stenotrophomonas sp. Nf1, assembly GCF_003028475.1. Classification (NCBI taxonomy): domain Bacteria; kingdom Pseudomonadati; phylum Pseudomonadota; class Gammaproteobacteria; order Lysobacterales; family Lysobacteraceae; genus Stenotrophomonas; species Stenotrophomonas sp. Nf1. The sequence goes on along the minus strand of NZ_PYTV01000004.1, from coordinate 121,511 downwards.
TTCAAGCCGGCACGAGGCCGGAGGACAGTGTTGTGGCACATGTCCGGTCCGAGGACCGGATGGCGGCGATCCTACGCTGCCCTTCAAGTTAAGGCAACACTTCATCTAGCACCATGTATCTTGTTGATTTTATTGAATCAATCACGTTGCCAGACCGCCTCGATGAAATCTACGGCATGTTTTTCGGCGATTCGGGCATAAACGCCGGGATAGCCGGCCAGCGCACACCCCTCCCCCCAACTGACGATCCCGAACTGGGTCCAGCCATCGCGCAGGCGCAGCAGCAGGGGGCCACCCGAGTCGCCCTGGCAGCTGTCCATACCCTCACGCCCGGCACAGATCACCTTGCCGCGCGCCAGATCGCCGGCATAGGCCTGCTGGCATTCGGTAAAGGGCACAAACGGCACCTGCACCGTCTGCAGCTGGGTGGGGTAGTCGTCGGTCCCGCTTTCCGTCGTCCCCCAGCCGATTACCGTGAACGCGCGCCCCGGCTTGAGGTAGCTGGCATCCGGACGCAGCCGCAGTGCCACCGGCTGGGCGTCGGCAAGCGGTGCGCTGAGCTGGATCAGCGCCACGTCATGCGCCAGCGAATTGCCGCTGTTGAACGCCGGGTGCACGTGGATCGCCTTGACGTTGGAGGGGCGGCGCGCCGCATCCGTCGACAGTCCGGTGGCGCCACCCAGCACTGCCAGTGAGATCGGCTGCGCGGACTGTACGCAATGGGCCGCGGTGAGTACCCACGAAGGTGAGATCAGCGTGCCGCCGCAGAAATGGCGGTCATGGTCGGTCTCGCCGTAGAACAGCCCCTGCAGGCTGACCATGAACGGGTACTGGCCGGCTTCGGCGGCGGCACCGCCGATGATGCGCGGGGCCTGGCGCGGCGGTGGTGCGGCCGTGGCCGGCGATGCGAGGGCGATGGCCAGAACACTGCCGAACAACAAAGAGGTGATGCGATACATGTCCCTGTACTCCTCTGTCGATGGTTGGAACCGGCACGGCCGCGGCCCGCGCCGGTGCATCGATTGAGGAGGAAGGAAGACGCCCGCCAGCGCGAACGCGCGCACAGTTTCCACGCCTGGTGTCGCTTGCGTCAGCGCTGGCAACACATATGCGAACGCCATCCCACCTGAGGTGGGATGGCGTGCTGGATCAGCCTGTGCGCGACGTCGCTGGCAGGATCAGCGCGTGGCCAGAGCCGTCGCGATTTCCTGCTGGATCGCCCGTGCGGCGGCCTGCGGATCGGCGGCCAGGCGGATCGGCCGACCGACCACGATGGCGTCCGCGCCATCGGCGAAGGCCTGGGCCACGCCAACGGTACGCTTCTGGTCATCGCCGACCGGACCACCCGGGCGGATGCCCGGGCAGACGATCGAGAAGCCGGCACCGGTGGCAGCGCGGATCGGCGCGGCTTCCTGGCCCGAGGCGATCACCCCGTCGATGCCGGCGGCCTTGGCCGCCAGCGCGCGCTCGACCACCACGTCCACCGGCTCGCGGTCGATGCCCATCTGCGCCAGGTCCGGGCGACCCATCGAGGTCAGCACGGTCACCGCCAGCAGGCGCATGTCGCTGCCGTTGGCGGCCGCGCAGGCTTCCATCATCGCCGGGTGCCAGCCATGGATGGTGGCGTAGCTGACCGGCCACTGCGACAGGCGCTTGATCACCGCTGCAGCGGTGGCCGGGATGTCGAAGAACTTCAGGTCGACGAACACGCGCTTGTCGCGGCGGGCCAGCTCGTCCAGCACCTGGAAGTACTCGCCGGAGGCCAGCAGTTCCATGCCGATCTTGTAGAACGCCACGCTGTCGCCCAGACGGTCCACCCACTCCAGCGCCTGCACACGGTCGGGCACGTCCAGCGCGAAGATCAGGCGCTCGTCATCGCGCAGCGGCAGCGGTGCGCGGCTCACGGTGCGTAGTCCAGCGCGGCGCGCTTGGCTTCGTGACGGGCCTGGCGCGACTGGCTGTAGTCGTTGTTGAACTGGGCCGGCTCGAAGCCGCCGTAGGTCGGGTTCGGCAGCATCCACCAGCGTTCGCCGAACCAGTCGTGGTACTGCTGCAGCAGCGCGTCGCGGCCTTCGTTGGTGTTGGCGGTCACTTCGACGAAATCGCCCAGCTGGTCGCCGAACTGCATCAGCACGCGGTACTTCTGCCCGGCCAGGCGGCGGCGGCAGTTCTTCTCGCTGCCGGCCTGCTCGCAGCCTTCAACGACGGTGCCCAGGCCCAGGAACACGCTGTCATCGGCCACCGGCAGGCCCTGCTCGCGCAGGTTGGCCAGGGTGGCATCCTTCAGGTGCACGGCGCGGTTGGAGATGTACAGCAGGGTCACGCCCTTGGCATTGGCGGCCTTGGCGAAATCGACCACGCCGGGAATGGCCTTGGCCTTCTTCTCGGCCACCCACTGGTCCCAGCTCAGCTCGTCATATTCCTTGCCATCGCGCACCAGGCGCGCCTGGTAGGGCGAGTTGTCCAGCACGGTCTCGTCCACGTCCAGCACCACCGCCGGCTTCAGGCCCTTGGCCTCGTTGCCGCGCTCTTCCGGTACCAGCGCGTCCCAGTGGGCTTCCTTCAGCGCCACATCGAGGTGGTCGGCGGCGGCGCGGTAGGTCTGTTCGGTGATCGCCTTGTATTCCTGCGCGCGCTGCATCCACAGCACCGCGTTGAGGTTGTCGTTGGCGCTCGCATCGGGTGCACCATCGGCCTTGGCGGCAGCGGCCGGAGCCTCCGGGGCCGCGGCTTCAGCGGCAGGCGCCTCCACGCGCTTGCAGGCGGACAGGCCCAGCACCGCAGTGGCGAGCAGGGTCACAGACAGGGAAACAGGACGACGCATGGATTCACCGGCAATCAGATATACCGGCGCATTTTACCGGCAAAGGCGGCCCTGGGACGGCTATGCTTGGTGGTTGACCCGTTACCCCTCCGGAGGCCGCCATGACCGATTCCGTCCAGACCCCCGACGTCCCCCTGCTCGATGCCGTGCAGGCCCGCCTGCTGGGCTGCCTGGTGGAAAAGGAGGCGACCACCCCGGACACCTACCCGCTGACGGTCAACGCCGCCCAGTCGGCGGCCAACCAGAAGACCGCCCGCGAGCCGGTGATGAACGTCGATGCCGGCAGCGTGCAGCACGCCCTGCGCCAGCTGGAGACGCTGGGGCTGGCCCGCCAGCACTTCTCCTCGCGTGCCGACCGCTACGAACACCGGCTGCAGGCCGCGCTGGACCTGACCCGGCAGCAGACCGTGCTGCTGGCGATGCTGCTGCTGCGCGGGCCGCAGACGTTGGGCGAACTGATCTCGCGCAGCGAGCGCCTGCACCGTTTCGCCGATACCGACGAGGCCCGGCACGCCATCGAGCGCCTGCAGCAGCGCGCGCTGCTGATGGTGCTGCCGCGTGCCAGCGGCCAGCGTGAAGACCGCTACATGCACCTGCTGTGCGGTGAAGTGGATGGTGCGGCGCTGGCGGCGAAGTACGCCAGCGCTGGCGGCGGCAGTGACGCGGCCGATGCGGGCCTGGCCGAGCGCGTGGCCCAGCTGGAAGCGGCGGTGGCCGAGCTGCAGGCACAGCTGGCCGATCTGCGCGGCTGAAGGGGCTGCAGGGTGGGTGCCGACCGTTGGTCGGCACTGCATCGGAATCGTGCCGACCAACGGTCGGCACCCACCACAATCAAACCTCGGCCGCACCCGGCGTCGCATACAGGCGGCTGGCGCTCTCGATGCCCGGCAACTGGATCACCCCGCGCTCGTGCATGCCCAGGCCCAGCAGGATTTTCCCGGACGCCACGTTGCCCAGGTCGGTGATGCCGTACAGATGCTCGATGCCCAGCTCCGCCCGCGCATGCGCCAACACCGCCTGCGCCGCTTCTCCGGCATAGCCCTGCCCTGCGAATTCCGACAGCACTGCATAGCCGATATCCGGCCCCGGCAGCCCATCACGCCGCACCAGCCCGGCATTGCCCAGCCAGGCGCCATCGGCCCTGCGCTCGATGGCATACATGCCGAACCCGTTCAGCGCATAGCTGTGCAGCACACGCAGCGCGATGTACTCACGCGCCTGCTCCTCGCTGCGCACGTTGCGGTCGCCGATGAAGCGCAGGAAGCCGGGATCGTTGAGCAGGGCCAGCATCGGCGCCGCGTCGCGGTCGGGCTCGATGCGGCGCAGTCGCAGGCGTTCGCTTTCGATGGGATGCATGCACGGACCTCTGCTGGGATATGCCGATTGTAGAGCCGAGCCCATGCTCGGCTGATCCGTCAATACGCAAGCCGAGCACAGGCTCGGCTCTACAGCTTCGCCCCGATCAATCGAACAGCGCTTCGATCGCGGCCAGCCCCGCGCTGGCACGCTCCTTCTTGCGCGCCGCGTCGGCCACCGGGTCGGCGCCATCGCGCTGGATTTCCTCGGCCGGAATCTCCTCGAAGAACCGGCTCGGCTTCAACCGCACGTGCTCGCCAAACTTGCGGGTCAACTTGCTGTAACTCATCCAAAGCTGGATCTTGGCGCGGGTGATGCCCACATACAGCAGGCGCCGTTCCTCCTGCAGGTTGCCCTCATCCAGGCTGACCTGGTGCGGCAGCACGCCGTCCTCGCAGCCGACGATGAACACGTACGGGAATTCCAGGCCCTTGGAGGCGTGCATGGTCATCATGCGCACCTGGTTGCCACCTTCGTCCTTGTCGCTGCGCGACAGCAGCGCCAGCTGGCCGGCCAGGTCGGCGGCAGTGGCACCGCGCGGGCCGCCCTCGAACCACTGCGCCAGTTCCTCGATGTTGTTGGCACGGCGCTGGTAGCTGGCTTCTTCCTTGGCCTGCTGGCGCAGTTCGCTGAGCAGGCCCGATTCCTTGGCGACCTTGCGGATCATGTCGCCGGAACTGATCTGCCGCGTCTGCGCGCGCAGGTCGCGCAGGATGTCGGTGAAGCGCGCCAGGCTGTTGGCCGCGCGCGGTGGCAGCTGCTGCAGGGCGCCGATCGCTTCGGCGGCCTGCGCCATCGGCATGTCCTTTTCCTGCGCCAGCTCGGCCAGCTTGGCCAGCGTGCCTGCGCCGACGTCGCGCTTGGGCGATTGCACCGCGCGCATGAACGCAGTGTCGTCGTCAGGATTCACCAGCAGCCGCAGCCAGGCCAGGGTGTCCTTCACTTCCTGGCGTTCCAGGAACATGGTGCCGCCGGTCAGGTGGTAGGGAATGCGCAGCAGCTGCATGGCCTTTTCCAGCGGGCGCGACTGGAAGTTGCCGCGGAACAGGATGCAGAAATCGCTCCACGGCACGTTGCGCGACTGCGCCACGAAGGCGATCTCGGCGGCGACTTTTTCTGCTTCGTGTTCGCTGTTGCGGCATTCCCACACACGGATGCGCTCGCCGTCGGCCTGGTCGCTCCACAGCTTCTTCAGGTGCTCGTGCGGGTTGTTGGCGATCAGCGCATTGGCCGCGCGCAGCACGCGGTTGGAACAGCGGTAGTTCTGCTCCAGCTTGATGATTTCCAGTGCCGGGTAGTCGCGCCCCATCTGCTGCAGGTTTTCCGGGTTGGCGCCACGCCAGGCGTAGATCGACTGGTCATCGTCACCCACGCAGGTGAAGTTGCCCTTTTCGCCAGCCAGCTGCTTGAGCAGCCGATACTGCGCATCGTTGGTGTCCTGGCATTCGTCCACCAGCAGGTAGCCGATGCGTTCGCGCCAGGCCACGGCGATCTCCGGGTTTTCTTCCAGCACCTGCACCGGCAGGCGGATCAGGTCGTCGAAATCCACCGCGTTGAAGGCGGTCAGGCGCAGCTGGTAGCGCTCGTAGACGCTGGCCGCTTCCTTCTCGCGGTTGCTGCGTGCGGCGGCCATCGCCTGTTCGGGCGACAGGCCGGCATTCTTCGCACGCGAGACCAGGTTCTTCATGTCCTCGATGTCATCGGGCTTGGCGCCGTACATCAGGTCCTTGATCTGCGCGGCGGCATCGTCGGCGTCGAAGATCGAGAAGCCCCGCTTCAGGCCCACCGCGGCGTGCTCGATCTGCAGGAACTTCAGGCCCAGCGCGTGGAAGGTGCAGATCGTCACCTCGTCGGCATCCTGCTCGCGCAGGCGCTTGGCCACGCGCTCGCGCATTTCCTTGGCCGACTTGTTGGTGAAGGTGATCGCTGCGATGCGCCGCGCCGGATAGCGGCCACTGCCGATCAGGTGGGCGATCTTTTCCACGATCACGCGCGTCTTGCCGCTGCCGGCGCCGGCGAGCACCAGCAGCGGTCCTTCGATGTGCAGGACAGCGGCAGCTTGGGGAGGATTCAGACCGTGCATGGGGACAGGATTGTAGCGGGGTGCTGGTGGCACCACCTGACTTGCGTGCTTGGGGAACGTAAGGTATTGAATCGGCACCGGAACACAGGAGCGTGGTCCATGTCACCGATCCTCTTCGCACGGCCAAGGCGGCCCATCGTCTGGGTCGTGCTGTTGCTGGCGGCGGTCGCGGCCCCCGGCCAGGCCTGCCAGACCCAGCCGGTCGCGTCGATCCCGCCGGCGCTGCTGACCGAAGGCTTCCTGCAGGCCCACCCCGATCTGTACTGGCGCGACCTGGGCCAGACCGCCTGGCGGCGCGGCAGGCCGGCACAGGCACTGGCCCGCTTCCAGCGCGCCAGCCTGTACGCCGACAAGCCCTCGCAGGCGCTGGTGGCACGGATGTACCAGGAGGGGACCGGCACGGCGGCCGACCCGGTACTGGCCTACATCTGGATGGACCTGGCGGCCGAACGTGGCTACCGCGACCTGCTGGTCGAGCGCGAGCGCTATTGGCAGCGCCTGGACGCCGCACAACAGCAGCGCGTATTGGCCGAAGGCCCGGCGCTGTACGCACGCTACGGCGATGCGGTGGCCAAGCCGCGCATGGAAACCGTGCTGCGCACGGCGCGCAACAGCATGACCGGCAGCCGCACCGGCTTCGTCAATCCGGGGCTGCGGCTGGCCCTTGGCGAAGGGCCGGAGGCCGATCGCCCGGTCAGCGGCGACGACTATTACCGCGATGCGTATTGGGATCCGGTCGCGTACTGGTGCCTGCAGGACCAGATCTGGCAGCACGGCAGCCGCAGCCAGAGCGTCGAGGTCGGCCCGTTGCACACCGTCGAAGATCCGGCGCGCTGACATGCGTTTGCGGGCCATGGCCCGCAGGGAGGGAATCCATGAAGGGATTTCGCATTGCATCGGTCCTGCTGCTGATCGTGTCGATCACCACCACCGCCGGCGCGTCCGATTGCCCGCTGGAGGAACCGCGCCCGATCCCGGACACGGTACTCACCGGCGGCTTCTTCGACGCCCACCCGGATCTGTACTGGCGCAGCCTGGCACAGCGCGCCGAGCGCGACCGGCAGCCGGCCAGGGCACTGGAGTACTACCGGCGTTCGGCGCGCTATGCCGACAAGTTCTCGCAGGCGATGGTGGCGCACATATACCAGCAGGGCAGCGGCACCGCCGCCGACCCGGTGATGGCCTACGTGTGGATGGACCTGGCCGCCGAGCGCATGTACCACGACTTCCTGGCACTGCGTGAACACTACTGGGCGCGGCTGGACCCGTCGCAGCAGGCGCAGGCGATCGCGCGCGGGCAGCAGGTGTATGCCGACTACGGCGACCGCGTGGCCAAGCCGCGCATGGAACGGGCGCTGCGCGACGGGCGCCGGCAGATCACCGGCAGCCGTGTCGGCCATGTGAGTACGGGCCTGGTCGTCATTCAGCGCCGGGGCAGCGAGGCGGGCATCCGTACACCGGGAAGCATCGTCTACGACGACCGCTACTGGCGCGCCGCCGACTACTGGTGCCTGCAGGACAACTACTGGCGGCCGGCACGGACGCCCCAGGTCGACGTCGGGGTGCCGGCCGTGATCCGCGACGGCGAGCCGGGGGGCGACTAGAATTGGCCGATGGCCAAGCTCTATTTCTACTATTCGGCGATGAACGCCGGCAAGACCACCACGCTGCTGCAGAGCGCGCACAACTACCGCGAGCGCGGCATGCGGGTGGCGATCCTGACCCCGCGCCTGGATGATCGCGCCGGGGCCGGCGTGGTCGCCTCGCGCATCGGGCTGCGCGCCGACGGCATGGCCTTCGACCGCGACACCGACCTGCAGCACTGGGTGGAACAGGACCTGGCCGCGAACGGGCCGATGGGCTGCGTGCTGGTGGACGAGGCGCAGTTCCTGACCCGTGCCCAGGTCTGGCAGCTCAGCGAGGTGGTCGACCAGCTGCGCATTCCGGTGTTGTGCTACGGGCTGCGCACCGACTTCCGCGGCGAACTGTTCGAAGGCAGCCAGTACCTGCTGGCCTGGGCCGACGAGATGCAGGAGATCAAGACGATCTGCCACAGCGGCAAGAAGGCGACGATGACCGTGCGCGTGGACGAGCATGGCCACGCGGTGCAGGACGGCCCGCAGGTGGAAATCGGTGGCAACGACCGCTACGTATCGGTCAGCCGTGCCGAGTTCAAGAAGATCACCCGTGGCGAAGGGCGGATCGAGCCGATGCAGGCGCCCCTGCCGCTGTAAGGGGTGTTCGGCAGGGCTGCGCCCTGCACCTGCAGAGGCAACGGCAACGGCAACAGCAACAGCGAAAGCTGGCATTCCGTGGGATGGCGGGGCACTGTGGGTGTGCGGGGACGGCGCAAGTACGTCCATGTAGCCTTGGTCGCCGCATCCATGCGGCTCACACCCCGCAAACCCACAGTGCCCCGCCTTCGACAATTGGCCGGCGGCCAGTAGATCCACGCCATGCGTGGATGAAATCTGTCAGATATCGAATGAAATTCCGGGGTCAGATCCGTTTTCCTTCGGAAAACGGATCTGACCCCATGAGCAGTTCCAACAGATCGCGGCAATCTGTCGAAGGCGGGGTGGGTCCGGTGGCGGGAGTGTCCGCGGCATGGATGCCGCGGCCAAGCCCCCATGGATGGGTTTACGGCGTCTCCCGCCACCGGACCCACCCCACCTACCCACAGAAAACCAGCTTCTGCTTCGGCTGTTGCCGTTGCTTGGAGCCTCTGCGGGTGCAGGGCGCAGCCCTGCCGATAAACCTGCTTAGTACAACGTGCGCTCCGGCGCGCCCGCCGGTGGCGGCGTGTACTGGTACAGCCAGGTCTCGGTGAGGGTCTTGCCGCCGCTGCGCAGGAACAGTCGGATATCGATCTGCTCGGTGCTGCCTTCCGGTGGCACCAGGTCGAACATCGCACGATAGCCATTGATCTCGCGCAGCGGACGCGCCGACACGATCTCGACCCGGCCACGGCTGGTTTCCACCACCGCCTCCACCTCGGCCTTGTCGATCAGCGCGGCCAGTTCGCCGCCTTCGAAATCGACCGCGAAGCGCCAGCTGAAGTACTCGCGCTTCTTGCCGATGATGCCACCCAGCCCGGTGCGGCTGGCCACGCAGTGCGCCAGCGGCGGGCGTGCCGGCGGTTCGGCGCCCCAGTACAGGCGATAGCCGACCAGCAGCTCCTGGCCCGGCTGCGGTTTTTCCTTGGGGTTCCAGAAGGCGACGATGTTGTCGAAGGTCTCGTCCACGGTGGGAATCTCCACCAGCTGCACCGAGCCCTCGCCCCACTCGCCCTTCGGTTCCACCCACAGGCACGGACGCTTCTCGTAGAACACGCCGTCGTCCTGGTAATGATCGAAGTTGCGGTCACGCTGCAGCAGGCCGAAGCCGCGAGGGTTGCGATCCACGAACATGTTGAAGCGCAGATTGCGCGGGTTCAGCAGCGGCCGCCAGATCCACTCGCCGGCACCGGTCCACAGCGACAGGCCATCGGTATCGTGGATCTCCGGGCGCCAGTCCCAGCCCATGCGGCGGTCGTTCTCGCCCACCTGGTACATGCTGGTGCACGGTGCGATGCCGAGGCGCTCGATCGCCTTGCGCGGGTACAGCGCGCTGTCGATATCCATCAGCAGCACATCGCCGTTGGTGATCGCAAAGCGATAGGCGCCGGCCACGCTGGGCGAATCCAGCAGGCCATAGACCACGATCGTCTCCGAATCGGCCGACGGCTGCTCCAGGTAATAGGCGATGAAATCGGGGAATTCCTCTGGCTTGCCCATGCCGGTATCGATCGCCAGGCCGCGCGCCGACTGGCCGTACTGGCCTTCCTTGCCGACCGCACGGAAGTAGCTGGCGCCGAGGAAGGCAGCAAAATCGCGGTCGGTGTCCTTGCGGGTGTTCAGGCGGAAACCGGCGAAGCCCAGATCGGCCGGCAGCTCGCCATCCTTGATGCCGCTCTTGCCGTAGTTGAACGCCGCGCCGTCATAGGCCAGCTCCTGCGCCTTGCCGTCAACCACATCGAACATGCGCACCGGCGAATGGAAATACAGGCCCAGGTGGAAGAACTTGGCCTGGAACTTGCCTGGCTGGTCGGCCCACAGGGCGTGGTCCTGGCGGTAGCCGATCGACTGGTACTGGTCCCAGTCCAGCCCTTCCAGGCGGCCCGGCAGCACGCGCTTGTGGCTCTTGTAGGGCGCCTGCGCCAGCGCGCGCGCCTGGCCCTTCAGGGTGGCGAAGTCGAACGGCTGCGGCTGGCCGAGGCGGCGCAGGCCCATCTGGCCGCTCTTGCTGGCCGCGCATGCGGGCAGGGACGGCAGGCCGAATGCAGCCAGGGCGAGGGAGGCATTGCGGATGAAGTCGCGTCGTTGCATGCAGGCGCGTCAGGCACAGAAGGAAGGTCGGCCATGATAGGCAGACAAACGTTAACGGGCAGCGGAGACGCGCCTTGCCCGTTCAGCTGCCGCTGGCCGCCCGCCTCAACGCTGGCAGTGGCTGCACCAGACGCTGGCGCGCTGGCCGATGATGGCGTGCTTCAGCGCGCGCCCACAGTTCGGGCACGGCAGCCCGTCGCGGCCATAGACCAGCAGCTCCTGCTCGAAGTAGCCCGGTGCGCCATCGGGGCTGATGAAGTCGCGCAGGGTGGTGCCGCCGCGGGTGATGGCGTAGCCGAGGATCTCCTTCACTGCATCGGCCAAGCGCTGGTAGCGCTCGCGCGAGATCTTCCCGGCCTCGCGCAGCGGGCTGATGCCGGCCTTGAACAGGCTTTCGGCGGCGTAGATGTTGCCCACGCCCACCACCACTGCCTGGTCCATCAGGAAGGTCTTCACCGGCGCGCTGCGGCCACGGCTGCGGGCAAACAGGTAGTCGCCGTCGAAGGCCGCGTCGAGCGGCTCCGGGCCCAGCCCCTGCAGCAACGGGTGGATCTCGCCGACCGGCTGCCAGAGCAGGCTGCCGAAGCGGCGCGGATCGTTGAAGCGCAGCAGGCGACCGTTGTCCAGGCTGATATCCACATGGTCGTGGGCGCGCAGCGGGGTATCGCCGGGCAGCACGCGCAGGCTGCCGGACATGCCCAGGTGCAGCACCGCGCTGCCGATGGCGGTATCCAGCAGCAGATACTTGGCGCGGCGGCGGATGGTTTCGATGCGTTGCCCCGGCAACAGCTCGGCCACTTCCGGCGGAATCGGCCAGCGCAGATCGGCCCGGCGCAGGATCACCCCATGCACGCGGCGGCCCTGCAGGTGCGGCGCCAGGCCGCGACGGGTGGTTTCGACTTCGGGCAGTTCAGGCATGCGCCGATTCTACGCCGGGCATGGCCCGGCGACAGTGCAGCGTCAGCGCGGCGGCGCGGCCAGCTCGCGTGCATCCAGGAAGCCATCGCGGTTGGCATCCTGCTTGTGGAAGCGCTGCACGATCACCTGCCGCTGCTGTTCACGGCGGATCGCCCTGCCCTTGCCGCCAGGCAGCTCGTCGGCGTCCAGCACGCCATCGCCGTTGCGGTCCATGCGGTCGAAGGCATACAGCATCCACGGCACGTACTCGGCCTCGCTGACCTTGCCGTCGCCGTCGCTGTCCATCCGCTGCAGATAGCTGGCGGTGTCGGTAACCTGGGCCAGCGCCGCGCCCGGCAGCAGCGCCATCAGCAGCACGGCGTACCCTGCCCTCACGCGCCCACCAGGCGGTAGCCCTTCAAACGCGCCGCATAGGCCTGCAATGCCGCGATACCGCTTTCCTCGGCTTCATGGCACCAGGCCTGCAGCTGGCGCAGGCGCTCGGCCGCATCGTGGCCGCGCGCCTCCAGCAGCGTAGCCAGCCGCCCGCGGTATTCGACCAGGGTGCGGATGCGCGGGCGTTGCGCCACCCATTCGCTGAGCTGTGCGCGGCTGTCCGGTTTCAGCCAGCGGCCATCGTTGACCAGGCCACGGCGCAACCGGCGCGGCAGCAGGCGGCGCAGCTTGGCGCCGGCGTGGCTGGCTTCCTCGCGCAGCGCCGGCATGAACACGTTGCGCTGGTAGTCGTTCATCGCCTGGAAGCGATGCGACAGCAGCGCCTTCAGGGTTTCGGCGTCGGGCACGGCGATGTTCGGGCGCACGTCCATGGCCGGTGCCACGCGCAGCACCCTGGCCAGGCGCAGCGCCTGCAGCAGGCGGATCGCGCCCCAGCCGATGTCCAGCTCCCAGCGTCGCATCGCAAAGCGTGCCGAGCTGGGGAAGGCATGGTGGTTGTTGTGCAGCTCTTCGCCGCCGATCCAGACCCCCCACGGCGTGAGGTTGGTGGAGGTATCGGCCGATTCGTAGTTGCGGTAGCCCCACCAGTGGCCCAGGCCATTGACCACGCCGGCCGCCCAGAACGGGATCCACGCCATCTGGATCGCCCACAGGGCCACGCCGGGCAGGCCGAACAACACGCTGTTGATCGCCAGCAACAGTACCGGGCCGAGCGTGGCGTGCGGGGTATACAGGTGGCGTTCGATCGCATCGTCCGGGGTGCCGCGCCCGTACTGCTCGATGTCCGCGCGCATCCCACGCGCCTCGCGGTACAGCTCCACGCCGCGCCAGAACACGGTGCCGATGCCACGGGTGACCGGGCTGTGCGGGTCGTCCTCGGTCTCCACCTTGGCGTGGTGCTTGCGATGGATGGCCACCCACTCGCGGGTGATCATCGAGGTGGTCAGCCACAGCCAGCAGCGGAACACATGGGCCAGCGCCGGGTGGAAATCGACGCCGCGATGGGCCTGGCTGCGGTGCAGGTACAGGGTCACCGAGAAGATGGTGATCTGGGTGAACACCAGCAGCACCGCCAGCATGGCCCACCAGCCCAGGCCGAGCACACCACCGGTCAACAGGGACATCAGGGCATCAGGCATGGCGGCTCTCCGGATCGACGCGGCGATGGCAGACATGATGGGCGCTTGCGTTGCAAACTGCATCCCTGCGGCGGTGATTGCCACCGCCATCCGTGGCACCGTTCACAGTTGGGGACCTGAGTTGTCGAGCCTTGATCCACACGCCAGCGCCATGACCGCCGCTCCGCCCCTCGCCGGGCTGCCGCCCTTGATCGAACTGGACCGCGCCACCGTGGTGCGCGGCCAGGTGAAGGTGCTGCACGGGCTCAGCCTGCGCATCGCGCAGGGCCAGCACACCGCCCTGCTCGGCCCCAACGGCTGCGGCAAGTCGACCTTCATCAAGCTGATCACCCGCGAGCTGTATCCGCTGGCGCAGGGCGATGGCGCGGTGGCGGTGAAGGTGCTCGGCCAGAACCGCTGGCAGGTGGACCGGCTGCGCTCGCAGCTGGGTATCGTCACCGGTGATCTGAGCAGCAACCTGGCCGACATGCCGGGGCTGACCGTGGAACAGGCGGTGCTGTCCGGCTTCTTCGCCAGCTACGTGGTGCCGGCTTTCCGCGAGGTGACCACCGACATGCGCGCGCGCGCGGTCGAGACGCTGGCGATGACCGGTGCGCTGGCACTGCGCGAACGCGCCTACGCCGAGCTGTCGGCCGGCGAGACCCGCCGCGTGCTGATCGCGCGCGCGCTGGTCAACCGGCCACAGGCGCTGTTGCTGGACGAGCCCTCCACCGGCCTGGATCTGGTCGCCCGCGAGCAGCTGGTGGCGACCATGCGCGTGCTGGCCCAGCAGGGCATCACCCTGGTGCTGGTGACCCACCACATCGAAGAGATCATTCCCGAGATCGAGCGTGTGGTGCTGCTGCGCGATGGCCGCGTGCTGGCCGATGGCACCCGCGCCGAGCTGTTGCGCAGTGAACCGCTGTCGGCCGTGTTCGGCGGGGCCATCACCGTCTGCGAGCAGGAAGGCCGGCTGACCGCGTACGCGGGGTAAGGCGACGCCCTCGGGAAACTCCACGGTCTTGGGAAACCGATGGGCCGGGAAACCGGCGGCGGTAGAGTCGACTGTTAGTCGACTATCGCGCGCAACGCGGGATTTTTGCGACCTGGGCGAAAGGCAGTCGACTAACAGTCGACTCTACCCCCTCGTCAGGCCGTCCCGTCATGTTGTCGATGCAGAGGGCCGGATGTTCCGGCCCGCTGCACCCGGCCTCAGAATCGCAACGCCAGCGCGCGCGATTCGATCGGTGCCATCCGGCTCTGGTCCTGAAGCTGCAGGTCGCGCAGCTCATACGGCGCACCGAAGCCGGCCGGCAGTGTGGCCTGATCGAACGGCAGCACCAGCTGGCCCGCGCCCGGACCATCGAACCAGGCCGCCGCATGGGCCTGGGCGACCGGCTTCAGCTGGCCATCGCGGCCCGTGGCATACAGCGTGCCGCGTGCCTCATAGCGGCCGGCGGCGGCCACCTGCACCGGCAGCGCCACCTGGCGGCTGGCCGGGTCCGGTGCCGCCTGGCCACTGAAGCGCGCGGTCGGCCGTGCCACCGCGAAGGCCACCTTGCCATCGCGCAGCACACCATCGGCCTGGGCGAACACCTGCAGTTCCCACAGGCCCTGCACGGTGCCGGCATCAGCCGGGATCCGCACCTGCGCGCGCAGGGCGCCATCGGTGGTGCGCAGCAGGCGCTGCGGCCAACTGCGGCCATCCGGCGCGACCAGCAGCGCTTCACCGCCCAGGCCACCGCGCCGTGACGCAAGCTGCGCGGCGCTGGCGCCGTCTTCCAGCAGGCGCGCCTGCAGCTGTACGTTGCCACCGGCCAGCACCTGCGCCTGGTTGGCCTGCACCTCCAGCCGCAGCGGGCTGTTCGGCTCCAGCACCTGTACCACGTAGCGGCCCTGCGCCTGTGCACTCTGCAGCGTGTACGCACCGACCGCGCTGGTTGCGCCGGTGCGCAGCATGCTGCTGCCATCGTTCACCGGCATGCCGGCGTCCTGCAGCGCGCGTGCATCGACACTGCGCGCCACGCTGCTGCGCCCGGCCGGATCACGTACCTGCAGCGCGCTGGCGGGCAATGCACGCGCGCCTTCGGCCGGGCTCAGCTGGATCACCGCGTCTGCGGCGGTCAGCGGCAGATCGACGCCGCGTTGCAGCTGCGCCCCATCAACCTGCTGCCAATAACTGCGGCTGACCGAGGCATACGGTGTTGCGGTCTGCAATGGCTGAGCCGGGTCCAGCGCCCAGGCGAAGGACAGCGGCGCGTGTTCGCTTGCATCGGCCGGCAACGGCGCGGCCACCAGCGCAGCGGGCACCTGATCGCCGGCACGTGCGGCATTCAACGGCTGCGCAGCCTGCGCTGTGGAGAGGGACAGCACCGCCAGCACCGCGCTGGCCAGCAAGGTGGAATGGATCGTCATGGTCGTCTCCCTCACTGGGTCAGGTCGTTGCGCAGGATCGTGCCGAGGCCGAAGCACTCGCGACGGCTCTGGTTGTGGCTGAGCGGCTCTGCGCCCTGGGTGCGCTGCGTGTCGGTGAACCAGGTGGTGCCGGCGGCCTTCTGGCTGCTGCACTCCAGGAAGCCGTCGGAGCAGGACGACAGCCAGTTCTGGGTGAACTCCAGGCCGACATTGGCGGCATAACCCCCGCAGTAACTGTTGCTGTCCCACACCGCCGATTCGACATCGCTGCCGACCACCGCGCGGAACGGTTTGGGCAGCGCCGGGCGGCCAGCGGTGCCATACAGGTTCTGCGCGTTGTAGGTGGCCATGCTGGCCACCTGCTGCTGGCGCACGGCGTCGTTCTTGTAGCCCAGCAGCCAGCCCAGCGAGGTTTCAAAGGTATTGCCGTTGAGCACCGCATCGGCCAGCGGCGTACCGGCCGAGGACGGTGCCAGCGCGGTGACCTTGCGCACCGTGCGGATGATCTTCGGGTAGCGGCTGTCGTAGGTCGGGTTGGACAGGATCCAGCGCACCACGTTGCCGCCGTTGGAATGGGTGATCACCACCAGCTGGGTGATGCCGCGGCTGTCGATGAAGCTGGTCAGCTGGTTGGCCAGGCAGCCGGCGGCCTCCGGCTTCCACATGTACTGGGTGAAGTCGCAGTTGATGACCACGTAGTTGCTGCTGTTCGGCAGGCCCTGGCGCACGGTGTCGATGATGGTCGGCTGCCAGTAGTCCTGGGTGGCATTGGTCTGCGCGCCGGTGCCATGCACGAAGGCCACGCCGACCACATCGGCGGCCTGCGCCGGTGCGGCGGCCAGGCCCAGGAGCAGGGCCAGGACGGTACTTCCTGTTGCGGTGCTGCGCATCGCTTCTCTCCCTCTGTCAGCGGATCCCCCCGACCCGGCTGGAACTGGACGGCGCTGGCGCTCGCCGTTGCGCCGATGCTCGCGGCGCAGGCGCGTGAAAGTCCGTGCGCTGCGCCCGGATTCAGGAGATTGACGCCATTCGATGACGGTTTTTGCATCGCGGCACGGACCATGCCGGGTCTGGCCGTATGACCGATGGCCACTGCGGTGTCGTATCCGGGCTGCGATCATGGCGCGATGTTTTTCTTTGGAGCCCGTCCATGTCGCTGATTTTCCCCCCTGCCCGTCCGCTGCTCGGCCTGGCCGTTGCCGTGGCCCTGGCCGGCTGTGCGGCCACCGCCGCCAAGCCGACCGCCGTCGAAGCCAACATCACCACCAAGGCGGTCGGCTACCTGGACAAGGACGCGGTTCCGGCCAGCCTCGATCTGGTGCCGGCGCCGCCGGTGGCCGGCTCAGCCGCCCTCGCGCTGGACGAACAGGTCAGCCGTGAAGCCCGCGCGCTGCGCGGCAGCCCGCGCTTCGCTCAGGCCGGCGTCGATGCCGAGCTCGGCTTCCCGGAAGGCGCCAACCACTTCTCCTGCGCCGCCGACATCGACGTCGACGCAGTGAAGACGCCGGCACTGTACCGTCTGCTGGAGCGCAGCCGGATCGACGCCAGTGCCGCCACCAAGGCCGCCAAGAACCGCTACCAGCGGCCGCGCCCGTTCATGGTCAACGGTGAGCCGACCTGCTCGCCGAAGGACGAGGATGGCCTGCGCAAGAACGGCTCCTACCCGTCCGGCCACACCTCGATCGGCTGGGCCTGGGCGCTGATCCTGTCGGAGATCGCACCGGACCGTGCCGATGCGATCCAGGCGCGCGGCCGCAACTATGGCGAAAGCCGCCTGGTGTGCAACGTGCACTGGCAGAGCGACATCCTGGAAGGCCGCTTCATGGGCGCCGCCGCCGTGGCCCGCCTGCACGACAACGCCGCGTTCAACAAGGATCTGCTGGCCGCGCGCAAGGAGATCGCCGCCGCGCGCAAGGCCGGCCTGCATTCCAGCCGCGATTGCACCACCGAGAATGCGGTGCTGAAGGTGCGCCCGCAGAGCGCGTTGTAAGCGATGGTCCGGGGTCAGAGCCCTTCCCTTCGGAAAGGGATCTGACCCCAGCGCGGAATGCCGGTGCCATCGGGGTCGGATCCCTTTCCGCAGGAAAGGGCTCTGACCCCATAAAGCAGAAGGGCCGGCAGTGCGCCGGCCCTTCTTCATTGCATCAATGTAGCAACCGCATCAGAACTTCGCGGTGAACTCCACGCCCCAGGTACGCGGCTCGTTGAGGAAGCCGGTCAGGTTGTTGAAGTCGATCGCACCCACCACGCGGGTCTGGTTGGTCAGGTTGCGGCCGAACACGGCCACGTCGTACTGGCCGTAATCCCAGTTGTAGCCCAGGCGCAGGCCGCCTTCCAGCGAACTACGGCCGCGGAATTCCGGCGACTCGTAGATGAAGAAGTTCACCGCACTGCGGTAGGCCCAGTCGGTGTAGGCGTACAGCTCGCTGCCATCGCTGAGCGGGAAGCCCACGCGCAGGGTCGCGTTGTGGATCCACTTCGGTGCCTGCGGCAACGGGTTGCCGTTGACCAGCGCGTAGGTCTGGCCGTTGATCACCGTGGTCGGGTCGGTGATGGTGCAGCCACCGCCGCAGATCGCCACCGCCAGGTTCTTGTCCTTGATCTCGGTGTCGTTGTAGCTGCTGCCGAAGGTCAGCAGCACGTTGTCGGCCAGGTAGGCTTCCAGGTCCAGCTCCACGCCCTGGCCGATGGTCTTGTCGGCATTGAGCAGGGTGGCGGTGTTGTTGGTGCCGCCCACGGCGATCAGCTGCTGGCCATCGACGTCATAGCGGAACACGCTCAGGCCCAGGCGTGCGCGACGCTCGAACAGGTCGGCCTTGATGCCGGCTTCATACGAGATCACCTTCTCCGAATCGGCCTGCGACAGGCCCGGCGCGAAGGCCAGGCGGCCCTGGATCGACGGCGCGCGGAAGCCCTTGGCAACACGGGCGTAGGCGTTGATGTCGTCGGTCAACTTGTACACGCCGCTGAGATCCCAGCTGACGTCGTTGACGTCGGTGTTGGCCAGGTACGGGCCGCTGACCGGAGTGCCGAACGGAACAGCCTGCAGCACGCTGGCGCTGAAGTCCTTCTTGTCCTGGGTGTAGCGCACGCCGGCGCGCAGCTTGAAGCGGTCGGTGACATCGAAGTCGCCCGAAGCGAACACCGCCCACGCCTTGTTGCGCTGGTTCTGCACCACGTGGCCGGTCTGCGGGTTGCCCGGGGTCAGCGAGTCGTAGTTGAAGTTGTTGATGGTCACGTCTTCATCGAAGTAGAAGACGCCGGCCTGCCAATCGAAGCGGCCCCATTCGTTGGACTCGATGCGCACTTCCTGCGTCCACTGGCGGTGGTGCGGCAGGCCGTCGGCCGACTCGGACGAGAACGGAATCAGGCCCGGGCCGTAGTTGCCGGCACCGAGGAAGGCCGCACCGTAGCCACCGTCGATGTCACCACGGTTGAGCGATTCGGCGGTCTCATAGCCGGTGATCGAGTGCAGGGTCACCGAGCCGAGGTTCCACTGCAGGCGCGCGCTGCCGCCCCAGGTTTCCAGGTCGGAGAAGTTGACGCCGTCGTTGGCGACCTTGTCGCGGTCGAAGTTCTCGACCAGCGAATTGCCACCCTTCTCGATGATGTTGGCGCGGAACAGGCGCGCGGTGCCGTTGAGCTTGCGCTTGTGCAGGTTGAACAGCGCTTCGAAATCGTCGCCTTCGTACAGGAACTGCACGCGGCCGGCGGCTTCGTCATAGCCTTCGAAGCCACTGTTGGGCGCGCCGACGCGGGTGTTGTCGACCCAGTCGTCGCGGCGCTGGTAGATCGCCGAGACACGCGCCGACCAGCGATCGGTCAGCGGGCCGCCGTAGGCGCCCTGCACGTTCCAGCTGTTGTAGCTGCCGTAGCCCACGCGCACGTAGCCATCGGCGTCCTGCGACGGGCGCGCCGAATCGAACTTGACCACGCCGGCCGGGGTGTTGCGGCCGAACAGCGTGCCCTGCGGGCCGCGCAGCACTTCCACGTTGGCCAGGTCGAACAGCGGGAAGCCCTTCAGCAGCGGGCTTTCCTGCACCACGTCGTCATACACCAGCGACACCGGCTGCGATGCATTGAGGTCGAAATCGGTGTTGCCCAGGCCGCGGATGTAGAAGCGCGGGAAGGCACGGCCGTAGGACGACTCGATGTTGAGGCTGGGCACGCGCGCGGCCAGGAAGCGGATGTCATCGCCGGCCGAGCCGAGCACATCCAGCTTCTCGCCCTGGATCGCGCTCAGTGCGACCGGTACGTCCTTGGCGTTCTCGACGCGGCGCTGCGCGGTCACCTGCAGGGCATCGAGGGCAACCGGATCCTTGGCAGCGGGGGTTTCCTGGGCGGCTGCTACCAGCGGCAGCAGGGCGGAAAGAGCGGCAACGAGAGGGCGCGCGACCGGAAATCGGCCACGGGAAGTGCGGGTCGGAGACATGGCGGTAGGCTGTGTTTGGAGGGGTGGTAAAACGGCGCTACCAGATAATTGTTGCAATACAGCACCTGCGCCGCAAATGCCGGCCGTTCATGGCGCCGTCGCCCGCGCCCCCGGCGGCTCGCTAGACTCGGGGTTTCCACCGCGACGGACCCGCCGCCATGACCCAGTGGTACTTCCATGCCTCCGCCCAGGCCGAACGCATCGGCCCGCTTGATGACGAGGCTGCGCGCCGCTACGCGCAGGCCAATCCGCGCGCCCTGGCCTGGTGCCAGGGCATGAGCGGGTGGGCACCGATCGCCGAGGTGGCCGAGCTGCAGTCGCCCGCCCCGGGCATGCCCAACACCCCGCCCCCGGTCCCGGCAGCGAGCAGCGGACGGGCCGACGACATCGAATTCCGCATCGTCGGCCATGAGATGCAGTTCGTGGAAATCGAGCTGGACCCGGGCGAAAGTGCGGTGGCCGAGGCCGGCGCCCTGATGTTCAAGGACGCTTCGGTACAGATGGACACCGTGTTCGGCGACGGCTCGCACAGCGGCCAGGGCGGCGGCTTCATGGGCAAGGTGATGGCCGCCGGCAAGCGCGTGCTGACCGGCGAGAGCCTGTTTGCCACGCTGTACACCCATACCGGCCAGGGCAAGGCCAAGGTCGCCTTCGCCGCGCCCTACCCCGGCACCGTGCTGGCCATGAAGCTGGACCAGCATGGCGGCCGCCTGGTCTGCCAGAAAGACAGCTTCCTGGCGGGCGCTCGCGGCGTGCAGATCGGCGTGCAGTTCCAGCGCAAGATCATGACCGGCCTGTTCGGCGGCGAGGGCTTCATCATGCAGAAGCTGGAGGGCGACGGCTGGGTGTTCATCCACGCCGGTGGCTGCGTGGTCGAGCGCGAATTGGCCGCCGGCGAGCGCCTGGACGTGGATACCGGCTGCGTGGTGGCCTACCACCCGACCGTGGACATGGACGTGCGCCGGGTGGCCGGCATCAAGAGCATGCTGTTCGGCGGCGAAGGCGTGTTCCTGGCCACACTGACCGGGCCCGGCAAGGTCTGGCTGCAATCGCTGCCGTTCTCGCGCCTGGCCGGCCGCATGTGGATGGCCGCACCGCAGGGCGGCGGCCAGAGCCGTGGCGAAGGCTCGGTGCTGGGCGGAATCGGCCGCATCCTGGACGGTGACAACCGGTTCTGACCGCATCCCGGTAGTGCCGGCCGCTGGCCGGCAACCCCATGGACCGTTGCCCGTTTCCCAAGGGTTGCCGGCCAGCGGCCGGCATTCCCTTTATGAATAGGGAATTCCCCCACCCTGCCCGGCCCGCCGTGGCTTCGGTATGCTGGCGCCCTTTCCCGATTCCGGCGCCGTGAGCGCACTGCCGATGAGCCTGTTCCGCCCCCGCATGCTGCTGTCCGTCGCCCTGATCGGCCTGCTGGCCGGGTGCGGTGGCGATCCGGTGCGTCCCACGCCACCGCCGGCGCCGACGGTCGTGCCGCAGGCCAAGCCGGTGAAGATCGGCATCGCCCTCGGTGGCGGCGCAGCCAAGGGCTTTGCCCACATCGGCGTGATCAAGATGCTCGAGGCCAACGGCTTTGAACCGGTGGTGGTATCGGGCACCAGTGCCGGCAGCGTGGTCGGCGCCCTGTATGCCAGCGGCATGGACGCGTTCCAGATGCAGAGCAGAGCAGTGTCGCTGGATGAAGCCAGCATCCGCGACGTGCGCCTGTTCTCCGGCGGCCTGGTGCAGGGCCAGAAGCTGCAGGATTACGTCAACGAGCAGGTCGCCAACCGCCCGGCCGAGCGCCTGAAGAAGCCGTTCGCCGCCGTCGCCACCCAGCTGGAAACCGGCGAGCGCGCGATCTTCGTGCGTGGCAACGTCGGCCAGGCCGTGCGCGCATCGAGCAGCATTCCCGGCGTGTTCGAACCGGTGAAGATCGGCGGCCGCAACTACATCGATGGCGGCGTGGTCAGCCCGGTGCCGGTGGATGCCGCGCGCCAGCTCGGCGCCGACTTCGTGATCGCCGTGGACATCTCCAGCAAGGCCAGCGGCAAGGCACCGACCGGCATGCTCGGCATCGTCAACCAGTCGATCTCGATCATGGGCCAGCGCCTGGGCGAACAGGAACTGGCGCGCGCCGACATCGTGATCCGGCCGAAGGTGCTGGACATCGGTGCCGCCGATTTCAGCCAGCGTGGCACCGCGATCCTGGAAGGCGAGAAAGCCGCGATGGCGGCGATGCCGCAGATCCGCGCCAAGATCCAGCAGCTGCAGAAGGCACGCGCCGCCGCCGCCGCTCCGGCTCCGGAGGTCGCACCGAAGTGCGAGGAAGCCTCGCGCCTGGGCAAGCTGATGGGCCGCAAGGACAAGTGCTGAACCGTTGATGCCTGGCCCCCGGCAGCGCCGGGGGCCGCTCAGGGCTCCAGCTGCGACAGTGGCAGCGCCTGGAAGCCTTTCACCGTGCGCAGCACGAAGCTGGAATTGGCATCGGCCACGCCACCGGCGTTGAGCAGGCGGTCCAGCAGGAAGTGCGAGAAGTGCTCCAGGTCGCGCACGTAGACGTGCAGCAGATAGTCCATGTCGCCGGTCAGGGCGTGGCAGGCCACCACCTCGTCCCAGCCCTGCACGCTGTCCACGAAATGGCCGATGGCGGCCTGGTCGTGCTTTTCCAGCTGCACGCGCACGAAGGCCTGCAGGCCCAGGCGCAGCTGCCGTGGCTCCAGCCGCGCGCCGTAGCCGACAATCACGCCTTCGCTTTCCAGGCGTTGCAGGCGGCGCAGGCAGGCCGAGGGCGAAAGATTCACCCGCGCCGCCAGTTCGGCGTTGGTGGCGCGCCCATCCCGCTGGATTTCGGCCAGCAGGCGTATATCCGTGCGATCGAACTGGACTTCTCCGGCCATTGTTGCCCCGCAACATGGTGAGTACGCAAGGATATTGCGCCAACAAGGCCAATCGACGCAACTTTTGCAACCCTGTTGCGCGCCGCCTGCCCTAGCATCGTGGGTATCCCGTCAAGGAGCTTCCCATGGACCTCGCCCAGCCCCGCCGCGTCGAACACCAGCAGACCGACAAGGGCTACGTGCCGGTGTACACCACCGCGCTCGTCGAGCAGCCGTGGGAGACCTACAGCGCCGACGACCACGCCACCTGGAGCACGCTGTACCAGCGCCAGCGCGAGCTGCTGGTCGGCCGCGCCTGCCAGGAGTTCCTGGACGCGCAGGACGAGATGGGCATGAGCGCGCACATGATTCCGCGCTTCGACCAGCTCAACGAAGTGCTCGGTGCCGCCACCGGCTGGACCCTGGTCGGCGTCGAAGGCCTGCTGCCGGAACTGGATTTCTTCGACCACCTGGCCAACCGCCGTTTCCCGGTGACCTGGTGGATCCGTCGCCCGGACCAGATCGACTACATCGCCGAACCGGACCTGTTCCACGACCTGTTCGGCCATGTGCCGCTGCTGATGAACCCGGTGTTCGCCGACTACATGGAGGCGTACGGCCGTGGCGGCGTCAAAGCCCACGCCATCGGTCCGGATGCACTGCAGAACCTGACCCGCCTGTACTGGTACACCGTGGAATTCGGCCTGATCGATACGCCCGACGGCCTGCGCATCTACGGTGCCGGCATCGTGTCGTCGAAGGGCGAATCGCTGTACTCGCTGGAATCGGCCGCGCCCAACCGCATCGGCTTCGACCTGCAGCGGATCATGCGCACCCGGTACCGCATCGACACCTTCCAGAAGACCTACTTCGTCATCGACAGCTTCGAACAGCTGATGCAGGCGACCTCGCCGGACTTCACCCCGATCTACGCCGCACTGGCCGACCAGGCGCACCTGCCGGCCGGTGACGTGCAGGCCGACGACCGCGTGTTCCAGAAGGGCACCGGCGAAGGCTGGGCCGACGGCGGCGACGTGTAAGCGCGCAGCACTACCGCTTCGCACGGAAAACGGCGCACCCGGGTGCGCCGTTTTCGTTGATGCCGTCTGTGCACCGCGCCTGTGGCGCAGGCGCGGGCAGGGCACTCAGGCATCCACCGCCCGGCAGGAACCGCGCACCATCAACTGCGGATGCACGCTGGCTGCGGTCGGCGCATCCGGCAGATCGGTCTGCACCAGCATCGCCGCGGCCATGCGGCCGATGTCGGACACGTGGCGGCGCACCGAGGTCAGCGGTGGCCACAGCCGCGAGGCCAGCGGGCTGTCGTCATAGCTGACGATCGACAGCTGCTGCGGCACCGCGATGCCCGCACGCAGCGCCACCTGGTACACGCCGGCGGCCATCTCGTCGTTGCCGGCGAAGATCGCGCTGGGCCGGCCTTCGCCGAGCAGCAGGCGTTCGGCCGCATGCACGCCCGATTCGAAGGTGTCACCGGCCTCGAGCACGCGCTCGCCAGGCAGGGTGAGGCCGGTCTGCGCCAGGCGGTCGAGGAAACCATCGGTGCGCTCACGCGCCGCGCGCCGGTCGCCCGGCCCGGCAATCACCGCGATGTCGCGGTGGCCCAGCGAGAGCAGGTAACCGGCCGCCGCCGCCGCACCGTCGCGGTCGTGGGTGACCACCGCCTGCACTTCATCCTCCGAGGCATGCGCGTTGATGCGCACGTAGCGGCAATCGATGTCATCGAGCATCTGCGCCAGCGCGGCCGATTCGGACGCACGCGGCCCCAGGATCACGCCGTGCAGCTTCTGCTGCTGCACGAAACGGCGCACGCCCTGCGGGCATTCCGGATCCTGGCTGTCGCAGGGATGCACCACCAGCTCATAGCCGGTGCCGCGCAGCGCTTCCAGCGCGCCGTGCTGCAGGTCGACGATGCATTGCGCGCCGGGGTCGTCATACACCAGGCCGATCAGGAAGGAGCGGCGGAAGGCGAGTCCGCGCGCCAGCGGGTCGGGCACGTAACCGACCTCGCGCATCAACGCCTCGACCTTGTCGCGGGTGTCCTTGCGCACCAGCGGCGAGTTGTTGATGATCCTTGAAACCGTTTTCTTGGACACTCCCGACAGTCGTGCGATGTCGTTGATCGTGGCAGCCTTGCCCTTCGATGCCGGCAACGCGGCATCGCTAATAATTCGCACTGACATGTATAGAACCAGGTAAGTCGGAAAATTCTAGCCTTGCGCCCGCGGGCGCGACGTTGCGGAATGTCGCAGTGGAGGGGGATCGCGTTCCGTTCGACCCGCTTCTACTGCAAGGAGTTCCATTGTGACGCTCGACTGTCTTCGCATCTGAACCGTTTTTCACGCGGGCTTGTCATGCAGGCCAGCACGACACACGCATCCACACCAACATTCCCTTAACCAGGCTCCGCTACAGTCGGGGCATGGACCTGCAGACTTCTCCGTTTCCGGCGTTCCGTGGCCGCGACCGGTTGATCGCCGCAGTCGACGCGGCGATGACCTCCGGTGATGCCGAGCGCATCACCGCCGACCTGCAGCTGGCGCTGCAGGAAGCCATAACCGACAGTCGCATCGAGTTGCCCGAATGCGTGCACCGTCCGGTCAGTGATCATTACGCGCGACGCCCGCTGTACCACAGCCGCGAACACGGCTACAGCGTGATTGCCATGAGCTGGGGCCCGGGGCAGGGCACGCCGCTGCACGACCACGATGCCATGTGGTGTGTGGAGGGCGTGTGGTTGGGCGAGCTGGAGATCACCCGCTATGAACTGCTGGAATGTGCCGGCGAGCGCTGGCGATTCCGCCGCCACGCGGCGCTGCGCGGAGGCTGTGGCAGCGCCGGCAGCCTGATTCCACCGCACGAGTACCACACCCTGCGCAATGCCAGCGATCAGGCGCTGGCCATTTCGGTGCACGTGTACGAAGCGCCGATGGAGCGTTCTGCCGTGTTCGACCCGCTCGGTGGCGACTGGTACCAACGCCGCATCCAATCGTTGCAGGCCGACCCGGCCTGATCCAGGCACCAGGCAGGGCGCGCGCAGCGTCTTCGCAGCGCGCGTGGCATCATGCGCCGCTGCGCTGCCGGGCCCGGCAGCCATCCGCGATGCCCTGGCGGGCAAGGAGCAAGACGATGTCCAGCGCTGATCCGCGCCTGCGCGCGCTGTTGAAGCTGGCACCGGTGATCCCGGTGTACACCCCCGAAGATGTGAATGAAGCGGTCGAAGTGGCCCAGGCGCTGTTCCGCGGTGGCCTGCCGGTGATCGAAGTGACCCTGCGCACGCCGCAGGCGCTGGATGCGATCAAGGCCATGGTCGAGGCCGTGCCCGATGCGGTGATCGGCGCCGGCACCGTGCTCACATCCGCGCAGATGCAGGCAGCGAAGCAGGCCGGCGCGCGTTTCGCGGTATCGCCCGGTGCAACGCCGACGCTGTATGCCGCCGCGCGCGATGCCGACCTGCCGTACCTGCCCGGTGCCGCTACCGCTTCGGACCTGATCCTGGGCCTGGAACACGGCACGGACACGTTCAAGTTCTTCCCGGCGGTGCAGGCCGGCGGTGCCGCGCTGCTGGCCGCCTGGCACGGCCCGTTCGCCGACGTGCGCTTCTGCCCGACCGGTGGCATCAGCGCACAGACCGCACCGCAGTTCCTGCACCTGCCCAACGTGCTGTGCGTGGGCGGTTCGTGGCTGACCACGCCGGCGCTGCTGCAGACCCGCGACTGGGACGCCATCGAACGCCTGGCCCGTGAAGCGTCGGTGCTGGCCAGCTGAATCCCGGCATCGATCGTCGATAGTTTGATCGTGATCAAAGCGCCGGCCTCGAGCCGGCGTCATTCTGTGGGCAAGCGCACTACGGAGA
Source organism: Stenotrophomonas sp. Nf1 (assembly GCF_003028475.1). NCBI lineage: Bacteria > Pseudomonadati > Pseudomonadota > Gammaproteobacteria > Lysobacterales > Lysobacteraceae > Stenotrophomonas > Stenotrophomonas sp. Nf1. Next base: position 94,831 of record NZ_PYTV01000004.1, on the reverse strand, counting down.
TCCGAACATGCATTCCACCATGAAGGCCGCCGTCGTACGCGAGTTCGGCAAGCCACTGGTCATCGAGGAAGTCGCGGTACCGCGCCCGGGGGCGGGCGAGGTGCTGGTCAAGATCGAGGCCTGTGGCGTCTGCCACACCGACCTGCACGCCGCCGAGGGCGACTGGCCGGTGAAACCGAACCCGCCATTCATCCCCGGCCACGAGGGCGTGGGGCACGTCGTGGCCGTGGGAGGCGGGGTAGGGCACGTCAAGGAAGGCGACAGGGTCGGCATCCCCTGGTTGTACTCGGCCTGTGGCCATTGCGAACATTGCCTGGGCGGCTGGGAAACGCTGTGCGAGACACAGCGCAACACCGGCTACTCGGTCAACGGCGGCTTCGCCGAGTACGCACTGGCCGATGCCAACTATGTCGGCCTGCTTCCGAAGGACGTGGGCTTCGTTGAGATCGCACCGGTGCTGTGTGCCGGCGTGACCGTCTACAAGGGGCTGAAGGTCACCGACACCAAGCCGGGTGACTGGGTGGCGATCTCCGGTATCGGCGGCCTGGGCCACATGGCGGTGCAGTACGCCCGCGCGATGGGCCTGAACGTGGCCGCGGTGGACGTGGACGACAGCAAGCTGGCGCTGGCGCGGCAGCTCGGTGCACAGGTCACCGTCAACGCGCGCACCACCGATCCGGCCGCGTTCCTGAAGAAGGAAATCGGCGGCGCACACGGCGCGCTGGTCACCGCGGTATCGCCGAAAGCGTTCGAACAGGCGCTGAGCATGGTCCGCCGTGGCGGCACCGTGTCGCTCAACGGCCTGCCGCCGGGCAATTTCCCGCTGGACATCTTCGGCATGGTGCTCAACGGCATCACCGTGCGCGGCTCGATCGTCGGCACCCGGCTGGACCTGCAGGAATCGCTGCAGTTCGCCGCCGAAGGCAAGGTTGCCGCCACGGTCAGCACCGACCGCCTGGAGAACATCAACGACGTGTTCGCGCGCATGCACGCCGGCACCATTGAAGGCCGCGTGGTGCTCGACTTCGCCGCCTGACCGCCTGTGCATGGCCGCCGTTGTTCCGTACCCCTCTCCCACGGGCACGGCGGCCATGCCGATCCACCGGGTCGGATCCCATCGGTCCCTGACCGATGGGCTCTGACCCGTTGCAACCGGACGGCACGACCGCATCGCACCGCCGTACAATGTGCGCATGCCCGGCCTGCTCAAGACCCTGTTCCTGTCCATCGTCGCCCTGATCGGCGGCGTGCTGTCGCTCGCGCTGGTCAGCAGCGTCGCCAGCTGGCTGCCGCCGCTGCTGGGAATGTCGCCTCACAACAACAGCGTGCAACTGGGCTGGGACCTGGCCTTCAGCGTACTCGGTGGCATCGCCGGTATTTCCTTCGCCACCTACTACGCGCCATGCTGGCCGCGTTCGCACGGCTTCTCGATCTGGTCGCTGATCGCGCTGGGCTGCGCCTACGCCGTGTGGAGCGCAGGCGCCGATTTCCCGCTGTGGTTCGTCATTTCGCTGCTGGTGTCGCTGCCGGTGCAGCTGCTGGTCGGCTGGTGGTTCGGCCGCCGCGCTTCGCGCAGCGCAACACAGGCTTAATAATTCCTCCCTAGGCTCGGTGCCCGCCGAACGTCGGCAACGCGGCGCAGGGGTCTGTTCCATGGATATCGGGCAGGCGCGGCGCGGATCACCACAGGGAACCGGGGAATCCATCCGATGCGTCACCCAATCCGGGAGGCTGCCGCCGCAGCTCCTCTTGCGAAGCGTTTGTCCCGTGCCGTCCACGCCGTACTGATCGGCGGCCTGGCCGTACTGCCCGTCGATGCCATGGCCGAGGCGGAAGAGAGCGACGGCGACACCCGCCAACAGCTGCAGCAGCTGGACACGGTCACTGTCACCGGCAGCTACGCCAGGAGCCTGGAGCGCGCGGTCGATCTCAAGCGCGCCAACATCGGCTTCTCCGATTCGATCGTGGCCACCGACGTCGCCGACTTCCCCGAGCAGAACCTGGCCGAGGCCCTGCAGCGCATGCCCGGCGTCACCATCGAGCGCAACAAGGGCCTGGGCAGCAAGGTCAGCGTGCGCGGCCTGCCCAGCGAGTTCACCCTGGTCTCGATCAACAACCTGGCCACCGCCTCGGGCAGCGGTGGCCGCGACGTGCAGTTCGACATCTTCACCGCCGACGTGGTGCAGACCGTCACCGTGCAGAAGTCGCCGACCGCTGCGGATGAGGAGGGTGGCATCGCCGGTTCGGTCTACATCGAAACCGCCAAGCCGTTCGACTACGCCGAACCGAAGTTCAGCGCCTCGGCCGAGGCCTCGCACAACTCCATCAACGACAGGATCGACCCGAAGATCTCGTTCCTGGCCAGCGACACCTGGGGCGACTGGGGCGGTCTGGTGTCGTTCTCCAAGGCCAAGCGCAGCAACCGCACCGACTCCAATTCCGGCATCAACTTCCGTCCGATGGGGCGCTTCCTGGAAGCCTCCGGTACGCGCTCGTCGCAGGCCGCTGCGGTGCTGGCGCGCGATGTGGGAATCGCGGTGAAGAACCGCATGGACAAGGACGAGACCAGCCGCATCATCTTCCAGGACAAGGTCGGTGACCGCGTCTACCTCAACGAGCAGGACCAGTGGGGCGCTACCGCCTCGCTGCAGTTCAAGCCCAGCGCGACGTTCTCGCTGAGCTTCGACGCGATGCTCGGCGGCTACGACACGCACGAAGACGAGTACGATGCGGCGGCCTACTCGGCCTCCAGCCGCAGCACGCTGGACCGCATCTACGACTACGACAGGACCACGCTGGGTGCCTATGGCATCACCGTGCTCAAGGATGTGGCCTACACCGCGACCCAGCACGAGATCCTCAGCAAGGACCGCAACGCCAACACCGACTATCGCCAGTTCAGCAGCAAGCTGGACTGGACGCTGGCGGGCTGGGACATCGATGCGCTGGTCGGCTATTCCGGTGCGCGCAGGGATTCGGATTACGCCAACCTCAAGCACGTCGCCTACGCGCCGTCGCGCACGCGCTGGACCGGCAAGGGTGGCGAAACCGTGCCGAGCAGCGCCGGTGGTTTCGACATGTACAACGCCGCCAGCAAGTACCTGTTCGAAGCGTACGAAACCGAACTGGAGAAGGTGAGCGATGACAAGTACGCCGCGCAGCTGGACCTGCGCCGGCAGATGAACCTGGCCTTCTTCCCGGCGCTGAGCGCGGTGCAGTTCGGTGCGCGCTACACCGACAAGACCAAGCAGCGCGAGTTCGGCAGCGGCAAGATCCAGGGCCCCTCGGCCGGCAGCACCGCGTGGGTGAACACGCGCACGCTGGCCGACAGCCACCCGATGTGGATCAGCCAGCTGGCGCCGGGCGGTGCCTATCGCCCGAGCGAACTGGACTGGCAGCAGATCTCCAACGCCTACGCGCGTGCCACCTTCCGCTATCCCGGCTATGCCACGTCGCTCGATCCCGGTCAGTTCTATGAAGTGAAGGAGAAGACCCTGGCGCTGTATGCCATGGCCGACTTCTACTTCGATATCGGCCACGTGCCGGTGTACGCCAATCTCGGCGTGCGCTCGATCGATACCGACGTGGACTCCTCCGGCTTCCATCCGGTGCAGAAGCCCGATGGCAGCAGCGGCTTCACCGCCACGCCGATTTCCAGCAGCGGCGACTACAGCAAGATCCTGCCCAGCTTCAACATCACCGCCGAGATTGCCGAGGGCCTGGTGCTGCGCGGTTCCGCCTCGGAGACGCTGATGCGTCCGTCGCTGACCGACATCGCCTACCGTCGCACCGTCAGCTGGAGCAGCTTCCGCTTCATGGACGGCAATCCGGCGCTGAAGCCGACCACGGCAAAGCAGTGGGAAATCGGCGTGGAAAAGTACCTGCACAACGGTGGCCTGCTGGCTGCCTCGTACTTCTCCAAAGAGATCGACGGCGTGGTGCGGCAGTCGCTGACCGGCATCGAGCGCAATGTCGAGAAGCTCAACGCCAACGGCTCGCTGGATGGCTACTACGACTTCGAGGTGTACCAGCCGGTCAATGCCGACGGTTCGTACAAGGTCAGTGGCGTGGAGCTGGTCGCGCAGCTGCCGCTGTCGATGCTGCATCCGGCGCTGGAAGGGTGGGGCATCAATGCCAACTACACGCAGCTGGACAATTCGCTGACCGGCGCCTCGGATCTCTCGATCCCGACCCCGCCGGAAGGCCTGGCCGAGAAGGCCTACAACTTCACCCTGTACTACGAGAACGACCGCTTCAGCGCGCGCGCCTCGTACAACTACAAGGACAAGTACGTCGAGTACATCCACCTCAACATGTACCCGGTCTACCGCGATGCGTATGGGCAGCTGGATGCCTCGATCGGCTTCCGCCTCAACGACACCTGGAAGTTGAACCTGGAAGCGATCAACCTGCTGGATGAAGCCACGCGCGGCTACACGATCGACAAGGCCTTCCCGACCCAGTACGAGTTCTCCGGGCGCCGCGTCACCTTCGGCATTCGCGCGGACTTCTGATCGGGTCTGTATCGAACCGGTAGTGCCGGCCGCTGGCCGGCTGAGGCTCGCGGCCTGAAGTTTCCCGGGGTTGCCGGCCAGCGCCCGGCGTTATTGCAGCAGCGGCCTCACCGCCGCCGCCGGAATATGGTCCAGCGCGCGCCAGGCGTCTTCCACCACCGGTCGCGCCTGCGACCAGCTCAGCCGTGACTGCCCGCGCATCTGTTCCCAGTGTTCGGCCAGCTCCTCGCAGGTATCGGCGGCATCACCGCGTGGCCAGTCGGCGGCGTGGGTGGTCAGCGCGAAGGCATAGACCGGGCACAGGTCGCGCCAGTTGCGATGGCTCTGGCCGCGGCGCTCCTCGTAATCGCTGAGCATGTACTGCAGGTAGTCCTGCGCCACCGCCTGCGGGTCTTCCTGGCGACGTGCCCGGCGCTGCGCGGTGCGCTGGCCAAGCGGGTCGAGCAGGGCGTTGAACACGGACGGTGCGGGTCGTTCAAGACGGGGCATGGCCGGCTCCTGCAGTGGGGGCGGGTGGGCAGGAATACGCGCGGTGCCGTTACCGGGGGGTGAGCGAGATGTTCATGACGCCAGGTTCGCAGCCGCTTTACCTGCCCGGCGCTGTAGTGGGAGCCCCCAGCGCAGGTAGCCAGACCATGAGCCGAGAGACCTCCCGCGACCCGCTGCGCGAGAACCATCCGCCGATTCCCGGCGAGCAGCGTGGCAAGCGCGATGCCGACAACGCCGATTACCGCGGCACCGGCGCGCCGTTCTTCGAGGCCGCCGCAGGCGGCGAGCACCTGCCGGTGAAGCATGAGGCTGAACAGGCGGCCCAGGACCGCAAGGACGGCGGTGACCGCCATCGCGGCGGCCAGGAAAGCCCGCTCAGGCGCCGCGAGCGCAAGCAGCACGCCAGCGACAACCAGGACGAGGCGCTGGAGGAGACCTTCCCGGCCAGCGACCCCACCTCACCGTTCGTGCCGGCCAAGGCCCCCGATTGACGGGTGGTGCCGGCCAGCTCCCCGATTGATGGGTAGTGCCGGCCGCTGGCCGGCAACCTCCTGAAATCCCAAACGGTGCGATGCCGGCCAGCGGCCGGCACTACCGGAAACCTTCCCGGCCAACAGCCGGCGCTACCGCTTCAGCGCCACGACCACTGCAGGCCCACGCTGGCGCGCCGCCCCGGCCCCGGCTCGTAGTAGCGGCCATTGCCATCGTTGACGATCACCGAGCCGATGTAGGCCTGGTCCAGCACGTTCTCCAGCCGCGCGAAGGCGCGCAGTTCTCCGCCCGGCAGCGTCCAGCGGCGCCCACCTTCCAGGTGCAGCAGGGCGAAGCCCGGCGCGCGCTCGCTGGCCCCATCGTTGACCACGGTATCGCTGCTGGCGGTGGCCTCCAGCGCCCACTGCCAGTCGGCCGGCGTCCATTGCAGGCGGGCAAAGGCCTGCTGGCGGGGCACGCCCGGCAGGCGGCTGCCCGCAGCCACCGTGTTGTTCGCGGTCAGATAGGGCGAGCGCACCTGCGCCTGCAGCCAGGTCCAGGCCAGCTGCAGTTCCAGCTGCTCGGCCAGCGGCTGCCGGTACTGCAGTTCCACGCCCTGGCGGCGGGTGCGACCAATGTTGCGATAGGTGCTGCGACCGCCGATGTTGCTGGCAACGGCCAGCTCGTCGTCGGTATCTGCACGGAACACGCTGATATCGAGCTGGATTCCGCCCTGCGCGTGCCACTTGCTGCCCACCTCCAGCGAGCGGCTGCGGGCGGCGGCCAGGTCCAGTGCCAGCCCGGCTTGCCCGTCGGCGCGATAGCCCAGCTCGTTGAAGGTGGGGGTCTCGAAGCCGCGACCGACTGCGGCATGCAACCGCCATTGCGGGCTGGCCTCGAAGCTGATGCCCGCCACCGGCGTGGTGGCCTGGTAGCGGCGGCGGCCACTGTCGTCGGGGTTGCGGCCGGTGATGTAGCGGTCATCCGATTCGAATCGCACGCTGCTGTGGCGTACGCCCGCCAGCAGCGACCAGCGCGGGCGCCACTGCCACCAGGCCTGCGCGAACTGATCCAGGTTCTGCACGGTATCGATCTGGTCGCGACGCAGGCGTCCACGCACGCCCAGCGTGCTGCCCACGAAGTTCTCGTAGCCGGTGCGATGCTGGCGCTGGCGGTCGGCGCTGAGCCCGGCCACCAGGTCCAGCGGCCGCCCGCCCACGTCCCCGTGCCAGCCCCAGCGCGCGTCCAGCCCGCCGTAGCCGGCGTCCAGATCGATCACGCCGCCGGCATGCAGCGGGTTGGCCTGCGCGGTCGGCGGGATCGGCAGATACTGGTTCACCGCGCGCTGGCCGGCGTAGCCCATCAGCTGCCAGCGCTGCGCCCCGGCCTCGCGGGTCCAGCGCAGGCCAGCCTGCTGCTGGCGCACCGATTTGCGGGTGTTGTACTGGTCCGCGACCGACGTAGCCTGGCGCGGGTCGGCCGCCACCTGCGCGCGGGTCAGCCCCAACGGGTCCTGCGCATCGGGTGCGTCCAGCGCATTGAGCAGCAGCTCCAGCCGTCCACCGCCCAGATCGCCGCCGATGCGCGCATTGAGCGATTCGCGGCGCGCACGGCTGTGATCACGCCAGCCGTCGGTGCGGAAATGGCTGGCAGCGATGTTGTAGTCCAGTCCACGGCCGGCGCCCTTCAGCTGCGCGCCCACACTGAGCGTGTTGTCGGCACCGGCGTTGAGGCGCAGCCGCCAGGGATCATCGGCCTGGCCCTGTGCGCTCCACACCTGCAGCACGCCGCCGGAGGAGTTGCCATACAGCGCGGAGAACGGCCCGCGCAGCACCTCGATGCGCTCGGCGCCCAGCAGGCTGGCGTGCGACAGCTGGCCCTGGCCGTCAGGCATGGTGGCCGGCACGCCGTCGATCAGCACGCGTACCCCGCGCACGCCGAAGGTGGAGCGTGCGCCGAAGCCGCGGATCGACAGCTGGGTGTCCTGGGCGAAGTTCTGCCGGTCGCGCGCCAGCAGCCCCGGCACCCCGGTCAGTGCCTCGGACAACTGCGCACCCGCGCCAGCGCGGCCGGCATCGATCCAGACCGTGTCCTGGCTGGCCGGCAGCGCGAACGGGTCGATGCCCGGTACCCGCGCCGCCTGCACCTGCACGGCGGGCAGCGCCGTGGCAGACGGTTCGGCCAGCGCCGGCCAGGGCGACAGCAGCACGGCGATCAGCGGCAGGGAGGGACGGCGCGCGGCAGGATTCATGATTCAGGTTGATGGATCGGGCGGCAACGCACGCCATGGTACGGGGCCGCCGATGACGATGGCGGCGGCCAGCCCCGGCAGGCTTTGTTACGATGGGCTGTTTCCGGCCGAAAAGCCGCAGACCGCGTAGCGCACTTCCTCCCCCTTTCCGTCTACCGAACGAGTACCGCCGTGTCCTTCTTTGCAAACGTGGAACTGGTCCCAGGCGACCCGATCCTGGGCCTGACCGAGGCGTACAACGCCGACAGCCGCCCGACCAAGGTCAACCTGGGTGTGGGCATCTACTACGACGAGAGCGGCCGCATTCCGCTGCTGCGCGCCGTCAAGCAGATCGAGCAGCAGCTCGCCGCTGAAGCCAAACCGCGCGGCTACCTGCCGATCGATGGCCTGCCGGCGTACACGCAGGCCACGCGTGAGCTGGTGTTCGGCAAGGATTCGCCGCTGCTGGCTGCCGGCCGCGTCACCACCGCACAGACCGTCGGTGGCAGCGGTGCGCTGCGCGTCGGCGCCGACGTGCTGAAGAAGCTGCTGCCGCACGCCACCGTCGCGCTGAGCAACCCGAGCTGGGAAAACCACCGCGCGGTGTTCAGCGCGGCCGGCTTCGAGGTGGTGGAGTACACCTACTTCGACCCGACCACCCATGGCGTCAACTTCGATGCCCTGCTGGCCGACCTGGGCAAGCTGGAAGCGGGCACCGTGGTGCTGCTGCACGCCTGCTGCCACAACCCCACCGGTGCCGATCTCACGGTCACCCAGTGGAAGCAGGTCGCGCAGCTGCTGAAGGACCGCCAGCTGTTCCCCTTCATCGACATGGCCTACCAGGGCTTCGACAAGGGCATCGAGCAGGATGGCGCCGCCGTGCGCATCATCGCCGAGGCCGGCATCGACAGCTTCATCGTCGCCAACTCGTACTCCAAGTCGTTCTCGCTCTACGGCGAGCGCGTGGGTGCGCTGTCGATGGTGGCGCCGACCGCCGCAGACGCCAAGGCCGTGCAGTCGCAGGTCAAGCGCGTGATCCGCACCATCTACTCCAGCCCGTCCACCCACGGTGCCGCGCTGGTGGCCGGCGTGCTGACCAACCCGGAACTGCGCGCGATGTGGGAGCAGGAGCTGACCGAGATGCGCGAGCGCATCCACGCCCTGCGCCAGGGCCTGGTCGAGAAGCTGGCCGCGGCCGGTGCGCCGCAGTTCGGTTTCATCAACGAGCAGGCCGGCATGTTCTCCTACTCCGGCCTGAGCCGTGAGCAGGTCGAACGCCTGCGCGACGAGTTCGGCATCTACGCCGTCGGCACCGGCCGCATCTGCGTGGCCGCGCTGAACCAGAACAACCTGGAATACGTCGCCAAGGCCGTGGCCACCGTCGCCAAGGGCTGAAGCAACGCTCCAGTGGTTTGAAGACAAAGGCGCCGAAAGGCGCCTTTGTTTGTGGGTCTTGGTTGTTGCTGAATTGTAGAGCCGAGCCCACGCTTGGCTTGCGCGCCATCACGGACGAAGCGCAGCCGAGCGCGGGCTCGGCTCTACACAAGCCCTGCGGCGGCCGCACGGCGCAACGCATCTGGAAACGATTACGACTCCCCGCGCTCACGCACGCGCTCGCCGGACGGGCGACAATAGGCGTTTTCCCGCTGCCGAGACCTGCCCGACCATGTCCCGTACTTCGTTGACCCGCTTCCTGATCCAGGAACAGCACGCCGGCCGCATCAACGCCGACCTGCGCCAGCTGATCGCCGTGGTCGCCCGCGCCTGCACCAGCATCTCCATCGCCGTCAGCAAGGGCGCCCTCGGTGGCGTGCTCGGCGAAGCCGGTACCGGCAACGTGCAGGGCGAAGCGCAGAAGAAGCTGGACGTGATCAGCAACGAGATCCTGCTCGAAGCCAATGCCTGGGGCGGCCACCTCGCCGCCTGCGCCTCGGAGGAAATGGACCACAGCCAGCCGGTGCCGGACATCTACCCGCGCGGCGACTTCCTGCTGCTGTTCGATCCCCTCGATGGCAGCTCCAACATCGACGTCAACGTCTCGGTGGGCACCATCTTCTCGGTGCTGCGCTGCCCGACCAACGTCGAGCTGCCGGGCGATGACGCGTTCCTGCAGCCGGGCAGCAAGCAGATTGCCGCCGGCTACTGCATCTACGGGCCCAGCACCCAGCTGGTGCTGACCGTCGGCCACGGCACTCACGCCTTCACCCTGGACCGCGAGAAGGGCGAGTTCGTGTTGACCACCGAGAACATGCAGATTCCGGCGGCCACCCAGGAATTTGCCATCAACATGTCCAACCAGCGCCACTGGGAAGCGCCGATGCAGGCCTATGTGGGCGACCTGCTGGCCGGCAAGGAAGGCGCGCGCGGCAAGAACTTCAACATGCGCTGGATCGCCAGCATGGTAGCCGACGTGCACCGCATCCTGACCCGCGGCGGCATCTTCATCTACCCGTGGGACAAGAAGGATCCGTCCAAGGCCGGCAAGCTGCGCCTGATGTACGAAGCCAACCCGATGGGCCTGCTGGTTGAGCAGGCCGGCGGCGCCGCCTGGACCGGCCGCGAGCGCATTCTCGACATCCAGCCCGACCAGCTGCACCAGCGCGTGCCGGTGTTCCTCGGCTCACGTGAGGAAGTGGCCGAAGCGGTGCGTTACCACCACGCGCACGACCAGGCGCAGGGCTGATCCACGGTTGCCCGACCGCGGTCATGGCACTTCGATGACATGACCATGGGGTGACACCGAAGGCGGCAAGCGGCACCATCAAGCCGTTGCCGCCTAAGGAATGCACGCATGCACGAGCAGGGCCCGGTCGATTTCATCGAAGTCATCCACAACGCCGTCCCCAGCGAAGTCTGCGCGGCGATCGTCGAGCGTCTGCGCGCCACGCGCGGCCTGCTGCCCGGTGCGGTAGGCAGTGGCGTGTTCCCGGAACTCAAGCACAGCAAGGATCTGCGCATCAGCGGCCTGGACGGCTGGCAGGATGTCGACCAGCAGCTGCAGATCGCGGTGTTCAACGGGCTGCTGACTTATCTACGCCGTTATCCACAGGCATTGATCGCGCCGTTGATGTTGCAGATCCAGGACAGCGACGGCCAACCGCGACGCCTGTCTGCCGAGGACTTCCCCGACATGCCGCAGCAGCAGCTGGCCGATCTGGCCCGCACCTGCCTGCGCCCGGGTGCGATCAACCTGCAGTGGTATGCGGCGGGCGAGGGCGGTTATCCGTACTGGCACTGCGAGCTGTACCCGAAGGACGCGCAGGCCGAGACCCTGCACCGGCATGTGCTGTGGACGCTGTACCTCAACGACGGGTTCAAGGAGGGCGAAACCGAGTTCCTGTTCCAGGGCCGGAAGATCGCACCGCGCACCGGCAGCCTGCTGATTGCGCCGACCGCGTTCACTCATACCCATCGTGGCAACCGGCCACAGGGCGGTGACAAGTTCATCGCCACCAGCTGGATCCTGTTCCAGAGTGCGCAGAAGTTGTTTGGGGGAGGGTGAGGTCGGGCCCCGGCCGATATCGCTTGCCAGGTAGAGTCGAGCTTGCTCGACTGTTCCGCATCCATGAGCTGAACGCCTCCGTCTCCAGTTCCCGCAGCTGGCGCATGTACATCCCGCAGCATGCAGTGGTTGCTGGGTAAGGATTGATGTCGCTCAGTTATCTGGCAGGTCCAAAGGATCCCCAGAGATTGTCGTTGCCTCCTTGCCAGGCAGTGAGCTTCTCGACAGGGATTTCCTTGAGTTCACAGGTGAACTGGAGATAGAAGGAACGGTCCTCTTTTCGATAGCCGTTCCATCCGACAGCCGTCACTTTGACTTCGATCCGACCATCGCGCTCGGGTGGCCGATGTAGTTCGACCTCCGCTGAATCGGACAACCAGTAGTCTCCCTTGTAGGCGAAGCCCGCGCTGCCACTGGTCAAGCTTGCACTAACTACCTCCGGCGTCCCCTCCGCCGAAGGCGTGTATCGCTTCAGGCTGCCTGTGATCTTGATGTACTGCTGGGAATCGATCACGCCCGGCGACTCCGAGAAGAGGCGCAGTAGAAGGAGGGTATCCCTGCCCTTGCGCACCCTCTGACCTGTATTTGCCTCCCACAAGCGCTGTTCGAACTCGTCCAGGCCAGCCGGCATGTCCGTGACGACCGTGGCTTGCGGAACGACGATGCATTCGTGCAATTGACGAGCGTGGACCCGCTGCGCTCCGAGCGCGAGAAGGAGACAGGAACAAGCCACATGGATAGACAGTTTCATTGTGCGCACTCACAAGCCGCCCTACGGGCCTTGTCATAGTTGTTGATCTGCTCTCGTGCTCGCTTGGTTGCCTCCGACGAAACTGAGCAGGTAGGCGGTGCGAAGTCCGCCAACATTGCTCTGCACGATGCGATTGAATTGGCTGTAGGTAAAGGTGGAAATGCGGCTACCGGACGTTTCACTGATGCGCTTCCCAAGCGCATCGTATTGATAGGTGCGGGTTCCATCCTGATTGCTGAACGACAGCATGCGGTTGCTCTTCGCATCAGCGGCGTAGCGGGTCGCTTCCGTCGTGGCATCGAGCGCCGCGTAGTTTCCGCCCGCATCATGGCTCAGCGTGTAGGTCATACCGGATCGCGCCAAGGTGCTCAATCGCCCAAGGCCGTCATAGCCCAATGTCTGGCGGAGATCCGCAGTCACGTCATCGCTAACGGGAACTTTGCCCCGCGAATCGCCATCGTCAGTACCTTTGCCGATCAGCGGAAAAGTTCACTGACCGGCAAGCCTTTCTTCCCTCGATATGGATAGACGGCTTTTCATGGACCTCAACCATCTATCGCCAGGTCGTTGCGCGGGCCTGCTCATGGTTGCATCTCCAGTACTTTGACCTATAAAACGTTGATGGCCTTACCCCGACCAATCTTCTCCATCACAAAAATAGCGACCTCAAAAGCTAAGTACACAGCACCAAGCATTGCAAGATAAGTCCATCCGCTTGCAATGCCGGGGCCGCAGTAGGTCTCTGTAAGGCACCTAAAAATACGAGCTGTGATTTCCACACCGCTCCATAGGGCCGCCGCTGTCACTAGCACCGCTAAGACAGCCAGCAGTTTCCGCGGCATTTGGGAACAGCCCCCCTTGAAAACGCCTCTCAGCACTTGCCAAGATCGAAGGGGGAGCAAGCCGATGGATGCGAGCCCAATGAAGCCAAGCGAATAAATCAACGCACTGAGGAGAATGGCTTTCACGGGCCTTTCCTCTGCACTTGGCGCAGCAAATTACCAGGCCAGAACGTGCCCGCCTCCACGTAAGGGAATGAAAGCTGCCCACTTAACGCTGTCGAAGACATTGCTGCGCACTCGAATGGCGCTGCCGAGGGAAGATCCATAGCCTTGTTGATGATCCTCTCTTCTTCCTTCTGAGAGGTTTCCTTACACGTGGACTCCGTCGTTTGGCCCTTATGGAAGTCTTTGAACTTCGCAATGCTTGCAGCATCGCCTGTCACTATGCCGCCACTACCGCCACCATTTGCAGCACCGTACGAACCGGCGGGATCGTAAAGAGCCGGCCCTCCAGAGCCGTCTCCGCGTGAGGTGTATACCGCTGCATGGTCTCGAACACCAGCCGAGCCAACTGTCGTCAACAAGCAAGTTTTAAGTCCAAGAGAATCCACCGCCATGATCGGATTCCCCCCGACGTAGGCATAGGTGTTCATCCCTCCCCCCAACCCAATCGGATCACTCTGCACATAGCGCCCCGCACTCGCGTCGTAGTCGCGGAAGCCGTTATACCAGAGCCCGCTCTCGCCATCGTAGTACTGCCCCGGGAAACCGATGTTCAGCCCACCGATGTCGTCCTTCAGAACGCTGCGGCCGTACGCGTAGTTGTAGGCCTTCCACACAACCTGCTGCGCTTTGTTGGTCGCATACTCAGGCCGACCAAGGTGGTCGTTGTGCACAAAGCTGACCGCGCCATTGCGGTCGATACCGACCAGCTCGCCCCCGAACCACAGATAGTTCGTCCAGGTTGCTCCGGTCTGCTCGGACAGCAGCCGGTTCTGTCCAGCATAGAAATAGCGACTGGCTGAGCTTGCGCCACTCTTTCCCACGCGCTGGCCCTGCGCATTGAGCAGGTAGTCGGTGCGAAGTCCGCCAACATTGCTCTGCACCATGCGATTGAAGGGGCCGTAAGTGAATGTGGAAATGCGACTACCCGAGGTTTCGCTGATGCGGTTGCCAAGCGCATCGTATTGATAGGTGCGGGTTCCATCCTGATTGCTGAACGACAGCATGCGGTTGCTCTTCGCATCGATGGCGTAGCGGGTCGCTTCGGTCGTGGCATTGAGTGCCGTGTAGTTTCCGCCCGCATCATGGCTCAGCGTGTAGGTCACACCGGATCGTGCCAGCGTGCTCAATCTCCCTAGGCCGTCATAGCCCAATGTCTGGCTGAGATTCGCAGTCACGTCATCGCTAATGGGGACTTTGACCCGTGAATCGCCATCGTCAGTACCGATGCCGATCAGCGAGAAGTTCACTGACCGGCAAACCCTTCTTCCCGCGGTATGGATAGACGGCTTTTCATGGACCCAAACTATCTGTCGCCAGGCCGTTGCCCGGGCCTGTTCGTGGTTGTATCTCCAATATTCTGATTTATAAAAAGATTATGAAGAACGAGACAATCATACCGATGAGCTGGAACTGGATAGAATCCGGATAACCCTTGCAATATTCAAACGAAGAAGCGTCTTCCACATGATCCAGACACTATCTGACTAAGCGGTAGAGAGAAGATGCCGTGCTGGAGAAGTAGGTCATCGCTCCTACACTGATGGCTCATCCGACCGTAAGAATTGTCTTCCAGAAAAATGACCTCCGGTAAGAGCTCCGCGCTTTCTGCATGACCCACCTGAAGGGGTACAAAGGCATGAGTGAGAGCGCGCAACTCTGCTTCTGCTGGCTTCCTCGTCCAATCGCCCCTCCAATGGAGGCGGGCATTGAAAAGTAGGTCCCGCCGATCAGAATAGCCACGACAAGGTACAGGAAGAATTGGGCCAATGATCTCTTGTTTACGATGCGCGCTATCGGTCGCGTATGCGTCCTTGGCGCGTACCAGTGCCCAATGCAACGGGATCTGCGCAGAGTTCATCCGGCGATAGGGTGACTCACAATCTTCGGCTCAAAACTAGGATTTCGGCTTCCTCCATAGTCTGACCAGGGCCTTGTACATAACCCAGGCGATCCAGCCGCAGACCAACCCGACCCCAGCGACAACGATCTCCTCCTCCTCAAGGGGATACCCGTTTAGCCTTTGATAGACTAAAAAAGCAATTGCTCTCAATGACAGTAAGGAAAATATAACTATAGGTGTCCAAAGTATAATCTTCATCATTCTCTCAGTTGCAATCACACGGATCAGTGCTGGACGACTGGCTATCTATTACCTCTTTCCCGGCCTTTGCGGCGTCATAAGCCCCTTGCAGAGTCGCTTTGCCTCGCATGATGTTCCTAAGGCCTTTGAACCCACCGCGCATGGTCGTCCAGTCGGAGATGGCTCTCCCCGCCTTGGCTCCGTGGTATCCCAAAAGAGCTCCACCAACCTCTTGCAACGCGGGGTCACGCTTCTTTCCGTCAAAGGCACCCCAGATACCAGCTGCACCATCATGCATAGTCGCCAGTCCAAGACCTCCGGCCGCCGCGCCCGCAGCCATCATTCCTTCTGATCCCATTCCGGCGCCAATGATTGCGGTGACGGCACCACTGGCGATTTCAACTCTTCCGATATTGACGTCAGCGATTCCAATGGCTAGGTCAAGGTAGTTGATTCCACAGAGTCCATAGGGATCCGTGAAGGAAACTGGGTTCCCACCTACGTATGCGTAGGTATTCACTCCCCCCGCCAACCCAATCGGATCACTCTGCACATACCGCCCCGCACTCGCGTCGTAGTCGCGGAAGCCGTTATACCAGAGCCCGCTCTCGCCATCGTAGTACTGCCCCGGGAAACCGATGTTCAGCCCACCGATGTCGTCCTTCAGAACGCTGCGCCCATACGCATAGTTGTAGGCCTTCCACACAACCTGCTGCGCTTTGTTGGTCGCATACTCAGGCCGACCAAGGTGGTCGTTGTGCACGAAACTGACCGCGCCATTGCGATCGATACCGACCAGCTCGCCCCCGAACCACAGATAGTTCGTCCAGGTTGTTCCGGTCTGCTCGGACAGCAGCTGGTTCTGTCCAGCATAGAAATAGCGACTGGCTGAGCTTGCGCCACTCTTGCCCACGCGCTGGCCCTGCGCATTGAGCAGGTAGTCGGTGCGAAGTCCGCCAACATTGCTCTGCACCATGCGATTGAATGGGCCGTAGGTGAAGGTGGAAATACGGCTACCGGACGTTTCGCTGATGCGGTTGCCAAGCGCATCGTATTGATAGGTGCGGGTTCCATCCTGATTGCTGAACGACAGCATGCGGTTGCTCTTCGCATCGATGGCGTAGCGGGTCGCCTCGGTCGTGGCATCGAGCGCCGTGTAGTTTCCGCCCGCATCGTGGCTCAGCGTGTAGGTCACACCGGATCGCGCCAGCGTGCTCAACCGCCCCAGGCCGTCATAGCCCAATGCCTGGCTGAGATTCGCAGTCACGTCATCGTTGATGCTGAGGATCTCATTGTCACCGTTGTAGCGATATGAGGTGCGGCTCAGCGCGGTGGACTGCTGATTGCGTACCGCTTTGGCTTCCAGCCTGCCGGATGCATCCAGCGCATGGCTCTGCGCCAGACCGTTGCCGTAGGGCATGCGTTGAAGCGTGCCGAGTGCGGTGTATTCGCTCGCACCGATGATCTCCTGGGTCACCGCCCCCTTGGTCAGCGTGAGTGAGTACGGGTAGCCAAGGCTGCTGTAGGCGTACCTGGCAACAGCGCCATCAGGGTAGGTGATGGCGTTGTTCCTTCCGATACCGTCGTACGTGTAGCTGACCGTACCCTCGCTGGACTTGCCTGCCAGCGTGGTCTGATCCGTACGCGTAACCAGTTGTCCCTGGGGGGTGTAGGTGAATCGAGCACTGGTACCTGGCGCTGCGTGCGAGCACAGCCGTCCTTTGCCATTGACGCAGTTGTCATAGGCATAGGTCTGCTGCTGGCCGTCCGCATTCTGCGAGATCAAACGGCCGAGACCATCGTAGCCGTAGCCAATTGAGCTGCCATCGCTGCGCACCGTCGCAATGCGCTGTCCAGCCGCGTTGTACTCATGGTCGGTTCGCCCAGTATCAGGGCCGTTCTGTGCCCACAGCTGCCCGAAACCATCCGTCTGATAGGTTGTCGTCAGACCACGTGGATCGGTGACGGAGGCAAGGCGATCTCCCTTGTCATAGGTAAGGCGCGTCGTCCCTCCAGTGGCGTCGGCCTGGACAAGAAGGCGTCCAAGAGGATCATAGGAGAACTTCGTCACACGATTCTGTGAATCAGTTTTTTGAATCAGACGGTCTTCCAGATCGTAGGCGTAACGGATGTTCCGCCCTTGATCAGTACGTTCTGCGACGAGCCGTCCCAGCTCGTCGTACTCGTAGTTCACTGCGGAAACGACTGTATTGAGCCCGATCAGGGCCAAAGCGATGCTCGACATGTTCCTGGGCTTTCCTTAGCGCGGTTCTTCACAGAATTTCGGGTTGCAACTGCCCTTGTCGTTCTCTGCCCTCACGATGACCTGGCCCTGGGGCCCCCAGGCATTCGGGCCGGAGGCCATCTGCCCCAAGTACTCGAACCCAGCCACGCCGCTGCCGCTGTTGACCGGTGCTACGTTCACGGTGAACGTAGCCACCGAACCCGGCGCGACCGCGGTGGAAAGACCGATCGCTTCGCTGGTCCTCACCGTCCTGAGCACCATGTGGGTCTCGCCTGGCATCCAGATGACATTGCCGGTGTTGCGGAACTGGAACGTCACAGTCGATGACTGACCATTGAAGATGTGGGAGGGCGACGCAGATGCATTGACGAGATCTGCGGTCCTTGCAATGGCTGGAATGGAGAAGGCACCGGAGCGGTTGATGGTCAGATTGGGACCACCCGCAGGCGAGATGCCATGGATGTGGATACTTTTTCCTCCGTGGGCAGCGCGCATGCCCGCATCCAGGGGGATACTGAAATAGTACGCGCGGCCTTTCGCCTGGCAGGCGTTGGCCACGTTCGCATCAGAAGCGCGATTCGCGCGAGCCGCCGCCACAAAGGTACCGCCACCACCCGCCGCTCCACCCGCGTAGAGATGCACGTCGATCGATGCGTCCACGCCGACCGAGCAGGCCCAACCTTCGACCGTGTAGTTCCATCCGGCGTCCTGCATGACGCCGGCGATATCCCCTATGACGTTGGCACTCGGTATTGCGTGCACACCGGAATTGGACAGCAGGCGGTTGTGGGCACTTCCCAGCGGTGAGATGCCGTAGACCGCAACCGTGCGTCCGCCGAGCTGCTGCCGGTTGGCCACGGTCAAGGGGATCTGGAACCGATAGCTTGCCCCGTTCGTACCGCATTCCGTGGCTACACCCGGCTCGCTCGCCAGGTTTGCCTGAGCGCCCGCGATGAAGGCGCCGCCGTGCACGTATGCATCCACAGGAATCGAGCTGCGCGAGCCTGTCGCGCACGCCCAGCCTCTGACGAACCAGTTCCACTGTGCGTCATGATTGATCTCGTCAACGACGCCTTTGACCACGCTGTCAACGGAGTAGTCGGCAACGGCCGTTTCGCTGCGGGTGCGGTTTGACGCCACGTCATAGCTGTAGCGCGTCCATGACCAGTTGCCGTTTCCGAGTGGGTACACCTCGCTCAGCAACCGACGCCCCGCGTCGTAGCTGTACTGGGTCCGGATTCCCACAGGCGTGGTGACGCTGGCAACGTCGCCGGCCGCAGTGTAGGTGGTCGTGGTCGTGGCCCACCCTGAACCCGTATTGATGCGATCCGTCAGCACGCGGCCGCGGGCGTCGTAGGTGGTTTCGCGGACATCACCGTTGGCACCGGTAATGCGGCCCGGCAACCCCAGCTCGTTGTAGGCCGAGTACGTGACTTTGTGTCCCAACGCGTTGGTGATGCTTGTGAGGTCACCCTTCGCATCGAAGGTGGAGGTGACGTCGTCCTGTGCCAACGGCCCATCTTCCTTCACAGAAGCCGTCAGTCCGTTGGCATGGTAGGTGTAGGTGAACTGGGTAGTTCTGGCCTGTCCGTTGACACCCACCGATGTGAGGTTGCGCTTGGTCGCCGAACTGACGTTGCCCCTGCCGTCATAGGTGAACGTGGTTTCGCTGTCGCCGACGCGTGTTTCCTTCAGCAGGTGACGTCCTGCCGCGTCCCATTGATAGAGCGTGGCCTGTTCGGCGGAACTTCCAGCAGCTTCCACCTTCTTCAGCAGATTGCCTTCCGGGCTGTAATCGAAGTCAGTGATGTTGTCGACGAAGTCGTGAACGATGTCCGGGTTTCCGTTGGCATCGTACGTTTGCTCCTTGTAGCTTGCAGGGCAGGTTGATGATCGGGTTCCGGTCACCGAGACCTGGCGCCCGTCCTCGTAGGCATACGTGGTGGTGCGCCCCAGCGGATTGGTCTCGCTGACTTTCAACTTGACAGGTCGCGTCCGGTCGTCTGCCGCTGCAAGCTCGAAGGTGTCCTGCGCCCCGTCGCGTGCGGCGAGCTGAATCGAACCACCCGGCAGCGAACGGGGCTGGATGCAGATCTGGCCCTGGCGTGGGTTGTACTCACACCATCCGGTCTCTTCACTGCCACGCACACCGCCCGGCCGGACAGGTGCGGGAGGCGCAGCCACGGGGGCGCTGCTCTCGACGGCATAGCTGAAGGTGTGTCGCTCGATTCCACCGGCATGCTCGGACAGGGTCGCCCGCTTGTAGGCATCGTAGGCAAAGGTGGAATACCGCACGCCGTTGTAAGACTTCCCGGTGAATCCCCCCGGATAGCGGGCATCTTCATAGTGATAGGTAATGGTCGTCTGTGGCGCGCCCGGCAGCGTCGCACTGGCAAGACGGGCACGGCCCGCCCCGAAGACATCGGCGGTATAGCCGTATTGATAGACATTGCCGGCCGGGTCCTTGACCTGGGTCAGCAGACCATTGCTCCACGTGAACTGGATGCTGCGGCCCGAGGAGTGAGTGACCGACTGCAGGTACTTGTTGGTGTACGCGAAGCTCCAGTAGACCCCTTGCTCGTTGCGGAGTTCGGTTATGTAGCCGTCTGCGTTGTAGCGCTCGCTTCCAAGCTCTTCATTGTTCAGCGTGAAGCTTCCATCGCTGTTCTTTACCAGGTACGCAACCGGCTTGGCGCGGTCTTCGTTCCATCGCGCCTGCGCCTCATTCCAGATCAGTTTGATGCGTCGGCCATCCGGGCGTTGTGCCCACGCCGTCTTCTGCGCGTTGGAGAACGCCAGGCTGTAGTCGAAGTTGCTGATCCAGTGATTGCCGAACAGGCCTGCGGCGCTCCAGTGGTGGTTGTAGGTCCGTTCGAGGTACAGGCCCATTTCCCCGTTGACAGTGAAGTCGCGTTCGATCTCCACCTTGTTGCCGGTGTAGAGCACCACAGGGTTACCCTTGCGCTCGTTGCAGTCGCCACGGCGATCGTCCGTTTCCTGCTCCAGCGCCGTTTTGGCAGGCCTGGAAATGTCGGAATGGTAGGAGACGCCCTTGCCGATTGAGATCACACCCCCTGATCCGATTGCGGCAACGCTGGGCGGACGGATGGCGTGGACTCTGTCCATATCCTGGATATCGGAGTTGCCATCCTTGTTCCGGTAGTACACCCAAGGCGCCTTCCTCGCAGAGGCGTCAGGAACCCAGCAGGCCGTGGTGATCGTCAGTGGGATCAGCAGAAGGGCGGCGGCGGACGTGCTTGTCGAACGGAGCTTCATGCTCTTGGTATTCCTTGAATTGCTGGATCGGTTCCCACTCGCGCCTGAGCATGCGACTCAGGGGCGTGAATAGTAATCTGATGTTCAGGTCATTGAATAGAGCGGCGATGCGCGCGAGCCGCTGTTGATCGCCGATACCGCGAAGGAGATGTCATCAACGACATGGCTGAGATGCCGGCAACGACAAGTGGGCGCACTGGCCCCGCGAGATGCTGTGGACGCTGCTGCGCCACCGACGGAAATCACTCCTGCCGGAGATGACCTCAGAACAACGACCCCTGCGGCGAATCCTTCTTCGGCGGCAACGGCTTCACGAACCGGCTGCAATCCAGCTTCGGCCAATGGCTGTTCTGCGCATTGAATCCCAACCGCTTGCGCGCCAGCTTGAAGCGGTTGCTCAACAGCTCCGCATACACGCCCTGGCCTCGCATGCGTGTGCCGAACTGGCTGTCGTAATCCTTGCCGCCGCGCAGCTGCTGGATGGTGCTCATCACGTGCGCGGCGCGATCGGGATGATGGGTATCCAGCCAGTCGCGGAACAGCGGCGCCACTTCCAGCGGCAGGCGCAGCAGCACGTAGCCGGCGGTGCTGGCACCGGCGTCATGTGCGGCCTCCAGCACGGCTTCCAGTTCGCTGTCGTTGATCCACGGAATCACCGGCGCCACCATCACGCCCACCGGGATGCCCGCCTCATGCAGACGCTTCATCGCGCGCAGCCGCGCATGCGGTGCCGAGGCGCGCGGTTCCAGCTTCGCGGAAAGATGCGGGTCCAGCGAGGTCACCGAAAAATGCACGCTGACCAGGTTCTCCGCCGCCAGCGGTGCCAGCAGATCGATATCGCGTTCTACCAGTGCGTTCTTGGTGATCAGCGAAAACGGATGCTTGGTTTCCAGCATCACTTCGATCAGCTGCCGGGTCAGCTTGAACTTGCGTTCGATCGGTTGGTACGCATCGGTGTTGATGCCCAATGCGATCGGCTGCGGTACGTAGCCCGGCTTCGACAGTTCCTTGCGCAGCAGCTGCGGCGCGTTCGTCTTGGCGAACAGCTTGGTCTCGAAGTCCAGGCCCGGCGACAGGTTCAGATAGGCGTGCGAGGGGCGCGCGAAGCAGTAGGAGCAGCCATGCTCGCAGCCGCGGTACGGATTCACCGACTGGCTGAAGCCGACGTCCGGCGAGTTGTTGCGGCTGATGATGCTGCGTGCGGTCTCGGCGCGTACTTCGGTGCGCAGGCGCGGGGCGAGGAACTCCTCGCTCTCGTCGACCGCCCAGCCGTCGTCCACCGCCTCGCTGACGGTGCTTTCAAAGCGCCCGGCAAGGTGGGACGTGGAACCTCGGCCCTTGATCGCAATACCCATTGCGGCAGCGTACGCCGGGGCTGTCTCAATGGCTGCGACGGCCGCCTGAAGGGTTCAGGGCAAGCCTGAGCCGAGCGTGGGCTCGGCTCTACAGTGGATGCGGGTGCCTTGTAGCGCCGAGCCCATGCTCGGCTGCACCCATCGGTCACAGCAGGGCCAGATAGCCCCGCACCGTAGCGTCCAGCCCGTCATACAGCGCCTCGCCGATCAGTGCGTGGCCGATCGACACTTCCAGCACGTCCGGTACGTGGGCCAGGAACTCGCGCAGGTTGTCCTGCGACAGGTCATGGCCGGCATTCACTCCCAGCCCCACCGCCTGCGCGCGCCGCGCTGCGGTGGCGAACAACGCCAGCATCGCAGTGGCATCGCCGGCCGCATGCGCCTCGGCGTACGGGCCGGTGTACAGCTCGACGCGGTCGGCACCCACGGCGGCCGCCTGTTCCAGCAGCGGGTTGCCGGCATCGACGAACAGGCTGACCCGGCAGCCCATCGCCTTCAGCTCGGCCACCAGCGGGCGCAGGCGCTCGCCATCGCGCTCGAAGTCGAAACCGTGGTCGGAGGTGATCTGGCCATCGCCGTCGGGCACCAGGGTGGCCTGCGCCGGGCGGGTCTGCGCGCACAACGGCAGCAGGCCGGGGTATCCCTCGCGCGGCGGCGCGAACGGGTTGCCTTCAATGTTGAATTCCACGCCCCGCGCGCGGGTCAGCGTGGACAGGGCCAGCACGTCCTCGGCGGTGATGTGGCGGCGGTCCGGCCGCGGGTGCACGGTGATGCCGTGCGCGCCGGCATCCAGGCAGGCCTGGGCGGCGCGCACCACGTCCGGTTCGGCACCGCCGCGCGAATTGCGCAGGACGGCGATCTTGTTGACGTTGACGCTGAGCTGGGTCATGGAACGGAACTACTTGGAAAGAGGGGATGGATCGTGATCGTGGTCGGTGCTGTCGCCGGTGCGGCGGGCCTCGGCCTGTTCGCGCAGGCGGCGCAGCTCGTCGGCATCGATCAGGGTGGCCGGGTCGCGCTGCAGGTCGCCGAACCGGGCCACGTAGCGGCCACGCACCCAGGCCAGCAGGAAGGCCAGGGCGGCCAGCAGGCACACGGTCATCAGCCCGACGCTCGGGGTTTTCAGCGCAAAGGCGAAGCAGCCCAGCGCCAGCAGCAGGTATAACCAGTACATAGTTGGGCTCCCCGGATGATCGGCGAAGTGTAGCGCTGCCTCACAGCAGCGGCGAGGCCAGGCGGGCAAATGCCTCGGGCAGGCGGTGCAGCCACAGCGAGCGCCCGGCCTGGTCATGCACACGCGTGGCGCGGTCGAATTCGCTCTGCAGCAGCTCGGCCAGGGCGGCCACCCGGTCACGGTCGCTGATCATCATCGAAAGTTCGAAGTTCAGGCGGAAGCTGCGGTGGTCGAAGTTGGCGCTGCCGACGATGCAGACGTCGTCATCGGCGATGAAGGCCTTGGTGTGCAGCATGCGCGGGCCGTACTCGTAGATCTTCACTCCGGCATGCAGCAGCTCGTCGAAGTAGGAGCGGGCGGCCTGGGTGACGAACCAGGAGTCGCTCATCTTCGGCACCAGCAGGCGCACGTCCAGGCCCCCCAGCGCTGCGGAGGTGAGCGCCATCCGCGCCGCCTCGCCCGGTACGAAGTAGGGCGTGACCAGCCAGACCCGTTCGTGGGCTTCCTGGATGGCCGCCACGTGCAGGCGGTGGATGGTTTCCCAGCCCGAGTCCGGGCCGGAGACCAGCACCTGTGCGTTGATCGGGCCATCGGCGCGCAGCGGCATCTCGGCCGGCCACAGGCGGGCAATGTCGAAGCGCGAATGATCCTGGCCGCTGGCGTACAGCCAATCCTCGGCGAACACCAGCTGCAGGCTGCGCACCACATGGCCGCGGATGCGCATGTGCAGGTCCCGGTAGGCGTCCGGCTTGCGGCTCTCGTCTTCGTCGTCGGTGATGTTGATGCCACCGGTGAAGGCCAGGCGGCCGTCGACGATCACCAGCTTGCGATGGGTGCGCAGGTTCAGCCAGGGCCGCTTGAAAGGCTTGAGCAGTTGCCGCGGATGGAACCAGATGGCCTCGCCGCCGGCGTCCAGCAAAGGTTGCAGGAAACGCCGGGGCAGGGCGGAGGAACCCACCGCGTCCAGCAGCAGGCGCACCTGCACGCCGGCACGGGCGCGCTCGACCAGTGCGTCGCGCAACGCGGTGCCGGCGTGGTCCGGGTTGAAGATGTAGTACTCCAGATGCACGTGGTCGCGTGCCTGCGCGATCGCCTCGAGCAGGGCCGCGTAGGTCGCGGCACCATCCACCAGCCAGGTCACTTCGGTGGCGCTGCTGGGCGCCAGCCCGGTGGTGGCCTGGGCGATCTTGGCCAGCTCGGTGCAGTCCGCATCCGGCGGGCAGACGTCGCTGTAGTGCTCCATGCCCGAGCGCGCGCGTCCGCGGCGCAGGCGCTGCCGCTTCACCTTCTGCGGGCCCAGCAGGTAGTAGATGAACAATCCTAGATAGGGCAGCAGTGCCAGCGACAGGATCCAGCTCAGCGTTGCCACCGGCTCGCGCTTCTGCAGCATGATCCAGCCGGTCAGCGCGAGCAGGTACAGCAGATAGGCCACTGCCAGGATCGTGCCCAGATGGGCGACGCCGTCGAGCCAGTGCCGCAGGGAATCGAAGAGGGCGAGCATCCGCCGATCATAGCGGGCGGGCGGGTGCTGATGGGGTCAGAGCCCTTTCCCGTGGAAAGGGATCCGACCCCGACAGCAGAAGTGGGGTCAGATCCCTTCGCGCAGGGAAGGGCTCTGACCCCAGGTACAAAAAAAGACGCCCCTGTTTCCAGGGGCGTCTGCAGTCGCGTCATGACTGTTGTGTTGCGGTGTAGCGATTACTGCTGCACAAAACCGATCTTCTTCATCTGAGCGTTCTTCGCGGCGGCCAGAACCTTGGCCATCACGTCGTACTCCGAATCCGGGCTGGCGTCGATACGCAGTTCCGGCTGGTTGGTCGGGTCACGCTGGACCTCCTGCTCCATCCGCTGCTGCAGCTCGCTGGTATTGATCGGGCTGTTGTTCCACGAGACCTGGTTGCTGGCGTCGATCTTCAGTTCGATCGGCGGCGGCGGTTCGACCAGCTGCGGCGGTGGGTTGAGCACGCGCTGCGGCAGGTCCACGGCGATCGGGTACGTCATGATCGGCGCGGTCACGATGAAGATGATCAGCAGAACCAGCATCACGTCCACGAGGGGCGTGACGTTGATGTCTGCCATGGGGCCCTTGCCACCACCACTACTGAATGCCATGGCTTATTGCCCCTTTTCTTTGGTCGCGACGAAGCCGACGTCCAACATGCCCTGTTCCTGCGCAACCTTGGTCAGGTCGTTGATGACGCGCATCTTGGTGGTGCGGTCACCACGCAGGTTCAGCGGCGGCTGCGGGGTCTGCTGGGCGGCGGTCGCCAAGCGCGACTCGAGAGTCTGCTTGTTGATTTCTTCGTCGTTCCAGTAGATCGAGCCGTCTTCCTTGACTGCCAGGGTGATCGGTCCGGAACGCTTTTCAGCGTCTTCCGGCTTCTGGATCAGGTTGGCTTCGGGCAGATCCACCTTGACCTTGTGGGACATCAGGGGCGCCGTGATGATGAAGATGATCAGCAGCACCAGCATCACGTCCACGAGGGGCGTAACGTTGATGTCGGCCATGGGGCCGCCGCTGTTACCACTACTGAAAGCCATAACGGGCTCCGTCTAGATCTTGGTGACTACTTACGTTCGTCGCTGGGTAACGCGCGCCGCAATTAGCGGACGCGCGAGCCGGTGGCGAAGAAGTCGTGCAGGTCGTGCGCGAAGGTATCGAACTTGCTGATGGTCGCGCTGTTGATCTTGCTGAAGAAGTTGAAGGCGAACACGGCCGGGATCGCGACGAACAGACCGATCGCGGTCATGATCAGCGCTTCACCCACCGGGCCGGCAACGGCGTCGATCGAAGCGGAGCCGGTGGCACCGATCTTGATCAGCGCGCCGTAGATGCCCCACACGGTACCCAGCAGACCGACGAACGGAGCGGTCGCGCCGACGGTGGCCAGCAGGGTCATGCCCGACTGCAGCTTGTTGCTTTCGCGGGTGACGGCCTGGCGCAGAGCGCGGTCGACGAACTCCGAACGGCTCAGGTTTTCACCGACACCGCCGGTGGCACCGCCTTCAGCGCGCTGGTGGTGGGCGGCAGCCTGCGCAGCGTCCAGGGCGATCTTCGAGAACGGCTCCGAAGCCGGCTGCTCTTCCATCGCACGGATGGCGTCCTGCGCGTTCGGGGTGTCCCAGAACAGGCTGACGACGCGATCAGCGGCACTCTTCAGGCGGGTGGCGCGGAAGATGTTGATGACGGTCCAGTACCAGGACATGGCCGACATCGCGATCAGGGTCAGCAGCACGACCCAGGAAACCGCGAAATCACCCGGCTTGGTGGTCATTTCGTGGATCAGGTGCTCGAAGCCCATCTGCGACAGGGCGTTGGACGGATTGCCCCCGGCAGCAGCGGCGATGAAAATTTCCTGCAGCATGACGCTTACCTTTGTTGTGTGTGGTGATAAAGGGTGTAGCTAAGCTAAACAATCGAACCGGAGCGGGGGTGGCCGGGCGGCCACCCGGACGCATCAGTTCAGCGCAAAGTTGACCGGGACGCGAACGCGACCTGCCGCCTTCTTACCGCCAGATTCAGCGGCGTTGAAGCGCCACTTGCGAGCTGCTTCCATGGCAGCACGGTCCAGGTCGCGGTTACGGCTGGACTTTTCCACCGTGACATTGGTGACGTTGCCGTTGGCATCGACATCAATGATCAGGATCACTTCGCCCTGGATACCGGCGCGGAAGGCTGCCGGCGGGTAGCGCGGCGGATTCATGGCCTTCGACGAGATGTCCACGCTGGCCTCGATCGAGGTCGCCGGTGCCGGCGGCGCAGGAGGCGACGGCGGGGTGACGATATCGTTCGGGCGCGGTTCCGGCACGTCCACGACCGGCGCCTGCGGCGGCGGCGGGACCGGCGACGGCTTCGGCGGCGACAGATTCTTCACCGGCGGCGGCGGAGTATCGGTCGGCGGCGGCGGCGGCGGCGGCGGGGGCGGCGGCGGCGGTGCATCGACGATGGTCACCATGACGTTGCGCTCCTTCTCCGCGACGGCCTTGGGAGCCACGGCGGGGATGAGGAGCATCATGAAGGCGGCCAGATGCAGGGCAATTACAAACGCGATGCCGACGATGCGAGGCCAGCTCAGCCCCTTGTCATCGGGTTGTTCGTACCGGTGAACGACTAGTTGTTCCGTCATGCGCCAAGAGCTCAATAGTGGGGCCGGGATGCCGGGGGCGGAATCCCTGATCAGCGGTGCATGACACCGCAGGAACCTCCAAGCTTATACCAATCCTGAGCGCCTGCGCATCAACTGAGCAGGCGTTCAGGCGTTATTCCTACTTACTTCAGGTTGATGATTTTTTTGGCATCAGCCTGGTTCTTCACGCCCTTCGCCAGCGCCTGCTGGGCGGCCTGCTTGGCCTCGGGGACGCGACCTTCGGCATGCAGGACGCGTGCCAGGTTCAGGTAGGTCTCACCGTCCTTGGACAGCGGGGCAGCCTTCTGCCACGCCTCGATCGCCTGCGGCACCTGGTCGGAGTAGTAGTAGGACTGGGCCAGCGCCAGGTAGACCTGGTAATCCGGCTTCAGGATGCCCTTCTGCAACCCTTCGTTGATGACCGCGATGACGTCCTTTTCCTTGTTCTCGGTGTTGGCATAGATCGAGTACAGCTGCTTGTACTCGCGCTCTTCGGTGAGCTGGCCGCTGCTGCGCAGCTTGTCCATCACCGCGGCAGCCTTGGGCATCTGGTCGGCCTGCATGTACATGTTGGCCAGGTTCAGCTGCGCCTTCTTGTCGTTCGGGTTCTTCGCCGCCAGTGCTTCGGCGGTCTTCAGCGCCTCACCGGTCTGGCCGGATTCGGACAGCGCCGCCATCAGCAGCTGGTTCCAGCTGTCCTTCGGCTCGGTGGCGCCGGCAATGGCCTGCTGCAGCACCGGCACCGCTTCCTGGTAGCGCTCCAGCTGGTACAGGGCCTGGCCCTTGGCAACCAGTTCTTCCGGCTTGGTCGACTTGCTCTCGGCGAAGTACTTGTCCAGGGTGGTCAGGCCTTCGGCGGTCTGGTCTTCCTGCAGCTGCAGCTGGCCCAGCATCAGCATCGACTGGAAGTGGCCATTGTTGTCCAGGCCGTTGAACTGCAGGACCTGCTTCAGGTAGGCAACCGCACCCGGGGTGTCGTCGGTCTGGTAGGCGGCCTGCGAGGCCAGCTGCGCGGCCAGCGACTTGTCGTACTCGTTCGCGGCGCTGTCAGCCAGGATCGCGTCAGCCTGCGTACGCGTCTCCGGGAACTTTTCGTTGTTGTAGCTGTCGATCATTTTCTGCAGCTTGCTGCCCATCTTGGCCGAGGCCTTGACGGTCGGCTCCTGGCGGGTCGCGTTCGGGTAGAGCGCTTCGGCCTTGGCCTGCTTGCTGCTGCCGCCGCGGTTGCTGCGGTCGGAGGAGCGCGAGGACTGCGCGAAGGCATCGGTGACCACGGCGCCGGTCAGGGCGGTCGCGACGAGGACGGAAAGCACAGCTTTGTGGTTACGGAAAATCATCGTTCACCTCGATCGAACCGCCGGATAGCGGCAAAGTCGGACTGTCAGAAAAATCTGAGCCGCCAAACGTATCAGAAACAGATGGCGTGAGAAATCGTTTTATGTGCTGCACTACA
This sequence comes from Stenotrophomonas sp. Nf1, assembly GCF_003028475.1. Classification (NCBI taxonomy): domain Bacteria; kingdom Pseudomonadati; phylum Pseudomonadota; class Gammaproteobacteria; order Lysobacterales; family Lysobacteraceae; genus Stenotrophomonas; species Stenotrophomonas sp. Nf1. Next base: position 66,157 of record NZ_PYTV01000004.1, on the reverse strand, counting down.
GCATGAAACTGCGCACTCATCCGCACTTTGGCCGCAGTCCGGCCGCCTGCGCCTGCTGGTAGACCGGGGTCAGGCCCGGCGCATCACGGCGCAGTTCCTGGATCCGGTTGGCCGGATCGGGGTGGGTGGACAGCCATTGTGGGCTGCGGCCACCGCTGGCGGCCATCATGTTCTGCCACAGATCCACGGCCTGGGCGGGGTTGAAGCCGGCCTGGGCCATCAATCGCTGGCCGATCACGTCGGCCTCGCTTTCCTGGGTCCGCGAGCCAGGCAGCAGGAAGGCGGTCTGCGCGCCCATCCCACCAAGCTGGTTGACGGTGCTGGCGGCACCCTCGCCGTAGGCGGCACCGGCCAGCGCGCCGAGCACGGCCAGGCCGGTCTGTGCGCCCATCTGACGGGTGATGCGCTCTTCGTGGTGACGGGCGATGACGTGACCGATCTCATGGCCGATCACGGCGGCCAGCTGGTCCTGGTTCTTCGCCACAGTGAAGATGCCGGTGTTCACACCGACCTTGCCGCCGGGCAGGGCGAAGGCATTGGGTTCCTTGTCCACGAACACCGCCGTCTCCCACCGTACGCCCCGGTATTGAGGCGGCAACTGAGCGACCAGGGCATTGACCACGCACTGTACGTAGCCGTTCTGGCGGCCATCGGTGCTGATCTTTTCCTTCTGCTTGGTTTCAGCGAACGCCTGCGCGCCCAGCTGGTCCAGCTGCGCCTGCGATACGCCGCCCACCATCTGCCGGCGTCCGGTGGGGGACGTGGTCGTTGCGCAGGCGCTGACCAGCGTGGTGATGACAAGGGCCAACAGCAGTTGCTTCATGGAAAGATCCCCCGTGTTCATGTGCGCAGTGTCCAACGTAGCGGCTTAATCTTTCGTCAAGCGGACACGGCGTTACGTTGACCCCAGGAACACCATCGCGGCAAGCGCGACGGCATTGTTCAGTGCATGCGCCACGATGGCCGCCCACAGCGTACCGGTGCGGCGATACAGCCAGCAGAAGGCCGCACCCATGCCGCCGTAGACCAGCCACAGCTGCGCCATTCCCATCCAGGAATTCTTGCTCACGCCCGGCACTTCGTGGACCAGGGCGAAGGCCAGGCTGCTGAGGATGAGCCCCAGCCACGGCCGGCCGGCCTGCCACAGGCGCCCGAACAGGACGCGGCGGAACAGCAGTTCCTCGTAGGCCGGCGCCAGCACCACGGCAAACAGCACCAGGAACAGCGGGAAACGCGCGATCGCGCTCTGCATCAGTTCCACGTTGGTCGGCACCGGTTCGATGCCGAACTGCCGGGCCAGGAAGGCGATGCCGTTGCTGCCCAGCACGATCAGGGTGGCCACCAGCAGGGTCCAGCCCCAGGTCGACGGCCGTCGCAGTGCCTGTCGCGATGCCAGGCGTTCAGCTGCGTTGGCCGGACGGCGCCAGAAGTACAGCAGCAGCGCCGCGCCACCGGTGGCGATCAATGCCATCAGGATCTGCGCCAGCGCGCCGGGCTGGCCGACGGCCGTGGTGGCTGCTGCCGCGGTCATCGCACTGCCGTTGGCCTCGGCATTGGCATAGCCGACCACGATGGCCCGGTAGAAGCCCCAGAACAGGCCGGTCACCATGCTCAGGCCGATCAGCGCCACGGCGGCGATGCCGAGATCGATGAAGAAGCCTGCCAGCGGTGGCACGGCGCGCGGGGCGGCAGAGGCCGGGGGAACCGGCGGCGGGGCAGAGACCGGGGCGGAAGCGGACATCAGGTACCTGTGTTCAAGGATGAAGACCGGCGCACCTCCCCGTGCACCGGCCATGCCCGATTGTGTCAGATATCCAGGTTGGCAACCTTCAGCGCATTGTCTTCGATGAAATCACGACGCGGTTCGACGACATCGCCCATCAGGGTGCTGAAGATCTGATCAGCGGCCACCGCATCTTCGATGCGCACCTGCAGCAGGCGGCGGGTCTCCGGATTGACCGTGGTGTCCCACAGCTGCTCGGGGTTCATTTCACCCAGGCCCTTGAAGCGCTGGATCTGGCGTCCACGCTTGGCTTCTTCCAGCAACCAGTTCTGCGCCTTGGCGAAGGTATCGACTTCGATCGACTTGGCGCCACGGGAGATGGTGGCGCCTTCGCGCACCAGGCCGTGCAGCAGTTTGGAGGCCTGGTGGATCGCACGCAGTTCACCGCTTTCGAACGCCGACATCGGCAGCACCTGGATGTGCTGTTCGCCCATGTGGCGACGGGTCACCAGCACAGCGGCCGGGCGTTCGTCGTTGGGTTCCTGCAGTTCCAGGCTGAAGCGCGGGCTGCCCAGGCTGCCCTGGTTCAGACGCTTGGCCAGCGCATCCAGGCCTTCGCCTTCGCCGGCAGTGCGCAGGCTGTCCAGGTCCATCGGCACGAAATCGACCAGCGCTTCGAGCAGGTTGCGGTCGTAGCGGTGCGCGTTGCGTTCGATCGAATCCAGCGCAGCGGCGTAGGCCAGCAGCAACTTCTCCAGGGCCAGGCCTTCGATGCCCGGCTCGCCGGTGGCCGGCACCAGCGCAGCGTTTTCCACTGCGCTGCTGGCCAGGTAGCTGTCCAGCGCCGGGTCGTCCTTCAGGTACAGCTCCTGCTTGCCCTGCTTGATCTTGTACAGCGGCGGCAGGCCGATGTAGACGTAACCGCGCTCGATCAGCTCCGGCATCTGACGGTAGAAGAACGTCAGCAGCAGGGTGCGGATGTGCGCGCCGTCGACGTCGGCGTCGGTCATGATGATGATCTTGTGGTAGCGCAGCTTGTCCGGGTTGTACTCGTCGCGGCCGATGCCGGTACCCAGTGCGGTGATCAGCGTACCGACCTGGTCGGAGGACAGCATGCGGTCAAAGCGCGCGCGTTCCACGTTGAGGATCTTGCCGCGCAGCGGCAGCACCGCCTGGTTCTTGCGGTTGCGGCCCTGCTTGGCCGAGCCACCTGCCGAGTCACCCTCGACGATGAACAGTTCGGACAGCGCCGGATCCTTTTCCTGGCAGTCGGCCAGCTTGCCCGGCAGGCCGGCGATATCCAGCGCGCCCTTGCGGCGGGTCAGATCGCGGGCCTTGCGCGCCGCTTCACGCGCACGCGCGGCATCGACGATCTTGCCGGCGATGGCCTTGGCTTCGTTCGGGTTCTCCTGCAGGAACTCTTCCAGGCGCGCACCGAAGGCGTTTTCCACGGCCGGGCGCACGTCGGAGCTGACCAGCTTTTCCTTGGTCTGGCTGGAGAAGCTTGGGTCCGGCACCTTCACCGACAGCACCGCGATCATGCCTTCGCGCATGTCGTCGCCGGTCAGGTTGATCTTGGCCTGCTTGGCGATGCCGTTCTGTTCGATGTAGTTGTTGAGCACGCGGGTCAGCGCGCCGCGGAAACCGGCCAGGTGGGTGCCGCCGTCCTTCTGCGGAATGTTGTTGGTGAAGCAGTACATCGTCTCCTGGTAGGAGTCGGTCCACTGCAGCGCCACGTCGACCACGATGCCGTTGTGCTCGCCGGTGACCGAGATGACGTTCGGGTGCAGCGGGGTCTTCAGCTGCGCCAGATGCTCCACGAAGCTGCGGATGCCGCCCTCGTAATGGAAGTCATCGCGACGGCCATCGCCGCGCTCGTCGGCCAGGACGATCTTGACCCCGGAGTTCAGGAACGACAGTTCGCGCAGGCGGCGGGCCAGGATGTCGTAGTGGAACTCCACGTTGTCGTGGAAGGCGACGGTGGACGGCCAGAAGCGCACGGTGGTGCCGCGCTTGGTGGTGGTTTCCAGCTTGGCCAGCGCGGTCACTGCGGCGCCGTTGCTGAATTCCTGCTGGTAGTGGAACCCGTTCTGGAACACGTCCACCAGCAGCTTCTGCGACAGTGCGTTGACCACGCTGACGCCAACGCCGTGCAGGCCGCCGGAAACCTTGTAGCTGTTGTCGTCGAACTTGCCGCCTGCGTGCAGGACGGTCATCACCACTTCGGCAGCGGACACTTCGCGGCCGAGCTTGGCGCTCATCTGCTCGTGCTTGCCGGTTGGGATACCGCGGCCGTTGTCGGACACCGAAACCGAGCCGTCGGCGTGGATCGTCACCGCCACATGATCGGCATGACCAGCCAGCGCTTCGTCGATCGAGTTGTCGACGACCTCGAACACCATGTGGTGCAGACCGGTACCGTCATGCACGTCACCGATGTACATGCCGGGACGCTTGCGGACAGCCTCCAGGCCTTCCAGGGCGGTAATGCTGTTGGCGTCGTAATTGCCGTTGTTTGCCGGGGTGTTCTGTTCGTCGCTCATTGCGCTTGCCGTAGGCTCCGCAGGTCGGCCACCGCGTGGAGCGATGCGCCGAGAATGAAAGGATTCCAACCCGAATTATACCAGCCGGGGTCGAACGGCCCTGATGTGCCCACTATGGCACAGCCACGATCTGTGCATGTTCCACGTGGAACCGGGCGATATGCGTCAGTTCCTGCAGCGCTGCCGGCGTTTCGGTGGCAGTGATGAAGATCTGCGCCGGGCCAGCGAGCAGGCGCTCCAGTACCCGGCCCTGGTGGGTGCGATCCAGCTCGGAGGCCAGATCGTCCAGCGCGATCACCGGCCATTCGCCCCGTTGCTCTGCATAGTCTTCGGCCTGGGCCAGCAGGCAGGCCAGGGCCGTCAGTTTGGCCTGGCCACGAGACAGCGCATCGCGGCCGGGGATGCTGTGGAAGTCGACGCTCCAGTCCGCCCGGTGCGGGCCCACCGAGGTATAGCCGGCCTGACGGTCGCGTTCCCGCGCCAGCAGCAGGGCATCGGCCAACGGCAGTTCATGCCGGCGCCACCCCGGGCTCAGTTGCATGCCCTGGATGCCGAGTTGCGGCGCCAGGCTGGCGGCCAGCGCGATCGTGCGCTGCTGCAGGCGTTCCAGATAGTGCTGGCGTCGACTGGTCAGCGGCTCTCCGGCTTCAGCCAGCTCGTGATCCCACGTGTCCAGCATCCGCGAGGGCCCGCCTTGCTTGAGCAGGGCGTTACGCTGCTTCAGGGCCCGCGAGTAGCGGCGCCACAGGGACAGAAAATCAGGTTCCACGTGGAACAAGCCCCAATCGAGGAAGCGGCGACGGGGTTCGCCGCCACCGCTGACCAGCGCATGGCTGCCGGGCTCGAAGGTCACCACGGCCAGTGCGGCGCAGAGATTGCCAAGCTGAGCCACGTCTTCGCCATCCAGACGTCCCTTCCAGTCCTGGCCGCTGTGGCGCAGGCCGGCCTTTCGGCGATGCGGCGGATGATGGGCGCGTTGCTCGTCCCATTCCACGAAGACTTCCAACGCCTCCTGGCCCTGACGGACCAGGCCATCGCGCACCCGTCCGCGGAAGCTGCGGCCATAGGCCATCAGATGCAGGGCCTCGAGCACGCTGGTCTTTCCGGCGCCGTTGTCGCCGGTCAGCAGGTTCAAACCCGGCTGGGGCGACAGGTCCACCGCACTGAAACGACGCAGGTGATGCAAGGCAAGGCGGCGGATCTGCATGGGGCGCGAGGGACCATCCGCTCGGAGCGGTAGAAGGGCAGGGAATCCATCAGCTTACTGCATCGGTCAAGCCGGGCGCGGTGCTGTCGTCGTCGAGGTGGAGACCTTCCGCCTGCTGGCGCGCATTCGCAGGTTCCACGTGGCATGCAGCGATCGCCGAGGAACGCGCGGGACCGGGATGGGCCCGAAATTCCTTCAAATCTGCACGGGGGATCAGGGTCCAGGCCCTCAGATTTCGCCGATTTCACGGGCCTTTGGGTGGCTTCATCAACCGGTCCGGCGCAGGTGGCGGCCAAGGAGCCCATGAATTCCTTCAGTTCTGCGATCCAAGCTCCTGCAGGGTTCCACAGATTTCAAAGAATTCAGGCCGTTCGTTCCACGCTGTCCACAGCGGCGCTGTATGACTTATACACAAGGTATGGGCAATCTGTGGATAAAAAAGCCCTTTTGCGTGGCCGGTGAAACTATCCACAGGTTCCCCCCCAGCCTGAGGGGCCTCTATACAGGGGGTTTCAGCTGTAGAAATCTATTTTAAATCAAACAGATAATACGTTTTTCCACGAGATCTGGCCCTACCATCACCACCATGCTTTAGATTTATACCCAGATTTAGAAGCTAGGCACGGCCCGATTCGGCCAGAAACCGATCTGTGGACAGACGCGCTTGCAGATGAGGATCCCCTGACGGGATAGCCCGATCTGACCGACCTGTGTGGAGCCCGACCGCGCATTCCGTACATCGCAACCGCGATCCCGACGAGATGCGAGGAAGTCCGCACCCACACCACTGGCCTACACCCAGCCGATACCCGCGATGACACGGCCGCAAACAATCAGATCAGCCCAAGAGCGCTGATGGATGCTCCACGTGGAACCACACAAAAAAAAAACGCCCGGGAAGATCCCGGGCGTCGTTCGGTTCCACGTGGAACAGCGCTGGCGTCAGAGGCGCAGCGGCATCACCACGTGACGCGACTTCTCGCTGCTGGATTCACGCACCAGCGCCGAGGAGTTGGAGTCGCGCAGCTGGATGATGACTTCTTCATCGCGCAGCGCGGACAGGGCATCCAGCAGGTAGTTCACGTTGAAGCCGATGGCCAGATCGCTGACCGTGGTGTCGGCTTCGATTTCTTCCTGGGCTTCTTCCTGCTCCGGGTTGTGCGCGCTGATCTTCAGGTTGCCCGGCGAGACTTCCACGCGGATGCCGCGATACTTCTCGTTGGACAGGATCGCGGCGCGCTGCAGCGAGGCGCGCAGGGCTTCGCGGTCCACCTTCACTTCGCGGTCGGCGCCAATCGGGATCACCGCTTCGTAATCCGGGAAGCGACCATCGATCAGCTTCGAGGTGAAGGTGACATCGTCGCGCTTGACGCGGACGTGGCTGCGACCGACTTCCAGCTCGATCTCGCGATCGCCGCTTTCCAGCAGGCGCTGCAGCTCGGTCACGCCCTTGCGCGGCACGATGATCTGGCGCTTGGAACCGCTGGGCTTGGCCAGATCGGTTTCACACAGGGCCAGGCGGTGGCCGTCGGTGGCGACGGTACGCAGGGCATCGCCGCGCAGATCGAACAGCAGGCCGTTGAGGTAGTAGCGCACGTCCTGCTGGGCCATCGCGAACGCGGTGCGTTCGATCAGTTCCTTCAGGGTCGCTTCGCCAATGGCCACGCGCTCGGTGGCTTCCACTTCGTCCACCGACGGGAAGTCGTTGGAGGGCAGGGTGGCCAGGGTGAAGCGGCTGCGACCGGCCTGCACGGTGATCTTGTCACCGGTCTGCGAGACGGTGATCCGGCTGCCGTCGGGCAGGGCTCGGATGATCTCGAACAGCTTGCGGGCGGGAATGGTGGTTTCGCCGTCCTGGGCGTCTTCAACCGCGATCCGCGACACCATCTCCACTTCCAGGTCGGTACCGGTCAGCGACAGCTGGCCGTTCTGCACCTGGACCAGGAAATTGGCCAGAACCGGAAGGGTCTGGCGGCGTTCGACCACGTTGACGACCTGTGCCAACGGCTTGAGAAAGGCTTCGCGCTGCAGTGTGAAACGCATGTGGTTCCGTGCCCCTATGCTTTAAAAAATGTGGAATAAATCAAAAGCTTGGTGGTGCTGGTAGAGACAGAATCGCTGGAAAACAACGCTAAGTCTTTGTAAATAAAAGAATTTCAGATCTCGAAACCCTCTGTATTACCGACCCCCAGGGGGTGGGGAAAGCTGTGGATAAAATCAGCGCGATTTCAAACGCCATTTTTATCCACAACGTGTCCCGCGCTTGCTACCGGATTCTGCACCGTTTTGTGCGATGACGCCTCATCGGCATCCGTGCATCATTCGCTCAGCTTCCGGATCAGCTTGTCCCAGTCCTCGCGGAGCTTGCCGTCGGTTTCCATCAGGGTGCGGATCTGACGGCAGGCATGCAGCACCGTGGTGTGATCGCGACCGGCAAACGCGTCGCCGATCTCGGGCAGGCTGTGCTCGGTCAGTTCCTTGGTCAGGGCCATGGCGACCTGGCGCGGGCGGGCCAGCGAGCGGGTCCGGCGCTTGGACAGCAGATCCTTGATCTGCAGCCCGTAGTAGTCGGCCACGGTTTTCTGGATGTTGGGAATGCTGATCGCCTGCTGCTGGGCGCGCAGCAGGTCGCGCAGGGTTTCCTGGGCGAATTCGGTGGTGATCGCGCGGCCGGTGAAATTGGCGCGGGCGGTCAGGGTATTGAGCGCGCCCTCGAGGTCGCGCACGTTGGAGCGCATCTTCTTGGCGATCAGGAACGCAACATCATCGGGAATCTCGGCGCCGCGTTCGCGTGCCTTGGCCAGTACGATGGCGGCGCGGGTTTCAAAGTCCGGCGGTTCGATCGCGACCGACAGGCCCCAGGCAAGCCGCGACTTCAGGCGCGCTTCCAGGCCCTCGACTTCGCGCGGATAGCGGTCACAGGTCAGGATGATCTGCTGCTTGCCATCGAACAACGCGTTGAAGGTGTGGAAGAACTCTTCCTGGGTGCGGTCCTTGCCGGCGAAGAACTGGATGTCGTCGATCAGCAGCGCGTCCACCTGCTGGAACTGGCGCTTGAACTGATCCATGGTCTTTTCCTGCAGGGCCCGGATCATCGCGCTGAAGAACTGTTCCGAACGCAGGTACAGCACCTTCGCCCCCGGATTGGCCTGGCGCATCGCATTGCCGGCGGCGAACATCAGGTGGGTCTTGCCCAGGCCGGTGCCGCCGTACAGCAGCAACGGGTTGTGCGCGCGGTCGCCCGGCTTCTGCGCCGCCTGGAACGCCGCGGCCAGGCCCAGCTGGTTGCTGCGGCCCTCAACGAAGTTGGCGAAGGTGTAGTGGTTGTCCAGGTTGCCGGCAAACGGTACCTGCGGCTCGCTGGACACCTGCGCCGAAGGCGTGGAAACCGGCGCGTTCTGCGCCTCCACGGGCCGCGGGCGCGAGCCGATTTCAAGAAAAACGTCGCTGAAACCGGCGAAATGGGCCAGCAGCTCGCGGATCCGCGCCAGGTACAGCTCGCGGACCTGATCGACGATGAAGGCATTCGGTGCATACAGCACCAGGCTGTCCACGCGCAGATCGGCCTGCAGCGGCTTCAACCAGGTGTGAACGTCTTCCGGCGGGAACTCCGCTTCGAGGCGCTCGAGACTACGGGACCAGGCATCCATCAGCAATAATCGTCCGGTGGCCGGGGCATGGACGCGACAAGGCGCCCAAACACAGGCCGGAAAGGGGGGAAATGGATGGCTCAGACTACCACCGAGCGCCCGCCTTCGGAATGCTTGTCCCCTACTTATTCACAAAAACATCCACAGCTATTGCACAGCCCAGTGAATTCGCGTAGCTGCCAGGGCTTGACGCGGGGTAGGGTACCTCTCTAGAATTTCCGGTTCTTTCCGTCCCATTCATACGAGAGGCCCCCAATGGCCACGAAGCGCACCTACCAGCCCAGCAACCTCAAGCGTAAGCGCGACCACGGCTTCCGTGCCCGTATGAAGACCGCTGACGGCCGCAAGATCCTGTCGCGTCGCCGCGCCAAGGGCCGCAAAGTCCTGAGCGCCTGATTGCCATGCCGCACCTTGCGGCAGACGCAATCCCTTCGACAGTGAATACTGCAGACCCGCGCAAGCGATTCCCTCGCTCTGCGCGGGTTCGCACGCGTGCCGAATACTCAACGGTCTTCAACGGCGCCCGCCGTGTGTCCGATCCGCTGATGACCCTGCACTGGCTGCCGGCTGACCGGCCGGCCAGGCTGGGTCTGGCGGTTTCCCGCAAGGTCGATCCGAACGCCGTCGGGCGTAACCGGATCAAGCGCGTCCTGCGCGACATCCTGCGTCAGACACGTACCGATATCCAGCCAGGCGACTTCGTCGTCGTGGCCCGTAGTGCTGCGCGTTCTGCCAGCAACGACGAGATCCGCCAGGCCTTCCTGCGCCTGCTGCGGCGCCTGCGTGCATTGCCCACGCCGGGCGTGGACGGCACAATGCCGCCGCCTGATGGCATCGCAACTCCTTCTTTGACCGAGCCGGCATCGCGTCCCGGCCCCGCCGAGCCTGTCCGCTGATGAACCAGACCCGCGTATTCCTCATTTTTGCCTGGCTGATGGTGGCCGTGCTGCTGTGGATGGAGTGGAGCCGTGAAAAGGCTGCTCCGACCCCGGCACCGACGACCACGTCGGCCCCGGCCGCCGCACAGAGTGTTCCGGGCGCCGCCCCGGGCGCGATCCCCAACGCCCAGGTGCCGGGTGCTCCGGGCCAGGCCGCCGCCCAGGCCCAGGCTAGCGCCACCCCCGCTGCCCAGCGCGTGACCGTCACCACCGACGTGCTGCGCCTGGTGCTGGACGGCGGCCGCGTGCTCGATGCCGAGCTGCTGCAGTTCCCGCAGACCAAGGACGACGGCAGCCCGCCGGTGCGCCTGCTGACCGAAGACCCCGCGCACCCCTACAGCGCGATCAGCGGCTGGGCCAGCGAGGACAAGAACACCCCGGTGCCGGGTGCTGACGGCTTCAAGCTGGTCGGTGACACCCGCGACTTCGTGCTGGCCAAGGGCCAGAACGAACTGCAGATCCCGTTCGTGTGGACCGCCGACAACGGCGTGACCATCAAGCGCACCCTGACCGTCTCGCGCAACGAGTACGCCGTGCGCTTCAAGGATGAAGTCAGCAACGCCGGCGCCGCGCCGTGGAACGGCTACGTCTACCGCACCCTGGACCGCACCCCGACCATCCTGTCGCGGAGCATGATGAACCCGGATTCGCTCAGCTTCAACGGCGCCACCTGGTACGACAACGACAAGAAGTACCAGCGCCGTGCGTTCAAGGATTACCTGGAAGACGGCACACTTAACCAGAACATCACCGGCGGCTGGCTGGCGATGCTGCAGCACCACTTCTTCACCGCCTGGATCCCGCAGAAGGACCAAGCCGCGCACTACGTGCTCTCCCAGCATGATGGCCGCGATCAGATCACCGCCAACGGCCCGGCCTTCACCGTGGCCCCGGGTCAGTCCACCAGTACCGAAGCGCGTCTGTGGGTGGGCCCGAAGCTGGTGAACCTGATTGCCAAGGAAGACGTGCCGGGCCTGGACCGCGTGGTCGACTACAGCCGCTTCTCGATGATGGCGGTGATCGGCCAGGGCCTGTTCTGGGTGCTCAACCAGGTGCACAAGCTGGTCGGCAACTGGGGCTGGGCGATTGTCGGCCTGGTGGTGCTGCTGAAGCTGTTGCTTTACCCGCTGTCGGCCGTGCAGTACAAGAGTGGCGCCAAGATGCGTCGCTTCCAGCCGCGCATCGCGCAGCTGAAGGAACGCTATGGCGATGACCGCCAGAAGTTCCAGACCGCAATGATGGAGCTGTACAAGAAGGAAAAGATCAATCCGATGGGCGGCTGCCTGCCGATCCTCATCCAGATGCCGATCTTCTTCGCCCTGTACTGGGTGCTGGTGGAATCGGTCGAGCTGCGCCAGGCGCCGTGGCTGGGCTGGATCCAGGATCTGACCGCACGCGACCCGTACTTCATCCTGCCGGTGATCAACATGGCGGTGATGTGGTTCACCCAGAAGCTGACCCCGGCACCGGGCATGGACCCGATGCAGCAGAAGATGATGCAGTTCATGCCGCTGGTGTTCGGCGTCATGATGGCCCTCATGCCGTCCGGCCTGGTGCTGTACTGGGTGGTCAACGGCGGCCTGGGCCTGCTGCAGCAGTGGTGGATGACCAAGCGCCACGGCGGCGAGCCGGTGCCGGCCACCACCGCCCCAGCCCCGGTCAAGAAGAAGTAACCCGACCCGTAGAGTCGACCAAGGTCGACTCTACCGCCCCGGTCGATGAGAAGCCCGCCGCAAGGCGGGCTTTTCGCATGCGGCGTTAGAATTCCCCGCACACCGTTCCCCCACCTCCGGTTCCGCCATGCCGCGCACGTCGTCGTTCCGCCTGTTCCTGCCCTCACTGTTGCTCACCCTGGCCGTTGCCGGCTGTGGCGACAAGGACGCGAAGGCGCCGGCGAGCACCGTCACCCAGTCCAGCGCGCAGGCCGCCGCCGCTGCCGATCCGGCCGCCGCGCCGTTGCTGGCCGCGCTGCAGAAGCAGCTTGACGGCTACCGCCGGATCATCGTGCTGCTGGCTGACGAAGCACAGCAGAGCGCCGCCGACCGTGGCACCTCCACGCGCATCGGCCAGCAGCTGTTCCACGACGGCCTGGAACAGCGCACCGCCATCGCCGCGCAGTTCGACACGCTGCTGCGCGGCACCAGCCCGCAGCGCTTCGCGACGCTTGGCACGGTGCTGGACTACATCGAATCGGCGCCCGAGCTGTTCGATGCCGACCGCCTGGCGTTCCGCGAAGTGCTGCGCGACCTGCATGAGCGTGTCGGCGCCGACTCGTCGCTGCCGGCGGTGAAGCTGCACCAGCGCATCGGAGAGGATCTGGACGCACTGGACGAGATCGAACGCAACTACAACCAGGAGCTGACCCGCATCTTCAGCCGCTTCGAGCGCACCCGCGCCATCGACCTGAAGCGCGAGAAGTGGGAGGACTACATCGCCCACCTGCACAAGGACTACAGCCGCGAAGCGATCCTGCGCGACTACGGGGTGATCGAGCCGTACCCGATGTCGATGAAGGACAGCGACCGCGAGATCTTCGGCCGCGACCTGCCGCCCAAGACCGTGGTGCTGACCTTCGACGATGGCCCGCACAAGGCCTATACCGATGAAGTGGTGGCCATCCTCAAGCGCTACGACGTGCCGGGGGTGTTCTTCGAGGTCGGCCGCAACCTGGGCACGGTCGAGGCTGACGGCAAGGTCAGCCTCGGCCCGATGGCCAAGATCAGCCGCCAGCTGATGGAAGACGGCTATGCCGTGGGCAACCACAGCCTGACCCATGCGCAGTTGTCGCGTACCACCGGCGATGCGCTGCGCCAGCAGGTGCTGGGCACCGACACCCTGTTGAAGGACGTGGACAGCAAGCGCGCACCGCTGTTCCGCTTCCCGTACGGCGCGCGCAACGCCGAAGGCCTGCAGCTGCTCAACGAGGCCGGGCTGAAGTCGATCATGTGGAACATCGACTCGATGGACTGGGCCGACCCGGTGCCGGAATCGATCGTGCAGCGCGTGCTCGACCAGGTGAACAAGGAACAGCGCGGCATCATCCTGTTCCACGACATCCACGACCGTGCAGTGAAGGCGCTGCCGCAGATCCTCGACCGGCTGATTGCCGACGGTTACCAGTTTGCCGGCTGGAACGGTCGCGACTTCACCGTGGCCCGCGCGCGCAAGGGTGATGCCGGTGCCGCCACCGTCACCACCGGCTACGAGAAATCATGGGCGATCGTGGTCGGCATCGACAGCTACTCCAAGTGGCCGAAGCTGGAATACGCCAGCCACGATGCGCAGGCGGTGGCCGATACGCTCACCGGGCAGTTCGGTTTCCCGTCTTCGCAGGTGATCGTGCTGAAGAACGAGCAGGCCACCCGCAACAACATCCTGGCCGCCTTCCACGACCGCCTGGCCGATGACCGCACCGGCAAGAACGACCGCGTGTTCGTGTTCTTCGCCGGTCACGGCGCCACCCGCCAGCTCGCCTCCGGCCGCGACCTCGGCTACATCATCCCGGTGGATTCGGACCCGAAGGAATTCGCCACCGACGCCATCGCGATGACCGACATCCAGAACATCGCCGAAAGCCTGCAGGCCAAGCACGTGATGTTCGTGATGGATGCCTGCTACAGCGGCCTGGGCCTGACCCGTGGCGGGCCGTCGTCGTCGTCGTTCCTGCGCGAGAACGCACGCCGCAGCGCGCGGCAGATGCTGACTGCCGGCGGTGCCGACCAGCAGGTGGCCGACGCCGGGCCCAATGGCCATTCGGTGTTCACCTGGGTGCTGCTGCAGGCGCTGGCCGGCAAGGGTGACCTCAATGGCGACGGCCTGATCACCGGTACCGAGCTGGCCGCCTATGTGGCGCCGGCGGTGTCGGCGGTTTCGCACCAGACCCCGGCGTTCGGCAGCCTGCCCGGCTCGCAGGGCGGCGAGTTCGTGTTCCAGGTGCCGGACAGCCAGGAGTTCCTCAACGCCGATACGCGCCAGCTGACCGCCGATGCGATCGCGCTGAACAACAAGGTCGAGGCTGCCAGCGAAGCCAAGGGCAGCCAGGCACCGGTCACCGTGGCCGACCTGCAGGGTGGCAAGGCCAAGCTGGTGGTGCCCAGCGCCGGCCCGGCGTCGGACCGCCAGCGCGCGCAGCAGGCCAATGACCGTGGCCTGCAGCTGTACCGCGAAAAGCAGTACGACGAAGCGGCGGCGCAGTTCACCGAAGCGCTGAAGCTGCGCCCGGACTTCGCCCAGGCGGCGAACAATCTCGGCTTCGTCTACTACCGCCAGCAGCGCTACGCCGAAGCCGCGCGCTGGCTGGAGAACACGTTGAAGATCGATCCCTCGCGCGCGGTGGCCCATCTCAACCTGGGCGATGCCTACTTCAATGCCGGCGACAAGGCCAAGGCGAAGCAGGCCTACACCACCTATCTGGCGCTGCAGCCGCAGGGCAGTGGTGCCGCGCAGGCGCGCGCACAGCTGGAGAAGCTCTGAGCCATGAATGATCTGACCCGTACCGAGACCATCGTCGCCATTGCCAGCGCCCCCGGCGCCGGCGGCGTCGGCCTGCTGCGCCTGTCCGGCCCGCGCGCTGCCGCCATCGCCAACGCGCTGGGGGCACCTGCACTGCGCCCGCGCCACGCGCACTATGCGCGCCTGCGCGATGCCGATGGCGAGGTGATCGACGACGGCATCGTGCTCTGGTTCCCGGCACCGAACAGCTTCACCGGCGAGGAAGTGGTGGAACTGCAGGGCCACGGCAGCCCGGTGCTGCTGCAGCAGCTGGTCGCGCGCTGCATCGCGCTGGGCGCGCGCCAGGCGCGGCCGGGTGAGTTCAGCGAGCGGGCCTTCCTCAACGGCAAGCTCGATCTGGCCCAGGCCGAGGCCATCGCCGATCTGATCGCAGCGGGCGACAACCGCGCCGCGCGCGCTGCACGGCGTTCGCTGGATGGCGTGTTCTCGCGCCGTATCGAGGCGGTGGTCGAACAGCTGGTGCTGCTGCGCATCCACGTGGAAGCGGCCATCGACTTCGCCGACGAACCACTGGATACCCTCGGTGGTGCGCAGGTGCGGCGCGGGCTGGAGCAGGCGCGTGGCGACCTGGCCCTGCTGCGTCGCGACGCCGAGCGCGGCCGCCGCCTGCGCGATGGCCTGCATGCAGTGCTGATCGGCCCGCCCAATGCCGGCAAGAGTTCACTGCTGAACGCACTGGCCGGCAGCGAGCGCGCCATCGTTACCGACATCGCCGGCACCACCCGCGACACCCTGCGCGAGACCATCCGCCTGGACGGGTTGGAGCTGACCCTGGTCGACACTGCTGGCCTGCGCGACGGCGGCGATGCCATCGAACGCGAAGGCATGCGCCGCGCGCATGTGGAAATCGAGCGCACCGACCTGGCGCTGATCGTGCTGGACGCGCGCGATCCGTCTGCTGGTGAAGCGGCGCTGGGCGAAGCGGTGGCAGCGGTACCGCACAAGGTCTACATCCATAACAAGTCGGATCTGCTGGACGCGTTGCCGACGCTGGACGACCCGGACCGCGTATTCGTCTCGGCCGCCACCGGCGCCGGCCTGGAGAACCTGCACGCGCGCCTGCGCAGCATCGCCTCGGCCGGGGCCGGCGAGCAGGTGGATGGCGAGTTCTCCGCGCGCACCCGCCATGTCGATGCGATCGAACGCGCGCAGGAACATGCGCGGCGCGCCGATGGCGAGCTGGCCCATGAGCATCTGGAACTGGCCGCCGAAGAGCTGCGGCTGGCGCACGACGCGCTGGGCGGGATCACCGGGCAGATGAGTGCCGATGACCTGCTGGGGCGGATCTTCTCCAGTTTCTGCATCGGCAAGTAACCCCTGGCTCTGGTAGATGCCAACCTTGGTTGGCATGCGGCCCCGGCCGAGGGTGCCGGAGGTTGGGGTCGGAGCCCCTGCGGGGATCCGACCCCGTGCTTCCCCCACCTGTCACATTGCCGCCGCATACTGACGCCCATCACATACCGCTTGGGGAAGTCGCAGTGAAGTCGTGGGGTTGTGCGTTGCTGTTGTCGCTGGCCGTGGCACCATCGGTGGCCATGAGTGCTGAATCCTCCACCCCGTCCTCCAAGGCGTCGGTCTATGGGCACCGCGGTGCCAGTGCGCTGCTGCCCGAGCACACCCTGGCCTCGTACGCGCAGGCGATTGCCGATGGCGCCGACTACATCGAACCGGACCTGGTGATGACCAAGGACGGGGTGATGGTGGCCCGCCACGAGAACGAGATCGGCGGCACCACCGATGTGGCCGAGCACAAGGAATTCGCCAAGCGGAAGACCACCAAGGTGATCGACGGCCAGAGCGTAACCGGCTGGTTCACCGAAGACTTCACCCTGGCCGAGCTGAAGACCCTGTACGCGCGCGAACGCCTGCCGGAGCTGCGCAGCACCGCCTACGACGGCCAGTTCCGCATCGCCAGCCTGGATGAGATCCTGGCCTTCCTGGTACAGCAGGCCGGCCGCGCCAACCGCGGCATCGGCCTGGTGCCGGAGATCAAGCACCCGACCTACTTCCAGTCCATCGGCCTGCCGATGGAAGACAAGCTGCTCGCTGCGCTGAGGGGCAACGCCTATACCAACGTCGGCCCAGTCACCATCCAGTCGTTCGAGACCGCCAACCTGCGCTACCTGCGCGGCAAGATCGGGCGCGGCAGCAACATCCGTCTGCTGCAGCTGCTGTGGAAGGGCGATACCCAGCCCGCCGACATCGCCAAGGCTGGCGGCACGCTGACCTACGCGCAGATGATGACCCCGGCTGGCCTGAAGGACATCGCCACCTATGCCGATGGCATCGGCCCGGAGCTGCGTTCGATCATTCCGCTTGATGCCCAGGGGGCGCTGGGGGCGCCGACCTCGCTGGTGGGTGATGCGCACGCCGCCGGCCTGATGGTGATTCCGTACACGTTCCGCCCGGAGAACCACTTCCAGGCCAGCAACCTGCGCAAGGGCGCCGACAGCGCTCGCAATGCCGAGGGGTCGATCGCCGAGATGCGCGCCTATCTGGCCACGGGCATCGATGCGTTCTTCACCGATGACCCGGCGCTGGGCCGGCAGGCGGTGGATGGGATGGGCGCGGCAGGGAATGCGGGGAACTGATGCGCGCTGGTTCGCGTGCTCCGGTAGGTGCCAACCTTGGTTGGCACACGGCAAGCGCGCCGACCAAGGTCGGCCGCTACCGGGCAACGACGCGGGCGGGTGGGGTCAGAGCCCCTTCGGGGATCTGACCCCGGCGTCGATCAACCGCGCGGCTCGTCCGGGCGGCGGAACGGAATCACCACGTAGTCCTGGCCCTCGCGCGGCTGCCACAGCACCGGTACACGCTGCGGTGACGGCGGCTCCAGCTCGTCGTCGGCCAGTGGCTCGATTGATTCTTCCTCATCTTCCCAGCTGTAGCGCTGGCGCGGCGGCAGCGGGTCGGCGTTGCGGAACAGCAGCGCGGCGATGATGCCAGCGAAGGCGCCGCCCATATGCGACTGCCAGGACACGCCATCGGCGTGCGGCAGGATGGTCATCAACATGCCGCCGTAGAACAGCATGCCGATCAGGCCGGTGGCGATGGCCGCGCGGTCGCGGCGCAGCAGGCCCAGGCTGGCCAGCAGGAACATCAGGCCGTGGGTCACGCCACTGGCGCCCAGGTGCACGCTGCCGGGGTCGCCCAGCATCCAAGCGCCGAGGCCCGAACCCAGCCACAGCAGGGGCAGGGCGCGCACGGTCGCCTTGGGGTAGACGCTGCCGGCCAGGGTGCCCAGGATCAGGATCGCGATGCTGTTGGCCGCGATGTGCTCGACCGAGGCATGCAGCAGCGGGCCGCCGATCAGGCCGAGCAGGCCCTTGGCTTCCAGCGGCGCTACCGCCCAGGGGCGCCAGTCGAACGTGCCCTGCAGGGCGAACACGACCACCAGCACCAGCACGGCGGCCAGGCTGACGTTGAACGCCCGCAGGATGCGCGAGCGGTCATTGCGGGCGGCCGGCGCATCGCCGGCGGGCAGGGGCGCGTTGTTGTCCATACCTCAAGCAATGGCGGTGGCCGGCGCGAAACCAAGGCCACCGCTGCGGGAGAGTGGGTGCGGCCGACGGGACAATCCCGCCGGCCGCGTCTTCCCGCCGGTCAGGCTCAGGCGTGGCCCGAGCCTTCCTTCGGCGGGTACTTCAGGCTCAGCACCACGGTGGCGGCGATGATCACCGCGACCACGCCCAGCGACACCGGGGTCGGGATCTTGAACAGGTCGATGATCATCATCTTGATGCCGATGAAGCCCAGCACCAGCGCCAGACCGTACGGCAGCAGGTGGAAGCGGTCGGCCATGCCGGCCAGCAGGAAGAACATCGCGCGCAGGCCCAGCACCGCGAACACGTTGGAGGTGAGCACGATGAACGGGTCGGTGGTGATCGCGAAGATCGCCGGGATGCTGTCCACCGCGAAGATCACGTCGGTGACCGCGATCAGGATCAGCACCGCGAACAGCGGGGTGAACCAGCGCACGCCATCGCGCATCACACTCAGTGCGTTGCCTTCATAGTTCGGCAGCAGGCGCAGGTGCTTGCGCATCCAGCGCAGGGCCGGGTTGCTCTCAAGATCCGGCTCCTGGCCGGCGGCGAACCACATCTTCCAGCCGGTGAACAGCAGGAAGGCACCGAACACGTAGAGCAGCCAATGGAACTGGCTGATCAGCACGCTACCGGCGAAGATCATGATCGTACGCAGCACGATCGCACCCAGGATGCCGATGATCAGCACCTTCTGGCGCTGCTCCTCCGGCACCGCGAAGTAGCTCATGATCATCAGGAAGACAAAGATGTTGTCCACCGCCAGCGCCTTCTCGACCAGGTAGCCGGTCAGGAACTCCAGGCCGACCTTGTTGGCCACCACCTGGCCGGCGGTCTCATTGAGGTAGTACCAGAGGCCGGCGTTGAACAGCAGGGCCAGCGCGACCCAGCCGATGGACCACCACAGGGCTTCCTTGAAGGTGACCTTGTGCGGTCCACCATGGCGCATCAACACGAGGTCGACCAGCAGGGCGATGACCACCACCGCTGCGAAGCCGCCCCACAACCACACGTTACCGATCGTCTGCATTGGGAATATCCGTTGGAAAGATGAATGCCAGGCCGGACGGCGAGGATCTGCAACGGAGGATCGGGAGGGGATCCAGGGACAGAGCTTCGCCAGTACGGCGAAGGTCTCGCTCGCAGTTCCAATGGCTGGAACTGCCGTTGCACCGGAGCCTGCGGGCTCGAATTGACGGCGACAACGTCTGGGAGCTACTCCCCTTCTGGCGCCGATTCTGCCGCCTGCCTGGGCCGCCGTCAAATGCCCCGCCCTGGTAGATGCCAACCTTGGTTGGCATGCCGGCCCGGGTCAGAGCCCCTGCGGGGATCTGACCCCGGCTGCCCTGGCCCTCGTAGAGTCGCGCCTGCTCGACTGAACGGGACTGTTCAGCAACGCCAGTCGAGCAAGCTCGACTCTACGAAAGCGCCCCCCGGCTACAATAGGCGGATGAATACCCCCCTTCCGATTGTCCGCCTCAAGAACGCGTGGCGTTCCAGCCACCCGTGGATCTTCCAGAAACTGGTCGAGAAGCCGACCGTCCGGCCCAAGCCCGGTTCCATCGTCGACGTGGTCGGCATCGAGGGCGAGTTCATCGGCCGCGGGTTCTACAACGGGCATTCGCGCATTGCCGTGCGCATCCTTGAAACCGACCAGAACGTGCCGGTCGATGCCGGCTGGTTCTCGCGCAAGATCGCCCAGGCGGTGTCGCTGCGCCGTGAGGTGCTCAAGCTCGACGCGGTGTCCGACGCCTGGCGCGTGGTGCACAGCGAAGGCGACGGCCTGTCCGGCCTGGTGGTTGACCGTTACGGCGACCTGGTGGTGGTCGAATTCTTCGCCGCCGGCATGTTCCGCCACCGCGAGTGGATCTACGACGCCCTGCGCGAACAGTTCCCGGGCTGCCGTTTCCACAGCTTCGCCGACGAACATGTGCAGAAGCAGGAAAGCTTCGACTTCCACGGCAACACCACCACCGAAGCGGCGGTGATCACCGAGTACGGCATCAAGTTCCGCGCCGACCCGGCCGGTGCGCACAAGACTGGCTTCTTCGCCGACCAGCGCGAGAACCGGCAGTGGCTGAGCCAGCAGGTGGAAGGCAAGAGCGTGCTGGACCTGTGCTGCAACACCGGCGGTTTTGCGGTGTATGCGGCCGCGCGCGGTGCTTCGGAGGTGGTCGGCATCGATATCGATGAAGACGTCATCCAGATCGCCAAGGGCAATTCGCGCCTCAACAACGTGCGCCCGAAGTTCGTCCAGTCCGACATCTTCCCGTGGCTGCGCGACGCCGCCAACCGCGGTGAGCAGTACGACGTGGTGATCCTGGACCCGGCGAAGATGACCCGTGACCGCGACCAGGTGATCACCGCGCTGAAGAAATACCTGGACATGAACAAGCTGGCGCTGGGCGTGGTCAAGCCCGGTGGCCTGTTCGCCACGTTCTCCTGCACCGGCCTGGTGGCCGAGGACCAGTTCCTGGACATGCTGCGCCGCGCGGCGTACTTCTCCGGCCGCACGATCCAGATCCTGAAGGTGGCCGGCGCCGGCCCGGACCACCCGTTCATGGCGCACGTGCAGGAATCGCGCTACCTGAAGGCCGTGTTCTGCCGCGTGGTGGATTGACCGTCGGCTTCTGCGTTCGCCGGGCATGAATCATGTCCACTGCCCGGCGGCCAGCTTTCCGCGCATTGCGATACGTTCGTGAAAGTGGCGCCCCATTGATGAGGGGGCGCGGCTCGGCTCTACAAAACAGCGGGCCGCAGCGTTATGGTCGGGCTCTTCCCAAAGCCGGTAAGAGCCCATGCCTTCGTTGCGTCGTCTGTCCGTCGTGCTTGCCCTGGCGCTGTGCGCGCCGCTGTCGGCCCAGGCCATCGAGTTCAGCGCGCAGGAACTGGCGCGTGCCAAGACCCTGCAGCAGCGCCTGGTCACCCTCGACAGCCATCTGGATACGCCGGCCAACTTCGGCCGCAGCGGCTTTGACATCGAACAGCGCCACGACCGCAACGCGCTCTCGCAGGTGGACTACCCGCGCATGGTCGAAGGCGCGCTGGACGGCGGCTTCTGGGCGATCTACACCGACCAGGGCGACCGCAGCGCCGCTGCACATCTGGCCGAACGTGACCACGGCCTGCAGCGGTTGATGCAGATCCGCGAAATGCTGGCGGCCAATCCCGAGCGATTCGCGCTCGCGCTGACCGCCGATGACGCGGCGCGGATCAAGGCGGCCGGCAAGCGCGTGGTCTACATCAGCATGGAAAACGCCAGCCCGCTGGTGGCCGACCCGAGCCTGCTCTCCTTCTACCACCGCGCCGGCCTGCGCCTGCTCAGCACCGTGCACTTCGCCAACAACGAGTTCGCCGATTCGGCCACCGACCCGAAGGGAGCCGAGTGGAAAGGCCTGAGCCCGGCCGGCAAGGAGCTGGTGCAGCAGGCGGTGAAGCTGGGCATCGTCATCGACCAGTCGCATGCCTCGGACGCGGTGTTCGATGACCTGCTGGCGATGATGCCGGTGCCGTTCGTGCTCTCGCACAGCTCGGCCAAGGCGGTCTACGACCACCCGCGCAACCTCGATGACACGCGACTGCGCAAGCTGGCCAAGGCCGGTGGCGTGATCCAGGTCAATGCCTATGGCGGTTACCTGATCGATACCGCCAAGACGCCCGAGCGCAAGCAGGCCGAGGAAGCGCTGAGCAAGCAGTTGGGCGGCTGGGAAGGTATGGGCATCGAGCAGGGTGTCGCGCTGCTCAAGGCCGAGCAGGCGCTGGACCACGAGCACCCGGTGCGCCACGCCAGCCTGGACGACTTCTTCGCCCACTTCGAGCACATCCTCAAGGTGGTCGGCCCCGAACACGTGGGCATCGGCCTGGACTGGGATGGTGGCGGTGGCCTGAGCGACCTGCCCGACGTCAGCCAGCTGCCGAAGATCACCGCCTGGCTGCTGCGCAAGGGCTATACCGAGCAGCAGATTGCCGGCATCTGGGGCGGCAACCTGCTGCGGGTGATGCGCCAGGCGCAGGACTACGCGGCAAAACGGGGCGGGTGAAACGCCCTGCGGTAGTGCCGGCCGCTGGCCGGCATTTTGCATATCAACAGGATCCGGATTGCCGGCCAGCGGCCGGCACTACCCGTGATCCGGTTACTTCGCGATCAGCGCATGGCGGCGGCTGTACAGGAAGTACAGCACCAGGCCGACCAGATTCCACAGCAGGAAGTACAGCTGGGTGCTGTGCGGCAGGCTGATGAACAGGTAGATGCAGCCCAGCGCGGCCAGCGGGCCGACCACGAAGGCCAGCGGCGTGCGGAAGGTACGCTCACGGTTGGGCTCGCGCAGGCGCAGGACCACCAGGCAGATGCCCACCGCGGTGAACGCGGCCAGGGTGCCGGCGTTGGCCAGCGCAGCGATCTCGTCCAGGCGCGCCACACCGGCCAGCGCCGACACCACCACTGCGGTGAACAGCGTGGTCGCCACCGGCGTGCCGGTGCGTGCGTTGACCTTGGACAGGCCACGCGGCAGCAGGCCGTCGCGGCTCATCACGAAGAAGATGCGGCTCTGGCCGTACAGGAAGGCCAGCAGCACCGTGGGCAGCGCGATGATCGCGATCACGCCGATCACCATCGCGGCGGTCGGATGGCCCAGCTGGCGCATGATCAGCGCCAGCGGCTCTGCGCTGTGGCCGAACACGGCGTAGCTCATCGCACCCACGGCGGCCAGCGCCACCAGCACGTAGACGATGGTGCAGCCGATCATCGAACCGATGATGCCGATCGACAGGTCGCGGCCCGGGTTCTTGGTTTCCTCGGCGGCGGTCGAAATCGCATCGAAGCCGTAGAAGGCGAAGAAGATGATCGCCGCCGCCGCCATCACGCCGTGCTCGACGCCATCAGGGCCGATCGACTTGGCGAAGCCATAGGGCATGAACGGCTGCAGGTTGGCGCTGTCGAACGCCGGCAGTGCCACCGCCACGAAGATCGCCAGCGCGATCAGCTTGAACACCACCAGGATGGCGTTGAGGGTGGCGCTTTCCTTGGTGCCGGCCATCAGCATGCCGGCCACCAGCCAGGTGATGACGATCGCAGGCAGGTTGATCATGCCGCCTTCCACGTGCGGGCCGGCCGCAAGCCAGGCCGGCAGGTGCACGTTCCAGCCGAACTGGGTGTGCACCCATTCGAGGAAGCCGACGAAGTAGCCCGACCAGCCCACGGCCACCGTACTCACCACCAGCGAGTACTCCAGGATCAGGCTCCAGCCCACCACCCAGGCGAACACCTCGCCCAGTGCGCTGTAGCTGTAGGTATAGGCACTGCCGGCGGCCGGCATCATCGTCGACAGCTCGGCGTAGGACAGCGCCGCGCAGGCGCAGACCGCGCCGGCGATGGCAAAGGAGATCAGCACCGCCGGGCCGGCCAGGTTGGCACCGACGCCGATCAGCGTGTAGATGCCGGTACCGACGATGGCACCGATGCCCAGTGCGATCAGGTGCGGCCAGCTGAGCGTGGGAACCAGGCGCCTGCCGGCTTCATGGACGGTGACGGAATCTAGGGACTTGCGCCGGAGCAGGGACATGCAGGCCTCGGAAGGGGTGACTGAGAACGACAAGTCCCCGAGTGTGACCGAACGCAGCGCAGCATTGCCACTGACGGGGGTCATGCCCGACCCGTCGCGCGCTGTACCGCGAGCAGTCTGCCGGAATCGGCATAAAGGGCCGGAGGCCCGGTGCCGGCTCAGGGAGGGCTGGGCCAGTGGCAGCCGTGTTCCTGCCAGGCCTCGGGGGCATCGTGGAAGGCGGTGGTGCGACCGTCGCGGGCGCGTTCGTAGCTCAACTCCAGCACCAGCGCGCCCTGGGTGCTCAACCGATAGCGGCCGTTGAGGCGCCCGTCGATGCGCTCTTCCCACACGCTGTCGAACTGGTAGGGGCGATCTTCGGCCAGCACCGTGGTCTCCATCGAAACCCGGCGCAGCGTCAGGCGCTCACCCTGGCCGGCGTAGCGCACATCGGCGCCACCGTCATCCAGCCAGCGCCATTCCAGATGGATGCGGTCATCGCGACCACCGCTCAGGCAGCGATGGTCCTGCACGGTGGCGGCCGAGGCAGCACCGGCCGTCAACAGCAGCGCGCCGACCACGGCCCGCCGGGCCTTCACCCGTTCAACCCCAGGCGGATGCCGAAGCCGACCAGGAACAGGCCGGCCACGCGGCGCAGCGCATCGCTGATGCGTGGATGCTGGATCAACCGGCGGCGGGCCAGGTTGCCGACCCCGATCAGCATCGAGCAGTACGCAATGCTGACCACCAGGATGATGCCGGCCAGCGCGCCAAAGGTGGCGATGCCCTGGTGTGCCTTGGGATCAATGAACAACGGCAGGAACGCCATGTAGAACAGGATCGCCTTCGGGTTGAGCAGGCTGACCAGGATCGCCTGCTGGAAATAGCGGCCGGGCTGCATGCGGATGGGACCGGCGTCACCGCCTTCGTGCTTCGGGGTGCGCAGCAGGCTGATGCCGACCCACACCAGGTAGGCCGCACCCAGGTACTGCACCGCGTGGAACACCAGCGGATTGGCCTTCAGCAGTGCGGCCACACCGGCCAGGGCCAGCCACATCAGGATCTGGTCGCCGACCAGCAGGCCGGCCAGCGCGGTGTAGCCGCCACGCACGCCGCCACGGCCGGTGGCCGTCAGCAGGGTGAAGGTGCCGGGGCCGGGCAGGGCGAGAAACACCAGCACGGCGACCAGAAACGTCCACAGGTCCTGGATGCCCATCCACGGCATGGCGGTGTTCTCTCTTACGGGGGGCCGCCATTGTCGGCCAGCACCGGGACGGGCGACAGGGGGCCGCCGAGTCCATCGGGCATGCCAGACAGCAGCGGTTGCAGGTGCTGGCGCAGCTGTGCGTGCAGTTGCCGCACCGCCGGCGAGAACTGCTTGCGGTGCGGGCATACCAGCTGCAGCGGAATGTGGCTGCCAACGCCATCGAGCAGCAGCTGCAGGCGCCCGGCCAGCACGTCCTCGCGCAGGTCCAGCCAGGATTTGTAGGTGATGCCTTCGCCGGCCACCGCCCAGCGTCGCACCACATCGGCGTCATCGCAGACCAGCGGGCCACGCACCGGCACCACCACGCGGCGCCCGTCGACCTCGAACGACCAGCGATCGTAGGCGCGGCCGCTGAGCTGGTAGACCAGGCAATCATGCTCGCGCAGGTCATCCAGCCGCGCAGGCATGCCGCGCCGCTGCAGGTATTCGGGTGAGGCGGCCAGCACGCGGCGGTTGCCCTCCAGCAGCGGCAGGGCGACATAGCTGGCGTCATCGAAGTGGCCGATGCGGATCGCCACGTCCACCGGGTCGCGGAACACGTCGGCCACTTCATCGGACAGGCGCAGGTGCAGGCGCAACCGCGGGTGCGCGGCACGGAACGCGGTCAGCCACGGCAACAGCAGGTTGCGGCCGAAGTCCGAGGGTGCCGACAGCTGCAGGGTGCCATGCAGTTCGGCGTCCTCGCCCTGCACCCGGGCCTGGCCTTCGCGCAGGGTGGCCAGCACCTCCTGCGCATACGGCAGGTACAGCGCGCCTTCGCCGGTCAGGCGCAGGCTGCGGGTGGTGCGCACGAACAGGCGCAGGTCCAGCTCGCGCTCCAGCCGCGCCACCGCCGCCGCGACCTGCCCGGGCAGCAGATCGGCTTCGCGCGCGGCCTGCGAGAAGCTGCCCAGCGCAGCGGTGCGGACGAACAGGTGCAGGTCGTCGAAGCGGATCATCTTCATTGCCGGAGTGAAAGTGATGCCCGATTCTGCGCCTTTCTGAAGGGCCGTGCGCGGCGCAACCTGTCGCCTCCTTCCCCACTGGACCGCCACCATGCGCGCCATTGCCTATACCCACGCCGGCCTGCCGATCGAAGATGCCCAGGCCCTGATCGACATCGAACTGGAACTGCCCGAGCCTGGCCCGCGCGACCTGCGCGTGGCGGTGCGCGCGGTGGCGGTCAATCCGGTCGACACCAAGGTGCGCCGGGGCGTGGCTACCGATGGCCCGCGCGTGCTGGGCTGGGATGCGGTCGGCATCGTCGACGCGGTCGGCAGCGAGGTGACCCTGTTCCAGCCCGGCGACGCGGTCTACTACGCCGGTGTGATCGACCGCCCGGGCAGCAACGCCGAGTACCAGCTGGTGGACGAGCGCAGCGTCGGCCGCAAGCCGGCCAGCCTCGACGATGCCGCCGCCGCCGCCTTGCCGCTGACCGCGATCACCGCCTGGGAGCTGCTGTTCGACCGCCTGCGCATTCCCGAAGGCGGTGGCGAGGGCCAGACCCTGCTGGTGATCGGTGCAGCCGGTGGTGTCGGTTCGATCCTGGTGCAGCTGGCGCGGAAGCTGACGAAGTTGACCGTGATCGGCACCGCCTCGCGTCCGGATACCCAGGACTGGGTGTACGCGATGGGCGCCCACCACGTCATCGACCACAGCCAGCCACTGGCCGAGGGCCTGGCACGGCTGGGCATCAGCGAGGTGCAGCACGTGGCCAGCCTGACCCATTCGGACCAGCACTACGCGCAGATCGTCGAGCTGCTGGCACCGCAGGGCCAGTTCGGCCTGATCGATGATCCGGGCCAGGTGGATGTGATGGCGCTCAAGCGCAAGGCGCTGTCGCTGCACTGGGAGTCGATGTTCACCCGCCCGCTGTACAGGACGGCGGACATGCAGCGCCAGCACGACCTGCTGAACCGGGTGGCCGAGCTGATTGATGCCGGTGTGCTGCAGACCACCCTCGGCGAGCACTTCGGCCGCATCGACGCGACCAACCTGCGGCGCGCCCATGCGCTGCTGGAGAGCCATCGCGCCAAGGGCAAGATCGTGCTGGAAGGCTGGTAAGGCCAGGTTCTTTTCTTGCGTCGTTGGGGTCAGATCCCTTTCCCAAAGGGAAAGGGATCTGACCCCTGCCTCAGGCCACCCCGTTGTCGACGTATTCGGCGAAGCCGGGCTGCTGGCGCAGGCGCTCGAACCAGGCCTGCACGTTCGGCAGCGCGGGCTTGCTGCCTGGCGTGCTGCGCCAGCGCTGGGTCGACAGGCCCAGCACGATGTCGGCCAGGGTGAACGCACTGCCGGCGACATGGGCCCGGCCATCGGCCAACTGCGCGTCGAGCACGCCCATCAGCCGGTTCCACTGCACCCAGCTGGCCTCGGCGCGGGCGTCATCCGGGTAGTCCGGGTGTTGCCGTACCCGGGCCATGAACACCTGGCGCCAGGCGCTGTTGAGGTCGCTGGCCTGCCAATCCATCCACTGCTCCACCTGCGCGCGCGCCTGCGGCGCAACCGGCAGCAGGTCGTCGCGGCCGGCGCGGGCGGCCAGGTAGCGGCAGATGCTGTTGGACTCCCACAGCACGAAGTCTCCGTCGCGCAGCACCGGCACCTGCCGGTTCGGGTTGAGCGCGGCCAGCAGGTCCGCTGGCGGTGCCGGTTCGTGCTGCACCGGTTGATCCAGCCCGGCGCATAGCCACAGCACCTTGCGCACGTTGATCGAGGTCGGCTTTCCGTACAGTTCCAGCATGGCCCGGCGCAGCGTTTGAGACGGTGCCAGCCTACACTTGCCCCATGCAAACCGAATCCCTGCTCATCGGCGGCCTTCTATTGGCCGTGCTCATCCTGCAGCTGGTCGCCCTGTTGCGGCGCCCGCCCCATGACCGCCTGGAACAGGCGGTGCGAGAGGAGGCGCGGGCCGGACGCAGCGAACTGCGCGAACAGCTGGACACCTTCGCCCGCGCGCTGACCGATCTGTCCACGCGTACCGACCAGCGGCTGGACCTGCTGCGCGAGGCGCTGGGCGAGGACGCCCGCAAGGCGCGCGCCGAGTCCGCCGAAAGCCAGCAGCGCGGCGCTGCATTGATGGGCCAGCGCCTGCAGGAACTGCGCGGCCAGCTGGATACCTTTGGCCAGCAGCAGGAGGCGCGCATCCATGCCTTCGGCCAGCAGCTGCAGGAACTGACCACGCGCACCGACAGCCAGCTCGGTACCCTGCGCCAGACCCAGGTGGACGATGCACGCAAGGGCCGCGAGGAGGGCGCGCAGTCGCAGCAGCGCCTGACCGAGAACCTGGGCCAGCGGCTGCAGGAGCTGACCCAGCGCAACGAACAGCGTATCGCCGAGATGCGCACGACGCTGGAAGAACAGCTGCGCGCACTGCAGAGCGACAACGCACAGAAGCTGGAACAGATGCGCGTGACCGTGGACGAGAAGCTGCAGTCCACCCTGGAAACCCGCCTTGGCCAGTCCTTCAAGCTGGTCTCCGAGCGCCTGGAACAGGTCCAGCGCGGCCTCGGTGAGATGCAGCAGCTGGCCACCGGCGTGGGCGACCTCAAGCGCGTGCTGACCAACGTCAAGACGCGCGGCAGCTGGGGTGAAGTGCAGCTGGAGAACATCCTCGAGCAGACCCTGATCCAGGAGCAGTACGCGCGCGCGGTGAAGGTACGCCCGGACAGCGGGGAAATGGTCGACATCGCCGTGCGCCTGCCGGGGCGCAGCAGCGACGACACGCCGGTGTGGCTGCCGATCGACTCCAAGTTCCCGCGCGAAGACTATGAGCGGCTTCTGGACGCGCAGGAGCAGGGCGACGCAGAACTGGTGCGCGTGCAGGGCGCGCAGCTGGAGCGTGCGGTGAAGGTGCAGGCCAAGTCCATCTGCGAGAAGTACATCGTGCCGCCGCACACCACCGATTTCGCGGTGATGTTCCTGCCGACCGAAGGGCTGTATGCCGAGGTGATCCGCCGCCCCGGCCTGGTGGACCTGCTGCAGCGCGACCACCGCGTGGTGGTCGCCGGGCCGACCACCATCACCGCACTGCTCAACAGCCTGCAGATGGGTTTCCGCACCCTGGCCATCGAGAAGCGGTCCAGCGAGGTGTGGAGCCTGCTGGGCGCGGTGAAGACCGAGTTCGGCAAGTTCGGCGATGTGCTCGACAATGTGAAGGCCAAGCTCGATCAGGCCAGCAAGCAGATCGACCAGACCGGCGTGCGCACCCGCGCGATCGCCCGCAAGCTGCGCGATGTCGAATCGCTGCCGGTCGAGCAGAGCCGGCAGCTGCTGCCCGATGCGCTGCCGGCCGACGACAGTGGCGACGGTGAAGAAGCCTGAGCCACGCTGACACGCCGCCTGCATCGTCCATGCGTATGCTGGCGGCCTGTCCGCCGCGTTCGGGTGCCGCCATGCGTTCTCGCCTCTGTATCAGCCTGCTCCTGTCCGCCGTGCTCGCCGCCTGCAGCAGTGCGCCACCGGCTCCGCCCGCTGCGGACGCAGCCGACAGCCCGCAGGCCGCCGAGGCCTACCAGGAGGCACGCGATGTCGACTGCCAGGCCGCCGGCGGCACGCTGCAACGGCTCGGCCGCCTGCAGCGGCTGCAGTGCGTGATTCCCTATGCCGACGCCGGCAACGCCTGCAGCCGCAAGAGCGATTGCACGGGCCAGTGCCTGGCCACCGGCGAAGTGGCCGCCGGTACCGCCGCCACCGGCACCTGCCAGCGCGATGCCAGCCAGAACTTCGGCTGCCGTCAGCGCATTGATGAAGGCAAAGCGCAGGGCACGATCTGCGTGGATTGAAGATGTCCTGTAGAGCCGAGCCCATGCTCGGCTGCCCTGCAATGAGCCGAGCGTAGGCTCGGCTCTACAACAGCGCGCGCAGCGCTATGCTGGTGGGCCATTCCCCGCCGTAGCCGGAGCCCCCGCGTGAGCACCCCGATCCAGGACATTTCCCTCACCACCATCGACGGCCAGCCGTCCACGCTTGCCGATTACCAGGGCAAGGTCCTGCTACTGGTCAACGTCGCCTCCAAGTGCGGCCTGACCCCGCAGTACGAAGGCCTGCAGGCGCTGTATGCGGAAAAGCACGCGCAGGGCCTGGAAGTGCTGGGCTTCCCCGCCAACAACTTCCTGGGCCAGGAACCGGGCAGCGAGGCGGAGATCCAGCAGTTCTGCCAGCTCACCTACGATGTCACCTTCCCGATGTTCTCCAAGATCAGCGTGGCCGGCGAAGACACCCACCCGCTGTACCAGCAGCTGACCGCCGCGCAGCCGCAGTCGATCGGTGAAGGCCCGCTGCGCGAGCGCCTGGCCAGCAAGGAGATTCCGATCCACGCCGCGCCGGCGGTGCTGTGGAACTTCGAGAAGTTCCTGGTCGGTCGCGATGGCAAGGTCATTGCCCGCTTCGCCCCGGACGTGGCCGCCGATGACGCGCGCCTGCGCGAAGCCATCGAGGCCGCGCTGGCTGCCTGAGCAAAGCGTGCCAACCAAGGTTGGCACCTACCGGGCCGGGGTCGGATCGCTTTCCACGGGAAAGGGCTCCGACCCCACCCGCAGCGCCAAAGAAAAACCCCGCCGAGGCGGGGTTTTTCATGCACCGATCAACGACCTCAGTGGGTCCACTGCGGCATCGGCATCGCATCGACCGGGATCGGCGAGTTGGCATCGTCGTGGCCGCGGTCGCGCTTGCTGCGCAGATCGTTCTCGATCTGATAGTTGCGGCGCTGCATCCATGCATCGCGGACCAGCGAGTATTCGTCCACGGCAGTGTCGCGCAGATCGTCGATCGCCAGCAGCTGTGCGCGCGTATCGACCAGCTGCAGGCCCTGCAGGCCGATGCGCAGCTTGTCTTCTTCGATGCGGCGCATCGGCGACAACGGGATGTCACCGGCCAGGCCGAACACATCGCGCACGGTCCGCGGGCCGAAGAACGGCAGTTCCACGTACCGCGAACGACGCCAGCCCCAGGCGCCCAGGGTCTGGCCGAAGTCTTCGTTGCGACGCGGCACCATCGCCTTGCTGGCCGGATCGAACAGGCCACCGATGCCCAGCGTGCTGTTCATCAGGAAGCGGCCGAGGCTGTCCCACGCATCGGCGCCACGGCCCTGCAGCAGCTGGTTGGTGATGGTCACCGGTGCGCGCAGGTTGCTGAAGAAGTTGCTCACGCCGGTACGCGCGAAGCGTGGCACCACGTGGGTGTAGGCCGTGGCCAGCGGACGGGCGATGCCACGGTCGACCGCGTTGTTGAACCTGTGCACCTTGCGGTTGAACGGTTCCCACGGATCGTAGGCGGCCGCACTGCCGGTGTTGCTGGCGCCGCCGTACAGGGCATCGAAATCGTCATCACCGCCCGGTGCGGTGGCCGCTGCGGTCCTGGCCGCATCGGTATCGGCGCCGGCAACAGGTGGCGCCGGCGAGGCCGCAGCGGCGGCCGGCGGAGCGGCCACCGGCGTCACCGGTGCCGCCTCGGCCAGGCCGGTATCGGCGGTGGCAGGGGCCTCGACGGTCGAGCTGGCCGGAACGACGGTGCTGGCGGCCGGTGCATCGCTGCGTGCGGGCTTGCCGGCACAGGCGGTCAGCGCGGTGGCCAGGACGATCAGGGGAAAAGCGCGTACGACGTTCATGTCAGCTCGCAGCAGAAGTTGCAGTGAAATCCAGGTCGGGCGACAGCCGGTAGGCCGCGCTCAGCTCGTTGAAGCCTGCCGGAACGCCGGAAATCGCCAGCGGGTGACCGGCCTTGCGTGCGCGCGCCGAAAGCTCGGCGAGCAGGGCCAGGCCGGCGCTGTCCACGCGCTCGACCTCGCCCAGCTCCAGCCGTGCCAGCTTGGCCGGCAGCGCCTGCAGCTGTGGCCACAGCGCGATCACCGCGGCACGGTCAAGCAGACCGCGCAGGCGCAGGGTATCGCCCTCCAGCAGCGCCAGTGCGTTACTTGCCATTGCCCGCGGGCCCGGCCTGCATGCTGCCGCTGCGCAGGTCGCTGGCCACCTGCTTGATGCCCTTCTGGCGCAGCGGGGTGTCGAACTGGTTGCGGAAGGTCTGCACGTAGGAAATGCCTTCGATGTTGACGTCGAAGATCTTCCACTGGCCATTCACGTTGCGCATCCAGTACTCGACCGGGGTCGGCTCGTTGCCGGCGCGCACCAGCTCGGTGCTCACGCGCACGCCGCGGTTGCCCGGCAGCGGGCTCTCACCCTTCAGGCGGAAGCTGGGCTTGCCCTGGATGTTGAGCAGGGTCGAGCCGTAGCGCTGCATCAGGCTGTCGGCCATCGCATCGGCAAACAGCTTGATGTCCGCGTCCGACGCGCCGCGGGCGTGCGGGCCCAGCACCAGGCGCGCAGCGTAGTCGCGGTCGAAGGTGCGGGTCAGTTCGCTGTCGATGTAGCTGCGCAGGCTGGCCGGGTTGCTGGTGAACTCGCTCTTGCGCTGCTGCAGGGTGGCCAGGATGCGGCTGCTGGCGTCGATCACCACCTTGCCGGCCTGGCCCTGGGTCGCGGCTGCGGCGGGGGCGGCGGCCTGGGCCTGGGCCAGGAACGGGGTGGCCACCAGCAGCGCCGAGGCGAGCAGGGCCGGGATCAGTTTCATCTTCATGGTTGCGGTTCCGTTGCAGGCGCCTGCGCGCCATCGTTGGGCTTCTGAGCAGCGCCGCCACCGGCGCCGCCACTGAACATGTACTTGCCGACCAGCTGGATCAGGTCCACCGCCGGCTGGGTGAAGACGATCTCGTCGCCGGCCTTGAGTACCTCCGGATCACCGCCCGGCTGCAGACCGATATAGCTCTCGCCGAGCAAACCACTGGTGAAGATGCCGGCCGAGGTGTCCGCCGGCAGGTCCTTGACCTTGCTGTCCATGCGCAGGGTCACGATGGATTCGAACTTCACCGGGTCCAGGTCGATCGCCGCGACCTGGCCGACGGTGACACCACCGATCTTGACCGGCGCCTGCTTGCGCAGCTGGCCGACCTGGGAAAAGCGTGCCTTCAGCTCATAGCCGTCGCTGCCCCAGCTCCAGCGCTGGTTGGTCGAGGCCACGGCCAGCACCATCAGCGAGGCCAGGGCCAGCAGCAGGAAAGCGCCGACGGAGAATTCGAGTCTGGGACCGCGGATGGCCATGTGGATTACCTGATCGAGTCGTGGTGGCCGCGCGCGCCTGCGCACCGCCGGTGGAGGGGTTAGGTGAACAACATTGCCGACAGCACGAAGTTGAACATCAGCACCAGCAGCGAGGCGTTGACCACCGCCCGGGTGGTCGCCACCGAGGTGCCCTCGATGGTCGGCTCGGCGTGGAAACCAACGTAGGCGGCAACCAGCGCGGCGGTGCCGCCGAAGATCGCCGATTTCAGCATCGCCACGCCGAAGTCATCCCAGAAGTCCACGCTGTTGCGCAGCGCCGACCAGAACACGCCATTGTCCAGGCCCAGCACGTGCACCGCTTCGAAGTAGCTGGCACTGATCGCCAGCGAACAGAAGACGCCGGTCAGCAGTGGCACGGTCAGCACCGCCGCCCAGAAGCGCGGCGCCACGGCCTTGGCCACCGGGTCGATCGCCATCAGCTCCAGCGCCTTGATCTGGTCGGTGGCGCGCATCAGGCCCAGTTCGGCGGCGATCGAGCTGCCGGCGCGGCCGATGAACAACAGCGCGGTCAGCACCGGCGCCAGCTCGCGGTACAGCGACAGCCCGAGCAGCGTCGACAGCGCGTCGGCCGCCCCGAAGGTGGTCAGCGTGCGGTAGCCCTGCAGGGTCAGGACCAGGCCGACGAAGGCACCGCCGACGGCGATGATCGGCAGCGAGCGCGCGCCGATCTTGTAGATCTCGCGGGTCAGCTCGGCCAGGAAGTCGCGCGTGGGCAATGAACCGCGCAGCACGGTCAGCGAGAACAGGCCGGCGCGGCCCAGCGAACGGGTGGCTTGCACGAACGGCATCAGGCAACCCTCGCGCGCGGCGCGGCATCGAACGGGATGGGGCCATCGGGCTGGCCATGCAGAAACTGCCGCAGCAGCGGGTCCTGGCTGGACTGCAGCGCTTCGGGCGTGCCCTGGAACACGATGCCGCCATTGGCGATCGCGATCACCTGGTCGCAGATCGGCAGGGTCTCGTGCACGTGGTGGCTGACGATGATGCTGGTCAGGCCCAGGCTGTGGTTGAGGCGCTGGATCAGGCTCATGATCACCCCGGAGGCGATCGGGTCCAGCCCGGTCAGCGGCTCGTCATAGATCATCAGCGGCGGGTCCAGCGCCAGCGCACGGGCCAGCGCCACGCGGCGCGCCATGCCGCCGGACAGCTCGCGTGGCCACGCATCGGCGGCCGCCAGCAGGCCCACCGCATGCAGCTTCATCTCCACCAGCCGGCGCAGCACGGCCCTGGGCAGGCGCGTATGCGTGCGCAGCGGCAGCTCGACGTTCTCAGCCACGGTAAGGTCGGTCAGCAGGCCGTTGCCCTGCAGCAGCACGCCCACGCTCTTGCGCATCTCCAGCAGTGCACCGCTGTCGTGCGGGATGGGCTTGCCGAACAGCGTGACCTCGCCGGCGACCGGGCGCAGCTCGCCGGTCAGTGCCGCCAGCAGGGTCGACTTGCCGCTGCCGGACGGACCGAGCACGGCGGTGATGCTGCCCGTGGGCACCTGCAGCGAGACATCGCGCAGGATCGTGCGCCCGCTCCGGTCGATGCGGACGTTGGATAACTGCACCAGACTGGAGGCGGAAGCCGACATGGGCACCATTAACGTTTTTTAGACATCGAAGGATCGGGTCAGTCGGCTGAACAAAAGCAGACTGGACGGTCCAGTATTGTTGCACGACAAGGGCTCGCCCGGCCCGGGACAATCGGCGGGGGCGCCGGAACAATCCGTACCGGTGACGGTATCGGCCATTGAATACGGCCTGCGGTGCTGCACACTGTGCACGATGAGTGACCCGGGCAGCGACTTCCGCCTCTACCATTCCAACTCCCTGGACGTGCTGGCCGCGCTGCTGGCGCGCAACGTGCGCGCGCCGGTTCCGGGCCAGCCGCTGCTCGCCCCGGAAGTGGTGCTGATCCCGCAGGTGGCGATGCGGCGCTGGCTGCAGGCGACACTGGCCGCCGAGTATGGCGTGGCCGCCAATCTTGAGTTCCTCACGCCCGGTGAGTTCGTGGCGCGTGCGCTCAACGCCAATGTCCCGGGCGAACACGACGACCTGGATGCCGCCGGCCTGCACTGGAAGCTGTACCAGGCGCTGCGTGATCCGTCCCTGTTGGCGCAACCGCCGATGCGCGCGCTGCAGAGCTACCTTGCCGGCGACGATGCACTCAAGCCCTGGGCGCTGGCCGGGGAGCTGGCCTCGGTGTTCGAGAAGTACCAGGCCTGGCGCCGCGACTGGCT
Organism: Stenotrophomonas sp. Nf1; assembly: GCF_003028475.1. Lineage (NCBI taxonomy): Bacteria > Pseudomonadati > Pseudomonadota > Gammaproteobacteria > Lysobacterales > Lysobacteraceae > Stenotrophomonas > Stenotrophomonas sp. Nf1. The sequence goes on along the minus strand of NZ_PYTV01000004.1, from coordinate 30,921 downwards.
GCTGCGCTGGGAGGCCGGCGCCGATCCGGCCGATCCGCAGGCGATCCTCTGGCGCACCATTGCCGAAGGGCGCGACTACCGCGCGCGCCGCATCCAGGCCTACCTGGACCGCTCTGAAGGGCCCGGGCAACCCCTGCCGCAGGGCCTGCCGCTGCGCATGTCCGCGTTCGCAACGCTCAACATCTCACCCGACGTGCTGCGGGTGATGGCGACCCAGGCGCGGGTGGGCGAACTCCATTTCTACATGCCCACCCCGGTGCAGTCGTACTGGGGCGACCTGCAGACGCTGGCCGAGCGCCTGCGCAGCGGCGCGCCCGACCCCTTCGGCGAGGCCGCCGGCGAGAACCGCCTGCTGGAAGCCTGGAGCGCGGCAGGGCGCGACTTCATGGCGGTGCTGGGCAGCTACGAGGTGGTGCACCCGGCCGGCGAGATCGCCGCCTATTCCGATCCGGAAGAGGACACCCGGCCGAGCCTGGACGACGGCGGCCTGTCCGACAGCCTGTTGCACCGGCTGCAGCGCGACCTGTTCCACCGCCGCGCGCTGCCCTCGGGCGCACTGCGCGACGGGCTGCGCAGCGACGACCCCAGCCTGCAGGTACACGCCTGCCACACCCGCCTGCGCGAGCTGCAGGTGCTGCATGACCAGCTGCGCAGCCTGCTGCAGGACCCGCGCTTCGACCCGCCGCTGCAGGCGCGTGAGATCGCGGTGCTGGCGCCGGATATCGACCCGTACGTGCCCTACCTGGAAGCGGTGTTCGGTGGTCGCGCCGGCGAGGACGAGCACATTCCCTATGCGCTGGCCGACAGCAGCCCGCTGGCCGGCGAGCCGCTGGCCGACGTGTTCGTGCACCTGCTGGGCCTGCCGGTCTCGCGCTTCGGCCTGAACGAGGTGCTGGACCTGCTGGCCAGCGCGCCATTGGCCGAAGCGGCCGGGCTGGAAGCGGTGGACTTCGATCGTCTGCATGGCTGGCTGCAGCAGGCCGGCGCACGCTGGGGCCTGGATGCCAGGCACCGCCACCAGCACCAGGCGCCGGCCGATGATGCCTACACTTGGCAGTTCGCACTGGACCGCTTGCTGCTGGGCCATGCCACCGGCAGCGAGGCCGACCTGGCCGGGGTGGCACCGTGGATCGAGCTGGAAGGTGGCGCGCTGGAGGCGCTGGACCGGCTGCTGCGGCTGCTGCGCGTGCTGGCGATCTATCAGCGTCGCCTCGGCGAGCTGCTGACCCCGGCGCAGTGGCGGCAGCGGCTGCTGTCGCTGCTCGACGCGCTGCTGCCGGTCGCGCCCAGCTCGCCCAACAGCCAGCGTGCGCTGGAGCGCCTGCGCAGGCTGCTCAACCAGTTTGCCGAAGACGCTGCCAAGGCCGGCTTCGACGAGGGCGTACCACCGGAGGTGGTGCGTGCACACTTTGCCGGTGCACTGGGCGAGGCCGATACACGTGCGCCGTTGTTGACCGGTGGCATCAGCTTTGGCCGCATGGTGCCGATGCGCCTGCTGCCGTTCCGGGTGATCTGCGTGCTGGGCCTCAACGATGGTGATTTCCCGCGCCGCGATCCGGCCGCGGGCCTCAACCAGCTCACCGCCGAGCTGGATACACCGCGCCGCCGTCCGGGCGACCGCTCCACCCGCGAGGATGATCGCTTCCTGTTCCTGCAATTGTTCGCCGCCGCGCAGGAGGTGTTCTATCTCAGCTATCTCGGCGCCGATCCGCGCGATGGCAGCGTGCGCGAACCGTCGGTGCTGGTCAGCGAACTGATCGATGCCGCCGCCGCCTATCACCTGGATCCGGCGGCGGCGGTGGGTGATTTCACCGTGCGCCACGCGCTGCAGCCGTTCTCGCCGGCAGCGTTCGGTGATGGCGATCCGCGTCGCTTCAGCTATCGCCGCCAATGGCATCCGGCGGCGGGCCGGTTGAGCGGCCAGCGCGGTGGCCTGCCGCCGTGGTTCGATGCGGCGTTGCCGCCACCGCCGGAGGACGCGGTGGAAGACGAGGTTGCGCTCGATAGTCTGCGCCGTTTCCTGTGCGACCCGGCCGGGCAGTTCCTGGCGCAGTCGCTCGGCCTGCGCCTGGCCGATGAGGTTGAAGAGGTGGATGACCTGGAGCCGCTGGTGCTGTCTTCGCGCGGCCCGGAAAAGCGCAGCGTGCAGGCCGCGGTGGTGCGGGCCACGCTCAATGGTGACACCGAGCCGTTGTATCCGCGGCTGCGCGCGCGCGGCCTGCTGCCCTCCGGTGCGTTGGGCGAGCGCCAGTTCGAGGTGGAGCAGCTGAAGACCCGTCCGTATGCCAGCGCTCTGCTGGGCTGGATGCAGGGCCAACCACTGGAAAGCCGCCGCTATGAGGTGAACATCGATGGTGTGCGCCTGCACGGCCGGATCGCCGACCGCCATCCCGAGGGCCTGGTGCGACTGCGTGCCGGCACCCTCAACGGCAATGCGGTGATCCGCCAGGGACTGGATTGGCTGTTGGCCAATGCCGCCGGTGACGCCTTGCCACTGGTGCAGTTCCACGATGGCGGCGATGCCGGGCCGGGCCCGCATGTGCAGCCGGCGTTGAGCGTGTCGGCAGCACGCGCGGCGTTGCGTGCGTTGCTGCAGCTGCGCCAGCGCGGCCTGCGCGAACCGCTGCGCTTTGCGCCCTATACCGGCTGGGTGCTGTACAGCACCGCGGGCGACAAACAACGCAGCGAAGGCTGGAAGCAGTGGCATGGCAGCGATCGCAGCTGGGGTGAATCCAGCAGCGACGCCTGGCAGCTGCTGCTGCGCGGTGCCGATCCGTTCGCCACCGATGCCAGCTATGCCGATCTGCTGCGCAACAGCCAGGTGGTCTTCAGTGCGGTACGCGAAGGCCGCACCCTTGGCACGGATGCACGCCAGGAGGGCAGCGAATGAACAACGTCATCGTGGACGACGGCATCGACCGCTCCGGCAGTGATCCCTACCTGGCGCTGCCGCTGGATGGCATCCGCCTGATCGAGGCCAGCGCCGGTACCGGCAAGACCTTCACCCTGGCCACGCTGTTCACCCGCCTGGTGGTGGAGCAGGGCCTGCGCATCGGCCAGATCCTGGCGGTGACCTTCACCGATGCCGCCACCCAGGAACTGCGCAAGCGCATCCGCGAGCGCCTGGCGCTGGCGGCGCGGCTGGTCGATCTGGAGCCGGCCGAGGGCGAAGCGCCGGACGTGCGCCTCACCCGCGAGGTGCTGCAGCGTCATCTGCAGGGGAGCAGCGAAAGCGCGCCGGCATTGAAGCGCCGCCTGCAGGTGGCCGCCGATGAGATCGACCTCGCTTCGATCTTCACCATCCACGGCTTCTGCACCCGCGTGCTGCGCGAGCATGCGCTGGAGAGCGGCCACACCTTCGACCCGCCGGAACTGCTGGCCAGTGACCGCGAGTTGCTGGAGGAACTGGCAGCGGATCTGTGGCGCGTGCATGCCAATGACCCGGCCACGCTGGAGCCGCTGACCTGGCTGTGGTCCACCCCGGACGCACTGGCCGCCGATCTGCGCGCGCTGCTGGCTGCGCCGCCCCTGCACCCGTTGCCGCAGCCGGTGGCGCTGGCCGATCCGCATGCCGCCCTGCAGGGTGCTGCAAAAGAGCTGTCCGTACGCGTGCGCGAGCATGGCGAGCAGTTCTTCATCGATCTCTGCGATGCAGTCGACAACAAGTGGATCAACGGCGTGTCCTACAAGCTGGGCTGGCTGCATCCCCTGGGCCGGCAGCTGCTGGCCTGGGCCGAGCGCGCCGATCCGCGCGAGCTGCTGACCAACGAACGCCTGCCGGCGCTGCTGCCGGAGGCGCTGACGGCCAAGACCAACAAGAAATTCGCCGAGCGCACGCCGTCGTCGCCGCTGCAGGCCGCGCTGGCCCGCTACGTCGCGCTGCTGGCCGAGCGTGATACCTGGCTGCGCGCCACCGCGCTGAATTTCCTGCACATGCTGCGCGACGAAGCCACGCAACGCCTGCAGGCACTGAAGCGCACGCGCCGGGTGCAGACCTACGATGACCTGATCGATGGCGTGGCGTTGGCCCTGGAGGGCCCGCAGCGGCTGGCACTGGTCCGGCAGCTGCGCGCGCAGTACCGCATCGCGCTGGTTGATGAGTTCCAGGACACCGACGACCGCCAGTGGGGCATCTTCCACACCGTGTTCGGCGATTCGCCGGAGGTGCGCGAGCTGGGCCTGGCGCCGGCGCTGTTCCTGATCGGTGACCCGAAGCAGGCCATCTATGGCTTCCGCGGCGGTGACATCCACACCTACCTGAAGGCCAAGCAGGCAGCGCAGCAGGCGCCGGTGCTGGACCAGAACTTCCGTTCGCGCCCGGCCGTGCTGCGCGCGCTGCAGGCGCTGTATGACAACGGCGGCGAGGACGCCTTCCTCGAACGCGACATTCAGTTCGAACCGGTACGCCCTGGCGGCGTGCGCGGCGATGATGATTACCTGCGCGACGGCCTCTGCGCCCCCGGTTTGACCCTGCGTGTGCTGCGCAGCGGCGGCGACAAGGCAATGAGCGCCGACGCCTCGCGCGAGGCGGCCACCCGGGCCTGCGTCGCCGCCATCCACCAGACCCTGGTCGACGCGCGCGCCGGCAGGGCCGTGCTGCGAGGGCGACCGGTGCAGCCGGGTGACATCGCCGTGCTGGTGCGTTCGCACCGCGAGGCCACCCTGGTGCAGCGCGCGCTGGCCGCGGCCGGCATTCCGGCAGTGGCGGCCGGCAAGCAGAGCCTGTTCGCCACCCCCGAAGCGCGTGATCTTCGTGCGTTGCTGCTGGCACTGCTGCAACCGGCTGACGAAGGCCGCCTGCGCGCAGCGCTGGCCACCGTACTGCTCGGCCAACGCGCCAGTGCGATCGCCGCGATGGAGCGTGAAGGCGATCTGCAACGCGAATTCCAGGCGCAATTGCTGCAGTGGCGCGAGCGCTGGCAGCGCGGCGGACCGTTCGCGGTGATCGCCGATGTGTGTTCCGAACAGGGCGAACGCCTGCTGACGCTGATCGACGGCGAACGTCGCCTGACCAACTACCTGCAGCTGGGTGAACTGCTGCAGGAGGCCTCGGCGCAGGCGCTGGGCATGCACGGCCTGCTGGATTGGCTGCAGGGCCAGATGGCCAGCGCCGACCAGGATGACGAGCAGCAGCTGCTGCGCCTGGAGTCGGACGCGCGCCGCGTGCAGATCATCACCCTGCACAAGAGCAAGGGCCTGGAATACCCGCTGGTGTTCCTGCCGTTCGTCGGCATCGACGGCGGCGCCCCCAACACGGCGGCGCACTGCACGATACATGTGGATGGCCAGCGCCAGCTGCACTGGAAGCTGGACAGGGACGAGGCCTGGGAGGCCGCCGCCGCGCAGCGCGAACGCGAACAACGCGCCGAGGATGCGCGCCTGCTGTATGTCGGCCTGACCCGTGCCGAGCATGCGCTGTGGATCGCCGTGGGCGACCTGGCCGGGCTGGGAAAGACGCGCCTGGCCCCCCTGCTGGGCGACCTGCAGATGCTGCGTGCGCAGGCCGATGTAAGTGTCGATGACAGCGACGTGCCCGCCGTCCTGCCGCCGCTGGCCGCCGAGGTGGAAGGTGACCTTCCGGCCGTGCGCGCGCTGAGCCGGCGCGTGCCGCACGACTGGTGGGTGTACAGCTTCACCCAGCTGGCGCATGCCGATGCTGGCGCCGGCGACGATATCGAAGCGGCCGCCACCGAACTGCCAGCACCAGCGGCCGACGAACCGGCCGGCCCGGAACTGCCGCTGGAACCGGCATTGCCGGAGCCGGCCGCAGCCGCCGAAGACAGCGCGCCGCTCGACCCGCGTTTCATGGGCAGCCGTTTCGGCAACGTGCTGCATGAGGCGATGGAGAACGTCGACTTCACTGCCTGGGCGGATTGGCAACCGGGAATGGAAGCGCCCGAGGGGCAGGCCGAGGTGCTGCGCAGGGCGCTGCACGACGAAGGCTATGCCGACGCCGATCTGGACGATGGCGTGGCAGTGCTGGTGCCGCTGGTGGGCCACACGCTGACCGTGCCGCTGCCCGAGGGCGGTGCGCTGCACAGCCTCGGCGAAGGCGAGCGCCGCGCCGAAATCGACTTCCACTTCGCCATCGAGGCCACCACCGTGCCGGCGCTGCTGCAGGTGCTGCACGCACATGGTGTTTCCAGCGCGCGCCGCGGCTTCGGCCAGCGCCGTCGGCTGGAAGGGCTGATGACCGGCATGATCGACCTGACCTACGTGCGCGATGGGCGCTGGTACGTGCTCGACTACAAGTCCAACCGCCTGCCCGGCTACAGCCCGGACCTGCTGGCCATCGCCATGCGCCACAGCGAATACGACCTGCAGGCGCTGATCTACACCGTGGCCCTGCATCGCTGGCTGCGTTTCCGCCTCGGCGCGGCCTACGATTACGAGCGCGACATGGGCGGCATCCGCTACCTGTTCTGCCGTGGCCTGGATGGCACGGGCAACGGCGTGCATGTGGATCGCTTCCCGCTGGCACTGGTGGATGCGCTGGATGCGCTGTTCGCCGGTGGTGAGCAGGCCCAGGCCGAACTGGCCGCGCGTGCGCGGGGAGCCAGCGCATGAGCCTGTTGAAGGAACTGTTCCAGATGGGCCTGCTGCGCACCCTCGACCATGCACTGGCGACCAGCCTGCAACGGCTGCGCGAGGATACCCCCGATGCCGTGGCGGTTGCCGCTGCGTTGGCCTCACTGGCGGTGTCGCAGGGCCACGCCGGTTTCGATCCGGCGCAGCCGCAGCGTCTGCTGGAAGGCGTGCCGGAATGGCCGGATGCGCAGGCCTGGCTGGCACAGTTGCGCGCATCGCCGTGGGTGGCCACACCGGAGCAGGCCGAGGCCATCGCCGAGGACGTACCGCTGGTGCTGGAGAACGGCCTGCTGTACCTGCGCCGCTACCGCGAGTACGAACGCCAGCTGGCCTCCGGCCTGCAGCGCATCGGCCGCCATCCGCTGCCGGCGCCGGACATGAGCGCATTGGCACCGCTGTTTGCGCGGTTGTTCCCGCAGGCCGCGGGCCATGAGGATCACCAGGCGCGTGCCGCCGGCGTGACCCTGCGTCATCCGCTGGCGCTGGTGACCGGCGGTCCCGGCACCGGCAAGACCACCACCATCGCGCGCCTGCTGCTGCTGTTGGCCGCGCAGGCCCGGCAGGCCGGCCAGCCATTGCCCGAGGTGGCCTTGGCCGCACCCACCGGACGCGCCGCCGAACGCATGGCCGAAAGCCTGCGGCTGGCTGTGCAGCGCCTGCAGGAAGACGGTGTGGATCCGGCGCTGTGCGCGGCACTGCCCAGTACCGGCACCACCCTGCATCGCCTGCTCGGCGTGATCCCGGATTCGCCACGCTTCCGCCACCACGCCGACAATCCGCTGCCGGTGGATGTGGTGGTGGTCGACGAAGCGTCGATGATCGATCTGCCGATGATGGCCAAGCTGGTCGATGCGATCGCCAGCGGTACCCGCCTGATCCTGCTCGGCGATCCCGACCAGCTGCCGTCGGTCGAGGCCGGTGATGTGCTCAGCGCGATCCTGCGCGCCAGCGGCGATGGCATCGGCACCCGCGCCGACGACGCGCAGGCGCTGCATGGCCTGCTGGCACCGGCCACGCTGCAACCCCAGGCCGCACCACGCGCCTTCGCCGGCCGCCGCGTGCAGCTGCAACGCGGCTACCGGCAAAGCGATGCGCTGGACCTGGCGCCGCTGGCGCATGCCGTGCGCGAGGGCGACAGCAGCACCGCCTTGCAGCTGCTGCGTGGTGGGTCGCTGGCGGGCGTGCACTTCCACGAAGGTGAGGCCGATCCATTGCGCGGCCAGCGTGAGCATCTGCTCGGCCATTGGCGCGCGCTGGCCGAGGCGCCCGATCCGGTGCTTGCGCTGCAGCAGGCCGGGCGCCTGCGCGTGCTGACCGCACTGCGCGAAGGCCCGCAGGGGGCACGTGGCCTCAACAGCCGTATCGAACAGCTGCTGGCCGGCAATACCCCGGGCTACTTCCAGGGCCGCCTGCTGCTGGTCACCGAGAACAGCTACCGACATCGCCTTTTCAATGGCGATATCGGCATTTGTCTGCGCGATGGCAGCGGCGCGATGGTGGCCTGGTTCCCCGGCGAGACCGTCGAGCAGCCGCGTGCCTTCCACCCGGCCGCGTTGCCTGCGCACGAAAGCGCGTTCGCGATGACCGTGCACAAGGCGCAGGGTTCGGAGTTCGACGAAGTGTGGCTGCAGCTGCCGCGCCAGGACAGTCGTGTGCTGTCGCGCGAGCTGGTCTACACCGGCCTGACCCGCGCCCGCCAGGTGCTGCATGTGGCCGGCAGCGCCGAGGTGCTGCAGGCCGCATTGAAGCGCCACGCCAGCCGCCTCGGTGGTCTGGCCTGGCGGCTGGGTGCGGACAATGTGGCCGAAGCACCGACGCCCATCGAACAGCCCACGGTGCAGGGCCAGTTGTTCTGAACCGGGGTCGGAGCCCTCCCTTCGGGAGGGATCCGACCCGGCATCATTCCGCGATCAGCACCAGCCCATCGGGGAAGACGATGGCCGCTTCATCGGCACCGACATCGAAGAAGCCCACGCCGTGCTTCTCGGCCAGGTCCTGCACGCGGCCATGCGCGCGCTCGGCGACGGAGAAGGCGAACGCGCCGTAGATCACCTCGCGGCCGATGCTGTACTCGGTCACCTCGGCGCGATCGTCCTCGTCGTTGCTCAGCGGCCCGTTCATGGGCGGGAATTCCTGCGCCATCTCGGCGAACCACGCCTGCAGTGCCGGGCTGCTGACGGCCGGGTCGTCATAGTCGTGGCGCTCGTTCCACTGCGTCTGCTTCTCGAACCAGGCGATGAAGGCCGCCGCTTCGCGCGGGGCCACGCTGGCCTCGAACACCATCATGTCGTAACTCATTGAACCGTCCTGTTGCAGCGCCGGGGCCGGATCCCTCTCCGCAGGAGAGGGCGCTGACCCCATCGCAGGGTCTGCGGCTGCACAGGGTAGCGCGCTAGACCTGTGCGGCGCCCACCCAACCCGGCGCCAACGCCTTCGCCTCCGGGAACAGCGCAAAGCGCAGGCCGATCAGGCCCATCAGCGCCTCGTCGCGGGCCTTGCAGGCGCCCACGCTGCCAACCCGGCCCAGCGAGGTATCCAGCCGCTCGCGCAGCGCCTCGGCCGCCACCATCGGCTTGCGCGCGGCAATCTGCCGCCGGTAGTGCGCGGCGATGTCCTCCAGGATGTGCTCGACCGCCTCGCGGCTGCGCTCGGGCAGTTCCAGCCGGGCGCGGCGCAACTGCAGGATGTTCAGGCCGATGCGTGCCTCGTTGAGCATGTCCACCGAGGCGATGTCGCTGCCTTCCGGCGTCGCCGCCAGGCGCGGTGCGAGCAGGCCCAGCAGGTCGAGCATGCGTGCGGCGAAGCGCTGCCGGTCCTGCTGGCCACGGCCCTCGGCGGCCTCGGCCAGCGTGGTCCAGCCTTGCCGCACCAGCCGGCGCGCGGTCCATTCGGCACCCACCGAACGGAACAGGCGGGTCATCACCACCGCAAAGCCAATGCCAATGAACATCGCGATGGACGAGTTGAGGAAGGTCTGGATGTTGGCGCTGTAGGTGTTCTGCAGGCTCAGCAGCGCGGCCAGGTTCACCGTCAGCGGCAGTGCGAACAGCGCGCTCTTGGGGTGGTGCAGCATCAACCCCAGCGGCAGGAACACCACCGCCAGCACCAGTGCCAGCAGACCGAAGTCATGCACCGCAGGGAACACGCCGAACAGATAGACACCGGCCACCACCGAGGCGACCATCGCCCACACCAGGAACGACACCATGCTCGGTGCCGGGTCGTCCTGTGCGGCGAAGAACGCGGCGGTCACCGCGGCCATCATCGCGCCGTTGCCACCACCTTCCCAACCGAGTGCGATCCACAGCACGCAGTAGCTCATCAGCGCCACGCCAGCACTGAGCGCGGAGAACAGCGCCATGCCGTAGTCGACGTGCTTGTCGGCGGCCACCCGTTCGGTGCGGATGCGGTAGTGCGCGCGGTCCAGCGGCGCGGTGCCATGGTCGATCGCGTGCTGCAGGGTGCGGCAGTCCTGCCACAGGTCCACCAGTTCCTCCAGGCGCAGCAGCAGGCTGGCCAGCTGCAAGTGCTGAAGATCGCGGTCCACCTGCGGCTTCAACGCACTGATGCGCGCGCGCAGCCGCGCGTACTCGCTGGCGTTGGTCGGCCCATCCAGCCAGTCGTGGATGTCATCGATCAGCGCCGGCAAGCCCTCCGGCAGGGCCTGGCCATCGCTGCGCAGCGCACTCAGGCGGTCGGCGATCGAGGACAGCACCGGCAACAGCAGCAGCATGCGCTCGCGCAGCCGTTCCATCGACACCGCCGAACCGGCGTGGCGTGGGTCATCACGGCGCAGGAACTCGATCAGCGCCTCGAACTGCACCAGGTCGGCGGCCAGCCGGTTGCGCGGCGCATGCGCACGGCCGCGCTCCAGAATCTGCCGGCACCACTGCGCGGCGTCCTCCATCCAGTTGCCGATGCGTGCACGCAGCATCGGTCGTACCGAGGCCGGGAACAGCAGCGAAGCGAACAGTACCGCCACCACCGTGCCGAGGATGATCTCCTCGCTGCGCGCCACCACGGTGTCGAAAATGGTTTCCGGCGAGGTCACCGCCGGGAAGCCGATGAAGGCGGTGGTGTAGCCGGCCAGCAGGAATGCGTAGCCGCGCGGGCCGCGGTTGAGCAGCGCCATGAACAGGCAGCCGGCCAGCCAGATCGACATCGCCGCGCTCAGCACCAGCGGCGTTTCCACCAACGCCGGCAGCACCAGCAGGGTGGCCAGCCCGGCCACCAGGGTGCCAACGATGCGGTACACGCCCTTGGCGCGGGTTGGGCCCAGCAGCGGCTGGCTGACGATGTACACCGTGCCCATCGCCCAGTACGGGCGCGACAGGTTGCCGGCCATGGCGATGTACAGCGCAGCCACCGCGGCCAGATAGGTCTTGATCGAGAACAGCCAGGCCTGGCGGTCGGTCAGCGCGTTCATGGCTTACTTCGCCGAGGCCTGTGCGGTGGCCGGCGCCGCCGGGGCGACCGTTGCCTGCCAGCCGCCACCCAGCACCAGGAACAGGTGGATCTGGTCGCGTGAGACCTGCGCCTCGGCGGCGGCCAGGGTGGCATCACTGGTGGCCAGGCTGCGGTCGGCATCCAGGCTGGACAGGTAGGGCGTGCGGCCACCCTGGTACAGCCGGCGGTTCTGCTCGGCGGCCAGCGCGGCCTGCTCCTGCGCGATGCGCAGCGACTGCAGGCGGCGCAGGTCCTGCGCATAGCGGTCCAGCGCAGTCTGGGTCTCGCGCAGCGCCTGCAGCACGGTGTGGTCGAACTCGGCCAGCGCGGCGTCGGCGCCGGCTTCGGCAGCGTGGATGCGCGCGTGCGTGCCCGACGACGGCAGCGTCCACGAGATCAGCGGGCCGATCGACCACTGCTGGGTCATTGGCGTGCCGAAGTCTTCCAGCAGGCCGGCGGCGCCGACCGAGGCACCCAGGCGGATATCCGGGTACAGCTCGGCGGTGGCCACGCCAATCCGCGCGGTGGCCGAGGCCAGCTTGCGTTCGGCCTGGCGCACGTCCGGGCGGCGCTGCAGCAGGGCGCGGCCATCACCGACCGGCAGCGGTTGCGCGAGGCCGGGCGCGTGCGCGCAGTCGATCACGCCGGCCGGCAGCTGGCCCGGGGTCTGGCCCAGCAGCGCGGCCAGCGAATAGGCGGCCGCCGAACGCTGCGCGCGCAGCGGCGGCAGTGCGGCCTCCAGCAGCGCCACCTGCGCATTGGCGCGGGCCAGTTCCGGCGGCGTGCCGCGGCCGGCCGCGATCAGGCGTTCGGTAACCGTGCGGCTGCGCTGTTGCAGTTGCAGCGAATGTTCGGCCACGTGCAGTTCGTGGTTGGCGTGGCAGATTTCCAGGTAGCTGTCGGCCACCTGGGCGACAACGCTGACCTGGGCCAGATCGCGTGCCGCCGCCACCGACTGCTCGTCGGCACGCGCCGCTTCGGCGCCGCGCTTGAGCTTGCCGAACAGGTCGAACTGGTAGCTGACCGCGAACTTGCCGTCGGCCAGGTTGATCACTGGCAGCTCGTGCTCCTGCAGGAACGACTCGGCCGACAGCTGTGCACGGCTGACGCCGGCCTCGGCCTCGTACTCGAAGCCACCGGCGTCCAGCGCCTGCTCGTACACGGCCGCGGCGCGGCGCAGGTGCGCATCGGCGGCCTTCAGTTCCACGTTGTCACGCAGCGCCTGGGTGATCAGCCCGTCCAGCACCGGGTCGTTGTACAGCGACCACCAGCGGTCGGGCAGCGCCTGGTTGGCGGCGACCTGCGGGTTCTGCGTATCGATGAAGGCGGCATTGGCTTCGGGGCGCTTGAATGCCGAGCGTTCCGGCAAGGCATAGTCCGGGCCGACGGTCCTGCATGCGGCCAGGCTGGCCAGCGCAACGATCAGGCCCAGGCGGGGCAGGGCGGCGTTCACAGGCCCGCCTGTGTCGGCGTGGTGCCGGCCTTGTCTGCGTGCTTGGTGCTGTTGGTTTCGACGGTCACGGTGGCGGTACGGCCGGCGATCAGCTCCACGCCCTTGGGCACTTCGTCGATGGCAATGCGCACCGGGATGCGCTGCGCCAGCCGCACCCAGTCGAAGGCCGGGGTCACGTTCGGCAGCAGGGTGCTGCCGTTGCTGCGATAGCGGTCCTCGATGCCGGCGGCGATGCTTTCCACGTGGCCGCGCAGCGGCGCCGATTCACCCATCAGGCGGATGTCCACGCGCTGCCCCGGCGCCACGCCGCGCAGGCGGGTTTCCTCGAAGTAGCCATCGATGCGGAACGAACCGGTATCCAGCAGTGCCAGCACCGGCTTGCCGGCCACCACGTAGTCGCCCACGCGCATCGTGCGGTCGCTGACCCGGCCATCGGCCGGCGCGCGCACTTCGGTGCGGCCGAGGTTGAGCTCGGCCAGGTCGACCGCGGCCTGTGCGGTGGCCAGCGCCGCCTGTGCGGCCTGCAGCTTGGCGCGGCGCACTTCGGCGTCCTCGGCGGCGACCAGATCCTGCAGGCTGCGATCGCGGCCGATCTCGCGGCGCAGCTGCGCCACCGAGGCCTGGCGCTCGGCCAGGCTGGCGCGCGCCTGCTCCAGCGCGATGCGGTAGCGCGCGCGGTCGACCACGAACAGCAGGTCGCCCTTCTTCACCGCCTGGTTGTCGGCCACGTCCACCGTTTCCACCAGCCCGGACACGTCAGGGGCGACCTGCACCACGTCGGCGCCCACGTGCGCGTCGCGGGTCCACGGCTCATCCATGTAATAGACCCACAGCTGGCGCAGCACCAGCAGGGCGACGATCACCGCTGCGCTGGTCAGCAGTACGGGAAGGGCTTTCTTCACGATCTTGTTCACGATTGCATCCAACGCAGGAGGTGGAACAGCAGGCCAAGCACGATCCCGTACAGCGCCAGGTTGAACAGTGGCGGGTGCCATATATGGCGGTAGGCACCGGCACGTTGCAGCAGCGCGTGCAGACCGCTGTTGACCAGGTAGGCCAGCAGCATCAACCCGAGCAGGGTCGGGACGAACACTCCGTGGAGACTGAATTCACCGGGCATCGGTAGGGGCGGGGACGAGGTGGGGGAGGGGAGGGACAACGAAACAACAGCAACGGGCAAAAGCCGCTGGCGTGTGCACGGCAGCGGCGGTGTTGGGGGGCAGTGCGCTTACGTGATGCGGTCGGCGGCCTCGGCCAGCAGGCGCCATGCCTTCAGCACGGCGTGCAGTTCATCCATGGACAGTTCGCCGAAGACGTCCTGGCGCAGGCCGATCAACTGGTCTTCCAGCTCGCTGACCAGCGCCTGGCCGGCGTCGGTCAGCCACAACAGGTTGGCGCGGCGGTCGCTGGCATCGCTCTCGCGGCGGACCAGGTCGCTGGCGCACAGCTTGTCCAGCAGGCGCACCAAGGAGGGACCTTCCATGCCCAGCTGCTGGGCCAGCGCCACCTGGCGGATGCCACCGCCGGAGCGGCCGATCATCAGCAGCGGCATGGTGCAGGCGGTGGAGATGCCGTAGCTGCCGAGCCGGCTGTCGGCCAGGCGCTGCCACTGCCGCCCTGCGTACAGCAGGCCAGAGCTGAGCTGCATCTGCAGCACGGTGCGCTCGTCGAGGGGTCGGTCCATAAGATATAGATAGGATACTACTAATTTCATTCCTATCAATAGTTTTTGCTGAATGGGTGTTGGGGTATTGAGGAAAGCGTTGCGCCTGCCTGGTGTCGGGTGGGGCGGCGGGGGCCGGACGGGGCAGGACACGCCGCAAGTACGTCCCTGTAGGCTCGGCCGCGGCATCCATGCCGCGGACGGTCCTGCCCCGCCCGGCCCCCGCTGCCCTCCCATCACCCCGCGAGCGCGGTGGGTTGGCTCTTAGAAGCAAGAGCAGAAGCAGTGCGGACCAACGGTCCGCACCCACCAAAGCAGAAGACACCACAGCAGCGGCGCGGTGCTTCCGAAGCCATGAACCCCCGCTTTTGACCTCGCCTTCGGGCGGTCCGGCCGCGCCCGCAGGAATCCGTCAGGGAGGGGGAGAGGGGGCTGCGCAGGACCGTTGGCGCCATGGATGGCGCCATCGAGCCCCCAGGGACGGGTTCACGGCGTGTCCTGCGCAGCCCCCTCTCCTCCTCCAAACCGATAGCAACGACGCGCCAGCAACGACCCCCGATGAACCGTCCCAACAGGACGACCCACCCCCCGGTCGGGTACGATGCTCGCCCCCCGTTCGGGACGCTGTACGCAATGAGCAAGAACAACGAAAAGGCCGCCCCGCAGGGCGACGTGACCCAGGACCAGGCCGAGGATGCCGTGCGCACCCTGCTGCGCTGGGCCGGTGAGGACCCGTCCCGCGAAGGCCTGCTGGATACCCCCCGCCGTGTCGCCGAAGCCTATGGCGACTGGTTCAGCGGTTACCGCGACGACCCGCGCGCCTACATGGAGCGGACCTTCGAGGAAGTGGCCGGCTACGACGAACTGATCGTCCTGCGTGACATCGAGTACGAAAGCCACTGCGAACACCACATGGCGCCGATCATCGGCCGCGTGCACGTCGGCTACCTGCCGGCCGGCAAGGTGGTGGGCATCAGCAAGCTGGCCCGCGTCGTCGAAGCCTACGCCCGCCGTTTCCAGGTGCAGGAGAAGATGACCGCGCAGATCGCCCAGTGCATCCAGGATGTGCTGCAGCCGATCGGCGTCGGCGTGGTCGTCGAAGGCGCCCACGAATGCATGACCACCCGCGGCATCCACAAGCGCGATGTCAGCATGGTCACCTCCAAGATGCTGGGCAGCTTCCGCGACGACGCGCGCACCCGCGCCGAGTTCCTGCGCTTCATCGAAGTGGGCGGCAAGCGCTGAGCCGCGTGCCCGCACCCCGCCGGCCCGGTGTGGCCGGCATGCCCACGGCTGCCCGCACGGCAGCCGTGCGTGACGACGCGTCCCTGTCAGCCCTACAGACCTCTTTCGCTGCATGAAGCATCGCGAACGCATCTCCCGTTACCGCCATCTGCGCGAACAGCCCCAGTGGAAGCTGCTCGCCGCCGACCACGCCCCGGAAATCATCGGCCTGCTGCAGGGCCTGCTGATGGACGGCGAGCGCACGCTGCCGTCGTCGGTGCTCAACGAGCGCCTGCAGCGCGCGCTGGACCAGCTCAACGGCGACGAACTGTCGCGCGAGCTGCCGCGTACCGCGCAGGCCTATATCGCACACTGGTTGGCCCAGGGCTGGCTGGAACGACGCCTGCCCGAAGGTGCCGATCAGGAGCAGTACGAGCTGTCCACCGCCGCACTGCAGGCGATCCGCTTCGCCGATGGCCTCGAGCAGGCCCGCGTGGCCGCCACCGAGAGCCGCCTGGCGCTGGTCATCGAACAGCTTTCGCAGCTGGCCGCGCAGACCGAATCTGATCCGGATGCACGCCTGTCGGCGCTGCGCGATGAGCGTGACCGCATCGACGCCGAGATTGCCCGCGTCGGCGCCGGCCGCGTGATCGCGCTGGATGGCAAGCGCGCGCTGGAACGTGCACGCCAGATCATCGGCCTGGCCGACGAACTGACCGAGGACTTCCGCCGCGTGCGCGATGACTTCGAGCAGCTCAACCGCGATTTCCGCGAACGCATCATCGACGATGAAGGCGAACGCGGCGACGTGCTGTCGCAGCTGTTCGAAGGCGTGGACGTGATCGGTGAAAGCGACGCTGGCCGCAGCTTCCAGGCGTTCTGGCGGCTGCTCAACGACGCCGAGCAGAGCGCGCAGCTGGATGCCGCACTGGAAGCGGTGCTGGCGCGTGGCTTTGCCCGCCGCCTGGACCGCAACGAGCGCAACTTCCTGCGTGGCTTCACCAGCACCATGCTCGAGCGCGGTGGCCAGGTGCACGATGTGCTGCAGAACTTCGCGCGCAGCCTGCGCGGCTTCGTGCAGAGCCGTGGCTACCTGGAACAGCGCCGCCTCAACCAGCTGCTGAAGCAGGCGCAGTCCGAAGCGCTGGCGCTGCGTGATGAGTTCCCGGCACAGCGTGGCATTGGTCGTGACCTGCAGCTGACCACCAGCCGCCTGCGTTCGTGGTCGCAGTGGAAGCTGCACGATCCGCGCAGTGCCCAGGTCGATGGCAACGTCGAGTACAACGACGCGGCCGCGATCAGCCTGGAAAGCGTGGGCGATCTGGTGGCCTCGTCCGAAATCGACTTCCGCACTCTGCGCCGCGACCTGCACGACCTGCTCGATGCACAGCCACGGCTCAGCATTGCCCAGGCCCTGTCGCAGCGCGAAGCGCCGCAGGGGCTCGGCAGTGTCATCGGCTACCTGTCGCTGGGCACGCGCTTCGGCAACGTGGTCGCCGGCGAGCAGGAGCTTGCGCAATGGCGTGGTGGCGACGGACAGGTCCGTCGCGCCCGCATCCCGCTGGTTTGGTTCACCCAGGAGAGACGCCATGAGCTGGCATGAAGATCCCATCGACGCACCGCAGGCCGACGTGGCGGAAGACGCCTACGAGGCCGAGCCGGTGGCGACCGTGGCGCAGCCCCGCCGTGGCAACGACGTGTACTACCTCGGCGATACCGGGCGCCTGCCGCTGGATGCACGCCGCGCGCTGTGCCAGCTGCTGATCGGCCCCAGCATCGACCAGCTGCGCCACGCCAAGCTGTGGCCGGCGCTGATCCGCAGTGAAGCGGCGATCCGCTCGGCACTGGCCGACCTGTTCCTGGAACTGGTGCTCGACCGTGACAGTGGCGTGGCCTTCACCCGCCAGGCCGATACCGAAGACGTCGATGCGCCGGTGCTGCTGCGCACCTCGCCGTTGACCTTCATCGACTCGGTGCTGCTGCTGTTCCTGCGCCAGCAGCTGGCCGAGGCCGATGCGCGCGGCAACCGCGCGGTGGTCGCCGACGCCGAGATGGCCGAAGCGCTGGCCATCTACGAGAAGAACCTGTCCACCGACCGCGCCGGCTTCAACCGCCGCGTCGCCTCGGCCGTGCAGAAGATGAAGGACAACCACATCCTGACCCGCCTCAGCGGCCAGGAAGACCGCCACGAAGTCTCGCCGGCGCTGAAGCTGCTGTTCTCCGCTGAAGACGTGTCCCAGCTTTCGGCGGTCTACCGCCAGCTGCGCGAAACCCCGGCCGCCGAGGCCTGAGAGACCCGACCATCGCATGGCTATCTCCAAGCACACTCCCGCCCTGTTCAACGAAGGCCTGCCGGACCCGCGCCTGCAGCAGTTCCGCATGCGCCGCCTGCAGGTGCACAACTGGGGCACCTTCAACGGCCTGACCGAAGTGCCGATCGCCGAGCGCGGCTTCCTGTTTGTCGGCCGGTCCGGCTCGGGCAAGTCGACCCTGCTCGATGCCATGTCCGCGCTGCTGACGCCGCCGGCCATCGTCGACTTCAACGCCGCCGCGCGTGAAGCCGAGCGCAGTGGCCGCGACCGCAACCTGGTCTCCTACGTGCGTGGCGCCTGGGCCGACCAGCAGGACAGCGGCACCGGCGAGATCGCCACCCAGTACCTGCGCAAGGGCGCCACCTGGACCGCACTGGTGCTGGAGTACCGTGCGGGCGATGGCCGCGTGGTCAGCCTGGTGCGCCTGCTGTGGATCTCCGGCAACGGCACCTCGGCCGGTGACGTGCGCAAGCACTACATGATCGCCGAGCGTCCGTTCGATATCGCCAAGGACCTCGGCGGCTTCGACCTGGACCTGCGCAAGCTCAAGCAGAAGCTGGCCGACCTGCACCACTTCGACACCTTCTCCGGTTACGCCGAGCGCTTCCGCGACCTGCTCGGCATCGACAACGAGATGGCGCTGCGCCTGCTGCACAAAACGCAGTCGGCCAAGAATCTGGGCGACCTCAACGTCTTCCTGCGCGACTTCATGCTCGACACGCCGAAGACCTTTGACGCCGCCGAGCGTCTGGTCAGCGACTTCGCCGAGCTCGATGGCGCGCACCAGGCCGTGGTCACCGCGCGCCGCCAGGTGGAGACCCTGCTGCCGGCACGCGCCTACTACAACGACCTGAAGAGCATGCATCGCCAGCGCGGCGACGACGAAGCGTTGAAGCTCGGCGTCGACAGTTTCCGCGAGAGCCGTCGCCAGGCGCTGATCGAAGCGCGCCTGCGCGAGATGGACGTGCGCGACCGTGGCCTGCTCGGCGAAGAAGCCCAGCGCCGTGCCGCACTCGACAATCACACCGAACGCCTGGCCGAACTGGAACTGCAGCGTCGCCAGCAGGGCGGAGAGCGCATCGAGGAACTGGAGCGCGAGCAGGGCCGTGCCGAGGCCGAGCGTGACCGCCGCCAAGCCAAGCGCGAACAGGCTCGCGAGGCCGCACAGCAGCTGCAGGCCGAGCTGCCCGACGATGCCCATGGCTTCGCCGAACTGGTTGAGCGCGCACAGAACGAACTGCAGGACCGCCAGCGCGCCTCGGCGGCACTGGACGATGCGATCAGCGACCGGCTGGGCGGCAAGCGCGATGACGAGCGCCGCTTCGGTGAAGTGCGCCTTGAGCTGGAGGCGATGCAGCGCACGCCGTCCAACATTCCTGCGCCGATGCAGAAGCTGCGCGCGCGCCTGGCCGAGGAAACCGGCATCGCCGAAGCGGCGCTGCCGTTCGTCGGCGAGCTGATCCAGGTCCGCTCGGAAGAACAGAGCTGGCAGGGCGCCATCGAACGCGTGCTGGGTGGCTTCGCGCTGTCGCTGCTGGTCGATGACAAGCACTACAACGAGGTGGCCGAGTGGGTGAACCGTACCCACCTGGGCATGCGCTTCACCTACTACCGCGTACGCCGCAACGATGAAGCATTCGCCCGCGAGCCGTCGGCCAAGTCGCTGCTGCACAAGCTGGAGCTGCGCGACCACGTGTTCGAAGGCTGGCTGCGCCGTGAACTCGGCAAACGCTTCGACTACGAATGCGTGGATGCCAAGCAGCTGCGCAACGTCGACCGCGGCATCACCCGCGAAGGCCAGGTCAAGCATCCCGGTGACCGCTTCGAGAAGGATGACCGCAGTGCCGTGGGTGACCGCCGCCGCTGGATCCTCGGCTTCAACAACCACGACAAGGTCGGCGCCTTCGAGCGCGAAGCGCAGGAACTGGCCAAGCGCATCGCCGGCTGCGAGACCGACATCGCGCGCCTGCGTGGCCAGCGTGACCGCGACAACGAACGCCGCCTGGCCTGCCACGAGCTGGTCAGCATCAACTGGAACGAGATCGACATCGCTGCCCCGCAGCAGCGCCTGAGCGATATCGAAGCGACACTGCGCGACCTGCGCGAAGGCAACGCCGATCTGGCCAAGCTGGCCAAGCAGATCGACGCGGTGCGCGCCGATATCGAACAGTCGCGCCGCACCTATGAAGACGTCCGCGTCGAGCGTGGCCAGCTGGTCAAGGAACGCGATCGGCTCGACCGCGCGCGCCAGCAGAGCCGTGCACTGGTGCTGCCGACCCTGGCCCAGGAGCAGGAAGCCGGCCTGGCCGAGCGCCTGCAGGAGCAGGGCCCGCTCAGCCTGGAAACGCTGGAGGCGCACATGCGCCAGGTCAGCAATGCGCTGAACGAGCAGCTGTCGTCCTCACAGCAGGACCTGAACCGCATCGAGAACCAGCTGGTCGGTTGCTTCCGTCGCTTCATCCAGCAATGGCCGGAGGAATCGGGCGACTTCACCGTGTCGGTGGCCTCGGCCGAGGACTTCCTGGCCCGCCTCGAGCGCCTGGAACGCGACGGCCTGCCGCAGCATGAAGAGCGCTTCTTCGACCTGCTGCAGAACCAGAGCAAGAACAATCTGCTGGCGCTGCAGCGCCACAGTGCCGAGGCCCGCAAGTCGATCGGCCAGCGCCTGGACGAAGTGAACGCCAGCCTGGAACAGGTGCCGTTCAACCGTGGCACGCTGCTGACCATCGAGCTGAGCGACCGTCGCCTGCCGGAAGTCGGCGAGTTCCAGCAGCAGCTGCGCGAGGTGCTGTCGCAGCAGCAGACCGAACAGCGTGAGCTGGCCGAATCGCAGTTCACCGTGCTGCGCCAGCTGGTCAACCGCCTCGGTTCGCAGGAGGGCGAGGACAAGCGCTGGCGTGAACTGGTGCTGGACGTGCGCATGCACGTGGAGTTCATCGGCGTCGAGCTCGACGCGGAAACGCGGCAGCAGGTCGAGATCTACCGCAGTGGCGCCGGCAAGTCCGGTGGCCAGCGCCAGAAGCTGGCCACCACCTGCCTGGCCGCCGCGCTGCGCTACCAGCTCGGCGGTGCCGACAGCCAGCTGCCCAGCTATGCCGCGGTCGTGCTCGATGAAGCCTTCGACAAGGCCGACAATGAGTTCACCGCACTGGCGATGAACATCTTCGACAACTTCGGCTTCCAGATGGTGGTCGCCACCCCGCTGAAGTCGGTGATGACGCTGGAACCGTTCATCGGCGGCGCCTGCTTCGTCGAGATCAGCGGCCGCCACGACTCCGGCGTGTTGCTGATCGAGTACGACGAAGAAGGCAAGCGCCTGAAGCTGCCCGAGCGCAGCCGCCAGCAGGCCAGCGAACCGGAAGAAGCCGAGGCCTGACCCGGCCGGTTGAACGGGAATGCCGGCCAGCGGCCGGCACTACCGCTGGGTGGGTTCATGACGGTAGTGCCGGCCGCTGGCCGGCAACCCCTTACGAACCGCGCAACGTATCCCACGCCATCCGCGCGATCAGCACCACCACCAGGCCCACGAACAGCTTGCGGATGAAGGGCGTGCCGCCCTTCAGCGCCAACCGCGTGCCCACCACCGAACCGATGATGTTGGCCGCCGCCATCGGCAGCGCGAACAGCCACAGGATGTTGCCGGTCGGCACGAAGAACGAGATTGCTGCCATGTTGGTGGCCAGGTTCACCACCTTCGACGCTGCCGAGGCGCGCAGGAAATCCAGCCCGAAGAAGCGCACGAACAGGAAGATCAGGAAACTGCCCGTACCCGGCCCGAAGAAGCCGTCGTAGAAGCCGATCGCCGCACCGATGGCCAGCGCGATGGCCAGCTCGCGGCGGCCGATCTGCTGCGGCCGGTGCAGCGCGCCGAAGTCCTTCTTCCACAGCGTGTAGGCCAGCATTGCGATCAGCAGCACCAGCACCAGCGGCCGCACCGCGTCCTTGGGCAGCAGGCTCACCGCAGTGGCCCCGGCGAAGGAAAACACGAAGGCGGTAGCTGCGGCGAACAGCACCGGCTTCCACGGGAAGCGCACGTTGCGCGCATAGCGCCAGGCCGCCGCACCGGTGCCGAACATCGAACTGAACTTGTTGGTACCGAACAGCATCGCCGGCGTCTGCTGCGGCAGCACCGTGAACAGCCCCGGCAACTGCACCAGCCCGCCGCCGCCGACGGCGGCATCGACCAGGCCGGCGATGAAGGCGATCACCACCAGCCACCACAACTCAGGGGGAACCAGTTCCAGCACGGCGATCAATCAAGGTGGGGGCGCGACAGCATACGCCTATCGCCGATGGATGCCGGCGGCATCCCGCGCGACAATACGCACATGAGCCCAACGCCTGCCGATCCCTGCCCCTGTGGCCTGTCCGCCGACTATGCCGCCTGCTGCGGCCGCTTCCATGCCGGCGCGGCCGCACCCGATGCCGAGCGGCTGATGCGCTCGCGCTACAGCGCCTACGTGCGCGGCCTGGCCGACTACCTGCGCCAGACCTGGCACCCGGACACCCGGCCCGCCGAGTTGTCGCTGCAGGATGCGCCCGGCCAGCGCACGCAGTGGCTGGGCCTGACCGTGCACGAACACACGGTTACCGGTGCCGACAGTGCCGAGGTGCGCTTCACCGCCCGCTATCGGGTCGGCGGCGGCAGCGCGGTGAAGATGACCGAGCACAGCCGCTTCCGGCAGATCGACGGCCGCTGGTACTACCTCGACGCAGTCTGAGCGTCCGCCGGCGCGTGCACCCGGTTGCGGCCGGCGCCCTTGGCCGCATACAGCGCCTGGTCGGCGGCTTTGACCACCGCCAACGGACGCGGGTCGGTGCGGCTGTCGGCCAGCCCGATGCTCACCGTTACCTGCACCACCTGGCCGCTGCCACCGCGTCCGCGCTGCTGGCGCCCGGCCTCGTCGTCACGGCTGCGCGTACTGCGGTCACGCAGCTGCATGCGGGTGTCCTCAATACGCTGCCGCAAGGCCTCCACTGCATCCACGCAGTCCGCCGCCGGGCGGTCCAGGAACACCACCGCGAACTCTTCGCCCCCGTACCGGAACGCCTGGCCGCCGTCGCCCACCCGCGCCAACCGCGAGGCCACCAGGCGCAGTACATCGTCACCGGTATCGTGGCCATGGGTATCGTTGAACGATTTGAAATGGTCCACGTCCACCATCGCGATGCTGAAGGTGCCGCGTGCCCGCTGCAGGGTCTGGTTGAACGCGCGCCGTCCAGGCAGGCCGGTCAGCTCGTCGCGGAAAGCCATGTGGAAGAATTCCTGCAGCATCGCGCCCAGCATCAACAGCAACGCGGCACTGCTCAGCGCGGGCAGCAGGACCGGCTGCAGGAACACCCGCGGCAGCATCCACCACAGGCACAGCAGGGCCAGCAGCATGGCCGTGTGCAATGGTCGCGGGTATCGCCATGCGTGCCAGCCCAGCGCGGCGGTGGCCAGCAGGAACAGCAGGGCCGGCAGCTGCGCCAGCGCGTTCCAGCTGGCCGGGATCCAGGCCCAGTGACGATCAGACAGAAGATCGTGCATCCCGCGTGGCTGCTGCACCGCCAGCAGCAGGAAGATCATCAGCGCCACACCCCACACCACGCCGCGCAGCAGCAGGTCGTGACGACGGCGTCCGCGTTCGGGCCATAGCGCCAGCCCGCCGAACAGCAGCGGCACCCATGCCGAGACGGCGTGGAAGCGCAGAGGGGTCAACGGGTCGACATGACCGCGGCGCAGGTAGCCGCCGACATCCTGGTGCAGCAGGGCGAACACCAGCGCCACCACCAGCAGCAGGCACAGCGTGCGCATCTGGTGGTAGAGCAGGGCCAGGCCCGCACCGAGACAGGCCAGCAGCCAGGGCAGGATGCACTGCGCCGGGCTGGCCACGTCCTCGTTGCCCAGCGCCATCCACAGCACCAGCACGACCAGCACGGCGGGCAGCACGAACAGGTAATGCGCAGGCTGGCGGAGCGGATGCAGGGGCACGCAGGAAGTCCAGTGCGGTGACAACGCGGCCGCAGCACTGCCGTTAGCGGCGTTGACGCACGCTTCTTGAATGCGAGCCGGTCATCCATGTGAACGCGGTGACGCCGAACCATGACATCGCACTCACCCGCGGGCGCCGATCCTGCGGCCATGGACAGCGTACCCGTCGCCGTCGCTGCCCCGCAGCGCGATCTCGCCCGTCAGTTCGCCCGTGTGCGCAACCGCAGCGTGCAGCTGGCGGCGCCCCTCAGCGCCGAGGACGCCATGCTGCAGAGCATGGCCGACGCCAGCCCCGGCAAATGGCACCTGGCCCACACCACCTGGTTCTTCGAACGCTTCGTGCTGGCAGGCCTCCCGGCGGCAGCTGCGCATGACCCTGCCTGGGATTACCTCTTCAACAGCTACTACAAGAGCATCGGTCCGGCACACGCACGGCCGCAGCGGGGCCTGTTGTCGCGCCCCTCGCTGCAGCAGGTCTACGACTATCGCCAGCAGGTCGATGCGCAGGTGCAGGCACGGCTGGCCAACGGCGATCTTGACCCGCAGGCACTGCAGCACCTGCAGTTGGGCCTGCAGCATGAACAACAGCACCAGGAACTGCTGCTGACCGACATCAAGCACGCCTTCTGGTGCAATCCGTTGCAGCCGCCGTATCGCGAGGATCTGCTACCGGCCAGCAGCATCGCCAGCGCACAGGGCTGGGTCGAATCGCCCGAGCGCATCGTCACCGTCGGCGCTGCCGCCTGGCCTCGCCACGTCGCCTTCGCCTACGACAACGAGTCACCGCAGCATCGCGTGCTGCTGCCCGCCCACGCGCTGGCCGAGCGCCCGCTCAGCAATGCCGAGTACCTCGACTTCATCGAGGCCGGTGGCTACCGCGAACCGCGCTGGTGGCTCAGCGAGGGCTGGGCACTGCGCGAAACAGAAGACTGGCAGCATCCGCTGTACTGGGACGACACCCTGCAGCGCGAGTACACCTTGGGCGGCTGGCGCGAACTGGATCCGCATGCGCCGGTCTGCCACCTCAGCTACTACGAGGCCGATGCCTGTGCCCGCTGGGCCGGTGCGCGCCTGCCCAGCGAGTTCGAATGGGAGGCGGCCGCTGCATCGCGGCCGGTGAGTGGTCATTTCGCCGATGACGATCACCTGCATCCGCAGGCCGCGCAGGGCCACGGGCTGCGCCAGCTGTTCGGCGATGTCTGGGAGTGGACCCACAGTGCCTACGGCGCCTACCCGGGTTTCCGTCCGTTCGCCGGCAATCTCGGTGAATACAACGGCAAGTTCATGTGCGGGCAGTGGGTACTGCGCGGCGGCAGCTGCGCCACCCCCGGCGGCCATGTACGTGCCAGCTACCGCAACTTCTTCATGCCGCCGGCGCGTTGGCAGTTCTCCGGCCTGCGCCTGGCCCGGGATCCGACATGAGTACAGTGCACGACGCCCTGCAGGCGCTCACCGACCTGACCCCGGGCCGCCAGCAGATCCTGGCCGATGCGGTGGCAGGCCTGTCGCGGGCCTCGCGCCAGCTGCCCTCCAAGTACTTCTACGATGCGCGCGGCTCGCGCCTGTTCGAGCAGATCACCCAGACCCGCGAGTACTACCCCACACGCACCGAACTGGCCTTGCTTGATCGTGTCCTGCCGGACATCGCACGCGCCGTGGGCCAGCACCTGCACGTGGTGGAACTGGGCAGCGGCAGTGGCCGCAAGACCGCGCTGCTGCTGGCCGCGTTGCAGGACCCGGTGGCCTACACCCCCATCGAGATCTCGCGGGCGGCGCTGTTGTCCAGCATCGACCATCTGGCGCCGGCGCTGCCCGAGGTCGAGATGCTGCCGGTCTGCGCCGACTTCACCCGGCCTGTCGCAGTGCCCACACCCGAGCGCCGGCCTGCACGCCGGCTGCTGTTCTTCCCCGGTTCCACACTGGGCAACTTCGCCGAAGAGGATGCGGTTGCCCTGCTGCGCGCGATGCGCCACACCATGGGCGCTGATGGCCTGGCCTTGGTCGGCATCGATCTGCACAAGGACCCGGCGCTGATCGAAGCGGCCTACAACGATGCGCAGGGCGTCACCGCCGCGTTCACCCTCAACCTGCTGGCCCGGCTCAACCGCGAGATCGGCAGCGATTTCGACCTCGACGGCTTCCGCCATCGCGCCCGTTACAGCACCGCACGGCTGCGCATCGAGACCGACCTGGTGAGCCGCTGGGCGCAGGATGTCCATCTCGGTGGCCGAACTTTCCATTTCGCCGCCGACGAACCGATCCGCGTGGAGTACAGCCACAAGTACACCGATGACAGCTTCGATGCGCTGCTGCTGCAGGCCGGCCTGCAGGTCATGCAGCGTTGGGATGCCGACAGCCCGGCCTACGGCCTGCGGCTGCTGCGCGTCACCTAGCGGCCGGCAGCCGGCGCCGCTTCAGGTTCAGGCGCGGCGCTCGGCCTAAGATGGCCCTGCAACGGCAACACGGAGGACGCCATGCCCATCCTGACCACGCTCGGCCTGGCGGCCGCTCTGGCAACGGCACCACAAGCGCCGCCAGCAATGGCCACCGCCGGCGATCCGGCGTTTGCCCGCTGCATGGCTGGCCTGCAGGCCACCGCCGGCAGCCGCGGCATCAGCGCCGGGCGCTTCGCTGAGATCACCGCCGGCCTCACCCCGGACCCCAGCGTGCTCGGCCTGCTCGACGCGCAGCCGGAATTCACCACGCCGATCTGGGATTACCTGGCAGCACTGGTTGACCGCCAGCGCGTGGACGACGGGCGCGCCCTGCTGCAACAGCATCGCGATCTGCTGCAACGCGTGTCGGCCCAGTACGGTGTCGACCCGGCCACCATCGTTGCGGTCTGGGGTGTGGAAAGCGACTACGGGCGCGTATTCGGCAAGCGCCCACTGCTGCAGTCGCTGGCCACGCTGTCCTGCGCCGGCCGCCGCCAGCCGTTCTTCCGCGGTGAACTGCTGGCCCTGCTCACGCTGATCGACCGTGGCGACCTGCAGGCACAGGGCTTGACCGGCTCCTGGGCCGGCGCCTTCGGCCACACCCAGTTCATGCCCAGTACCTATGCGCGTATCGCTGTCGATGGCGATGGGGATGGCCGCCGCGACCTGGTCGGCAGCATCCCCGATGCGCTGGCGTCCACCGCCAACTATCTCAAGCGTGCGGGCTGGCGCACTGGCGAGCCGTGGGGCATGGAAGTACGCGTGCCGGCCGGCTTCAATGCCAGCCAGGCCGGTCGCACCCAGCGTCGCGCACTGGCGGACTGGCGCACACTGGGCGTGACCGCGCTGGATGGAAGCGCAGTGGTGCCGCCCAATCTGCCGGCCGACGCGCGCGCGGCCCTGCTGCTGCCCGCCGGCAGCAACGGCCCGGCATTGCTGGTGTTCCGCAACTACGACGCCATCTACAGCTACAACGCCGCCGAAAGCTATGCGCTGGCGATCGCCACGCTGGCCGACCAGCTGCGCGGCGGCGGTGGGCTGGCCACCGCCTGGCCGACCGACGATCCCGGCATTGGCCGCGACGAGCGCCGCCAGCTGCAGACCCTGCTGCTGGCGCGTGGCCACGATATCGGTGCCGCCGACGGCATGATCGGTGCCGCCACCCGCCGTGCGATCCAGGCCGAACAGCAGCGCCTCGGCTGGGCCACGGCGGACGGTCGTGCCGGGCAGCGCATCCTGCGCACGCTGCAACAGGAAGCGGCGGCCGGCACCGCCCCCGCCGCACGTTAGGTCTTGCCGTTCGCACACTGGCCGCGACATCATCGCCGCGGCCACCAAAGAGCGTCAGCGCATGCAATCGACTCCGGACATCAGCACCGGCCTGTTCCACGGGCTTGAGGCGTGGTTGGTAAGGACTCCCGCCGCCACTGCCGCCATCAGCGTGTTCGGTGGACAGCTGCTGTCATTCATTCCGGAAGGACAGCCCGACCTGCTGTGGTTGTCACCCGCGCGCGCCGCGCTGCCGACGCCGATCCGCGGGGGCGTGCCGGTGTGCTGGCCCTGGTTCGGCCGCCAGGACCAGGGCGATGATGTGCCGGCACACGGCCTGGTGCGAACCGCGCGCTGGCAGCTGCTGCAGGCCCGGCACGACGAGGACGGTGCGGTGGAACTGCAGCTGGCGCCTGTGGATGTCAATGCGTCCGGCCTGCGCCTGCAGATGCAGTTGCGCATCGGCCACCAGCTGCGCCAGCAGCTGACCATCGACAACATCGGGTCCTCGCCGCTGACCTTCACCCAGGCCCTGCACAGCTATTTCAGGGTGGGCGACGCCAGCCGGGTCGAGGTCGATGGCCTTGACGGCCTGCAGTACCTGGACAAATACGAGGAGGACGCACCGCCGCGGCAGCAGCAGGGACCATGGTCGCTGCGTGACCGGCGTGACCCGGGCCGTAGCGACCGCATCTATACCGGCGCTGCTGGCCACTACCTGCTGCGCGATCCGGTGCTGCAGCGGCAGATCGAGATCCGCAGCGAAGGCAGCCAGACCCTGGTGGTCTGGAATCCCGGCGCCGATGCCGCAGCGAAAATGGCCGATGTCGGCGATGGCTGGCGCGACTATGTGTGCCTGGAAGTGGCCAATGCCGGACCGGAGCGGATTACCCTTGCGCCGGGCGCGCGCCACCAGATGGCGCAGACCGTGGGCAGTGCCTCACAGTGACGATGGATTCAACAGGGATGGGCCGTATGCAGGATGCGCAGTGGTGGTATGCCAACAGTAGGCAGAGCGAGGGACCGGTGGACCTGGCCGGGCTGCGCCGCCTGCAGCAGGACGGAACCGTGACCGCGCGTACGCTGGTGTGGCGGGAGGGAATGCCGTCGTGGCGACCGCTGGCCGAACTGGATCCATCGGTGGCTGCTGCCGATCCGGTCGCGCCTTCGCCTGCTGCTGCCACTGCCGCCATTGCGGTCGCCGTCGCAGATCGCGCCGACCCCTATCGCGCACCTGTGGCGGCGCCCATCGCCACGCCGGCGGCAGGGCTGGACGGTGACATGGCGCTGTATGCCGCCGTGGTCGGGGGCAACTTCCCGATCTACCGTCAGCGCTGGCGGCTGGACCAGGGGGTTGCCGATGGCCGCGGCACCTGGCACTGGCCGGCGTTCCTGATCGGCGTGATCTGGATGGCGTACCGCAGGATGTACCGGCTCGCCGCCATCTGGGCCGGCACACTGGTGTTCTTCAGCATTGCCGAAATGCTGCTGGGGGTGCCTGAAGGCCTGTCGGTGATCATCACCCTGGGGCTGAACACCACCGCTGCGCTGTATGCCAACCGCTGGTACCTGGCCCACTGTCAGCGCGAGATCGCCCGCGCCAGGGCGCAGGCCGGAGGCGATGAGGCACGCCTGCACAGTGTGCTGGCCGCGCGCGGCGACACCCATGCGCCGGCCGCGGCCATGGTGGCCATCGTCGTCGTCGCGGTGATGCTGGTGGCGCAGGGGCTTGCCGGCTGAGGCCGGCGTGGTGATCACCTGCGCCGGCGTCGTCGTGGTTTGACCTGATCGTTCAGGGCGTCGTCCTGGCCCGCAGCACCAGCAGGCACAGCGCACCGGCTACCAGGCCCCAGAACGCCGAGCCGATGCCGGCCAGGGAGACGCCGGAGGCGGTGACCAGGAAGGTGACCAGTGCGGCCTCGCGGTCGCGCTCCACCGCCAGCGCACTGGCCAGGCTGTTGGCGATGGTGCCAAACAGCGCGATACCGGCCACGCAGGCCACCAGTTCCTTCGGAAAGGCAGCGAACAGTGCGGCCACGGTGGCACCGAACAGACCGATGGCGATGTAGAACGCGCCAGCGGCCATCGCGGCGATATAGCGGCGCGCCGGATCCTCATGCGCATCGCGACCCATGCAGATCGCCGCCGTGATCGCCGCCAGGTTGAGTGCATAGGCACCGAAGGGCGCCAGCAGTGTATTGACCACACCGATCCACCCGATCAGCGGCGACACCGGGGCGTCGTAGCCGGACGCGCGCATCACCGCCACGCCCGGTATGTTCTGCGAAGCCATGGTGACCACGAACAGGGGCAGGGCGATGCCGGCCACCGCCGTCCATGACAATGACGGGGTCACCCATTGCGGTACCGCCAGCTGCAGCTGCACCTGCTGTGCGTGCAGCAGGCCACGACTGGCCGCAACCGCAATGCCGACCAGCAGGGTGGCGATGACCGCATAGCGCGGGAACAGGCGACGTCCGGCCAGCCAGGTGGCGAACATCGCCAGCGCCAGCAACAGCTGGGTGTTCATTGCCACGAACACCTCCAGGCCGAAGCGCAGCAGCACCCCGGCCAGCATCCCGGCCGCCAGCGCCATCGGCACCCGCTGCATCAGCCGCGCGAAGATGCCGGAGAACCCGGCCAGCATGCCCAGCACGGCGGCAAGCAGGAAGGCACCGGTGGCTTCGGCAAGCGACGCGCCGCCGGCACCGACCACCAGCATGGCCGCGCCCGGGGTCGACCATGCGGTCACCACCGGCACCCGATAGCGCAGCGACAGCCCGATGCAGGTTACGCCCATGCCCAGCCCCAGCGCCCACATCCACGAGGCGATCTGCGCCTGGTCGGCACCCACGGCCTGTGCGGCCTGGAACACGATCACCGCAGAACTGGCGAAACCAACCAGCACGGTGATGAAGCCGGCGACGATTGCCGGTACCGAAAGATCGCGCCACCAGCCATGTCGCACCTGCATGTTCATTGCTCGCTCTCCACTGTGCATCCCTACATTGATAGTGGTTGCGGCGTTGACCGCGCAACGCGCGGGCAACGCCGCAGTGATCGTCGAGCGTACGTCATGCGTGATGTCGGGGTGCTTCTGTCATCAACATGCAAAAAAGAGCTTGACGAAATCTGCGGGATCTCTAGAATTCGCTCCCTTGCTGCAGCGCATCGCTTCTTCGGAAACGGCACGCAAACAGCGACGCCATCACCGACGAACGAGATGATCGAACGAAGGTGTTGACGGACTCGAAAAGTCCGGCATAATAGGCGGCTCGCAACGACGAAAGACTCTCGGGTCCAACGACGAAGCGGCATCGGCAACAACGTCCACTCCGGTGAGACGGCCTTGAAAAAAGGTGTTGACGAAGCGGAAAAGCCGGCTATAATGGGCGGCTCGCTACGAAGGAAACTTCGCAGCACACGGGAATGGCGCTGAGGCCACTTCCCAAGATCTTTGAAAGTATGCGCAGGTATCTTGTGAAGGCGCCTGCAGGAAGGATGATTGTCCATCTTGCAGACGTTTGATCAAGCAACTATTAATTGTTTTAAAGCAA